>NZ_CP072916.1:3955000-3969186 GCF_018064205.1 Comamonas aquatica | reverse complement strand
TTGTCGCTGTAAGAGCCTGGCGATGACCTACTTTCACACGGGAATCCGCACTATCATCGGCGCAAAGTCGTTTCACTGTCCTGTTCGGGATGGGAAGGAGTGGGGCCAACTTGCTATGGTCACCAGGCATAACTTGTCGCAAAGCAGCTCATCGCTACCCTCGCAAATTCATAGAGCCTAATCAGCTTTATTGATTGCGCACATGGGCATAAAGTCTTTTGAACACTGCACAGCAGTATCAAAGTTATAGGGTCAAGCCTCACGGGCAATTAGTACTGGTTAGCTTAACGCATTACTGCGCTTCCACACCCAGCCTATCAACGTCGTGGTCTACAACGACCCTTCAGGGGGCTCAAGGCCCCGGCAGATCTTATCTTGAAACGAGTTTCCCGCTTAGATGCTTTCAGCGGGTTATCTCTTCCCACACGTTAGCTACCCTGCGATGCCACTGGCGTGACAACAGGTACACCAGAGGTGTGTCCACTCCGGTCCTCTCGTACTAGGAGCAGGCTTCCTCAAATCTGCAGCGCCCACGGAAGATAGGGACAAAACTGTCTCACGACGTTTTAAACCCAGCTCACGTACCTCTTTAAATGGCGAACAGCCATACCTTGGGACCGACTACAGCCCCAGGATGAGATGAGCCGACATCGAGGTGCCAAACACCGCCGTCGATATGAACTCTTGGGCGGTATCAGCCTGTTATCCCCAGAGTACCTTTTATCCGTTGAGCGATGGCCCTTCCATACAGAACCACCGGATCACTATGTCCTGCTTTCGCATCTGCTCGACTTGTCAGTCTCGCAGTTAAGCACGCTATGCCATTGCACTATTAGCACGATGTCCGACCGTACCTAGCGTACCTTCGAACTCCCCGTACGCTTGGGAGGAGACCGCCCCAGTCAAACTGCCTACCATGCACTGTCCCCGATCCCAGATAATGGACCTAGGTTAGAACCTCAAACGCACCAGGGGGTATTTCAACGTCGCTCCACCAGAACTAGCGTCCTGGCTTCAAAGCCTCCCACCTATCCTACACAGATCCGTTCAAAGTCCAATACAAAGCTACAGTAAAGGTTCATGGGGTCTTTCCGTCTTTCCGCGGGAGATTGCATCATCACAAACATTCAACTTCGCTGAGTCTCAGGAGGAGACAGTGTGGCCATCGTTACGCCATTCGTGCAGGTCGGAACTACCCGACAAGGAATTTCGCTACCTTAGGACCGTTATAGTACGGCCGCCGTTACTGGGACTTCAATCAAGAGCTTGCACCCCATCATTTAATCTTCCAGCACCGGGCAGCGTCACACCCTATACGTCCACTTTCGGTTTGCAGAGTGCTGTGTTTTATTAAACAGTCGCAGCCACCGATTTTTTGCAACCCCGTGAGCTCCGTTGTTCAACTTCACTTACTAGGGCATACCTTCTCCCGAAGTTACGGTATCAATTTGCCGAGTTCCTTCTCCTGATTCTCTCAAGCGCCTTAGAAATACTCATCTCGCGCAACCAGTGTCGGTTTGCGGTACGGTCGTCAATAGCTGAAGCTTAGTGGCTTTTCCTGGAAGCAGGGTATCACTCACTTCGGTGCAAGCACACTCGTTATCACCCCTCATCTCAGCCCGGCGGATTTGCCTACCGGCACGACTACAGCTTGAACCAACTTCCAACAGTTGGCTGAGCTAACTTCTCCGTCCCCACATCGCACTATTGATCGTACAGGAATATTGACTGTTTCCCATCAGCTACGCATCTCTGCCTCGCCTTAGGGCCGACTCACCCTACGCCGATGAAACGTGCGTAGGAAACCTTGCGCTTACGGCGAGGGGGCTTTTCACCCCCTTTAACGCTACTCATGTCAGCATTCGCACTTCTGATACCTCCAGCATCCGTTACCAGACACCTTCACAGGCTTACAGAACGCTCTCCTACCACGTGCAATAAATTGCACATCCGCAGCTTCGGTAACTGGCTTAGCCCGTTACATCTTCCGCGCAGGACGACTCGATCAGTGAGCTATTACGCTTTCTTTAAATGATGGCTGCTTCTAAGCCAACATCCTGACTGTTTTAGCCTTCCCACTTCGTTTCCCACTTAGCCAATTTTAGGGACCTTAGCTGGCGTCTGGGTTGTTTCCCTCTTGAGTCCGGACGTTAGCACCGGTGCTCTGTCTCCCAAGCTGTACTCTGCGGTATTCGGAGTTGCCTTGGTTTGGTAAGTCGCCATGACCCCCTAGCCAAAACAGTGCTCTACCCCGCAGGTAATACTTGAGGCACTACCTAATAGTTTCGGAGAGAACCAGCTATTCCAAGTTTGTTTAGCCTTTCACCCCCTAACCACAGCTCATCCGCTGATTTTGCAACATCAGTCGGTTCGGACCTCCAGTACCTGTTACGGCACCTTCATCCTGGCCATGGTTAGATCACTTGGTTCGGGTCTACCCCCAGCGACTGAACGCCCTATCGGACTCGATTTCTCTACGCCTTCCTATTCGGTTAAGCTTGCCACTGAATGTAAGTCGCTGACCCATTATACAAAGGACGCCGTCACCCCTTTCGAGGCTCCGACTTTTGTAAGCATAACGGTTCAGGATCTATTTCACTCCCCTCCGGGGTTCTTTTCGCCTTTCCCTCACGGTACTGGTTCACTATCGTCGATTACGAGTATTTAGCCTTGGAGGATGGTCCCCCCATATTCAGACAGGATTACACGTGTCCCGCCCTACTTTTCTCTAGCTCAGTACCACACGTCAGTTTTCACATACAGGGCTATCACCTACTATGGCCGGACTTTCCCATTCCGTTTTGTTAACCGTCGTGCTATCACTAGAAGGCTCCTCCGAATTCGCTCGCCACTACATCGGAATCTCGGTTGATGTCTTTTCCTCTGGGTACTTAGATGTTTCAGTTCTCCAGGTTCGCCTCGTTAGCCTATGTTTCAGCTAACGATACCCTTGCGGGTGGGTTTCCCCATTCAGAAATCTCCGGATCAAAGCTTATTTGCCAGCTCCCCGAAGCTTATCGCAGGCTATCACGTCTTTCTTCGCCTGTATCGCCAAGGCATCCACCATATGCTCCTTAGTCCACTTGACCCTATAACTTTGATCTCTGTTTGCCAGAGCTCGCCATTTCGAGTTCAAAGACTGGTGAGGTCTTGCACCTCACGCGTTATGCCGTAATGTGAATGATTCTTCGGTTGCATCCTTTCGGACCAGCCTAGAGATGATTCGTCATTACATCGAATTCATTAGTTGAATTCGTGTGACGCCAATCAAATAGTTGCTGGCGGCACGGTGCAATGTTTCCATGCTTTCCGCCCAGCAACGCTGATTTCGACTCTATGAATTTTTAAAGAACAGCCTATTGATCGGATCGATCAATACAAAAGCAGTCTTTGCAAGACTGCTTTTGTATTGAGGTGAGCCAACGATTATAGCACCACTTCGGCGCTATCATTTCTAACCAATCCTTGGGTGGAGGATGACGGGATCGAACCGACGACCCCCTGCTTGCAAAGCAGGTGCTCTCCCAGCTGAGCTAATCCCCCATCGGTTTTTCGCATTGGAAGTTTGGTGGGTCTAGTTGGGCTCGAACCAACGACCCCTGCGTTATCAACACAGTGCTCTAACCAGCTGAGCTACAGACCCAATCCATCAGAACTTGCGCTCCAACAGTTGCCATCCCAACAACCGATAAGTGTGGGCGTTCAAACTTGAACTGCTTCATTTTCCAGAAAGGAGGTGATCCAGCCGCACCTTCCGATACGGCTACCTTGTTACGACTTCACCCCAGTCACGAACCCCGCCGTGGTAAGCGCCCTCCTTGCGGTTAGGCTACCTACTTCTGGCGAGACCCCTCCCATGGTGTGACGGGCGGTGTGTACAAGACCCCGGGAACGTATTCACCGTGACATTCTGATCCACGATTACTAGCGATTCCGACTTCACGCAGTCGAGTTGCAGACTGCGATCCGGACTACGACTGGCTTTATGGGATTAGCTCCCCCTCGCGGGTTGGCAACCCTTTGTACCAGCCATTGTATGACGTGTGTAGCCCCACCTATAAGGGCCATGAGGACTTGACGTCATCCCCCACCTTCCTCCGGTTTGTCACCGGCAGTCCCATTAGAGTGCCCTTTCGTAGCAACTAATGGCAAGGGTTGCGCTCGTTGCGGGACTTAACCCCAACATCTCACGACACGAGCTGACGACAGCCATGCAGCACCTGTGTTACGGCTCTCTTTCGAGCACTCCTCTATCTCTAAAGGATTCCGTACATGTCAAAGGTGGGTAAGGTTTTTCGCGTTGCATCGAATTAAACCACATCATCCACCGCTTGTGCGGGTCCCCGTCAATTCCTTTGAGTTTCAACCTTGCGGCCGTACTCCCCAGGCGGTCAACTTCACGCGTTAGCTTCGTTACTGAGTCAGTTAAGACCCAACAACCAGTTGACATCGTTTAGGGCGTGGACTACCAGGGTATCTAATCCTGTTTGCTCCCCACGCTTTCGTGCATGAGCGTCAGTACAGGCCCAGGGGATTGCCTTCGCCATCGGTGTTCCTCCGCATATCTACGCATTTCACTGCTACACGCGGAATTCCATCCCCCTCTGCCGTACTCTAGCCTTGCAGTCACAAAGGCAGTTCCCAGGTTGAGCCGGATTTCACCTCTGTCTTACAAAACCGCCTGCGCACGCTTTACGCCCAGTAATTCCGATTAACGCTTGCACCCTACGTATTACCGCGGCTGCTGGCACGTAGTTAGCCGGTGCTTATTCTTACGGTACCGTCATGACCCCAGGGTATTAACCCAGGGCTTTTCGTTCCGTACAAAAGCAGTTTACAACCCGAAGGCCTTCATCCTGCACGCGGCATTGCTGGATCAGGCTTGCGCCCATTGTCCAAAATTCCCCACTGCTGCCTCCCGTAGGAGTCTGGGCCGTGTCTCAGTCCCAGTGTGGCTGATCGTCCTCTCAGACCAGCTACAGATCGTCGGCTTGGTAAGCTTTTATCCCACCAACTACCTAATCTGCCATCGGCCGCTCTAGTAGCACAAGGTCTTGCGATCCCCTGCTTTCATCCGTAGATCTCATGCGGTATTAGCCACTCTTTCGAGTAGTTATCCCCACTACTAGGCACGTTCCGATGTATTACTCACCCGTTCGCCACTCGTCAGCATCCGAAGACCTGTTACCGTTCGACTTGCATGTGTAAGGCATGCCGCCAGCGTTCAATCTGAGCCAGGATCAAACTCTACAGTTCGATCTTGAATTTAAAGTCTTGCGACTCACTCATAAAAAACGGAATTGAAGTGAACTTCACTTCTCTATTTCCATGAGCGTTTGTTTTTAGTTCCAAAGAACTTGGCAATTCGCCTTCAAACGCCCACGCTTATCGGCTGTATCTTTTTAAAGATGCAAACCTGAATTACTTCAAGATTTCTTGCTTCGCCGTGATCAGCGAAGCCTTGTATTGTAGCACCACTTTCGCAGTGCAAAAACGCTTTTAACGTTTTCTTTTCACCTCAACAGCGCTTTACAAGCACCTGAAGGGAAGAGAAAACGCCCAGTCGCTCGACTGGGCGTTTCTTGCTGTAAGAGCCTGGCGATGACCTACTTTCACACGGGAATCCGCACTATCATCGGCGCAAAGTCGTTTCACTGTCCTGTTCGGGATGGGAAGGAGTGGGGCCAACTTGCTATGGTCACCAGGCATAACTTGTCGCAAAGCAGCTCATCGCTACCTCGCAAATTCATAGAGCCTAATCAGCTTTTATTTGATTGCGCACATGGGCATAAAGTCTTTTGAACACTGCACAGCAGTATCAAAGTTATAGGGTCAAGCCTCACGGGCAATTAGTACTGGTTAGCTTAACGCATTACTGCGCTTCCACACCCAGCCTATCAACGTCGTGGTCTACAACGACCCTTCAGGGGGCTCAAGGCCCCGGCAGATCTTATCTTGAAACGAGTTTCCCGCTTAGATGCTTTCAGCGGTTATCTCTTCCACACGTAGCTACCCTGCGATGCCACTGGCGTGACAACAGGTACACCAGAGGTGTGTCCACTCCGGTCCTCTCGTACTAGGAGCAGGCTTCCTCAAATCTGCAGCGCCCACGGAAGATAGGGACAAAACTGTCTCACGACGTTTTAAACCCAGCTCACGTACCTCTTTAAATGGCGAACAGCCATACCCTTGGGACCGACTACAGCCCCAGGATGAGATGAGCCGACATCGAGGTGCCAAACACCGCCGTCGATATGAACTCTTGGGCGGTATCAGCCTGTTATCCCCAGAGTACCTTTTATCCGTTGAGCGATGGCCCTTCCATACAGAACCACCGGATCACTATGTCCTGCTTTCGCATCTGCTCGACTTGTCAGTCTCGCAGTTAAGCACGCTTATGCCATTGCACTATTAGCACGATGTCCGACCGTACCTAGCGTACCTTCGAACTCCTCCGTTACGCTTTGGGAGGAGACCGCCCCAGTCAAACTGCCTACCATGCACTGTCCCCGATCCAGATAATGGACCTAGGTTAGAACCTCAAACGCACCAGGGTGGTATTTCAACGTCGGCTCCACCAGAACTAGCGTCCTGGCTTCAAAGCCTCCCACCTATCCTACACAGATCCGTTCAAAGTCCAATACAAAGCTACAGTAAAGGTTCATGGGGTCTTTCCGTCTTTCCGCGGGGAGATTGCATCATCACAAACATTTCAACTTCGCTGAGTCTCAGGAGGAGACAGTGTGGCCATCGTTACGCCATTCGTGCAGGTCGGAACTTACCCGACAAGGAATTTCGCTACCTTAGGACCGTTATAGTTACGGCCGCCGTTTACTGGGACTTCAATCAAGAGCTTGCACCCCATCATTTAATCTTCCAGCACCGGGCAGGCGTCACACCCTATACGTCCACTTTCGTGTTTGCAGAGTGCTGTGTTTTTATTAAACAGTCGCAGCCACCGATTTTTTGCAACCCCGTTGAGCTCCGTTTGTTCAACTTCACTTACTAGGGGCATACCTTCTCCCGAAGTTACGGTATCAATTTGCCGAGTTCCTTCTCCTGAGTTCTCTCAAGCGCCTTAGAATACTCATCTCGCGCACCAGTGTCGGTTTGCGGTACGGTCGTCAATAGCTGAAGCTTAGTGGCTTTTCCTGGAAGCAGGGTATCACTCACTTCGTGTGCAAGCACACTCGTTATCACCCCTCATCTCAGCCCGGCGGATTTGCCTACCGGGCACGACTACAGGCTTGAACCAACTATTCCAACAGTTGGCTGAGCTAACCTTCTCCGTCCCCACATCGCACTATTGATCGGTACAGGAATATTGACCTGTTTCCCATCAGCTACGCATCTCTGCCTCGCCTTAGGGGCCGACTCACCCTACGCCGATGAACGTTGCGTAGGAAACCTTGCGCTTACGGCGAGGGGGCTTTTCACCCCCTTTAACGCTACTCATGTCAGCATTCGCACTTCTGATACCTCCAGCATCCGTTACCAGACACCTTCACAGGCTTACAGAACGCTCTCCTACCACGTGCAATAAATTGCACATCCGCAGCTTCGGTAACTGGCTTAGCCCCGTTACATCTTCCGCGCAGGACGACTCGATCAGTGAGCTATTACGCTTTCTTTAAATGATGGCTGCTTCTAAGCCAACATCCTGACTGTTTTAGCCTTCCCACTTCGTTTCCCACTTAGCCAATTTTAGGGACCTTAGCTGGCGGTCTGGGTTGTTTCCCTCTTGAGTCCGGACGTTAGCACCCGGTGCTCTGTCTCCCAAGCTGTACTCTGCGGTATTCGGAGTTTGCCTTGGTTTGGTAAGTCGCCATGACCCCCTAGCCAAAACAGTGCTCTACCCCCGCAGGTAATACTTGAGGCACTACCTAAATAGTTTTCGGAGAGAACCAGCTATTTCCAAGTTTGTTTAGCCTTTCACCCCTAACCACAGCTCATCCGCTGATTTTGCAACATCAGTCGGTTCGGACCTCCAGTACCTGTTACGGCACCTTCATCCTGGCCATGGTTAGATCACTTGGTTTCGGGTCTACACCCAGCGACTGAACGCCCTATTCGGACTCGATTTCTCTACGCCTTCCCTATTCGGTTAAGCTTGCCACTGAATGTAAGTCGCTGACCCATTATACAAAAGGTACGCCGTCACCCCTTTCGAGGCTCCGACTTTTTGTAAGCATACGGTTTCAGGATCTATTTCACTCCCCTCCCGGGGTTCTTTTCGCCTTTCCCTCACGGTACTGGTTCACTATCGGTCGATTACGAGTATTTAGCCTTGGAGGATGGTCCCCCCATATTCAGACAGGATTACACGTGTCCCGCCCTACTTTTCTCTAGCTCAGTACCACACGTCAGTTTTCACATACAGGGCTATCACCTACTATGGCCGGACTTTCCATTCCGTTTTGTTAACCGTCGTGCTATCACTAGAAGGCTCCTCCGAATTCGCTCGCCACTACTATCGGAATCTCGGTTGATGTCTTTTCCTCTGGGTACTTAGATGTTTCAGTTCTCCAGGTTCGCCTCGTTAGCCTATGTATTCAGCTAACGATACCCTTGCGGGTGGGTTTCCCCATTCAGAAATCTCCGGATCAAAGCTTATTTGCCAGCTCCCCGAAGCTTATCGCAGGCTATCACGTCTTTCTTCGCCTGTAATCGCCAAGGCATCCACCATATGCTCTTAGTCACTTGACCCTATAACTTTGATCTCTGTTGCCAGAGCTCGCCATTTCGAGTTCAAAGACTGGTGAGGTCTTGCACCTCACGCGTTATGCCGTAATGTGAATGATTCTTCGGTTGCATCCTTTCGGACACAGCCTAGAGAATGATTCGTCATTACATCGAATTCATTAGTTGAATTCGTGTGACGCAATCAAATAGTTGCTGGCGGCACGGTGCAATGTTTCATGCTTTCCGCCAGCAACGCTGATTTCGACTCTATGAATTTTTAAAGAACAGCCTATTGATCGGATCGATCAATACAAAAGCAGTCTTTGCAAGACTGCTTTTGTATTGAGGTGAGCCAACGATTATAGCACCATTCGGCGCTATCATTTTCTAACCAATCCTTGGTGGAGGATGACGGGATCGAACCGACGACCCCCTGCTTGCAAAGCAGGTGCTCTCCCAGCTGAGCTAATCCCCCATCGGGTTTTTCGCATTGGAAGTTTGGTGGGTCTAGTTGGGCTCGAACCAACGACCCCTGCGTTATCAACACAGTGCTCTAACCAGCTGAGCTACAGACCCAATCCATCAGAACTTGCGCTCCAACAGTTGCCATCCAACAACCGATAAGTGTGGGCGTTCAAACTTGAACTGCTTCATTTTCCAGAAAGGAGGTGATCCAGCCGCACCTTCCGATACGGCTACCTTGTTACGACTTCACCCCAGTCACGAACCCCGCCGTGGTAAGCGCCCTCCTTGCGGTTAGGCTACCTACTTCTGGCGAGACCCGCTCCCATGGTGTGACGGGCGGTGTGTACAAGACCCGGGAACGTATTCACCGTGACATTCTGATCCACGATTACTAGCGATTCCGACTTCACGCAGTCGAGTTGCAGACTGCGATCCGGACTACGACTGGCTTTATGGGATTAGCTCCCCCTCGCGGGTTGGCAACCCTTTGTACCAGCCATTGTATGACGTGTGTAGCCCCACCTATAAGGGCCATGAGGACTTGACGTCATCCCCACCTTCCTCCGGTTTGTCACCGGCAGTCCCATTAGAGTGCCCTTTCGTAGCAACTAATGGCAAGGGTTGCGCTCGTTGCGGGACTTAACCCAACATCTCACGACACGAGCTGACGACAGCCATGCAGCACCTGTGTTACGGCTCTCTTTCGAGCACTCCTCTATCTCTAAAGGATTCCGTACATGTCAAAGGTGGGTAAGGTTTTTCGCGTTGCATCGAATTAAACCACATCATCCACCGCTTGTGCGGGTCCCCGTCAATTCCTTTGAGTTTCAACCTTGCGGCCGTACTCCCCAGGCGGTCAACTTCACGCGTTAGCTTCGTTACTGAGTCAGTTAAGACCCAACAACCAGTTGACATCGTTTAGGGCGTGGACTACCAGGGTATCTAATCCTGTTTGCTCCCCACGCTTTCGTGCATGAGCGTCAGTACAGGCCCAGGGGATTGCCTTCGCCATCGGTGTTCCTCCGCATATCTACGCATTTCACTGCTACACGCGGAATTCCATCCCCCTCTGCCGTACTCTAGCCTTGCAGTCACAAAGGCAGTTCCCAGGTTGAGCCCGGGGATTTCACCTCTGTCTTACAAAACCGCCTGCGCACGCTTTACGCCCAGTAATTCCGATTAACGCTTGCACCCTACGTATTACCGCGGCTGCTGGCACGTAGTTAGCCGGTGCTTATTCTTACGGTACCGTCATGACCCCAGGGTATTAACCCAGGGCTTTTCGTTCCGTACAAAAGCAGTTTACAACCCGAAGGCCTTCATCCTGCACGCGGCATTGCTGGATCAGGCTTGCGCCCATTGTCCAAAATTCCCCACTGCTGCCTCCCGTAGGAGTCTGGGCCGTGTCTCAGTCCCAGTGTGGCTGATCGTCCTCTCAGACCAGCTACAGATCGTCGGCTTGGTAAGCTTTTATCCCACCAACTACCTAATCTGCCATCGGCCGCTCTAGTAGCACAAGGTCTTGCGATCCCCTGCTTTCATCCGTAGATCTCATGCGGTATTAGCCACTCTTTCGAGTAGTTATCCCCCACTACTAGGCACGTTCCGATGTATTACTCACCCGTTCGCCACTCGTCAGCATCCGAAGACCTGTTACCGTTCGACTTGCATGTGTAAGGCATGCCGCCAGCGTTCAATCTGAGCCAGGATCAAACTCTACAGTTCGATCTTGAATTTAAAGTCTTGCGACTCACTCATAAAAACGGAATTGAAGTGAACTTCACTTCTCTATTTCCATGAGCGTTTGTTTTTAGTTCCAAAGAACTTGGCAATTCGCCTTCAAACGCCCACGCTTATCGGCTGTATCTTTTTAAAGATGCAAACCTGAATTACTTCAGATTTCTTGCTTCGCCGTGATCAGCGAAGCCTTGTATTGTAGCACCACTTTCGCAGTGCAAAAACGCTTTTAACGTTTTCTTTTCACCTCAACAGCGCTTTACAAGCACCTGAAGGGAAGAGAAAACGCCCAGTCGCTCGACTGGGCGTTTCTTGCTGTAAGAGCCTGGCGATGACCTACTTTCACACGGGAATCCGCACTATCATCGGCGCAAAGTCGTTTCACTGTCCTGTTCGGGATGGGAAGGAGTGGGGCCAACTTGCTATGGTCACCAGGCATAACTTGTCGCAAAGCAGCTCATCGCTACCTTGCAAATTCATAGAGCCTAATCAGCTTTTATTCGATTGCGCACATGGGCATAAAGTCTTTTGAACACTGCACAGCAGTATCAAAGTTATAGGGTCAAGCCTCACGGGCAATTAGTACTGGTTAGCTTAACGCATTACTGCGCTTCCACACCCAGCCTATCAACGTCGTGGTCTACAACGACCCTTCAGGGGGCTCAAGGCCCCGGCAGATCTTATCTTGAAACGAGTTTCCCGCTTAGATGCTTTCAGCGGTTATCTCTTCCACACGTAGCTACCCTGCGATGCCACTGGCGTGACAACAGGTACACCAGAGGTGTGTCCACTCCGGTCCTCTCGTACTAGGAGCAGGCTTCCTCAAATCTGCAGCGCCCACGGAAGATAGGGACAAAACTGTCTCACGACGTTTTAAACCCAGCTCACGTACCTCTTTAAATGGCGAACAGCCATACCCTTGGGACCGACTACAGCCCCAGGATGAGATGAGCCGACATCGAGGTGCCAAACACCGCCGTCGATATGAACTCTTGGGCGGTATCAGCCTGTTATCCCCAGAGTACCTTTTATCCGTTGAGCGATGGCCCTTCCATACAGAACCACCGGATCACTATGTCCTGCTTTCGCATCTGCTCGACTTGTCAGTCTCGCAGTTAAGCACGCTTATGCCATTGCACTATTAGCACGATGTCCGACCGTACCTAGCGTACCTTCGAACTCCTCCGTTACGCTTTGGGAGGAGACCGCCCCAGTCAAACTGCCTACCATGCACTGTCCCCGATCCAGATAATGGACCTAGGTTAGAACCTCAAACGCACCAGGGTGGTATTTCAACGTCGGCTCCACCAGAACTAGCGTCCTGGCTTCAAAGCCTCCCACCTATCCTACACAGATCCGTTCAAAGTCCAATACAAAGCTACAGTAAAGGTTCATGGGGTCTTTCCGTCTTTCCGCGGGGAGATTGCATCATCACAAACATTTCAACTTCGCTGAGTCTCAGGAGGAGACAGTGTGGCCATCGTTACGCCATTCGTGCAGGTCGGAACTTACCCGACAAGGAATTTCGCTACCTTAGGACCGTTATAGTTACGGCCGCCGTTTACTGGGACTTCAATCAAGAGCTTGCACCCCATCATTTAATCTTCCAGCACCGGGCAGGCGTCACACCCTATACGTCCACTTTCGTGTTTGCAGAGTGCTGTGTTTTTATTAAACAGTCGCAGCCACCGATTTTTTGCAACCCCGTTGAGCTCCGTTTGTTCAACTTCACTTACTAGGGGCATACCTTCTCCCGAAGTTACGGTATCAATTTGCCGAGTTCCTTCTCCTGAGTTCTCTCAAGCGCCTTAGAATACTCATCTCGCGCACCAGTGTCGGTTTGCGGTACGGTCGTCAATAGCTGAAGCTTAGTGGCTTTTCCTGGAAGCAGGGTATCACTCACTTCGTGTGCAAGCACACTCGTTATCACCCCTCATCTCAGCCCGGCGGATTTGCCTACCGGGCACGACTACAGGCTTGAACCAACTATTCCAACAGTTGGCTGAGCTAACCTTCTCCGTCCCCACATCGCACTATTGATCGGTACAGGAATATTGACCTGTTTCCCATCAGCTACGCATCTCTGCCTCGCCTTAGGGGCCGACTCACCCTACGCCGATGAACGTTGCGTAGGAAACCTTGCGCTTACGGCGAGGGGGCTTTTCACCCCCTTTAACGCTACTCATGTCAGCATTCGCACTTCTGATACCTCCAGCATCCGTTACCAGACACCTTCACAGGCTTACAGAACGCTCTCCTACCACGTGCAATAAATTGCACATCCGCAGCTTCGGTAACTGGCTTAGCCCCGTTACATCTTCCGCGCAGGACGACTCGATCAGTGAGCTATTACGCTTTCTTTAAATGATGGCTGCTTCTAAGCCAACATCCTGACTGTTTTAGCCTTCCCACTTCGTTTCCCACTTAGCCAATTTTAGGGACCTTAGCTGGCGGTCTGGGTTGTTTCCCTCTTGAGTCCGGACGTTAGCACCCGGTGCTCTGTCTCCCAAGCTGTACTCTGCGGTATTCGGAGTTTGCCTTGGTTTGGTAAGTCGCCATGACCCCCTAGCCAAAACAGTGCTCTACCCCCGCAGGTAATACTTGAGGCACTACCTAAATAGTTTTCGGAGAGAACCAGCTATTTCCAAGTTTGTTTAGCCTTTCACCCCTAACCACAGCTCATCCGCTGATTTTGCAACATCAGTCGGTTCGGACCTCCAGTACCTGTTACGGCACCTTCATCCTGGCCATGGTTAGATCACTTGGTTTCGGGTCTACACCCAGCGACTGAACGCCCTATTCGGACTCGATTTCTCTACGCCTTCCCTATTCGGTTAAGCTTGCCACTGAATGTAAGTCGCTGACCCATTATACAAAAGGTACGCCGTCACCCCTTTCGAGGCTCCGACTTTTTGTAAGCATACGGTTTCAGGATCTATTTCACTCCCCTCCCGGGGTTCTTTTCGCCTTTCCCTCACGGTACTGGTTCACTATCGGTCGATTACGAGTATTTAGCCTTGGAGGATGGTCCCCCCATATTCAGACAGGATTACACGTGTCCCGCCCTACTTTTCTCTAGCTCAGTACCACACGTCAGTTTTCACATACAGGGCTATCACCTACTATGGCCGGACTTTCCATTCCGTTTTGTTAACCGTCGTGCTATCACTAGAAGGCTCCTCCGAATTCGCTCGCCACTACTATCGGAATCTCGGTTGATGTCTTTTCCTCTGGGTACTTAGATGTTTCAGTTCTCCAGGTTCGCCTCGTTAGCCTATGTATTCAGCTAACGATACCCTTGC
>NZ_CP072916.1:3342500-3950000 GCF_018064205.1 Comamonas aquatica | reverse complement strand
GATTTTGCAACATCAGTCGGTTCGGACCTCCAGTACCTGTTACGGCACCTTCATCCTGGCCATGGTTAGATCACTTGGTTTCGGGTCTACACCCAGCGACTGAACGCCCTATTCGGACTCGATTTCTCTACGCCTTCCCTATTCGGTTAAGCTTGCCACTGAATGTAAGTCGCTGACCCATTATACAAAAGGTACGCCGTCACCCCTTTCGAGGCTCCGACTTTTTGTAAGCATACGGTTTCAGGATCTATTTCACTCCCCTCCCGGGGTTCTTTTCGCCTTTCCCTCACGGTACTGGTTCACTATCGGTCGATTACGAGTATTTAGCCTTGGAGGATGGTCCCCCCATATTCAGACAGGATTACACGTGTCCCGCCCTACTTTTCTCTAGCTCAGTACCACACGTCAGTTTTCACATACAGGGCTATCACCTACTATGGCCGGACTTTCCATTCCGTTTTGTTAACCGTCGTGCTATCACTAGAAGGCTCCTCCGAATTCGCTCGCCACTACTATCGGAATCTCGGTTGATGTCTTTTCCTCTGGGTACTTAGATGTTTCAGTTCTCCAGGTTCGCCTCGTTAGCCTATGTATTCAGCTAACGATACCCTTGCGGGTGGGTTTCCCCATTCAGAAATCTCCGGATCAAAGCTTATTTGCCAGCTCCCCGAAGCTTATCGCAGGCTATCACGTCTTTCTTCGCCTGTAATCGCCAAGGCATCCACCATATGCTCTTAGTCACTTGACCCTATAACTTTGATCTCTGTTGCCAGAGCTCGCCATTTCGAGTTCAAAGACTGGTGAGGTCTTGCACCTCACGCGTTATGCCGTAATGTGAATGATTCTTCGGTTGCATCCTTTCAGACGCAGCCTAGAGAATGATTCGTCATTACATCGAATTCATTAGTTGAATTCGTGTGACGCAATCAAATAGTTGCTGGCGGCACGGTGCAATGTTTCATGCTTTCCGCCAGCAACGCTGATTTCGACTCTATGAATTTTTAAAGAACAGCCTATTGATCGGATCGATCAATACAAAAGCAGTCTTTGCAAGACTGCTTTTGTATTGAGGTGAGCCAACGATTATAGCACCACTTGGCGCTATCATTTTCTAACCAATCCTTGGTGGAGGATGACGGGATCGAACCGACGACCCCCTGCTTGCAAAGCAGGTGCTCTCCCAGCTGAGCTAATCCCCCATCGGGTTTTTCGCATTGGAAGTTTGGTGGGTCTAGTTGGGCTCGAACCAACGACCCCTGCGTTATCAACACAGTGCTCTAACCAGCTGAGCTACAGACCCAATCCATCAGAACTTGCGCTCTAACAGTTGCCATCCAACAACCGATAAGTGTGGGCGTTCAAACTTGAACTGCTTCATTTTCCAGAAAGGAGGTGATCCAGCCGCACCTTCCGATACGGCTACCTTGTTACGACTTCACCCCAGTCACGAACCCCGCCGTGGTAAGCGCCCTCCTTGCGGTTAGGCTACCTACTTCTGGCGAGACCCGCTCCCATGGTGTGACGGGCGGTGTGTACAAGACCCGGGAACGTATTCACCGTGACATTCTGATCCACGATTACTAGCGATTCCGACTTCACGCAGTCGAGTTGCAGACTGCGATCCGGACTACGACTGGCTTTATGGGATTAGCTCCCCCTCGCGGGTTGGCAACCCTTTGTACCAGCCATTGTATGACGTGTGTAGCCCCACCTATAAGGGCCATGAGGACTTGACGTCATCCCCACCTTCCTCCGGTTTGTCACCGGCAGTCCCATTAGAGTGCCCTTTCGTAGCAACTAATGGCAAGGGTTGCGCTCGTTGCGGGACTTAACCCAACATCTCACGACACGAGCTGACGACAGCCATGCAGCACCTGTGTTACGGCTCTCTTTCGAGCACTCCTCTATCTCTAAAGGATTCCGTACATGTCAAAGGTGGGTAAGGTTTTTCGCGTTGCATCGAATTAAACCACATCATCCACCGCTTGTGCGGGTCCCCGTCAATTCCTTTGAGTTTCAACCTTGCGGCCGTACTCCCCAGGCGGTCAACTTCACGCGTTAGCTTCGTTACTGAGTCAGTTAAGACCCAACAACCAGTTGACATCGTTTAGGGCGTGGACTACCAGGGTATCTAATCCTGTTTGCTCCCCACGCTTTCGTGCATGAGCGTCAGTACAGGCCCAGGGGATTGCCTTCGCCATCGGTGTTCCTCCGCATATCTACGCATTTCACTGCTACACGCGGAATTCCATCCCCCTCTGCCGTACTCTAGCCTTGCAGTCACAAAGGCAGTTCCCAGGTTGAGCCCGGGGATTTCACCTCTGTCTTACAAAACCGCCTGCGCACGCTTTACGCCCAGTAATTCCGATTAACGCTTGCACCCTACGTATTACCGCGGCTGCTGGCACGTAGTTAGCCGGTGCTTATTCTTACGGTACCGTCATGACCCCAGGGTATTAACCCAGGGCTTTTCGTTCCGTACAAAAGCAGTTTACAACCCGAAGGCCTTCATCCTGCACGCGGCATTGCTGGATCAGGCTTGCGCCCATTGTCCAAAATTCCCCACTGCTGCCTCCCGTAGGAGTCTGGGCCGTGTCTCAGTCCCAGTGTGGCTGATCGTCCTCTCAGACCAGCTACAGATCGTCGGCTTGGTAAGCTTTTATCCCACCAACTACCTAATCTGCCATCGGCCGCTCTAGTAGCACAAGGTCTTGCGATCCCCTGCTTTCATCCGTAGATCTCATGCGGTATTAGCCACTCTTTCGAGTAGTTATCCCCCACTACTAGGCACGTTCCGATGTATTACTCACCCGTTCGCCACTCGTCAGCATCCGAAGACCTGTTACCGTTCGACTTGCATGTGTAAGGCATGCCGCCAGCGTTCAATCTGAGCCAGGATCAAACTCTACAGTTCGATCTTGAATTTAAAGTCTTGCGACTCACTCATAAAAACGGAATTGAAGTGAACTTCACTTCTCTATTTCCATGAGCGTTTGTTTTTAGTTCCAAAGAACTTGGCAATTCGCCTTCAAACGCCCACGCTTATCGGCTGTATCTTTTTAAAGATGCAAACCTGAATTACTTCAGATTTCTTGCTTCGCCGTGATCAGCGAAGCCTTGTATTGTAGCACCACTTTCGCAGTGCAAAAACGCTTTTAACGTTTTCTTTTCACCTCAACAGCGCTTTACAAGCACCTGAAGGGAAGAGAAAACGCCCAGTCGCTCGACTGGGCGTTTCTTGCTGTAAGAGCCTGGCGATGACCTACTTTCACACGGGAATCCGCACTATCATCGGCGCAAAGTCGTTTCACTGTCCTGTTCGGGATGGGAAGGAGTGGGGCCAACTTGCTATGGTCACCAGGCATAACTTGTCGCAAAGCAGCTCATCGCTACCTTGCAAATTCATAGAGCCTAATCAGCTTTTATTCGATTGCGCACATGGGCATAAAGTCTTTTGAACACTGCACAGCAGTATCAAAGTTATAGGGTCAAGCCTCACGGGCAATTAGTACTGGTTAGCTTAACGCATTACTGCGCTTCCACACCCAGCCTATCAACGTCGTGGTCTACAACGACCCTTCAGGGGGCTCAAGGCCCCGGCAGATCTTATCTTGAAACGAGTTTCCCGCTTAGATGCTTTCAGCGGTTATCTCTTCCACACGTAGCTACCCTGCGATGCCACTGGCGTGACAACAGGTACACCAGAGGTGTGTCCACTCCGGTCCTCTCGTACTAGGAGCAGGCTTCCTCAAATCTGCAGCGCCCACGGAAGATAGGGACAAAACTGTCTCACGACGTTTTAAACCCAGCTCACGTACCTCTTTAAATGGCGAACAGCCATACCCTTGGGACCGACTACAGCCCCAGGATGAGATGAGCCGACATCGAGGTGCCAAACACCGCCGTCGATATGAACTCTTGGGCGGTATCAGCCTGTTATCCCCAGAGTACCTTTTATCCGTTGAGCGATGGCCCTTCCATACAGAACCACCGGATCACTATGTCCTGCTTTCGCATCTGCTCGACTTGTCAGTCTCGCAGTTAAGCACGCTTATGCCATTGCACTATTAGCACGATGTCCGACCGTACCTAGCGTACCTTCGAACTCCTCCGTTACGCTTTGGGAGGAGACCGCCCCAGTCAAACTGCCTACCATGCACTGTCCCCGATCCAGATAATGGACCTAGGTTAGAACCTCAAACGCACCAGGGTGGTATTTCAACGTCGGCTCCACCAGAACTAGCGTCCTGGCTTCAAAGCCTCCCACCTATCCTACACAGATCCGTTCAAAGTCCAATACAAAGCTACAGTAAAGGTTCATGGGGTCTTTCCGTCTTTCCGCGGGGAGATTGCATCATCACAAACATTTCAACTTCGCTGAGTCTCAGGAGGAGACAGTGTGGCCATCGTTACGCCATTCGTGCAGGTCGGAACTTACCCGACAAGGAATTTCGCTACCTTAGGACCGTTATAGTTACGGCCGCCGTTTACTGGGACTTCAATCAAGAGCTTGCACCCCATCATTTAATCTTCCAGCACCGGGCAGGCGTCACACCCTATACGTCCACTTTCGTGTTTGCAGAGTGCTGTGTTTTTATTAAACAGTCGCAGCCACCGATTTTTTGCAACCCCGTTGAGCTCCGTTTGTTCAACTTCACTTACTAGGGGCATACCTTCTCCCGAAGTTACGGTATCAATTTGCCGAGTTCCTTCTCCTGAGTTCTCTCAAGCGCCTTAGAATACTCATCTCGCGCACCAGTGTCGGTTTGCGGTACGGTCGTCAATAGCTGAAGCTTAGTGGCTTTTCCTGGAAGCAGGGTATCACTCACTTCGTGTGCAAGCACACTCGTTATCACCCCTCATCTCAGCCCGGCGGATTTGCCTACCGGGCACGACTACAGGCTTGAACCAACTATTCCAACAGTTGGCTGAGCTAACCTTCTCCGTCCCCACATCGCACTATTGATCGGTACAGGAATATTGACCTGTTTCCCATCAGCTACGCATCTCTGCCTCGCCTTAGGGGCCGACTCACCCTACGCCGATGAACGTTGCGTAGGAAACCTTGCGCTTACGGCGAGGGGGCTTTTCACCCCCTTTAACGCTACTCATGTCAGCATTCGCACTTCTGATACCTCCAGCATCCGTTACCAGACACCTTCACAGGCTTACAGAACGCTCTCCTACCACGTGCAATAAATTGCACATCCGCAGCTTCGGTAACTGGCTTAGCCCCGTTACATCTTCCGCGCAGGACGACTCGATCAGTGAGCTATTACGCTTTCTTTAAATGATGGCTGCTTCTAAGCCAACATCCTGACTGTTTTAGCCTTCCCACTTCGTTTCCCACTTAGCCAATTTTAGGGACCTTAGCTGGCGGTCTGGGTTGTTTCCCTCTTGAGTCCGGACGTTAGCACCCGGTGCTCTGTCTCCCAAGCTGTACTCTGCGGTATTCGGAGTTTGCCTTGGTTTGGTAAGTCGCCATGACCCCCTAGCCAAAACAGTGCTCTACCCCCGCAGGTAATACTTGAGGCACTACCTAAATAGTTTTCGGAGAGAACCAGCTATTTCCAAGTTTGTTTAGCCTTTCACCCCTAACCACAGCTCATCCGCTGATTTTGCAACATCAGTCGGTTCGGACCTCCAGTACCTGTTACGGCACCTTCATCCTGGCCATGGTTAGATCACTTGGTTTCGGGTCTACACCCAGCGACTGAACGCCCTATTCGGACTCGATTTCTCTACGCCTTCCCTATTCGGTTAAGCTTGCCACTGAATGTAAGTCGCTGACCCATTATACAAAAGGTACGCCGTCACCCCTTTCGAGGCTCCGACTTTTTGTAAGCATACGGTTTCAGGATCTATTTCACTCCCCTCCCGGGGTTCTTTTCGCCTTTCCCTCACGGTACTGGTTCACTATCGGTCGATTACGAGTATTTAGCCTTGGAGGATGGTCCCCCCATATTCAGACAGGATTACACGTGTCCCGCCCTACTTTTCTCTAGCTCAGTACCACACGTCAGTTTTCACATACAGGGCTATCACCTACTATGGCCGGACTTTCCATTCCGTTTTGTTAACCGTCGTGCTATCACTAGAAGGCTCCTCCGAATTCGCTCGCCACTACTATCGGAATCTCGGTTGATGTCTTTTCCTCTGGGTACTTAGATGTTTCAGTTCTCCAGGTTCGCCTCGTTAGCCTATGTATTCAGCTAACGATACCCTTGCGGGTGGGTTTCCCCATTCAGAAATCTCCGGATCAAAGCTTATTTGCCAGCTCCCCGAAGCTTATCGCAGGCTATCACGTCTTTCTTCGCCTGTAATCGCCAAGGCATCCACCATATGCTCTTAGTCACTTGACCCTATAACTTTGATCTCTGTTGCCAGAGCTCGCCATTTCGAGTTCAAAGACTGGTGAGGTCTTGCACCTCACGCGTTATGCCGTAATGTGAATGATTCTTCGGTTGCATCCTTTCAGACGCAGCCTAGAGAATGATTCGTCATTACATCGAATTCATTAGTTGAATTCGTGTGACGCAATCAAATAGTTGCTGGCGGCACGGTGCAATGTTTCATGCTTTCCGCCAGCAACGCTGATTTCGACTCTATGAATTTTTAAAGAACAGCCTATTGATCGGATCGATCAATACAAAAGCAGTCTTTGCAAGACTGCTTTTGTATTGAGGTGAGCCAACGATTATAGCACCACTTGGCGCTATCATTTTCTAACCAATCCTTGGTGGAGGATGACGGGATCGAACCGACGACCCCCTGCTTGCAAAGCAGGTGCTCTCCCAGCTGAGCTAATCCCCCATCGGGTTTTTCGCATTGGAAGTTTGGTGGGTCTAGTTGGGCTCGAACCAACGACCCCTGCGTTATCAACACAGTGCTCTAACCAGCTGAGCTACAGACCCAATCCATCAGAACTTGCGCTCTAACAGTTGCCATCCAACAACCGATAAGTGTGGGCGTTCAAACTTGAACTGCTTCATTTTCCAGAAAGGAGGTGATCCAGCCGCACCTTCCGATACGGCTACCTTGTTACGACTTCACCCCAGTCACGAACCCCGCCGTGGTAAGCGCCCTCCTTGCGGTTAGGCTACCTACTTCTGGCGAGACCCGCTCCCATGGTGTGACGGGCGGTGTGTACAAGACCCGGGAACGTATTCACCGTGACATTCTGATCCACGATTACTAGCGATTCCGACTTCACGCAGTCGAGTTGCAGACTGCGATCCGGACTACGACTGGCTTTATGGGATTAGCTCCCCCTCGCGGGTTGGCAACCCTTTGTACCAGCCATTGTATGACGTGTGTAGCCCCACCTATAAGGGCCATGAGGACTTGACGTCATCCCCACCTTCCTCCGGTTTGTCACCGGCAGTCCCATTAGAGTGCCCTTTCGTAGCAACTAATGGCAAGGGTTGCGCTCGTTGCGGGACTTAACCCAACATCTCACGACACGAGCTGACGACAGCCATGCAGCACCTGTGTTACGGCTCTCTTTCGAGCACTCCTCTATCTCTAAAGGATTCCGTACATGTCAAAGGTGGGTAAGGTTTTTCGCGTTGCATCGAATTAAACCACATCATCCACCGCTTGTGCGGGTCCCCGTCAATTCCTTTGAGTTTCAACCTTGCGGCCGTACTCCCCAGGCGGTCAACTTCACGCGTTAGCTTCGTTACTGAGTCAGTTAAGACCCAACAACCAGTTGACATCGTTTAGGGCGTGGACTACCAGGGTATCTAATCCTGTTTGCTCCCCACGCTTTCGTGCATGAGCGTCAGTACAGGCCCAGGGGATTGCCTTCGCCATCGGTGTTCCTCCGCATATCTACGCATTTCACTGCTACACGCGGAATTCCATCCCCCTCTGCCGTACTCTAGCCTTGCAGTCACAAAGGCAGTTCCCAGGTTGAGCCCGGGGATTTCACCTCTGTCTTACAAAACCGCCTGCGCACGCTTTACGCCCAGTAATTCCGATTAACGCTTGCACCCTACGTATTACCGCGGCTGCTGGCACGTAGTTAGCCGGTGCTTATTCTTACGGTACCGTCATGACCCCAGGGTATTAACCCAGGGCTTTTCGTTCCGTACAAAAGCAGTTTACAACCCGAAGGCCTTCATCCTGCACGCGGCATTGCTGGATCAGGCTTGCGCCCATTGTCCAAAATTCCCCACTGCTGCCTCCCGTAGGAGTCTGGGCCGTGTCTCAGTCCCAGTGTGGCTGATCGTCCTCTCAGACCAGCTACAGATCGTCGGCTTGGTAAGCTTTTATCCCACCAACTACCTAATCTGCCATCGGCCGCTCTAGTAGCACAAGGTCTTGCGATCCCCTGCTTTCATCCGTAGATCTCATGCGGTATTAGCCACTCTTTCGAGTAGTTATCCCCCACTACTAGGCACGTTCCGATGTATTACTCACCCGTTCGCCACTCGTCAGCATCCGAAGACCTGTTACCGTTCGACTTGCATGTGTAAGGCATGCCGCCAGCGTTCAATCTGAGCCAGGATCAAACTCTACAGTTCGATCTTGAATTTAAAGTCTTGCGACTCACTCATAAAAACGGAATTGAAGTGAACTTCACTTCTCTATTTCCATGAGCGTTTGTTTTTAGTTCCAAAGAACTTGGCAATTCGCCTTCAAACGCCCACGCTTATCGGCTGTATCTTTTTAAAGATGCAAACCTGAATTACTTCAGATTTCTTGCTTCGCCGTGATCAGCGAAGCCTTGTATTGTAGCACAACTTTTGTCATGCATTTCTGAAATTTTTCAGAAATTCCGTCAGCAGAACTTGCTGGCGAAGACTTGCATTGTACATTGATTTGAACTGTCTGCGCAAACCGCTGCAAAAATTTTTTCAGAACTTGGCAGCAAAACCACCGTTCTTTAAGCAAGGATGCGAACTATATCACTGCTTGGCCCTGGTTTTGGAAAAGATCTTTTCAACCCTGACCATCCAGATGGTCAGGGTTGCGGCAGCGCTGGGCGCTGCCGCCTTGGATAATGCGCACACCATGGCATTGATTACCTTATTGGACGCCCAGCTTGCGTTTGGGCACGTGGCCTTGCTGGATCACGCCAGCTTGGCGCTGGAAACGAACGAACGCATCGGGCTGATTGGCCGCAACGGTGCGGGCAAGTCTTCCCTGTTGAAAATCTTGGGCGGTCTGGCACATGCCGACGACGGCACGCTGCAGGTGCAGAACGGTGTGCGCATCGCCTACGTGCCGCAGGAGCCCGATCTGAACCCGGCGCACACAGTGTTCGAGTCCGCCGCCGAAGGGCTGGCGGCGGTGGCACAGCTGCGGGACCAGTACCTGTCGGGTGCTGAGGGCGTGGACCTGGATGCGCTGCAGTCCCAGATTGAGGCACAGGACGCCTGGAACTGGGAGCAGCGCGTGGAAGAGACCTTGCAGCGCCTGCACCTGGATGGCCAGGCGCTGGTCGGCAGCCTGTCCGGGGGCACCCGCAAGCGGGTGGCTCTGGCCCAGGCCCTGGTGCTGAAGCCAGACGTGCTGTTACTGGATGAACCGACCAACCATTTGGACCTGGATTCGATCGAGTGGCTGGAGGATTTGCTGATCGACTTCAAGGGCAGCGTGGTCACCATCACCCATGACCGCGCATTCCTGGACCGGATTGCCACGCGCATCGTGGAGCTGGACCGCGGTCACCTGCTGTCCTATCCGGGCAATTTTGCGCAGTACCTGCTGCAAAAGGAAGAACAGCTACAGCAGGAAGCGGTGATCAACGCCAAGGCCGACAAGTTGCTGGCCCAGGAGGAGGTGTGGATCCGCAAGGGCGTCGAAGCCCGGCGCACCCGCAGCCAAAGCCGCGTCGAGCGTCTGAAGGCGCTGCGTGCCAACCGCGAGTCCCGGCGCGAGGCGCTGGGCAGCGTGAAGATGGACATTGCCAGCGGCAAGGACAGCAGCTACCAGGGCAAGATCGTGGCGGAGCTGGAGGGTGTGTCCAAGGCCTTTGGCGCGAGGACGATTGTCAAGAACTTCACCGGCACGGTGCTGCGTGGCGACAAGGTGGGGCTGATCGGCCCGAACGGCGCCGGCAAGACCACCTTGCTGAAGATGATCCTGGGTGAGCTGGAGGCCGACAGCGGCACCATCCGCCGCGGTGCCAACCTGCAGGTGGCGTACTTTGACCAGATGCGCCACCAGATCGATATGGATGCCACGTTGGAGGACTTCATCAGCCCCGGCAGCGAGTGGATCGAGATCGGCGGCAACAAGAAGCATGTGAAAAGTTATTTGCAGGATTTCCTGTTCTCGCCCGCCCGGGCGCACTCCCCCGTTCGCTCGCTGTCCGGGGGGGAACGCAACCGTTTGCTGCTGGCCCGCCTGTTTGCGCGGCCCGCGAACGTGCTGGTGCTGGACGAGCCGACCAACGACCTGGACATCGACACGCTGGAATTGCTGGAAGATCTTTTGCAGCAGTACGACGGCACGGTGTTTCTGGTCAGCCATGACCGCACCTTTCTGGACAACGTGGTCACCAGCACCATCGCCGCCGAAGGCGACGGCCTGTGGCGCGAGTACGAAGGGGGCGTGCAGGACTGGCTGCTGCAATCCAAGCGCAGCCGCGAGCTGGCCGAGCAAGCGGCCAAGCAGAGCGCCACCAAGGCACCGGCCCCCGCCAAGGAGGACGCGGCCAAGGACAAGGCAATACTGTCGGGCGCCAAGCGCAAGCTGAGCTACAAGGAGCAGCGCGAGCTGGAGCAGCTGCCCGACCTGATTGCATCGCTGGAAGACGAGCAGGCCCGCATCCGCCAGGAGCTGGACGACCCTAGCATCTACGCCAACGACAACGCGCGCGCCATGCAGTTGCATGCCCGCGATGGCGAGATCGAGGAAGCGCTGATGCAGGCGCTGGAACGCTGGGAATTGCTGTCTAGCTGATTGCTCCCTTCAAAAAAGGAGCTGTCCGCGCACAAAAACAAAGGACTTCAGATAGAAAACCATCTGAAGTCCTTGTTGAAAAGGCTCTGGCAGCTCCTTTTTTTATGGAAAACCTTAAATGCGGTGGCGCACGTCCGGCGAGGCACGCAGCTTGCCCAGCAGCGCGTGGGCGATCTGCGTCAGCGGCAGCACCTCATCGGCCGCCCCATGGGCGATGGCTTCGCGCGGCATGCCGAAGACGATGCAGCTGGCCTCATCCTGCACGTAGTTGTAGCTGCCGGCGTCCTTCATCTCGCGCATAGCCACGGCGCCATCGGCGCCCATGCCGGTCAGCATGACGCCAAAGGCATTGCGCCCGGCAAACTGCGCCACGGACTTGAACAGCACCTCCACCGAGGGCTTGTGGCGGTTGACCGGCGGTGCCTGCTCATCCACCACGGCCACGTAGTTGGCGCCGCTGCGGCTGATGGCGAACTGCTTGCCACCGGGGGCGATGTAGGCGTGGCCGGGCAGGATACGTTCGCCGTGCGTGGCTTCCTTCACTGTGATCTGGCACAGGCTGTTCAGGCGCGCGGCAAAGCTGGTGGTGAAGCCGGGCGGCATGTGCTGCGTGATGACGATGGCCGGCGCATCGGCCGGCATCTGGGTCAGCACTTCCTTGATGGCCTCGGTGCCGCCGGTGGACGCCCCGATGGCGATCAGCTTTTCCGTGGACACCCGGCCCAGCAAGGTGGCACTGCTGACCGGCGGCTTGGCCGCGGCCGGCGCACCTGCGGCATCGGTGCCGGCCGGTGCGGCCGCCGCCGCCGCCGCCGCCGCCGCCGGCTTGACCATGCGGTGCACGTGGGCCGTGGCGGCAATGCGGATCTTCTCGACGATCTCGTTGGACAGCTGTGTCAGGCCGTTGGCCACGCCCACGCGCGGCTTGGAGACAAAGTCGACTGCACCCAGCTCCAGCGCACGCATGGTGACTTCGGCGCCGCGCTCGGTCAGCGTGGAGATCATCAGCACCGGCATGGGCCGCAGGCGCATGATGCGGCCCAGGAAGTCGATGCCGTCCATCTTGGGCATTTCGATGTCCAGGGTGATCACATCGGGGTTCTTCTCGCGGATCATCTCGCGCGCCACCAGGGGGTCGTTGGCCGTTCCGATGCACTCCATGTCGTGCTGACGATTGATGATTTCGGCCAGCAGACTGCGCACCAGCGCCGAGTCGTCGACCACAATCACCCGAATCTTCCGGTTCATTCTTCTTCAACCTCTCTCAAAACAGGTCCACGCTACCACCGGCATTGGTCTTGGCCAGCTGCGCCGCGCTGCCGCGTGCACGCTCTTGCTCCACCAGAGCTTCGGGGTGGGCATGGGCCAGCCGCTTGACCATGGCTTTGCCGGTCATGGGGAAATAAACCACTTTGCGCGGATAAATGTCCAGCACATCTTCCGACACGATGGGAATGCGCTCGGTATGCAGGTATTGGGTCACGAAATCGGTGTTGCGTTCCCCGACATTCATGGTGGTGAAATTGGCCATCACCTGGCCGCCCCCAAAAATCTTGGCCTGCATGCTCTCACGCCGCGCACCCAGCTTGATCATTTCATTGATCAGCACTTCCATCGCGTACGAGCCGTAACGGCCACTGACATCGTTGCTGTCGCCCTCGGGCAGCATGAAATGGTTCATGCCACCGATGTTCAGGTTCCGGTCCCACAGGCAGGCCGCAATGCAGGATCCCAGCACCGTGCAGATCACCATGTTCTCGCCGGTCACGAAATACTCGCCGGGCAACACCTTGACCGCGTTGTATTGGAAATGGTGATCGTAATAAAAAAACGAGGCCTCCCCCGGCTTGCGCGGACGCTGGCGCAAACGCTCCAGTGCCGCCTGCGGCGCCGGGGCCGGTACCCCCGCACTGCGTGTGGCAACCGGGGCTGCGTGGTTCCATCCATGCGGTGTTGTGTTCATAAGCGCACCCTCGTGATCATGGAACGGCAAAACATATGGCAGGCCTGCATTCAGATCCGCTCGTACACCGTCTTGCCACGCAGCACGAACAGGTCACGGGAATCGGTGAAGTTTTCCGCATGCCCCACAAACAGCATGCCACCGGGCTTCATCACGCGGTGGATGCGCTCCAGCACCTTGCGCTGGGTGGGTGCATCGAAGTAGATCATGACATTGCGGCAGAACACGATGTCGAACGGCTCCTTGAAGGGCCAATCGTCGCGGATCAGGTTGACCTGCAGGAAGTCGATCATGCGCCGCAGCTCGGGCTTGACGCGCACCATGCCGGCATTGCTGGCCTTGCCGCGCATGAAAAAGCGCTGCAGGCGTTCCTGACTCAGGTTCTTGACGTTCTCCATCCGGTAGATGCCGTTGGAGGCCGTGGCCAGCACCTTGGAGTCGATGTCGCTGGCCGTGAGCTTAAAGTTGGCGTTCGCGCCCAGCGTTTCCTGGGCCGTGAGCACGATCGAGTACGGCTCCTCGCCGGTCGAGGCGGCATTGCACCAGACGCGCCAGGGCGTGCCGGCCGGCTTGCTCTTGAGGTGCTGCGCCAGGATGTCGAAGTGGTGCTGCTCGCGGAAGAAGGCCGTCAGATTGGTGGTCAGCGCATTCACGAACTCCTGCCACTCGCGTGCATCACCCTGCTTTTCCAGCCACGACAGGTAGTCGTCAAAGCTTTCATGGCCGGTTTCCCGCAGGCGCCGCGACAGGCGGCTGTAGACCATGGCGTGCTTGCCATCGTGCAGGCTGATGCCGGCATGCTTGTAGATCAGCGCTTGCACCCGGCTGAAATCCGCCGAAGTCCAGGCGAATTCCCGCCCTTGGGCGGCTGGGCCGGAGCCCGAAACAGAAGCGGAGGAGGAATCTTGACGCATGAGAAAAGAGAGAGAAGCCCAGGCTCACACCATGGCCACAGTGCCACCAAAAATGAACAGCCCACCAGAGTGGCGGGCTGGACAGGCGAATCTGCGCACGCGGCTTACTCCGCGGGCGCCACCAACCCCATGTCGACGTTGGACATCAGCTTCTCGATGTCCAGCAGGATCAGCATGCGCTCGCCCACCGAGCCCAGGCCCAGGATGCAGCCGTTGTCGATGGCGCTTTCGATGTCCGGTGCGGGGCGGATGGCTTCCGGCGCCAGCTCCATCACGTCACTGACCGAGTCCACCACGATGCCGACCACGCGGTTGCGCAGGTTCAGGATGATGACCACGGTGAAGCTGTTGTACTCGACCTCGGAGCAATTGAACTTCAGGCGCATGTCCACGATGGGCACGATGGTGCCGCGCAGGTTCACGACGCCCTTGATGAACTCCGGAGCGTTCGCAATGCGCGTGGGCTGCTCGTAGCCACGGATTTCCTGCACCTTCAGGATGTCGATGCCGTACTCTTCCGCACCCAGGCGGAAGGTCAGGTATTCGCGGGCACCAGATGCCTTGCTTTCCGCGTTCTTTCCCATGATGTTCATTGCTTTCTCCTCAAGCGGTGGGCGTCAGCATGACGCCCCTGCGCAAAAAATTGGTTGCTCGGACCGGTGCGGGCTCCATGCACGCGCCGGCCATGCCTTCACTTCAACGGGTACGGCGCACCAGACTGCTGGTGTCCAGAATCAGGGCCACCGTGCCATCGCCCAGGATGGTGGCGCCCGACACATTCGGCACCTTGCGGTAGTTGCTCTCCAGGTTCTTCACCACCACCTGGTGCTGGCCCAGCAGCTCATCCACCAGCAGGGCCACGCGCGAACCGTCGGACTCGACCACCACCATGATGTCGCTGCGCTTGCTCTCCGGTGTGCGCGGCACGCCGAACACCCGCTCCAGCTCGATCACCGGCATGTACTCGTCGCGCACCTTCACCAGCTGCGAGCCCTGGGCCACGGTGCTGACGTCGGCTGCGTTCACCTGGAACGACTCGACCACCGAAGACAGCGGCAGGATGTAGACCTCTTCGCCCACCCCCACGGACATGCCGTCCATAATGGCCAGGGTCAGTGGCAAGCGGATGGACACCCGCATGCCCACGCCCTGCACGGAGTCGATTTCCACCGAGCCGTTGAGCGCAGCGATGTTCTTGCGCACCACGTCCATGCCTACGCCGCGGCCCGACACGTCGGTCACCACGTCGGCGGTGGAGAAGCCGGGCGCGAAGATCAGCATCCACACCTCGTTGTCCGACATGCTGTCCGAGACGTCCATGCCGCGCTCGCGGGCCTTCTTGAGGATCTTCTCGCGGCTCATGCCCTTGCCGTCGTCACGCACCTCGATGACGATGGAGCCGCCCTGGTGTGACGCTGCCAGGGTCAGGGTCCCCACTTCGGACTTGCCGGCGGCAATCCGGTCTTCCGGCATTTCGATGCCGTGGTCCAGACTGTTGCGCACCAAGTGGGTCAAGGGGTCGGTGATCTTTTCCACCAGGCCCTTGTCCAGCTCGGTCGCCTCGCCCTGTGTGACCAGGTTGATCTTCTTGCCCAGCTTGTTGGCCAGATCGCGCAGCATGCGCGGGAAACGGCTGAACACGGTGGACATGGGGATCATGCGGATCGACATCACCGCTTCCTGCAGGTCCCGGGTGTTGCGGTCCAGATCGGCCAGCCCCGCCAGCAGTTGCTGGTTGGCCGACGGATCCAGCGCGCGGCTGTTCTGCGCCAGCATCGCCTGGATGATCACCAGCTCACCGGCCAGGTTGATCAGCTGGTCCACCTTCTTCACTTCCACGCGGATGCTGGTGGATTCCATCTGCGCCATGTTCGGGCGCGTAGTAGTCTTGGCCGCGGCAGGCACCGGCTTGAGGGCGGGCGCACCGGGCGCGCCTTCAAAGATGCCGTAGGCCTCGGCGTCCGGCAAGGCAGCGGGCTGGTGCACCACCGCCTCAGTCTCTGCCACGTCTGCGGTTTCAACTGCGGCGGCGGCGGAGGGGGCAGCCAACGGCGCGGCCGCGCCCTGTTCGGTGATCTGCACCTGTTCCTTGGCCACATGGAAGGCCATCAGGTCCAGCAGGTCGTCATCGGTGGAATGGGTCTGCACCGCGAACAGCCGTGTCTGGGCTTCGTCGCAAGGCAGGTCCTCGATGCTGCCCAGGCCGGGGATGTCGCGGAACAGCTCCTTGATGGATTCGACGGACTCCAGCACCTCGACCGGGCCGATCTTGATGCGCAGGTGGCGCACGCCGCCCGGCACGGCAGCCGCCACTGGGGCGGGTGCTGCGACGGGGGCCGGAGCGGGTGCAGGGGCAGGCGCCACGGGTGCGACCACCGGGGCAGGCGCCGCCACCACGGCCGCGGCGCCATCGCCGGCAGCCAGCCGCGTGATGCGCTGCACCAGATCGGCGGTGGACATGGCCTCGCCCTCGCCGCCCGCCTGGTGGCGCGCCAGCAGGCTGCGCGAGGCATCCGCCGATTCCAGCAGCACATCCACCATTTCCGGCACCGGGGTGATTTCATGGCGGCGCAAACGGTCCAGCAGCGACTCCATCTTGTGCGTCAGCTCGGCCACGTCGGTGAAACCGAAGGTCGCCGATCCCCCCTTGATCGAGTGGGCACACCGGAAAATGCCGTTGAGCTCTTCGTCATTGGCTGCATCCAAGTCCAGATTCAGCAGCATCTGCTCCATCTGGTCGAGGTTCTCCCCCGCCTCTTCGAAGAAGATTTGGTAGAACTGGGTCAGATCGAAATCCGTCTCTGATCCGTCGTTGTGTGTATCCGCCATTTGGGTTCCTATCTTTTTCTCAGCTTCCGCACGAACTCGTCTTTAGCGAATCACCTTCTGTATCACTTCGATCAAGCGGTTGGGGTCGAATGGCTTGACCAGCCAGCCGGTCGCACCGGCGGCCTTGCCTGCTTGCTTCATCTGGTCGCTGGACTCCGTGGTCAGGATCAGGATGGGCGTGTTCTTGAACCGTGGATGCTCGCGCAGGCGCTTGGTCAGGCCGATGCCGTCCAGGCGCGGCATGTTCTGGTCCGCCAGGATCAGGTCCACATGCTGCGCTTCCGCCTTCTCCAGGGCGTCCATGCCGTCCACAGCCTCCACCACCTTGTAGCCGGCCCCTGTCAATGTGAAGGAGACCATTTTTCGCATGGATGGTGAATCATCAACGGCTAGGATCGAGTGCATGTAAGGCTCCAACGGAGTTTTAAGATGTGAATGGATCAGACTTGGGGGATGGGTCAAAACAGCTCTATTGAACCAGCATCCATCTCGCTTTGGGTCACAGGATTGGGCCGCTCAGGTTGCATCGCCACCACGGGGGCCTCCAACTCCTCATCCTCGCGCCCCATGGTCTCGGCAGCAAGGCGGAAAGCGCAGCCCTGCAGCACCTGGGTGGTGTGCACGATCAGCTGGGACGCCATGTCGTGAAACTGCAGCTCGGTGACGGCATTGCGCAGCGCCGCGCGCGCGGCCACCACAGTGGGGGAGTCGTCTGCCGCATTGTCCGACAGCAGGACGTTGGCCTCGCCAAATCGCGCAAGCAAATTGGACGTGGCATGATTGAGCAACCCTTCCAGGCGATGCAGGTCACGCATGACGACCAGCAGCGAATCCTGTAATTCGGCAGCAACCATGACAGGCACCTGCACAGCAGGTTCTGCAGACGGTGTTTGCGGTGGTTGCATCGTTTCTCCAAGATGGGTGAACCTCTAGCATGCTGGCCCAACATGCGTTTGCCTGTGGCACGAAGGATTCAACCCCCCGAAAGTTTGTTCCAAGATGTATCCAATGATAGCGCCCATCGGGGAACCTGATCCAGCGGATAAGCCCCTGCTTCTCCTCCACCTCGAGGATTCAGCAGCGGATCAGCGGTTGGCACAGATCACCTTGCAACGCGCAGGATTGGCCTGCCATATGGTGTGTGTCGACACATTGGCGGATTTCTTGACCCAGTTGCAAGCACAAACTTACGATTTGGTGCTGGCCGACTATTACCTGCCCGGCTTCACGGCCATGGATGCCTGGGCCGCCGCGCGCCATCTGCCGCAGTGCCCGCCGTTTGTGCTGCTGTCCGGCGCGATTGGCGAAACTGCGGCGGTCGCAGCGATACGCCAGGGGATTGCCGACTACCTGCTCAAGGATGACATGGCGCGCCTGCCGCACGTGCTGTCGCGCGCCCTGGAGGTGCACGAGGCGCGCCGCGCCAAGGAGCAGGCAATGCGGGACCTGGAACGTTCCGAGCGCCAGCTGGCCGAGCTGACTGAGCACCTGCAGCAATCGATCGAGCAGGAACGCGCGGCCATCGCCCGGGAGATCCATGACGACATCGGCGGTTCTTTGACTTCCGTCAAATTTGACCTGGCCTGGATTGACCGAAATGCGACAGAGCCCCAGGTGCGCAACCACGCCCAGGCGGCGCTGGAGATGCTGCAGCACGCCCTGGGCGCCAGCCAGCGCATCATGATGAACCTGCGCCCCCCGGTGCTGGACCAGGGCCTGGTGGCCGCCGTGCAATGGCTGGCCGAGAACTTCGAGCGCCGCACCGGCGTGCCCACGCGCGTGGATGCGCCGGCGTCCATCGAGGTGACGCCGGAGATCCAGGTCGTGGCCTATCGCACGGCGCAAGAGGCGCTGACCAATGTCGGCAAATACGCCCAGGCCAGCGCCGTGCACCTGGAGCTGTCGAATGCCGAGGGGTTTCTGACCCTGGAAGTGCGCGACAACGGCTGCGGTATGGCGGCCGGGCAGCGCGACAAACCCAAGGCCTTTGGCCTGCGCGGACTGGCGGAGCGTGCGCGCACGGTGGGCGGGTGGCTGGATGTGAGCAGCCAGGTCGGCCGTGGCACCAGCATCATCGTCTCCATCCCGCTCCCGTAAGATGGGCCCACTTTCATGACAACCGCAGAGGGACAACAGTGATTCAGGTGGTGATTTGCGACGATCACGCGGTCTTGCGCCGCGGCATCCGCGACACGCTGGCCGAAGCCACGGACATTCGGGTCATCGGCGAAGCCGCCGGCTACACCGAGTTGCGCGGCACCTTGCGCCAGGCGGCCTGCCAGGTGTTGCTGCTGGACATCAACATGCCGGGGCGCAACGGGCTGGAAGTCCTGGCCAGCGTGCGCGAGAGCTACCCCGAGATCAAGGTGTTGATGGTGTCCATGTACCCGGAGGACCAGTATGCGCTGCGCTGCCTGAAGGCCGGCGCCCACGGCTATGCCAACAAGGCCGGCGATCCGCTGGAGCTGGTGCGCGCCGTGCGCACCGTGCACCAGGGGCGCAAGTACCTGACCCCGGAGGTGGCGCAGATGCTGGCGGACAGCCTGGCCCAGCCCACGCCCGAGGTGCCGCACGAGGCCCTGTCCGAGCGCGAGATGCAGACCCTGCAGAAGATTGCAAGCGGCAAGCGGCTGACAGACATTGCCGAGGAGCTGATGCTCAGCCCCAAGACGGTCAGCGTCTACCGCGCCCGGGTGCTGGAAAAGCTGCAGCTGAGCAACAACGCCGAGCTGACGGTCTATGCCATCCGCAACAGCCTTGTATAAAAATATAGCTTGAAGCGCTCAAATTTAAAGGACTTCAGATAGCAAATACCTTGAACCCCTTTAAATTCGAACGCTAACCGCTCTTCTTTTTAACTAAAGAAAGCCGCCCCCGAACACCGACAGGGCGCGCTCGATGAGCTGCAGGAAGGGCTGCTCCATCATCGGCAAGGTGGCCGTGATGCCCAGCATGCCCACGGTCAGGGTGATCGGAAAGCCGATGGCAAACACATTCATCTGCGGGGCGATGCGCGCGATCACGCCCATGGTCAGGTTGACGAACAGCAGCAGCGCCATCATCGGCAGGGCGATCCACAGCGCGCTTTCGAACACGGCGCTGCCCAGCTCATGCAGGCGCATCTGCGCCACGGCCTGCAGGAACGATCCGTCGACGGGGAACACATCGAAGCTCTTGATCACCGCCACCAGCACGAACAGGTGGCCGTTCACCACGATGAAGAACAGGGTGAAGATCTGCACCAGAAAGCGCGAGACCGCGCTGAGCTGTGCATTGCTGGCCGGGTCGAAGAAGGAGGCAAAGCTCAGGCCCATCTGCAGGCCGATGGCCTCGCCGGCCACCTCCATGGCGGCGATCACCAGGCGCGCGGCCAGGCCGATGGCCAGGCCAATGCCCACCTGCTGGATCACGCAGGTCAGCGCCTGGGGCGAGTTGATCGCCACCATGGGCTGATCGAGCACCGCCTGGGCGCACACGGCCACCAGAAAGGCCAGCCCCACCTTGACGCGCACCGGGATGGCCTTCTGCGAGAACACGGGCGCGGCCGTGAACATGGCCAGCGTGCGCAGAAACGGCCAGATGACGGGCGACAGCCACGCCATCAGTTGCTGCTCGGAAATGCCGATCACCGCTGCGCCCTCGTCACACCACGCCCTCAGCCCAGCGCACTGGGGATGTTCTCGATGGTGCGACGGATGAAGTCCACCACCGTGCTCAGCATCCACGGCCCGGCGATCGCAAACACCAGCACCGCAGCCACCAGCTTGGGCACGAAGGACAAGGTGTTTTCATTGATCTGCGTGACCGCCTGGAAAATGCTGACCACCAGGCCCACAGCCAGCACGGTCAGCAACACGGGCAGCGAAATCATCAGCAGCAGCGTGAGCGCCTCGCGCCCGAACGTCAGCACCATTTGGGGGGTCATGGCACAAGCCTTTCAGGTCTAGATGGCAAAGCTGGACGCCAGCGAGCCGATCAGCAGGTTCCAGCCGTCGGCCAGCACGAACAGCATGATTTTGAACGGCAGCGCCACCAGCACCGGCGACAGCATCATCATGCCCAGCGACATCAGGATGGACGACACCACCATGTCGATGATCAGGAACGGGATGAAGATCATGAAGCCGATCTGGAACGCGGTCTTGAGTTCGCTGATCACAAACGCCGGCACCACCACGCGGAACGGCGCCTGTTCGATCTGGGTGCCGGGCTCCAGCTTGGCCAGGCGCGCGAACAGGGCGTAATCGGTCTGGCGGGTCTGGCGCACCATGAACTCGCGCATCGGGACTTCGGCCTTTTGCACCGCTTCCTCGAACTGCATCTTGTTGGTGCTGTACGGCAGGTAGGCCTCCTGGTAGACGCGGTCCAGGGTCGGCCCCATGACAAACAGCGTCAGGAACAGCGACAGGCCGATGATCACCTGGTTGGGCGGCGCCGATTGCGTGCCCAGCGCCTGGCGCAGCAGGCTCAGCACGATCACGATGCGGGTGAAGCCCGTCATCATCAGCAGGATGGCCGGCAGGAAGGACAGTGCCGTGAAGAACAGCAGGGTCTGGATCGGCACGGAAAAGCTGTTGCCGCCACTGCCGCTGCCCACCAGGAGGGGCAGGCTGGGGGCTGCTGCGGCCTGCGCCCAGACGGTGGCCGGCATCCAGCAAAAAGCCGCCAAAGCGGCGGCCGAAGCACCCCAGGACGCCCGGGGAACGGGAAAGCTGAATCGCATGCGCTCTCTCATGGTTGCGGGGTTGGCTCGTCTTTGCGCAGTTGGGCCATGGTGACGGCAAAGTCCGGCGGCGCGGCCACCGGCTGGGCACCGGCCGGCTGACCGAGCACGTGCAGGCAATGGATGTTGTGGGCCGTCACGCCCAGGACCAGGCAGGTCTTCGTGCTGCCCTGCCCGACTTCCACCGTGACCACCCGCTGGTTGGGGCCCACCGCCACCGAAGCCAGCACCTGCGCGCTGACGCCCGAGGCGGCGTGCCGGCCCTGCTGGCGTTGTTGCCAGCGCTTGAGCAGCCAGGGCAAGGCCGCCAGGGCGCCGATCATCAACAGCAGCGCCAGCAGCGAGGAGGTCAGGCTGGCGTTATCCACGGCTGACGCGGCGCAGACGCTCGGACGGGGTGACCACGTCGGTCAGGCGGATACCGAACTTGTCGTTCACCACCACCACCTCGCCCTGGGCGATCAGGTAGCCGTTGACCAGCACGTCCATGGGTTCGCCTGCCAGTGCGTCCAGTTCCACCACCGAGCCCTGGGCCAGTTGCAGGATGTACTTGATCGGCACCTTGGTGCGGCCCAGCTCCACGGACAGCTGGACGGGAATGTCCAGCACCATGTTGATGTCGTTGACCGGCACTTCCGTGCCCGTGTGCCCGCCGTTGTAGGCCGGCGTGCCCGACAGCGGGCCGCCTTGCTCGGCGTCCAGCGCCGCGTGGGCATCGTCGGTCTGCTTTTGCTCTTCCAGGGCCTCGGCCCAATCCGAGAAGGGATCATCCCCCGGGACGCTGCCGTTGTTGTTCTGGTCAGTTGCCATTCTTCTCTCCGGTCCAGTTCGATTCCCCACTGCGCAAACATTGCTCAATGCGGATTGCATATTTGTTGTTGTGCGTCCCGTATTGGCACTCAAAGATCGGCACGCCGCCGATTGAGGCACGGATACGCGGCTGGCGATCCAGCTCGATGAAATCACCCGGCTTCATGGCCAGCAGTTGCTCCACCGTGGCATCGGCCCGGGCCAACTCGGCCACCAGGGTCACGTCCGCCGACTGGATTTCGCGCGTCAGCACCTTGACCCAGCGGCGGTCCACTTCCATGGAGTCGCCCTGGGTGGACGAATACAGGATGTCGCGGATGGGCTCCATGGTTGCATAGGGCATGCAGATATGGATGGAGCCCGAGACGTCGCCGATTTCCAGCTGGAAGGCGGTCGACACCACGATTTCGCTGGGGGTGGCGATGTTGGCAAACTGCGGCTGCATTTCCGAGCGCTGGTAGGCCAGCTCCAGCGGATAGATGCCATGCCAGGCTTTTTTGTACTCTTCGCTGATCACATCGACCAGGCGGTTGATGACGCGCTGCTCGGTGGCCGAAAAGTCGCGGCCTTCGATGCGGGTCTGCAGGCGCCCCGCCCCGCCGTACAGCGTGTCGATGATGCCGAACACCAGCGAAGGCTCGCAGACGATCAGGCCGTTGCCGCGCAGCGGCCGGATGGCCACAATGTTGAAATTGGTCGGCACCGCCAGGCGGCGCAGGAAGGCGCTGTAGCGCTGCACACTGACCGTACCCACCGAGACCTCGGGGCTGCGGCGGATGAAGTTGAACAGGCCGATGCGGAAATTGCGGGCAAAGCGCTCGTTGACGATTTCCATGGTGGGCATGCGCCCACGCACGATGCGTTCTTGGCTGGAAATGTCGTAGTTGCGGACCGAACCCTCATCCACCTCTTCGGAGTCGGATTTCTGGCGCTCGCCCGTTACCCCCTCCAGCAGGGCATCAACTTCTTCCTGCGAGAGAAAAGAATCACTCATGCCAAACTTCCTTGCGCTTACTGGATGATGAAGCTGGAGAACAGCACACGGCGCACCGGGCTGCTGCGGCGGGCGGCGGGCCGCGCCTCGTCCTCATCGCCCTGGGCCTGTGCGGCTTGGGGACGTGCCGCGTTCATCCCCAGTGGGCGGGTGACCTCGCGCAGAATGTCAGAGGCCAGCTTTTCCTTGCCTTCGCGTTGCAGCAGTTCATCGGCCGTACGCTGGGACACCAGCATCAGGATGCCATTGCGGATGCTGGGCATGTACTGCTTGACCGTGGTGGCGGTGGCCTCGTCCTGCAGCTCCAGCGTGATGCCGACCTGCGCAAAACGGTCGCCACCGGGGTCGGCCAGGTTCACCACCATGTTCTCCAGGGGCAGGAACGTGGGTACCACGGTCGCGGCGCTCTTGGCGGGTGCCTCTTCACCATAGGGGTCACTGTGCTGTGAGCGGTTCATGACAAAGAGTGCCACTGCTGCGACGGCCACGACAAGCAAGGCGACGATGGCGCCGATGATGATCAGTTTCTTGCTCTTGGCGGGTGCCGGAGCGGCGGCAGGATTGGTTGCGGCCACGTTGTGGTTCCTTGGTGGAGGTAGTGAATTCGCTCACCCTTGCCAGGGACAGTCCCCGGGAACGGTGCACGCGCAATCTGCGCGCAACGGGTTAATTATTTCGGAGAAACCGGAAATCATAGCCAGAATAAAAGGCTCAAACAGCCGCCAAACAAATCGGCCACCCGCCGCAGCGGGCGTACGCCGCCCTCAGGCATAGACGTCCAGGCCCTGGCTGCGCGGGCGCTGCGCGCCGCTGCCCCCGGCGTCGGGCACTGCCACCTGGGCATGGCGTGCGGCCCCTTGCGGCGCCCACGCATTGCCGCGCTCCTGTGCGCCTGCGCCAGCCTGCTGCCCGTCCGCGGTCTGGGCCTGCACGGACACCCCCGCCAGGGCCACACCCTGCTGCTCCAGCATCTCGCGCAACTGCGCCAGGCTGTTGTCCAGCACCGCCCGGGTGTGCTGCTGGTCGGCCTGGAAAGTCACATGGGCTTCGTTGCCGCGCACGGAGACCTGCACCCGCACGTTCTGCCCATCCTGGTCCAGGACCACCTCGGCGCGCTGTTGCTTGCCCTGCAGCCAAAAGCGCATGTCTTCCACCGGCACGTCGGCCTGGGCCTCCCACTGCGCATCCTGGGCCTGTTGGGTCTCGCGCACCGCGTTCTCGGTCAAACGGGTGCCGCTGCCTTGCGCCGCGGACATGCCCGCCACCGCATCCTGCGCCGACTTGCTGCCCTCGGCACGCTCCGTGGCCTTGGGTTGCAGGCCTGCGCCTGCGGCCGCCCACTGCTCCACCTGACCAATGACGCGTTGCAGCGTTGGCGAGGGGATGGCCTGCGGGTCTTCCAGTTTCCAGGCCCCCAGCAGATTGACGCGCCCTTCGGAGGCTGGCGTATCCGGCTGCACCAGATCAGCCACGGCCTGCAATCCGTCCTCGACCAGCCCAGCGGCCTCCGTGGCCACCTTCACCGCCGCGGCCGCCGCACCGCCTTCCGCCACCCAGGGCAGGGCCGACTGCACGCCGGCCGCGACGGTCGCCACAGCCTGGCCGGCCGCCACATGTGGCTGGGCCCCCCAACCTGCAGGGCTGGCACGGCCCGCCGCCTGCTGCGCCAGCACAAAGCTGCCGTTTTGCAGCGCCGCATCGGCACGGTCATCCAGCAGAGCCGTCTGGCCCACCAGGCTGCCCAGGTCCAAGCCGGTGGACAAGCCGTCGCGCAGCACGGCGCTGTCGACCTGCACGAGCTCGGTGGCCGGCAACTGCCGGGCCTCCAGCGCATCCTGCGCCACCGCCCGGGCTTCGAGCGCGGCGGGAGGCTGCAGGCCTTGCAACAGCTGGGCAAACGCGGGCGCCCCTTCGCGCGCGTCTTCCACCTTGCTCTTGTCCTGCTTGTCGCTGGCCGCTGCCTTCGCCTTGGTCGGCGTGTTCGCTGCTTGAATATCCATGCTCAGACCTCTTGAAACTGCAAGCCGAACGTACGGCCGATGAACTGCAGAGCCGCACGCTCATCGGTCTGCTTTTGCTCGCGGCGCATCTGCGCCAGCGCGATATCGCGGCGGCGGGTCTCCACCACCTTGTTCAGGCTGCTCAGGCGCAGCTCCGTCGCCATCAAGGCCTTCTGCGCCGCTTCCAGGCGGATCGCCTGGTCTGCCATCACCTTGGTTTGCAGGTTGATGGCATGCTGCAGCCGGTCCATGAACTGGCCGTGGTGGAACATCACCTCGGGCTTCATGGCCGCCCCTTCGCTGGCACCCCAGCGCTGTTGCATTTCCCGGGCGTAGTTGTCCAACTGTTCCATCTGGGACCTGGCGGCATCGTGGGCATGCTGACGCTCACGCAAGGCCTGGCGCGCCTCGTCGCGTTTGCGCGTGGCCATTTCGATCGCGATCATCAGTGCATTGAGTGACGACATTCCCAGCATCCTCTAGTTATCTCAAGCCGGCTGTTGCAGGACAGCAGCCATTTGCGCCAGGCTCTCGTCCATGGAAGCAGACTCGAACATGGTCTGCTGCAGGAACGTGGCCATCGCCGGTTGCAGGCGGATGGCCTCGTCGACCTGGGGATCGGAGCCGTTGACATAAGCTCCTACTTGTATCAAATCCTTGCTTTTTTGATAGCGCGAATAGACGGCCCTAAACCGTCTAGCTAACTCAAAATGCTCCCGGCTGACGACGTTGTGCATCACCCGCGAGGCCGACTGCTCAATATCGATGGCCGGGTAATGCCCCTGTTCCGCCAGGGCCCGCGACAGCACGTAGTGGCCATCCAGGATGGCGCGCGAAGCGTCCGCAATCGGGTCCTGCTGGTCGTCCCCCTCGGACAGCACGGTGTAGAAGGCCGTGATCGACCCCACGCCATTCAGGCCGTTGCCACTGCGCTCGACCAGGGCCGGCAGCTTGGCAAAGCAGGACGGCGGATAGCCCTTGGTGGCGGGCGGCTCGCCAATCGCCAGCGCAATCTCCCGCTGGGCCTGGGCATACCGGGTCAGCGAATCCATGAGCAGCAGCACATGCTTGCCCTTGTCGCGGAAATGTTCGGCAATCGCCGTGGCGTAGGTGGCACCCTGCATGCGCAGCAGCGGCGGGGCATCGGCCGGTGCCGCCACCACCACCGCACGGCTGCGGTCCTCGGCACCCAGGATGTCCTCGACGAATTCCTTGACCTCGCGGCCGCGCTCACCGATCAGGCCCACGACGATCACGTCGGCCTGGGTGAAGCGCGCCATCATGCCCAGCAGCACCGATTTACCAACGCCCGAACCCGCAAAAAGGCCCAGACGCTGGCCACGCCCCACGGTCAGCAGGCTGTTGATGGCCCGCACGCCCGTATCCAGGCTTTCGCGCACCGGGGCACGCTCCATGGCATTGATGGGCTCGCGGTCCAGCGGCTCGGACACGACGTTCACCAGCGCACCGCCGTGGTCCAGCGCCACACCCTGCGAGTCGACCACGCGCCCCAGCAGGCCATCGCCCATGGGCAGGCGCAGCACGCCCGTGGCCAGGGACGGCGCCTCGGTATCCCCCAGGCGCAGCGGCGGCACAAACGGCTCGGCAGGCGTGACGGTCGCCCCGCACGACAAGCCCTGGATGTCGCCGGCCGGCATCAGGAACGCCCGATCGCCGGCAAAGCCCACGACCTCGGCCAGCACCGGCTCCTGACCGGGCATCTGCAGATGGCATTGCGAGCCCACGGGCACGCGCAGACCACTGGCCTCGAGCACCAGGCCGGTCAGCCGCGTCAAGGTGCCGTGGCTGTGCAAGGGCAGCGGCTGGTTCACGCGCTCGCGCCCCACCCGCAGCATGTCCTGCAACTGCACCACTGCGGCGCCGATGGGCGAATGGTCAGTTGCCATGGCCGGCTCCACCGTCGTACCAGGTCGACACCAGGCCCAGCGCCGCCACGGCACGCTGCCAGCGGCGCTCCAGGCTGCCATCGATCTGCGCGCCCTGGCTTTCCACCAGGCAACCGCCCTTGGCCACGGTCGGGTCGGACAGCCATTCCAGCTTGGGATTGGGCAAGGCGGCGCGCAAGTGGGCCTGCAGCTGCTGGAAATCCTCGGGATTCAGGCGCACCACGGCCGGTTTGGTGTCGGCCCCCAGCATGTCCAGGGCTTCGGCCACCACGGGCTGCAGGGCCTGGGGGTTGCAGCGCAGCTCCTGGCGGACCACCTGGCGCGCGATGTCCACGGCCAGCTGCAGCAAGTCGGGCGCCATCTGCTGCTGCAGGCCCTGCACCCCGGTCTGTGCGGCATGCAGCACCTCGTTCAGGCGCTGTGCCGTCTCACGGCCCAGGTTGTTCTGGTAGTCGGCCATGCGGGCCTGCCATTCCTGGGCCGCCTGCTGCCGGCCTTGCTCCAGGCCCTGGGCATAGGCCTCCTGGCGGGCCTGTTCCAGTTGCTGCTGCAGCTCTTCCTCGGAAATCCCAGGCACCGGCAGGGGCACGTCGTCGAGCTCCAGCTCGGGCACGGGCGCAGCTTCCAGCGCCTCGGGCTGCGGCTCCGCCACGGGCTCTTCGGCCAAGGGCAGCAAGGCGGGGTCCGAGGTCATCTCGGGCATGGCCGCAAAGCCTTTGTTGAAGGTGCCATTGCGGACACCACCAAAGTGCCAGTGCCGCACCTGCTGCTCGTCAATCTCTTCGCTGGGAATAAAGCGTGTCATGTCAACCTACTGGAACTGCGAAGGACTGGCCTTAGACAAAGCTGTCTTCTGGGCCACCGCCCAGCGTGATCTGGTTTTCGTCCGCCAAGCGACGCACCACCTTGAGGATTTCCTTTTGCTGCGCCTCCACCTCGGACAGGCGCATGGGGCCGCGCGCTTCCAGGTCTTCGCGCAGGGCCGCGGCCGCACGCATGGACATGTTGGCCAGGATCTTGTCGCGCACTTCCATGGAGCCACCCTTGAGCGAGATGATCAGCGTCTCGGACGCCACCTCGCGCAGCACCAGCTGCAGCGAGCGGTCGTCCAGCTTGACCAGGTCGTCGAACACGAACATCTTGTCCATGATCTTCTGCGCCAGGTCCGCGTCGTAGTTGCGAATGGTGTCCAGCACCGCCACATCGGCATTGCCACCCAGCAGGTTGATCATTTCGGCCGCGGCCTTGACGCCGCCCAGCGAGGTCTTGCGGATCTTGTCGCCACCGGCCAGCACCTTGTAGAGCACCTCGTTCAGGTCCTTCAGCGCCGAAGGCTGGATACCTTCCAGCGTGGCCACGCGCAGCATCACTTCGCTGCGCATGCGCTCGGGCAGCTGCATGAGCACCGCCGCGGCCTGGTCGAACTCCAGGTGCACCAGGATGGCCGCCACGATCTGCGGGTGTTCATTGCGCAGCAGTTCCGCCACCGAGATCGGGTCCATCCACTTCAGGCTTTCAATGCCCGAGACGTCCCCGCCCTGCAAGATGCGGTCCAGCAGCAGCGCGGCCTTGTCATCTCCCAGCGCACGGCGCAGCACCGACTTGACGTAGTCGCTGGCGTCCTCGACCAGCAGGCTCTGGGCAGCACAGTCGTCGGTGAAGCGCGCGATCACGAAATCCACTTTTTCCTTGGACACCCCGCGCATGCGGGCAATCGTCTCACCCAGCTTCTGCACTTCCTTGGGCGACAGGTGCTTGAAAACCTCGGCCGCCTCTTCCTCGCCCAGGGACATCAGCAAAATGGCGGCGTCGTTCAGACCTCGATCATCCATAGCAAACTCTTTGTGTTCTGTAGATAGTTAGGTGCCAGCGGTCAGGATCAGTGGCTGCCATCGCTGCCATTGACCCAGGTCTTGACGATGTTGGCCACGGCAATCGGGTTCTGCTTGGCCAGGGCACGCGCCTGCTCCAGGCGCAGCTCCTCGGGGGTGGGCTCGCCCGGCTTGGGCGGCGCGGCCAGTGCTGGGCGCTCCAGCTCTTCGGCCTCCAGCAGATCCAGCTGCTGGGCCAGCTCCTTCTTCTTGCGGGCCTTGAGGATCGGACGCACCACGCCGAACATCAGGATCAGGGCCGCCAGCACCAGGCCCACCGGCCAGGCGATGGAGCGCACCAGATCGATCGTTTCGGGCTGCTGCCAGATCGGCAGGTCCGAAGCCAGGCGCAGCTCCTGCTGGAAGGGCGTGTTCATCAGATTGACCGAATCCCCGCGCTCCGCGTTGAAACCGATGGTCTCGCGCACCAGGGCCAGCATCTGTGCCTGCTGCGCCTCGGTCATGGCCTGGGGCGTCACGGCCGCGCCGGCCTCGGTCGCTGTGCCGGGCAGGTAGTTCACCACCACCGCAGCCGTCATGCGCTTGATGGAGCCCGTGCTGTTGCGGGTCACGCGCACGGTCTTGTCCACTTCATAGTTGGTGACCGATTCGCGCTTGCTGCCGGGAATGGCCATGATGTTGGTCTGCTGGCCATTGGCCGCCTGCAGCGTGGGGGCCGCGCCGTTGATGGGCGCTGCCGCGTTCTGCGGGGGCTGGTTGCTGACGGCACCGGGCACGCCGGTCGGGGGCACGGGCTCTTTCTCGCCAGTGCTTTCCAGCACCTGCTGGCTGCGCACCGCGCTGGCGGCCTGGCCCTGGTTGGGGGCATGCAGTTCCGAGGTCGATTCGGTGCGCGAAAAGTCCAGCTCGGCCGTCACCTGCGCCTTCACATTGCCCTTGCCGACCACCGGCTCCAGGATGTCCAGGATGCGCTGGGTGTACTGCTTTTCCAGCTGTTGCTGGTACATCAGCTGCTGGACGTTGACGGGGCTGTCTTCGGGGTTGCCGGTCTGCGACAGCAGCTTGCCCGAGTCGTCCAGCACGCTGACCGCGCTGGGCAGCATTTCCGGCACGCTGGAAGAAATCAGGTGCACGATGCCCGCGATCTGCGTGCGGTCCAGCATGCGGCCGGGGTACAGCGTCAGCAGCACGGAGGCCGAAGGCTTTTGCTGCTCACGGAAAAAACCATTCTGGTTGGGCAGGGCCAGGTGCACGCGGGCGTTCTGCACGGCCGACAGGCCCATGATGGAGCGGGTCAGCTCACCCTCCAGGCCGCGCTGGTAGTTCACGCGCTCCTGGAACTGGGTGATGCCGAACTTGCTGTTCTCCATGATCTCGAAGCCGGAGACTGCGCCCTTGGGCAGCCCCTGGGTGGCCAGCTTCAGGCGCACATCGTGCACCCGGTCCGCGGGAATCATGATCGAGCCACCGCCTTCGGTGTACTTGTAGGGCACGTTCATGGCCGCCAGCTGCGTGACGATGGCGCCGCCGTCCTTGTCGCTCAGATTGGAAAACAGCACGCGGTAATCGGGCTGGCGGCTGAACATCAAGGCCGCCACCAGACCGGCGACCACCAGCGCGCCCACAGCGCCGATCAGGATGCGCTGATTGCGATCAAGGCTTGCCACCCGCTGCTGCCAGTTCATCGGGCTTGCGGCAGGGGGGTTCTCAGCAACAGGAATTTCAGCAACTGCAGACATGTTCTTTTCCAAATGGGAGCTCAGGCCCGACACGGAGCCCAACGTGCCGCCGATTATTCGGACTTCCCACGCCACCGTTCCCCCGATAAGGCGGCCGTTTCCCCATTTATTCGCACAGATGCCAGGTTTGCATTTGCCTACGATTGCGCCATCAATCAAGAACAACCTAGGGATGAACACCATGGACCTGCGCCTGCAAAGCACCAACTCTGCGCTGACACCCATTTCCAGCGATATGGCCCAACGCCTGACCAAGCCTGTGCAGCAGGCCGAAGCAGACGGCCATGGTTTCAGCCACGCCCTCGAAAACGCGCTGCGCTCCGTCAGCGCCGCCCAGAACCACTCCAGCCACCTGCAGCAAGAAGTGCAGATGGAAAATCCCTCGGTCAGCCTGGAAGAAACCATGGTGGCCATGCAGAAGGCGCAAATCGGCTTCCAAGCCACCCTGCATGTGCGCAACCGCCTGGTGCAGGCCTATACCGATGTCATGAACATGCAGGTCTGAGCACCTGCCTGTGCAGGGCGAGTGGCCACCCCGGCCTGCGCCCCGCCCTAACGCTCGCCCCTTCAAAAAATCTTGATGACCGCACCCCACGGGTTGCGGTCTTTTTTGCGCGCAGACCTGGCCACTGCCCATCGCCACGCAAGCAGGTCCACAGGCCTTTCAGCCCGGAAAAGATGAGCGCACCGCGCACATCCATCGGGCCATTCAGGTCATTAATACCTTGAAGTTCTTCATAGACCAGCGCTAGCAGCTATCAAAAACACTAGCGCCAGATCCTGGTGGTTTCAGCGGCACCAACCACACCACACCAACACCCAGATCTGACTGCCCCGGGCGAGCCCATGAAAAAAGCCGCATGCCTTGCAGCATGCGGCTTGTGTCCCCACCAAGGACTTAACTACCTAGCAGGACGCAGCGCTCACCTCAGTGCAACACCGAGCTGGCCGGCACCTTGCCCATGTACTCCAGCGTCGCCAACCACGGCTCGGCCAGCACCCGAATCTGCGCGTCATTGCGCAAGATGCTCTGCATGATGCGTGTCTTTTCCTTGCGCTGCGCCGGCGTCAGCACCAGCTCCTGCGACTGCACACGCAGCTCGCCAATCAGCACGGCGCACGACTTCTCACACTCCACCACGCAGTCCCAGTTTTGCTGCATCGCTGCTGCCAGCATTTCGGCACTCTTGGCCTCAATGGCCTTGTAGTAATCGAGCAATCTGTTCTCCTGCACAGCACCCCCTCACATCACGGGGTTGGCTGCGGTTCCAATCTCTTTCCAGCCTTGCGCCACGGGCTGCAAAACCTTGATAACGTCTTCCACCAATGCCACATCATTGCGGATGTTTGCCTTGGTCAATTGGGCCACAGAATAGTCATACAGCAGCTTCAGATTAGCCGCCAATTCACCACCCTTTTCCAGGTCCAGCCCCATGACCAAACCCTCTTGCAAAATGCGAACAGATTTGGAAATGTGGCGACCTTTTTCCTCCACTTCGCCACGCTCAATGGCGCCACGCGCCGCGTTCAGCGACTGGAACAAGCCATCAAACAGCATCTGGATCAGTTGGTGCGGGGAAGCGTTCTCGACACCCGAGTGAGCCCCCACCTGACGATAGGCATTCGCTGCCCCGTAGCCTGCAGAAGAAAACATGTGTTGTTCCTTACACTAGTTCGGACGCGTTCTGCTTGGATTGCACAGCCACACGCACGAACTCTAAAAATCCGAAAAATAACCTGGTACCCGAATCAGCTCGAGGACTTGTTCCACGTCGTCACCATCTGCGAGACGTAGGAGTTCAGGGCATTCAGCGAGGACATCTTGCCATCCAGCGCCGAATACTGTTTATAAAGACGCTCTTCCAAGGTTGTTGCACGTTTATTCACCTTGTCTTGCTCGGCGCCATTACTTTTGAGTGTGCGCTCCAGCGAGTCGGTCTTCGAATTCAAGGTGCCATCAAATGCCAACAGCTTGTCCGTCACCGCCTTGAAATTCACGGCAATCCCCCCTCCTTGACCCATGCTATTGGCCTTGTTGGCAAACAAGGCTTTTAAGTCATCAACATTCGCCAAGCCTTTGTCCAGCTTGGTGCTGTCCACCGTCAAACCGCCACCTTCACGCATTTGAATGCCAATATCGGAAAGACGTGTCAACGCTCCTGTGCTACCAGAAATACCTTGGGTCAACATCCGCAACGTGTTTTGCAAGCTCACCGTTGCACTATCACCCTGCAGAACGCCTGCGGTTTTGGTCTCCTCGGTGTACTTGGTCGACTTAGACAGCAAATCGTTGAGCTCGTTGTACGCATCCACAAACTCTTGCAAGCTCTTCTTGATGGCCTCGGTATCCGTCTTCACCGTCATGGTCGCGGAATTCGTGGTGATCTCCGACACCGAGAAAGACATCCCCGGAATCGTGTTGGCAAACGTGTTGCTGTTCGACTTCACAGTCACCCCGTTCAGCTCGACCTCCGCATTTTGGGCAAGCTGCGAATTTGTCTGCCCCAGCTTCTTCAAAGTCGGGTCAGCCGGGTCAGCCAGGTCAATACCAACCGTAAAACTATTGCCGGTTCCACTGTCTTTGGAACGCAGCATCAGGCGCTCCTTACCATCCACATCGGTCACCACCGAGGCTTGAATCCCCATGCCGGCCTCGTTGACCTTGGCAGCAATTTTGGTCAACGTATCCGAGCTGGAAATATCCAGCTCCTTGACCACCTCATTCGCACCCACGCCTTTCTTGAGAGTGAGTTTTCCAGACGCCCCCATCGTTTCGTCTTTGGCCAAAGCCGCGGCGCCCGCCCCCCCGATCACCGTGGTCTGCGCCTGGGCCAACTTCGTCACTCGAATGTTGTAAGTTCCCGGCGCGGCAATCCCCGTCATGCTCCCAGAGATGGTGGAATTGCTGGAGGAAATATTCACCCCATTCCACGCGCTGTCGCGGGTCAGTTTGGAAACGATATCCCCCAACTTAGAGGTCAGTGATTTGATTTCACCGTAGGTGGAAATCTGGGTCTGAATGCCTTCGGCCTTGGATTCGAGCTTCTTCAGCGGTATTTTTTCAGCAGTCACCATCTGCTCGACGATTTTGGCAACGTCCAACCCGCTACCGATACCTGCCGATGAAATTGCCATGATGAAGACTCCTGTTGCATTAAGTACCCGCAATGACCCAAATCACGCGTAGAACAAGCTGATTGTCGTCGGATTGGCGTTCGCGCAAAAGCCCAAACAAAACCTCTAGCACCCGCCAATCCAGGTGACCTGCCCACGCAGCCAGCGGCCTCAAGAGGCCATACCGTTTTATCGGCAGCCGCCGCGCCAACTTGAGCCTGGACCGCACCCACATCATCCACTAGGCCATACGCCTTGCCGCCAGCAACAGCAGCAGGGCTCGACTGCGCAAACACTCTGCCCCGACTTGCCGAGAGCATCCTGCCGGCATTCGAGGCATGCATCGCGCAATAGAAAAGAAAAAAGGCAGCCACCAGACACCTGGCGGCTGCCATCAAAAGCAAAACTATCCTCGGTCTGCCACCCTGTAGAGGCCGGCAGACCGTACTGCCACTTAACGCAGCAGACTCAGCACCTGCTGGGGCAACTGGTTGGCCTGGGCCACCATGGCAGTGCCCGCTTGCTGCAGGATCTGCGTACGGCTCAAGTTGGCGGTTTCTTGCGCAAAGTCGGCATCCACCACGCGGCCCCGGGCAGCGGTCAGGTTCTCGTTTTGAATGTCGATGTTTTCCACCGTTTTCTCAAACCGCGTCTGGATGGCACCCAGCTCGCCTCGGGCGGTATTGACTTTGTTGATGGCACTGTCGATTTTCTGCAGCGCATCCCACGCACCTTTTTGGGTACCAATATCCACATCGTGAATACCCACAGTGTTCTTTTGGGTGGTACCCGTCAGGGTTCCCAGCGATGCAGAGGTGCCACCGCTCAAGGCAACGTTGATCGCCTGGTAGGTACCACCATCTTTGATGGTGCCACGGAACTTAACCGCGCCATCTTCCAAGAAGGCAGTCACTCCGGTATCGGCAGTTTTCGAGTTGATCGCCTGGAGCACTTTGCCCAATGCTTCTTTATCGGTTGCATCGCTCGAATTGGCAATGGTTGCCGCTGCCGACGCACCATCGGCCCCGGTAATGGTCACGGTGATCGGTGTGGCGCCCGTCATCATGGTGCCTGCGATCGACGGAGAGGCAATCCCAGCCTCCGCATAGTTGGCCTTGCCCAGCTGATCCACCTTGGTATTGGCAAGCGCCCCCACCGTGATGTTGTCGCCCGAGTTGGCGCCCACCTGGAACACCGCACCGGTGAAGCTGCCGTCCAGCAGCTTGGAGCCGTTGAAGCTGGTGGTTTTGGCCACACGGTCCACTTCATCGCGCAGTTGCTTCAATTCCGCTTGCAGCGCTTCGCGGTCGGTTTTGCTGTTGGTGGCGTTGCCCGATTGCACGGCCAGTTCGCGCATGCGCTGCAGCATGTCGCCCACTTTGCCCAAAGCGCCTTCGGCCGTTTGCGCCAGCGAGATGCCGTCGTTGGCATTGCGCGAGGCCACCGCCAGGCCTTTGACCTGGGTGTTCATGCGCTCGGCAATGGCCAGGCCCGCAGCATCGTCCTTGGCGCTGTTCACGCGCAGACCCGACGACAGACGCTGCATGGAAGTGGACAGCGAACCACCCGACAGACCCAGGTTGCGCTGGGCGTTGATGGACACCACATTGGTGTTAATTGACATACCCATTTTGATTCCCCTTCTTAGGATTCACCTTCAGTGATACACCTTCGCCCAAGCTTTGAAATATGCTTTCCAAATGCTTGAGCTAGGCTTTTTTTGCAGGCAGCTTACGCTGCCCGTTTCGCTCATGCCCGCCCGGTAACCGATGAAGAGGCTGCCACCCAGCTAGGCATATTGGTCGGTTTACTGCAGCAGCTTCAGCACGTTTTGTGGCAGCTGGTTGGCCTGGGCCACCATGGCGGTGCCAGCCTGCTGGAGGATTTGCGTGCGGCTCAGGTTGGCCGTTTCCTTGGCAAAGTCCGCATCCGTGATACGGCCCCGTGCTGCAGAAATGTTCTCTTGCATGATGTCGATGTTCTCGATCGACTTTTCAAAACGGGTCTGGATGGCACCCAGGTTCGCACGGGCGCTATTGACCTTGTCGATGGCGTTGTCAATGCGCTGCAGCGACTCCCAGGCACCCGCTTGGGTTTTGATGTCCATTTTGTGGATACCGGTTTGGTCGGTGTTGGCAGTCGTGGGTTGTGCCAACAGCGCCGTCACACCAGCCGCCGCACCAGACACAGCGATAGCAGCACTGGCCAGCACGCCATCAGCATCTTTTTCAGCACGGTATTGGATGGACTTACCGTCATCGGCCAGAAAAGCCACGATGCCGGTGTCTGCCGTTTTGGAGTTAATCGCCTGAATCACGCGGCCCAGTGCTTCATCACCGGTTACGTTCTCATCTTTGGCAATCGTCACCTGTGCGCTGACCTTGTTGGCACCGGTGATATTGATGATCACATCGGCGTTGGTCATATTGTTGGCTGCAGCTGTTTTAGAAGCATCAACAATACCGGTAACGGAACTTGTACCAAACTCCGTTTTACCCAGCTGATCCACCTTGGTATTGGCCAAAGCCCCCACCGTGATGTTGTCACCCGAGTTGGCACCCACCTGGAACACGCCACCGGTGAAGCTGCCGTCCAGCACTTTTTTGCCGTTAAAACTGGTGGTTTTGGCCACGCGATCCACCTCATCGCGCAGTTGCACCAGCTCGGCATTGAGCGCTTCGCGGTCACTCTTGCTGTTGGTGGCGTTGCCCGATTGCACCGCCAACTCGCGCATGCGCTGCAGCATGTCGCCCACCTTGCCCAAGGCGCCTTCCGCAGTTTGCGCCAGCGAGATGCCGTCGTTGGCATTGCGCGAGGCCACCGCAAAACCACGCACCTGGGTGCTCATGCGCTCGGCAATGGCCAGGCCCGCGGCATCGTCCTTGGCGCTGTTGACGCGCAGACCCGACGACAGACGTTGCATGGAGGTGGACAGCGAGCCGCCCGACAAACCCAGATTGCGCTGAGCGTTGATCGAGACAACATTGGTATTGATGGTCATGGCCATGGTGCGATTCCTTTAAACGGGCAGTGTTTGAACAAGTTTTGCTTGTCGCATCCAGGCTGCCTGACCTCTGTGGGCCGTTGCGGCATGTGGTGCCTGCTGCGTACACATGGTTTATCGGGCACTGCTGAGGAATCTTTAGCAGTTTTATAAAAAGTAGCCCTCAACACCCGTTCAAAAAGAACTTGATGCTATCTTTTATGAAGCAAAACACCCTACAAAACCACAAGAAGAGCCCCAAACCCCACGCTTATTGCAGCAATACCAGTAGGGCTGGCAGGAAAGAATGCCTCCATCGCTCCTGTTGCCTGTCCGCCTCTCAGCGCCCATGGTTTCTAGGTGACGCGAAGCAACTCGCATCCTCCGTTTTCTGCCTAACTGAAGGAATCACAGCAATGGCTGCAACAATCAATACGAACATCGCCTCGATCAACGCTCAGCGCAATCTGACGCTCTCTGGGCAGTCCCTGAACACGACCATGCAGCGCCTGTCTTCGGGCCTGCGCGTGAACAGCGCTAAGGACGACGCGGCAGGCTTGGCCATTTCCGAGCGTATGAATACGCAAGTCAAAGGTCTGACAGTGGCCTCGCGCAATGCCAATGACGGCATTTCGCTGGCACAGACTGCTGAAGGCGCTTTGGGCAAAGTGGGTGACATGCTGCAGCGCATGCGTGAACTGGCCGTGCAAGCCGGCAACGCCACCAATAGCGCCAGCGACCGCAAGGCACTGCAAGCCGAAGTCAGCCAGCTCAGCGCCGAAATTGACCGCGTGGCAAAGCAAACCAATTTCAACGGCACCAAAATTTTGGACGGCAGCTTTGCGGGCGCCGTATTTCAGGTGGGCGCCAATTCCGGCGACAACATTACGCTGGGTGCGCTGTCCGATACGCGCGCCGCCAAGCTATCGGCCATCAACTACGCCAGCACCACAGTTGATCCGATTGATACCAACGAAACGACAGGCATAACCGCCTATAACAAAGCAGTGCCTGTACCGCCTGCCACTCCTGCTGAGGAAACCGCTTTGACAACGGCCAAAACCACCGCCGATACAGCCATCGCTACAGCACAAACAACATTGAACACAGCCTTGGCAGCCAGCCCTCAAGTCCCCGCAGACGTCGCTGCAGCGCGCAATGGCGTCGCTCAAGCCCAAGCAGCGCGCTATGGCTGGGACGGCATGGCCATCGCTGTCGGTGACATTGCGATCGACCTTGGCTCGCTTCCTCCAGCCAGCAACGGCGCCGAGCGCATTGGCCAAGTGGTGGAAGCCGTCAACGCAAAAACCGCAGACACAGGTGTCACCGCATATCTGACCAAAAACGATGATGGCACTTACAAAATGGAGTTGATGTCCAGCAAACTTGCCTATGACGGTGTTGCTGCAGCAGAAGTCAAGATGTATGGCTTTAATGTTGCCAGCACGGGCATCGACGGCGATGGCACAGACCCAGCCTTTGCCGAGCCAGTTGATGCAGACAAAATTGGCATTGAAAGCATTGACGTCACCACCCAGGCCGGTGCATGGATTGCGCTGAAAAAAATTGACAGCGCGGTCGATCAGGTGAACAGCGCGCGCGCAACGCTGGGCGCGGTGCAGGCACGTTTTGAGAACACGGTCAACAACATCGACATTCAGGTAGAAAACCTGTCTGCCGCCCGTGGTCGCATCATCGATGCCGACTTTGCCAAAGAAACTGCCAACCTGAGCCGCACACAAATCCTGCAACAGGCCGGCACCGCCATGGTGGCCCAAGCCAACCAAATTCCGCAAAACGTGCTGCAGCTGCTACAGGGCTAAACATCTAAAACGGCGCCAACCAGGCCGGCGCGACCAAATAGCTGCTCACGCGTGTTTTCTCTGGCTTTCAGATCTCGTCATCTGGAACTCAGAAGATGCAGGCGTGAGTAGCTTTTTTTGGTGGCGCGGCAGAGAAATTCCCCGGTTCCCAATAGCAGAACACTTCTACTTTCCCCTGTCTTCTTGCCCTTTTGCCAGGAATACGTGCTGCTACGCTTGTTGCGAACGTCCACCCTATGACGCCGCAAGGCGCCCCCATGCCATGGCAGCAGAAAAAATCTACGTTACCCAGCCCTACCTGCCCCCCTTGGAGGAGTTCATCCCCTACCTGGAGCAAATCTGGGCCAATAAAGTACTGACCAACGGCGGCCCCTTTCACCAGCAACTCGAACAAGCACTGTGCCGCTATCTGGGGGTGTCGCACATCAGCCTGTTTAGCAACGGCACCCTGGCCCTGATTACCGCCCTGCAAGCGCTGCGCATTAAGGGGGAAGTGATTACCACCCCCTACTCTTTTGTTGCCACGGCCCACGCGTTGCTGTGGCAAAACTGCACACCCGTGTTTGTCGATATCGAGCCGCACACCCTCAACCTGGACCCCGCCAAAATCGAAGCGGCGATCACCCCGCAAACCACCGCCATCCTGCCCGTGCACTGCTACGGCAACCCCTGCGATACCGCAGCGATTCAAAAAATTGCCGACAACTACAACCTGCGCGTCATCTACGACGCGGCCCATGCCTTTGGCGTGCAAGATGCCGGAGGCAGCATCTTGCGCCACGGCGACCTATCGGTACTGAGCTTTCACGCCACCAAGGTCTTCAACACCTTTGAAGGCGGCGCCATCATCTGCCACGATGCCAAAACCAAACAGCGCATTGATCACCTGAAAAACTTTGGCTTTGTGGACGAGGTCACCGTTGTCGCTCCAGGCATCAACGCCAAAATGAGTGAAATCAACGCCGCTTTTGGCCTGCTGCAGCTGGAACACATGCCCCATGTCATGCAGCGCCGGGCCGAAATTGATGCCTATTACCGCGAGCAACTGGCCCATGTGCCAGGCATCAGCTGCCTGCCCCAAGGCCATCAGACCGTAGCCAATCACTCTTACTTTCCGATTCTTGTCGGGCCAGAGTACCCATTGAGCCGTGATGAGCTGTATGAAAAGCTTAAGGCCCATGGAATTTATGCAAGACGTTATTTTTATCCGTTGATTTCAGAATTTCCTATGTATAGGGGGCTACATTCTGCCACCCCAGCCAATGTCAATACCGCTAGCCATGTGGCAGAGCAGGTGTTATGCCTTCCTATTTATCCAAAATTAAAAAGCACCACCCAGGAAAATATTATTAATATCCTAAAAAAACCTTAAAAACCTCACCCCTCAAACATATACACAAGGAAAGCACCAAATGGAAGAAAAACTGCGAAAAATTTTTGCATCCAGCCTAGATATCAGAATCAATGATGTGCATGATGATTTGAAATATGCCACCATTGTTCAATGGGACTCCATTGCACACATGGCCTTAGTTGCTGCTATTGAAGAAGAATTTGACATCATGATGGATGCTGAAGACGTCATTGATATGAACAGTTTCTCCAAGGCCAAAGAGATTATTAAAAAATATCTTTGATACCTAACCCTTTCAAGACTCTCAAATTCAATAATGTTCTGGAGTTTTTGTGCGCAAGATGCCGACCGCATTGCTGCCATAGATGCCAATGGGCAAGCCCTGCGCTATGGTGAGCTGGCAGCGCGGGTGGCAGCAGGTGCAATGCACCTGCGTTGCCTGGGTACACGCCAACTGGGGCTGCTCTTTATCAGCAATACACTGCCCAGCCTGATTGCTTACTTGGCCTGCCTGCAAGCTCGCCATGTGCCCTTGCTCCTGCCTGCTGGCATGGCTGCGAACCTGGCCGACAGCCTGCAAGCTCATTACCAGCCTGACTGGATCATGGGAGAGCACCTTCAGGCCCCTCTTTTGAGAGGGGCAGACTTACCAATCGCCCACCCAGCACCCAACACCCAGCATCCAACTGCACTGGCCCCTGAACTGGCATTGCTGCTGAGTACCTCGGGCAGCACGGGTAGTCCTAAGCTGGTACGCCTGTCTTACGATAATCTCCAGGCCAATGCTGCAGCCATTGCCCAGTACTTGGAGCTAAGCTCGGATGATCGGGCGCTAACGTTGCTGCCACCCCATTACTCCTACGGGCTGTCCGTCATCAATAGCCATTTACACGTCGGGGCCAGTCTGGCGCTGAGTGATGTGAGCGTGCTGGCGCCTACGTTTGCCCAAACTATTCGTACGCAAGCCATCACCTCCCTAGCAGGAGTACCTACTATCTACCAAATGTTGTGGCGCACAGGTTTTAACCGGCAGGAATTTCCTTCACTACGCACCTTGACTCAGGCAGGCGGGCGGCTAGATGACAAGTTAATTCGCGCATTTTCCCAACTGGCCGATGCACGAGGTTGGCGCTTTTTCGTCATGTACGGACAGACAGAAGCCACGGCACGCATCAGCTTTGTACCGCCACATAGGCTGGCAGAGAAAATTGGCTCCATCGGCATTGCTATTCCTGGCGGGCACCTACACATTGACCCGACCAATGACGAACTAATTTACAAAGGCCCCAACGTGATGCTGGGCTATGCCACCAGTCGTGCAGACCTAGCTCAGAACGACGAGCAGCAAGGCTTGCTGCGTACCGGGGATATGGCATGCCAAGATGAGGAGGGGTTTTTTTACATTACCGGAAGGCTCAAGCGTTTCGTCAAGCTGGCAGGTAACCGCATCGGTCTGGATGAAGTAGAGCAGCATTTACAGAACAAGCTGGAGCTGCCTGTCATGGTTGCGGGCCGCGATGAGCGCCTAGTCATCTGGCTGGAAACAATGGATGAGACACTGTTGGAAACCACTAGGCAATGGCTGACCAGCCAGTTCGGCATTCACCACAGCCTTTGCCGCTTCAGACTGGTGCCATTCCTACCGATTCTGAGTAACGGCAAAAAAGACTATTCTGCCCTAATGGCTGATACATAACATGGAAATTTTCTTATTTTGCCTGCTGAATCTATGAATTGCCCCATTTGCAAGTCCAGAACCAATTTTTATTTTTCTAAGGTCTTTGATAACTACAACTTGGGAACCGTCGATTACTGGCGTTGTACGCAGTGCGGCTTTGTCATTTCCAAAACCCATGTAGAACTATCGCCCCAAGCATGGGAGCGACTCAATGTTACATATCACGCCACCTATCAAAATTTAGAAACCAACCCTGATGATCCAAAATGGATTTCTAGACTGGAGGCGCAGGCTGACATGCTGAAATGTGCAGCACAAATTGGACTCATCGAAAAGGGAAGTCGCTGGCTCGATTACGCTTGTGGAGACGGCAAGTTATCCGAACTTTTGCAGCAAAGGGATTTAAAACTACTAAAATACGAGCATTATATGCCTGCCAGATCTGATTACCTAAAAGAATCGGAATTAGAAGCAGGTAAGTTTGATTTTTTGCTGACCACCTCGGTATTCGAGCATCTCACTTGCAGAGAGCATTTTGATGCAATTGAACGATTAATATCCCCGCAGGGAGTAATGGGACTGCACACCCTTGTATGCGAAGAGATTCCCCCAGATCCCTCTTGGTTCTATCTACTACCCGTGCATTGCGCATTCCACACCAACCGCAGCATGCAACTGCTATTCAGGCAATGGGGTTACACCTGCTCTGTGTACCATCTTGAATCAAGACTTTGGCTCTGGTTCAAAGAGGATGCTGCAAGTATCCGGCTACGCCTGAAGAAAGCAGGTGATAGCGGCAATACCTTCATTTTCAAAGAGGATTTCGTTGATTACTGGAAGTGATAGCGTCACGCAACCACCTCAAGCCACACCGGATTTTCCACGTATGGCCCTTACACCGGAAATCCCACCCTACGACCTGAGGGCAGCAAACAAATCCCCCCTGCTGCGGGATGCCTTGAACGCATTGACAGCATGGCATGCTCAGCACTGCCTGTCTTACGCTAACATGCGCCAACGTATGTTTGGCACAGCCCCAGCCACCTGCTGCGAGGATCTGCCTTGGCTACCGGTGCGCCTTTTCAAAACCCAAGATCTGATGAGCTGCGAGCAGAGCAGCATCATTAAAACGCTTACCTCCAGTGGCACGACGGGCCAGGCCGTCTCACGCATCTATCTAGATCGTGAAACATCGTTGCGCCAGACGCGGGCACTGACGGCCATCATGACCAGCTTTCTGGGCAAGCAGCGCCTGCCGATGGTGATCGTCGATAGTGCCGACCTACTTAAAGACCGCAGCCGCTTCAATGCGCGGGCGGCGGGTATCTTGGGGTTTTCGGTCTTTGGCAGACAACACCACTACTGCCTCGATGCCGACCTGAACCTACAAATCGACGCACTGCAAGATTTTTTGACCCAGCACCGGGGCACGCCGATTCTGGTCTTCGGCTTTACCTTCGTGGTCTGGCAACGCTTGCTGCAAGCCGTCATCTCACAAGGTCGCAAACTGGACTTTGGCCCCGGCAGCACCCTGATTCACGGCGGCGGCTGGAAGCGCCTGCAAGACCAGCAGGTAGACAACGCCACCTTCAAGGCACTGTTGCGCGAGTACCTGGGGCTGGAGCGCATCTTCAATTACTACGGCATGGTCGAGCAGGTCGGTTCCATCTTCATGGAATGCGAGCACGGGCACCTGCACGCCCCGGCATTTGCGGATGTCATTGTGCGCGACCCGCTGACGCTGGAGCCGCTGCCGCCTGGGCGCGAAGGCGCAGTGCAAGTCCTGAGTGCTCTACCGGTGAGCTACCCCGGCCACTCCCTGCTGACGGAAGACCTGGGCGTGCTGCACGGCGAGGACGATTGCCCCTGTGGCCGTCACGGGCGTTACTTCTCCGTTCTTGGTCGTCTGCCTCAGACAGAACTGCGCGGTTGCAGCGATACCAGGACCATTCCAGCATGAACGCGATGCCGAAGATTACCTTTTTCCTGGGTGCACGCCCTGACTCCAGCCTGCCGGATGCGCTTGCGCACAGCAGTGCCTTGCCCGCCTGGGAGCCGTTTGACCCGCGTGCCGTCACCTTTGTTGGCAAGTTCTCACAAAAGCTGCTGACCCACCCACGCATCCGCGAATTCCCAGAACTAGCCGCACTGGCGCATTGGTTTCGCGCCGCACGCCTACGCGAGTTGGAGCAAACCCGCCCAACGCTGACAGATGCCATAGTGCGCGGTCGCGGCCTAGTGTTTCACCTAGCTCCAGCCAATGTGGACTCGGTTGCCATGTACTCGTGGCTGATTGCACTACTGGCAGGCAACGTCAACTGGGTACGGGTATCGCAAAAACCTTCGACCCAATTCGATTTCATCATGGCCGTGTTGCAGCAAACCTTGGCCGACGAGGCAGCGGGACACCCCATCGTCGGGCGCGTGGTGCTGCTGACTTACCCGCACGATGAGGCGGTTACACACACCATCTCCGCAGCCGCCATGTGTCGCGTAGTCTGGGGTGGCGATGCCACCGTGGCCGCCATCCGCGCCATTCCCTTGCGCCCCAGTGCCACGGAACTATGCTTTCCCGATCGCTTTTCTGCCGCCGCCATCAACGCCCCTACCGTGCTGGCACTCGATGATGCCGCGCTACACCAACAGGCCGCGGCCTTTTATAACGATGCCTTCTGGTTTGCCCAGCAAGCCTGCTCATCCCCCCGGCTGCTGGCCTGGGTCGGCCATGCCAGCGAATGCGCCCAGGCACAGCAACGCTTTTGGGCTGCGGTGCAAAGCCAAGTAGCGCGCATGCAGCCAGAAAACACCGCCGCTATGCACATGGCCAGACTAGGCGCGGCATTTGATCTGGCAGCACAGGCGCTGGCACACCCCAGCCCAGAGCAAACCGACGGCGCATACCCCTTCTTGCGCCTGACTTTGGAGCAACCGCTGAGCATTGGCATGAAAAACTTGCACTGCGGCAACGGCCTGTTTTTGGAACAACACCTGAACCACCTTCACGAACTGGCCCCACAACTAAGCGACAAGGAACAAACCTTGACTGTTTTGGGCTTTAACCGCGCTGAGTTGTTGGATTTGGTAGACAGCCTGCCGCCCCGTGCCATCGACCGTATCGTGCCATTTGGCGAGGCACTGAGTTTTGCACCGGTCTGGGATGGAGTGGACTTGTTTACCGCCTTCACCCGCCAAATCAGCCTTCCACCCCAAGCCCACTCAACACCCCAAGGAAGCTAACTATGTCACGCATTCTTATCGCTGGAGGCGGGGGCTTTGGCCTGGAAATGTATAGCTACATCACCGCCGATTTGGCCGCCACAGAAGCATCACAGCGCCCCCTGCTTGGTATCCTGAACGATGGCCCGGGCTGCGAAGTGCTACACAAAATCCCACAAGCGCTGTATTTCGGCAACATTCAGGACTACCATCCCCGACTCGGCGATGCTGTCACCATTGCTATCGGCAGCGCCTCCGCGCGCCGCAAGATTGCGGAGCTGCTGCGAGGACGCAGAGCCCACTGGCTGACCTACATTCACCCCACGGCATGGGTTGCTGACACTGCCACCATTGGAGAGGGCTCGATTATTTGCCCCAACAGCATCGTCAACGCTGGTGCCCATATAGAAGAAAACGTTGCCGTCAACGTGTTTTGTAGCGTCGGCCATGGTGCACGTATTGGCGCGCACTCGGTGCTATCACCCTATTGCTCTTTAAGCGGAGATTCAGCACTAGGAGAAGGCGGGTTCATGGGCACACGTGCCACGCTGTTCCCCAAAGTGGTGCTGGGCTCGAACTGTGTGGTGGACGCACACACCCCAGTCAAACAATCCACGCCAGATCGGAAAATCATCTCTAGCCGCGGCCAGTATCTAGTCCTTGACAACCGCACTGCTCCACGAATCTGAAAATCCCATGTCCATCCCACCCGTACTTCTGGATAGAAAAGTCGCCGTCATCACCGGTGCAGCACGCGGTATTGGCTTGGCAACCGCGCAAACGTTTTCCCAGGCTGGCGCCCATGTCATCTTGATGGGGCGCTCCCTGGGGGCCTTGGAGCAAGCCTGCACGCAGATTAGAACCGCCCAGGCTGATGCGCAGGTAGAAGCCATCGCCTGCAACGTGGCTGACCCACACAGCGTGCGCGATGCGTTTCAGGCCGTCTTTCGCAGCCATAAAAAGCTACACGCTCTGGTGGCCAATGCAGGGGTCCTGGACGATGCGCTGATCGGCATGGTCACGCCGCAGCAGATTGAGAACACCTTTGGCACCAACACCTTTGGCACGCTTTACTGCGCCCAATACGCCAGCCGGTTGATAGCGCGCTCAGGCGGGGGCGCCATCATCAATGTCAGCTCCATCATTGGACGCACAGGCAATGTAGGCCAGGCTGTGTATAGCGGAAGCAAAGCGGCCGTGATTGGCATCACTCAATCGCTGGCTAAGGAACTTGCGCCGCAGGCCATCCGCGTCAACGCCATTGCCCCCGGCTTTATCGACACGGACATGGCGCGCTCCATCGGCCCGGAAAAGTTCGCCGAGCGGCTAGCCTCTATCAAAATGGGGCGTATCGGTACGCCCGCAGAGGTAGCCAACGTAGCGCTGTTTCTAGCCAGCGATATGGCTAGCTATGTAACCGGTCAAGTAATTGGAGTTGACGGGGGAATGGCAATTTAGATGAATATAACTTGATACATAATTAATCATAATAAACCGTAGGCGTTGTTGCACAAATGCCGGTCGCAGCTGAGGTAGGCTCGGGAGATGAGAGAGACGAGCTGGGGTCGGGTTAAGTACCGCACAACGAACTGGAAGGCTTACAACGCAGCGTTGAAGGCGCGAGGTGAGCTGACCATTTGGCTCGATAGGGATATGCAGTGGCTAGCTCGGCCCACGGGCAAGCGTGGTCGTTGCCAGAAGTTCTCAGATGCGGCCATCCAGTTTTGCCTGACCATCAAGTGCTTGTTTGGCCAGCCCTTGCGCCAGACACTGGGCCTGGTTGAGTCGCTATTGGGTATGGCAGGCCTGCATTGGCCAGTGCCCGACTACAGCACGGTGTGTCGCAGGCAAAAGAGCTTGGATGTGCAGGTGCGCTACCGTGCAAGTGACAAAGGCTTGCACATGCTGGCCGACTCCACGGGCATCAAGTTCTTGGGCGAAGGTGAGTGGAAAACCAAAAAGCACGGTGCCGAGCGCCGCCGCCAGTGGCGCAAGGTGCATCTGGGTATTGATGCCCAGACACTGCAGATTCGGGCCATCGCAGTAACAACCAATGAAGTGGGCGACTCGCCCATGGCAGCAGACCTGCTAGGTCAAATTCCAAGCAATGAAGAGATAGCTAGCTTTACCGGTGATGGGGCGTACGACACGCAGGATGTACATAAGGCGTGCTACCTGCGGGGAGCCATTCCAATCATCCCGCCGCGCAAAGGAGCGAAGCTGCGCAAAGGGCTGGCATTTGCTCACCGCAATGAAGCGGTCAAGGCGTGTAGGCAGTTGGGGCGGGCTATCTGGAAACGCTGGAGCGGCTACCACCGAAGGTCACTGGTGGAGACCAAGATGAATTGCTTCAAGCGCCTGGGCGAGAAGGTCATGGCCAGGACGTTTGAGCGCCAGGTGACCGAGCTGCACATCCGAGCTTCAATCCTCAATCAATTTACCGCTCTGGGCACGCCCCAGACAGTCGCTGCTGCGTAAATCTATTTGGGATTGGGGATGCCTTGGCCTATGGCCGATTTATGCAACAAAGCCATGCAACAACGCCCTATCACGCTTGAAATCGAGTTTTGCAGAGTTTCCCTAAATAAATTTAAAAAACTCTTCCCAATCGGGAAAATCTTTATTAAAATCTATACTTTCATCATCTATTTTTATATTCCCTGGTTTGCTACCAGAGCACCACATTGACCAAACCGTTAAAAATGATTTAGTAAAACCATCAACTATCTGAGATATTTTTTCATTATTACTTTTAATTAAATATTTTCCCAAATTCTTTCTAATCATATTTAAAAATATTTTATTTTTAGCCATAAAAATAGCCTTCTGAATAAAGTCTTCAAAATCTCGTGCCACTAAGTATTTTTCAAGCCCTACTTGATGAGCCACTAAAGCACCTTGATAGCTTGGATAAGTTTTTCCGGCCAAAGTCAATGTCGGAACTCCCATCCACAATGCATGGAGTGTGGTGGTTCCACCAGTATATGGAAAAGTATCCAAACATAAATCAACCTGATTATGCAACTTGAGATACTCTGAAAAACCAGAACGCGGGTAAAAATACAATCGATCTTCAGAAATACTCTCTTCCTGGAACCAGGCCAATAGCTCTTCAGGAGCTCCATTAGCTGGCATTGCCGCCATTTGTAAACGGGAGTCAGGAACAGCCCGTAATACTGCTGACCACAAAGCAATCACCTCCCTATTGATTTTATTAAGTCGGTTAAAAGAGCCAAATGTAATAAAACCATTTTCTATACAGGGAGCAGCACCAACAGGTTGTATCGTACTTTTTCCATCAAAAGAAAATGCACGTGGCAGTCTGATAATTTTCTCAGTGAACTGGGGACTGATATTTTCCCCCGGCAACAAACTCTCTTCCGTCACAAGATAGTCCATTGCTTTCAACCCCGTCGTTCCAGGATATCCAAGCCACGTCATTTGCACTGGAGCAGGATGGCGTGCAAAAATCTTCAGTCGATCTCCAGCAGTATGGCCACTCATATCTACCAAGATATCAATTTGGTCTTCTCGAATTTTTTCAGCCAGTTTATCGTCTGACCATTGCACGACCGTCCGCCAAACATCCATATTTTTTTGGATAGCGAGCATTGATTCATCCACTGCACCGTGGTTGGAATAGGCATAGGTAATAAATTCTGGTCGCTTATGCAATTCTTCAAAGAATGGAATGACGAATTTAGCTACCGCGTGATTCCTTAAGTCAGCAGAAACAAAGCCTATTTTTAGAGGCCGATCGGTGGTACGGCTATTGGTGTAGGTGGTGTATTCCTTGCCTTTCACCTCTTCTTCAATCAATTTACCGTAAGCACGGTGCTCTCGGTACAGCTCTTCGGGGGTGATTTTGGTGCTATGACTCAGGGCAAACAGCATGCTGCTGCGGGCATGGGAGAAGTTAGGCGCAATTTTCAATGCTTTGCGAAAGCATGCAATCGCATCATCAGCGCGGCTAAGAGAAAGGTTCACAATCCCTAAATTGGTATGTAAGTGCGGAATATTGGGCAAGACTTTAATACTGGCCTTAATTTCCTCCATAGCTGCCAAGGGATCTTCGGTGGCATTCAATGCAGCGCTAAGGGTAATATGGGCCGCAGCGTAATCTGGCTGGGCTTTGATTGCACGGCGCAGCCATTCCAATGCTTCATCTTCTTTTTTCTGCTGCACCAGGTTACGGCCAATTTCATACAGGCTTTCCGGGCTTTCATTGTCGATTTCTGCACAGCGCAGCAAACCGGCTTCGGCTTCGGCAAATCGACCATGCACTTCCAATAAATGGCACAGGTTGCGCAGCGCCTGGGTGTAGCCAGGATGAATTTTTAAAGCTTGCCTAAAAGCATTTTCCGCAGCCCCTAATCGCTCTTGGTTGCGCAAGGTAACACCATAGGCATCCAATAACTCTGCAGAATTTGGACTTGCATCCACAGCGGCTTTAAAACAGACCAAGGCACCGTCTTGGTCACCTTGCAAGCGCAAAGTGGCGCCAAATTTTTCAAGAAAAATTGGATTGTTCGGCTCTTGCTGCAAGGCTCGGGCATAACTTTGCACAGCCTCTTCCAGCGCGCCTTGCGCCTGAAAAACTTGGCCCATCTTTGCATGCGCCGCAGCGTAGTCAGGCTGCATGCGCAGAATCCTCTGTAGAACCGCCGCTGCCTCATGCTGCTGCCCAGCACCCAGCAAGGCGTCTGCCCACAGCATCTGGGCGGATGCATCGGCAGGCAACAGGGATGCAGCCTGTCGATACGCTTCCAGAGCCTTTTGCCAATGCCCGGCACGTTTTTCCGACTCCGCCAGCAATCGCCAAACCGATGCCGATGTCGGGAATCGCACCAGCAAAGTCGAGGCATTCTTTATGGCACGCTCATATTTTTTCTGATTGAAGAGGCTCAGCAATTGCTGCAAATCGGCGATGCTTGGCTCGTCACCCACTGAAGCTACCGCCTGAACAGGCTGCGGCTCTGGCAGTGGAGCGGCCTTTTTCAAAGCGACAGCCACGAGATCGTTCACAGTGGTTCGGGCCAGGCGTATATCTCGCTCAAACGAGGCAATTTGCAAATCGTTGAGCCCATAACCACTGGCCAAACTCAAAACATGTTCGGCCACTTCCAAAGCATCCGCCTTGATCAGCGCATCGATATAACTAAACCAAAACTGCAGACGCGTTGGGTTGATATTGAGTGCGGCCTCAAAGTAGGGCAATGCGGTCGAAGGCTCCAACAGTTGCACCGAAAATAGCACCCCGATATTGTGCAAAGCGCTGGCATCTTCGGGATTCCCCCTTAGCAATTCCTCGTATTTTTTGCGTGCATCTTCAAACCGCCACTGCTGCTGCAGATAGATGGCACATTCCATGCCATCTTCCGGCAAGGATTCAAGAGTCTGGGCTACATTCACAGCCTTATTATTGATTTTCATTTTACCCTCTGCTCTTTTTAAGCATTTGCTTTTTACTCTCTATCAAACCCTGCAGCACATCTATCGCAGCACCTTCTGCCATCCGAGCGAGGTTCAAGAGAAATTTATCATTCTCTACTCGCAACCAGTTCAGGGGCATATTCCACCACTCCAGTTGCAAAAGGAGTTCACGGATTTTTTCCGAAAATCTAAATCTTACTAACCGCGCTGGTGAGCCAACGTAAACACCATATGGTTCCGATTTAAAGTTAGGCGGAAGCAAACTTCGGGCCCCGATCACGCAACCATTCTCCACAACGCTGCCACCGAGGAACATCGCTTCGTCACCAATCCAGACATCATTCTTGATCACTGTGTCCTGGTATTGCGGTACAGGCGTATTTTTCAAACCGTCAGCCAAAAAAGAAAGCATGGCGATGGAGATAGATTCCATATCATGCTGACCATTCAAAATAAACTTGAGCCGCAAACCACCTGCAACATATCTTCCTATTTTGAGTGACTGCGTGGCCGTGTCATACTTCACCACAGATCCGACACCAACACCGGAACATCTTCCAATATAAAAATCACCAAAACCCGCATCCAACAAATCATTATCCAACCAGTCCCTGAAGAACCCATGAGGAATGGTTGACATAGAACCATCTTCATATCTCAGGATATTAAAATTTTTTGACAATGGTGATTTTTTGTCTAGGCCACAAAAATTTTCTTCTGTCTGAATATTCATTGATCTGTCAGTTGAGATATGTGATTGCCATCAGTCGCTGCATGTTCTTCACTCAAACCTGCTCTTTGCGCAGACAGAGGTGCACTGCATACAAACACCTGCACGGATGTCTTGGCACGCCCGCCAGAAACGGCCACCGTCAGAAAAAAAACACGGACATCTGGGCGCCGGCGGACAAGGGCGGGCCGTGGCCTGCCTGCTGAACAAGCCGCCAGGACAAAGCATTCAAGGAACAGGCGAACTTGCCGATAACTGGCAGGTAGCCCACCTTGTGCATCCGAGCTTACCGAGCCATCCCCCACCCAAAACAAAGAAGAGACGCTGGCTTTCACACCAGTTCCTTCCTTTGATCGACATTCAGTCTGACAAAATCACCGCCATGCTTGTACTTATTGGTTACATCATCGCCTTCGGCTGTATCTTCGGCGTGTATGCCCTGCATGGCGGCAACATGAGTGTGCTTGCCAAAGCCCTGCCGTTCGAAATGGCCACCATCGGCGGCTCCGCCCTGGGCGCGTTCATCGTGACCAACCCGCCCAAGGTGCTCAAGGCGACGGCATCGGCGCTGGGCAGCTGCATCAAAAGCGCCAAGCACAACAAAGGCCGCTTCATGAACCTGTTAGCCTTGCTGTACGACCTGCTGCAAAAGGCCCGCAAGGAAGGCTTGATGGCCATCGAAATGGATGTGGAAGAGCCCCAAAATTCGGAAATTTTTCAGAAATATCCCGAACTGCTGGCAGACCAGCATCTGGTGGAGTTCATCACCGACTACCTGCGCATGATGGTGTCGGGCAACCTGAACTCGCACGAAATCGAGTCCCTGATGGAAAACGAAATGGATGCCCACCACCAGGAGGAGCACCGTGTGGTCACGGCGCTGCAGCGCCTGGCCGGTGCCCTGCCGGCGTTTGGTATCGTGGCAGCGGTGCTGGGGGTGGTGAACACCATGGGTTCCGTCGGGCAACCGCCTTCGGTGCTGGGCGGCATGATCGCCTCGGCGCTGGTGGGTACGTTCCTGGGCATTTTGCTGGCGTATGGCCTGGTGGAACCCCTGGCCGGGCTGATCGAGCAGCGCAACCAGGACGCCGCCAAGGAATACGAGTGCATCAAGTGCACGCTGATTGCGAGCATGCAGGGCTACAACCCACCCACAGCGATTGAGTTTGGCCGCAAGGTGCTGTACTCGACCGAGCGTCCGGGCTTCCTAGAGCTGGAAGAGCACGTCAAGAGGAAGTAATCCATGCCGCCACCCAACCAGCCCGGCGGCGCAGCCGCGGGCGCAGCGAATGACAAGAAGCTGCAGCCCATCATCATCAAGCGCGTCAAGAAGGGTGAACACGGTCACCACGGCGGTGCCTGGAAGATTGCCTATGCCGACTTCATGACGGCGATGATGGCCTTCTTCCTGCTGATGTGGCTGCTGGGCTCGACCTCCAAGGGGGACCTGCAGGGGATTGCCGCGTACTTCAACTCGCCCCTCAAGGTGGCGATGGCCGGGGGCGACGGCTCGGGCAACAGCTCCAGCGTCATCCCCGGGGGCGGCAACGACCTGACCAAGGTGTATGGCCAGGTCAAGCGCTCGGAAGCTGAGAGCGAAAGCCAGCGCCGCCAGGTGGACACCAAGCGCCAGCGCGCGCAGCAGGACGCCCAGCGCATCCAGGCCTTGCGCGCCAAGATTGACGCCATGATTTCCAGCAATGCCACGCTGAACGAATACCGCTCGCAGATCCGCATGGACGTGACACCCGATGGCCTGCAGATCCAGATCGTAGACGACCAGAACCGCCCGATGTTCGACATCGGCAGCGCCATGGTCAAGCCCTACATGCGCGACATCCTGCGCGAGGTTGGCTCAGCCCTGGGCGGGGTGGAAAACCGCATCAGCCTGGCGGGCCACACCGACGCTGCGCCGTATGGCATGGGCGAACGCGGCTACAGCAATTGGGAGCTGTCGACCGACCGGGCCAACGCCTCGCGCCGCGAACTGGTGGCAGCCGGCATGCCCAACGACAAACTGGCCCGCGTGGTGGGGCTGGCAGCCAGCGACCTGCTGCACCCGGACGACCCACGCGCGCCGCAAAACCGGCGCATCACGATCACCGTGCTGACGCATGAGGCAGAGGAACGCTTGCTGGGCAAGCAAACCCCGACTGTCCACCCAGACAGCAAATTGGAAACGGAAAAGCAGGACAATCCCCCACCTGCAGCCCAAACTCCGTGACAATTTGTGAAAACAGGACGAAGCCCGTGCTTGGCACAGGTTTCATTCAGAGCTTTTTTGACCGAAAGGGTCCCCCGTGGCCAACGACCTTCGCTTTTTGATTGTTGACGACTTCTCGACCATGCGCCGCATCGTGCGCAACCTGCTCAAGGAGAGCGGCTTCACCGAGGCCGATGAGGCCGAAGACGGCGTGGCGGCATTGCACAAGCTGCGCAACGGCAAGTTCGACTTCGTGGTGTCCGACATCAACATGCCGAACATGAATGGTTTCCAGCTGCTGACGGAAATCAAGTCCGACGACAAGCTCAAGCACCTGCCCGTGCTGATGGTGACCGCCGAAGCCCGCAAGGAAGACATCGTCGCCGCGGCCCAGGGTGGCGCGGCCGGTTACATCGTCAAACCCTTCACCAAGGCCACGCTGGAAGAGAAGGTGAACCTGATCCTGAAGAAGGTGGGCCTGGGGTAAAGCCATGGAACACACACCGCCCAACGCCGGCCCACCCGCAGGCTTCGACCATGGCGAGGTGCACAACAAGATCGGACTGCTGACACGCCAGCTGCACGACGCGTTGCGCGAGTTGGGCTATGCAGACCGCCTGCGCGGGACGGCCCAAGAGCTTCCGGATGCACAAAACCGCCTGTCCTACATTGCCCGCCTGACCGGCCAGGCGGCCGAGAAGGTGCTGACCCTGGTGGACGATGCCAAGGAGCGTCAGTCCAGCATCGTGGCGCGCACCAAGCAGATGCGCCAGTCCATGATTGCCGACCCGGTGGCGGCCGTGGCCAAGGGCCACATCATGAATTACCTGGAAGACATGGAAAAGGCCACGGAGATCGTGGACAACCAGTTGACCGACATCATGATGGCGCAGGACTTCCACGACCTGACGGGTCAGGTGATCGCCAAGGTGGTGACCCTGGCCGGCACGCTGGAGAACCAGCTGATTGAGCTGCTGCTGCAGACCGCCCCGCAACCGGCCGGTCACCAGCCACTGCTGGATGCGGGCGAGGTCAGCGCCGCTGCCGCCATGGCGACCGGTGCGGCCGTGGCCGCCGACCAGGCGGACGATCTGTGGGCGACAGCCCTGGCAGAGGCCGCCCCCGAGGAAGCGGTGCAGGACCCCAGCACGGCAGCCGACCAGCCGGCGCACCCGGTCTTGCAAGGCCCCGTGGTGGACCCCAACGCCCAGGACGTGGTCACCTCGCAGTCCCAGGTGGACGATTTGCTGGCCAGTTTGGGCTTTTAAGAAAAAAGTGAGCTGCCAGCGCTTGCATTTCAAGCACTTTAGATAGTTTTCTCTCTGAAGCACCTGAAAAACAAGCGCTAACAGCTCTGGTATTCAGAGCATTGCTCGGGCACCTAGCAGATTGCCCGCCGCCCGCCACCGCCGCGGGCGTTGAAATAGCGCCGCCTGTGGCGCGCTTTTCCCGCTTTAGCGTTCTGGCCGCTTGCGGACAATGGCATGAGACCTTTCCCTCATGCCGTCATGGAATCGAGCCAAGATAAATCCCTACCAGCCACCGCCAGGAAGCTGCAGAAAACCCGCGAGGACGGCCAGACGTCGCGCTCGCGCGATCTCGGCCACCTGGCCGTGCTGGGGGTGGGCTCGCTGGTCGTGATCGTGGGCGGCCCGACGCTGATGCACCACCTGCGCATCGCCCTGAGCCGGCAGATGTCGTTCAATGCCGAGACCGTGCTGTCGCCGCAACTGATGATGGAGCGCCTGGTGGACATGGCCTGGATCGGCATCCTGGGCTGCGTGATCTTTGCTCTGGTGATCAATGCGGCCTCGATCGCGGCCACGCTGATGTCTGGCGGTTGGATCTACAGCCTCAAGCCCATCATGCCGCAGTTCAACCGCATCAACCCGATCTCGGGCCTTGGCAACGTCTTCTCCAAGCAGCAGCTGATCACGGCGCTGAAGAACGTGCTGCTGATGCTCATCCTGGGCACGGTGGGCTGGTTCCACATCAAGTCCGGCATCCCGGACATGGCCTCCCTGCCCTCCTTGGGCGGCGCGGCCGCCCTGGCGCGCGTGGGCGACTGGATCGTGACCGGCCTGCTGCTGTTGCTGCTGGTGGTGTTTGCCGTGGCGTTGATCGATGTCCCGCTGCAGAAGTTCCTGTTCCTGCAGCGCCTGAAGATGAGCCACCAGGAAGTCAAGCAGGAACACAAGGAGTCCGAGGGCAGCCCCGAGCTCAAGGGCAAGATCCGCCAGAAGCAGCGCGAGATCGCCCAGCGCGCCAGCGTCACCGCCGTGCCCAAGGCCGACTTCGTGGTGACCAACCCCACCCACTATTCGGTGGCCCTGCGCTACGACGAAAGCAATATGGCGGCCCCCCAGGTCGTGGCCATGGGCGCCGACCTGGTGGCCCTGAAGATCCGCGAAGTGGCCAAGGCCCACGACATCCCCGTGCTGGAGTCCCCCATGCTGGCGCGTGCCCTATACGCACACGCCGAAATCGACCAGTCCATCCCGTCCACGCTGTACACCGCCGTGGCCCAGGTGCTGGCCTATGTCTACCGCCTCAAGGCCGCGATGCGCGGCGAGGCCCCTGCCCCGGGCGAGCTGGTTCAGCCCCTGGTGCCCCCGGAACTGGATCCGCACACCCGACGTGCTGCGGCCGCACAGTCTTAAGCGTTAGAAAGCACTGCCACCATGAGCACCGCCTTGTTCAAAAACCTGCAAGCCTGGAACGCCAAGAACGGCATGGCCCTCCAGAGCCTGGGCGCCCCCCTGCTGGTGATTGCCATCCTGGCCCTGATGGTCCTGCCCATGCCGCCATGGCTGCTGGACACCTTCTTCACGCTGAACATCGCCACCGCGCTGATGGTGATGATGATCGCCGCCTACATGGTGCGGCCACTGGACTTTGCGGTCTTCCCCTCGGTGCTGCTGCTGACCACGCTGATGCGCCTGTCGCTCAACGTGGCCTCGACCCGCGTGGTGCTGATGGAAGGCCACACCGGCCCCGGCGCTGCGGGCGCGGTGATCGAGGCCTTCGGCCACTTCCTGATCGGCGGCAACTTTGCCGTGGGCCTGATCGTGTTCGCAATCCTGGTGGTGATCAACTTCGTGGTGATCACCAAGGGTGCCGAGCGTATCGCCGAAGTCTCGGCCCGCTTCACCCTGGACGCCATGCCCGGCAAGCAGATGGCCGTGGACGCCGACCTGAACGCCGGCCTGATCGATGAGCCCGAAGCCAAGCGCCGCCGCCTGGAAGTGCAGGAAGAAGCCAACTTCTTCGGCTCCATGGACGGTGCCTCCAAGTTCGTGCGCGGCGACGCCATGGCCGGCATCCTGATTCTGATCATCACCATCATCGGTGGCTTCATCATCGGCATGGCCCAGCACGGCCTGAGCGCCGGCGATGCCGCCAACAGCTACGTCCTGCTGGCCGTGGGTGACGCGCTGGTGGCCCAGATCCCCGCCCTGCTGATCTCCGTGGCGTCGGCCATGGTCATCTCGCGCGTCGGCAAGGACAACGACACCGGCAAGCAGATCGCCGACCAGATGCTGGCCTCGCCCCGCGCCCTGGCCATCACCGGCGCCATCCTGATCATGCTGGGCCTGATCCCCAACATGCCCCACACCGTGTTCCTGCTGATGGGCAGCCTGTTTGGCTACGGCGCCTGGATGGTGCACCGCAAGAAGCAGCAAAAGAGCCAGGCCGCCGCCAGCGGTGCCGCCGGCGCCGACAGCAGCGCACCCAGCGGTGCACTGGCCGCACCCGCCCAGGACAGCGAGGCCACCTGGGACGACCTGCAGCCCGTGGACCTGCTGGGCCTGGAGCTGGGCTACCGCCTGATCGCACTGGTGGACAAGAAGCGCCAGGGCGACCTGCTGACCCGCATCAAGGGCGTGCGCCGCAAGTTTGCCCAGGAAGTCGGCTTCCTGCCGCCGGCCGTGCACGTGCGCGACAACCTGGAGCTCAAGCCCAGTGCCTACCGCATCACCCTGCGCGGCGTGATGGTGGGCGAAGGCGAGGCCTTCCCCGGCATGTACCTGGCCATCAACCCCGGTGGCATCAGCACGCCGCTGATCGGCACCCCCACCACCGATCCTGCCTTTGGTCTGCCCGCCCACTGGATCGACGAACGCCAGAAGGAAGCGGCACAAATGGCCGGTTTTACGGTCGTTGATTCGGAAACTGTGATGGCGACACATTTGTCACACTTGATGCAAATGCATGCTGCCAAGCTGTTGAGCCGTAACGAGGTGCAACAACTGGTGGAGCACGTGGCCAAGTCCGCGCCCAAGTTGATTGAAGAAGTTATTCCGAAGATGGTCACCGTCACAACGTTCCAGAAGGTCCTGCAGCTGCTGCTGGAGGATGCTGTGCACATCCGTGACATCCGCACCATCATCGAGACGCTGGCGGAGAACGCCGGCACGACCCAGGATGCCGCAGAACTGGCGCGCCGCGTGCGCATCGCCCTGTCGCCGGCCATCGTGCAACAAATCTACGGCCCCACCCGTGAACTCAACGTCATAGCGATCGAGCCCGGTCTGGAACGCTTGCTGGTGCAAGCCCTGTCCAACCCGCAAGCGCCTTCGCTGGACCCCGGTGTGGCCGACATGCTGACCCAACGCGCGGCCGAGGTCGCCAACAAGCAGGAAGAGCTGGGCATGCCCGCCTGCCTGCTGGTGCCCGACGCGATTCGCAACGCCATCGCACGCCTGGTGCGCCGTGTGGCCCCACGCCTGCAGGTGCTGGCGCACAGCGAAATCCCCGAGACCCACACCATCCGCATCGGCCCCATTCTTAAAGGTGCAAACGCATGAACATCCAACGCTTCTTAGCCCCCACGTCCCGCGAGGCACTGGACAAGGCGCGAGCCGCTTTTGGTGACAGCACCCTGATCCTGTCGAACCGCCCCACGGCCCATGGCGTGGAAGTCATGGCCACCGCGGAAGACGCACTGGGCAACCTGGACAAGGGCCGCACCACCAGCCCTGGCCTGATGGCCGCCATCCAGGCGCGCGAGGCCGAAGAGACCCGCGCCCCCAAGCAGGCGCCCAAGTCCCCGCTGCGCGTAGAACCCCAGCTGCAGCTGGCCAAGCCCGTGATCAAGGCCAGTGCACGCCAGAGCGTGGCCGAAGACACCGAGCAGCTGGCCATGAGCACCCTGTCCTTCCAGGACTATGTGCGCGAACGCATGCTGCGCCGCCGCAACGAAGAGATGAGCGACAGCGTCGCCACCGAGGCGCTGCCCACCTTCGCCCGCAAGAACCGCCTGGATGCCGTGCGCGACAGCGCCCCGCTGCCCACCGCCCCGTCGGTCATCAAGCACAACCCCCTGCGCGGTCTGGCGGTGGAGCTGCCCGCCGAACCCCGCAAGGCCAGCGCACCGGCCGCCGCCCCCGCGCTGATGCACGAGCTGCAGTCCGTCAAGGAGCTGATTGAAGAGCGCTTCAACACCCTGACCTGGATGAACCAGACCCGCACCAATCCGCTGCAGAGCAACCTGATGCTCAAGCTGATCCGCGCCGGTTACTCGCCCGCCCTGTCGCGCGCCATGATGGAGCGCCTGCCCCAGGACCACGGCCCCGCCGAGGCCCTGAAGTGGCTGATGCAGGTGCTGGAACGCAACCTGCGCACCGACCGCGCTGAGGCGCCCATCTGGGACAAGGGTGGCGTGTTCGCCCTGGTCGGCTCCACCGGAGTGGGCAAGACCACCACGGCCGCCAAGCTGGCCGCCCTGTGCGCGGCCAAGCACGGCCCCCACAACGTGGGCCTGATCACGCTGGACACCTACCGTGTCGGCGGCCACGAGCAGCTGCGTGCCTATGGCCGCATGCTGGGCGTGGTGGCCCACCTGGCGCACGACAAGGCCGCCCTGCAGGACCTGCTGGGCCTGCTGGCCGGCAAGAAGATGGTCATCATCGACACCACCGGCGTGGCCCCGCGCGACCCGCGCAAGGACGACATCCTGGAAGTGCTGAACCTGCCCGGCGTGGAACGCCTGCTGGTGGCCAATGCCGGCGCCCACGGCGATACGCTGGACGAATCCCTGGCCGCCTTCAAGCGCGACGGCTGCAAGCAGACCATCCTGTCCAAGCTGGACGAGGCCGTGAAGCTGGCCCCCGCCCTGGACGCCCTGATCCGCCACCAGATGGTGCTGCGCGGCATCACCAACGGCCAGCGCGTGCCCGAAGATTTCGAGCGTGCAAATGCCAGCGAGCTGGTCGCCACCTCCATGCGCGCCCACACCAAGTCGGCCTTCGATCCCTCGTCGCTGGACATGGACTTCTACTTCACGGAATCGTCCATCGGCAACGCCCAAGGGGCCTTGCATGCTTGAGAGCGTGTGGCACCAAGGTACCGGCCTGCGCTGGCAGGGCGTGCAGTCCTCGCTGCGCGTGCTGCCCGTGGTGCCCTCCGGTGACAGCGCCGACGCGGCCGCCCTGTGGATGGCCTGCGCCCAGCTGCAGCAACAGGGCTACCCCGTCGTGGTGCTGGATGGCACCGAACAGGAAACCCCCGCCCTGCCCGGGCTGCAGGATCTGCTGCAGCCGCGCCTGGGCTATGCACACACCGCCCTGCCGGCCGACACCGGCAATCCGCTGAGCGTCGCCACCCTGCCCGCAGCGCGCGGCATGGTGCAGCTGCAGCACAAGGCCTCGGTCACCGGCACCCGTCCGCTGGATCTGCTGTACCGCTATGTGCGCAACCACGCCCTGGTGGTGCTGCTGGCCCCCGCCCCCCTGCTGGTGGGCATGCTGCAAGGCTGCCGCCAGGCGCCGCTGCAGCTGGTGCCGGCGCAGTCGCGCAACGTGGTCAGCAGCTACCGCGCCCTCAAGCAGGTGGTTGCCGGCAGCGGCCTGATGCCGCGCCTGGTGGCCATGCGCCCCGCCGACTACGGGCTGGACCCGGTGCTCAAATCGCTGTCGCAGTGTGCGCTGCGCCATTTGCAGGCCGAGCCGCTGTGCGAACAATTCGATCCGCTGCAACCCCGGCACCTGCAACGCTGGGCCCTACAATGCCTGGAGCACGCCGAAACCGTGCAGCCGCCCCAAGAGATGGCGGCCCGCGAAGCGGCGTTTTCTTCTTCCTCGCCTGCTGTGTGGAGCCACTGAGTCGATGTACACCGCCCATGGTCAACTGGACCGCGATGCGCTGATTCGCCAGCATGCCCCGCTGGTGCGTCGCATCGCGCAACACATGATTGCCAAGCTCCCGCCCAATGTAGAGCTGGACGACCTGATCCAGGTCGGCATGATTGGCCTGGCCGATGCCCTGTCGCGCTACGAGGCCAGCCAGGGCGTGCAGTTCGAGACCTTTGCCGGCCAGCGCATCCGCGGCGCCATGCTCGACGAGCTGCGCGAGAACGACTGGATGAGCCGCAGCTCGCGCAAGGGCCAGAAAGACATCGAGAATGCCATCCACCGGCTGGAGCAGCAGCTGGGCCGTGCCCCCAAGGAATCGGAAATCGCCCAGTCCATGGACCTGGCGCTGGGCGAGTACCAGTCCCTGCTGTCCAAGGTGCGCGGCACGCAGCTGGTCTACCTGGAAGACATCACCCCCGGCGATGACGACAACGGCAGCTTCCTGGACCGCCATGTGGCCGATGCCGATGCCGACCCCTTCAGCCTGCTGCGCGACGACCGCATGCGCACCGCTTTGGTGCAGGCCATCGAGAGCCTGCCCGAGCGCGAAAAGTACGTCATGGGCATGTACTACGAGCACGACATGAACCTCAAGGAAATCGCTGCCGTGCTGGAAGTCACCGAATCGCGCGTCTGCCAGCTGCACAGCCAGGCCATCGCGCGCCTGCGCACCAAGATGCGGGCCCACTGACGACCCGGCACAGCCGGCCGCACCCCGTGCGGCATCGCAGTCCTCCCCGCCCACAAAAAAAGCGCCTCATGAGGCGCTTTAATTTTTTCAGGAGCGGTCACCGCAGGTGATTCCGGCGTTTGCAAGGCATTTGTGCCGCAAACACCCGAAAGACGAGCGCCATGCGCTCTCTTTTTAAGATCAACCGCTGATGTGGTACATGCGCGCCACCGAGGCGGCGCTGCCGGGCTGCTTGGCGCCGCCGTAGGTGTGGTGGACCGATTGCTCGGGGATCAGCGATGCCAGCTGCTGGCCGGTAATGGCCGACACCTTGGAGATGTGGCCGCGCATCTGCGTCAGGCGGCCGGACATGGCCTGCATGCGCTGCACGTTCTCGGGCGTGAACTGCTCGGCGCCAAAGCGCTGGGCCAGACCGGCGAAGGCCTGCATGCCGTCGCGCAGCTGGCGGATGGCCTGTTCGGTGGATTCGGGCTGGTTTTCCACGATCAGGGCGCTGACCAGGTCGATCATGCCGTCAATTTGTTCCAGGGCTTCGCTGAGTTGCATGGTGCGGGCGCGACAGGCGCAGGTTGAGCGGGTTCAGATGGAGTTGGGGCGTTGGTCGATCCGTTCAGCCGAAGGTCGGAAGGCTGAGCGGCGGCCAACGCCCCGGGAAGGCTTCAGGCGCGGGACAGACCCAGCAGCGCCGAGGCGTCCACCAGCATCTTGTCGGCGATCACGCTGGCATTCACCTTGAAAGTACCGTTGGCGATGGCTTCGCGGATGGCATGCACCTTGGCCATGTCCACATCCGACGAGGTCTTGCTGTTCTGGTCCAGGGAACGTGCCGAATTCGACATGGTCACGGGCACCCCTGCCGCATTGCTGCGGGTTTGCTGCACCACCTCGCTGGCGGTGCCGTTTTGTTTTTGCTGGGCTTGTTGCGCAGCGTTCTGCTGCAGCTTGGCTGCCAGCATTTCGACGTTGGTGTTCTGTCCGACCTTCATGTTTTTCTCCAATGTCCCCGCTCCGGGCTCTGTAGTCTTGCTATCGGCGGCGTGAAAGATAACTTGAGTATTTTCTTTCAAATCCGTCTGTATCACTGTGCAACCAAGACTTCCCCTTGCGGATTGACGGTTCCGGTGACGGTGCGCCCGTTGTCCATGCGCACCCGGATGTTCTGGCCGGCAGCGCCACCTTCCAGCGCCCGGCCAGTGCCGGTCACCATGAAGCCGCCGCCCTGGGCAATCACTTTGACGGTGGCACCCGGTTTCAGGATCTGCGCCGCCTTGACCATGGTCTGGCGCAGGGCCATCCCGGATGTCAGGTTGCGCGCCGCCGTCTGTCCCACCCAATCTTCGGGCATGGCGATGATGGCATGGGGTGACTCGGCCCAGTCCACTTCGGCCTGCATGGCGTGATCGTAAGTGAGCACTTCGCCCATGCTCACATTGTGGGTCAGCACCCAGGCGGGGCCGAAGGCCTGGATGGTGACCGGCAGGAACACATTCCAGGGCTTGGCACCTTCCACGCAGCGCAGGCCGATGCGGGTGCGGCCCCACAGCTTGCTGCCGCTGGGCAGGTAGGGATCGACATTCTGGCAGGGCGCCAGGTTCAGCCGTGGGTCCAGCCGGCCCACCTGCACTTCCATGCGCAACGGCATGGTCTGCATCTCGGCCGATTTGGACAGTGCACCCTGCAGCCACTCGCTGCTGATCTGCCCCAGGTCCTGCGCCCCAACCCCCAGCACCGCACCGCCCACGGCCACGCTGGCCAGCGTGCGCACCAGGGCGCGTGCAAGACGGAGAGGGGCGGCGGTCGAGAACAGGTCATGGGGCATGCCAGCCACTGTAGTCAGCCCTGCGACTTTTAAACCCCGAAAGTACCCACCCAAGCCTGCTTTCTTCGCGCTTTAGCAAATACGGCGGATTTCCATAATCACTGCACGTGCCAAAGTCCGCCCGACTGGGGCGCCCCGCATTCCGTTTTTCACACCGCACAAGGATTCGCATGCTCAACAAAATGACCGGACGTTTGGACTTCCACAGCGACGCTCTGCTGTTGCGTGCGGAGCGCCAGCGGGTACTGGCCAGCAACATCGCCAACGCCGACACCCCCGGCTATGTGGCGCGGGACTTCAACTTCGCCAAGACGTTGCAGGCCGCGCAGGGCGACAACGGCTCGGTGCGCCAGGCGCTGCAGGCCGCCAGCACCACGCACAGCCAGCACATGCCCCTGCCCACCGAGAAGTTCGGCACCGACGGCAAGGGCCGCCTGGGCTATTCGCTGACCTCGCAGCCCAGCCTGGACAACAACACGGTCGACCTGGACCGTGAACGTGCCAATTTTGTGGATAACGCCGTGCGTTACGAAGCCACGCTGCGCTTTCTGAACGGCAGCGCCAAAACCATGCTCAGCGCCATCACCGGCCAGTAAGCGCACCGACCTACAAGGAAACCACCGCCATGTCCATGTTCTCCATCTTCAGCGTCTCGGGCAGTGCCATCAGCGCCCAGTCGCAGCGCCTGAACGTTGTGGCCTCCAACCTGGCCAACGTCGACGCCGTCGCCGGCCCCGATGGCCAGGCCTACAAGGCCCGCGAAGTGGTCTTCCAGACCGCACCCATGGGCCCCGAAGGGGCGGCCGGCGTCAAGGTCAAGGACGTCACCGAAAACAACACCCCCGGTCGCCGCGTGCACAACCCCGAGCACCCGCTGGCGGATGCCCAGGGCTATGTGACCCACTCCAACGTCAATGCCGTGGACGAGATGGTCAACATGATTTCGGCTTCCCGTTCCTACCAGAACAACGTGGAAGTCATGAACACCGCTAAGTCGCTGCTGCTGAAGACACTGCAGCTGGGCCAATAAGCGCACACAGAAAGTAGGCACGCATGATTTCCGGCGTCTCCAACAACACCTCGTCCAACAGCAACGGCTCGCCCAAGACTGCGGCGGACATGCAGGACCAGTTCCTGACCCTGCTGGTGGCCCAGCTGCAGAACCAGGACCCCACCAGTCCGATGGACAACTCGCAGCTGACCTCGCAGATGGCGCAGATCAGCACCGTCAGCGGCATCGAAAAGCTCAACAGCACCGTGGAAAGCGTGACCAGCCAGTTCGCCTCCATGCAGATGCTGCAGGGTGTGTCCATGATCGGCCACACCGTGCTGTCCGCCGGCAACCACCTGGGCCTGGCCGCCAAGGAAGCCGAGGACGGCACCAAGCACCTGACCGGCACGGCGGCCTTCGACCTGGATGCCTCGGCCTCCAACGTCACGGTCACCATCACCGATGCCAACGGCAAGCTCGTGGACACGATCGAAATGGGTTCGGCCAACGCGGGCCGCAACTACTTCACCTGGGACGGCAGCGACTACACCGGCGAAAGCATGGACCTGCGCTTCAAGGTCACCGCCACCAACGGCGAAGCCGCGGTCAAGTCCACCACGCTGTCGCCCAACGCGGTGGTCGCCACCAGCATCAGCAACGGCTCGCTCATGCTGGAGCTGGCGAACGGTGAAAGCATCAACTACAACAGCGTCAAGGCTGTGTTCTAAATTCGTAGGAGTCAACCATGGGTTTCTATCACGGTCTGTCCGGCCTGAACGCTGCCAGCAAGAACCTGGACGTCATCGGCAACAACATCGCCAACAGCAACACGGTGGGCTTCAAGCACTCACGCGCTGAATTCAATGAAATGGTGGCCAGCGCCATGGGTGCATCCAGCAGCACCAACACCGGCATCGGTGTCAGCGTGGCCGCTGTGTCCCAGCAGTTCACGCAAGGCGTCACCACCCCATCCGCCAACGGCCTGGACATGGCCATCAACGGCGACGGCTTCTTCGTGGTGCAAACCGGCACCGGCACGGCCTACACCCGCAACGGCGCCTTCCAGCTGAACAAGGCCGGCGAACTGGTCACGGTCAATGGCGACAAGGTCCAGGGCTACACCGTCGACCCCACCACCGGTCTGCGCACCAGCGTGGCCCTGAGCAACCTGGTGTTCCCGGCCGGCACCCCCATACCCGCCAAGCAGACCAGCACCGTGACCGCCACGCTGAACCTGGACGCGCGCGTGGACCAGAATGCCGTGCCCGCCCCAGCACGTTCCACCTATGGCACGTCGCTGGAAGTGTTCGACGAACAAGGCATGGCCACTCCGCTGTCCATGTACTTCCAGAAGTCGGGCGCCAACACCTGGACTGTGTACAACAGCCTGGACCCCAATGCCATGCCCATCGGCCAGATGGTGTTCAGCTCCACGGGCAAGCTGCAAACCGTGGCCGCCTACAGCGGCGCGACCGACCCTGGTGGCCTGAACCCCGGGGATCCCGGCTACGTGCCCCAGTTCGCGGCCCCCACCGGCACCACGCTGACCACCACCGTCACCACCACCAACCCCAACAACCCCAACCCCGGCCCCTGGCCAGTGGACATCGACCTGGGCAAGGTGACACAGATGGGCAGCGCCTTCTCCGTGGCCAAGCTGACCCAGGACGGTTATGCGACCGGTGAACTCACCGCGGTGAACGTGGCCTCGGACGGCACGCTGATGGCCACCTACTCCAACGGCGTCACCCGCGCCGAAGCGCAGCTGGCCCTGGCCAAGTTCACCAACAGCCAGGGCCTGCAGCCCGATGGCAACAACAACTGGGTCGCCTCGAACGACTCCGGCCCACCGGTGTACGGCTCGGCCGGCAGCGGCAGCTTCGGCGTGATCCAGGGCAATGCCCTGGAGGAATCCACCGTGGACCTGACCGCCCAGCTGGTCGGCATGATGACCGCCCAGCGCGCCTACCAGGCCAACGCCCAGACCATCAAGACCCAGGACCAGATCTTCTCGACCCTGGTCAACCTGCGCTAAGCGCAGCCGACACGCGCAATTAGGAGTTTGTAATGGACCGCATCATCTACACCACCATGACCGGCGCCAACGCGGCCGCGCAGCGGCAGGCGGTGCTGTCGAACAACCTGGCCAATGTCTCGACCACGGGCTTCCGTGCCGAGCTGAGCACCTTCCGCTCGGTGCCGCTGCAAGGCCAGGGCTCCACCACGCGCGTGTTCGGTCTGGATGCCACTTCCGGCCACCTGGACCAGGCCGGCCCCGCCATCCACACCGGCAAGAGCACCGACCTGATGGCGCGCGGCAATGCCTGGTTTGCCGTGCAGGGGCTGGATGGCCTGGAGGCCTACACCCGCAACGGTGCCCTTGAAGTCACGGCCGAAGGCCAGCTGGTCACGGCCACCGGCCTGCCTGTACTGACCGATGGCGGCGCACCGATCGACATTCCGCAGAACGCCAGCATCAGTTTTGGCGGCGACGGCACGGTGGTGGCCACCCTGGCTGGCCAGGACCCGATCAATGTGGGCCGCCTGAAGATGGTGACCCCCAACCAGGAACAGACCCTGAAGCGTGGCGATGACGGCCTGTTCCGCTCGCCCCAGGGCGACCTGCCGGCCGATGCCAACGCCACCATGGTGGCCGGCTCGCTGGAAGGCTCGAACGTGAACGCCGTGGAAGCCATGGTCGGCATGATCGCCGCCTCGCGCCAGTTCGAGCAGCAGATGAAGCTGCTGACCACCGCCGAAACCAACGACAAGAGCGCCAGCCAGTTGCTGAGCCTGAACGGCTAAAGCCGGCCCCTGAATTACGGAAGGACACTTCACCATGATGAATTCCCTGTGGATTGCCAAGACCGGCATGTCTGCTCAGCAAACCCAGATGGATGTGGTTTCGCACAACCTGTCCAACGTCTCGACCACCGGCTACAAGCGCCAGAGCGCGGTGTTCGAAGACCTGATCTACCAGAACCTGCGCCAGGTCGGTGCCCAGGCCGACGAACAGAACGTGCTGCCCACCGGCATGCACCTGGGCCTGGGTGTGCGCACCGTGGCCACCACCCGCAACTTCACCCAGGGCACGCCCCTGGAAAGTGGCAAGGAACTGGATGTGGCCATCAGCGGTGACGGCTTCTTCCAGATCCAGATGCCCGATGGCACCACGGCCTACACCCGTGACGGCACCTTCAGCCGCAGCGCCACCGGCCAGCTGGTGACGGCGGGCGGCTACCCGCTGCTGGACGGCATCACCGTGCCCCAGGACGCCACCAAGCTGAGCATCAGCAAGAGCGGCGTGGTCAGCGTGACCGTGCCCGGCAACGCCCAGCCCCAGCAGATCGGCCAGCTCAACACCGCCTCCTTCATCAACCCGGCCGGCCTGGAGCCGATCGGAGAGAACCTGTACCGCGAAAGCGCCGCCTCCGGCGCCCCGCAGGCCGGCACCCCCGGCACCAACAACCTGGGCACGGTGATGCAGGGCTTCCTGGAATCGTCCAACGTGAACGTGGTGGAAGAGCTGGTCCAGATGATCCAGACCCAGCGCGCCTACGAGATGAACTCCAAGGCCATCTCCACCAGCGACCAGATGCTGGCCAAGCTCTCGCAGCTGTAATTCACACCTCTATTCAGAGCGCCTGGCGCCTGCGCAGCCAGGGTTTCAAAGCAAAAAGCATTGCAAACCCAGGCTGTACCAGCGCAAGCCGCTCCTGTTTTGCATTTCCCGGAGCGCTTATGTCCGCCGCCTCTCGCCCCTCCTCCCAAGTTTTCGCTTTGGCCCAGCGCACGCCCCGCATCGCGCTGTGGGGCGCGGCCAGCCTGGTCATCAGCGGTTGCGCCTTCAACGACCCGCCCCCGGTCGACCTGCAAAGCCAGACCCACCCGCTGCCTGCCACGGCGATTGCCGTGCCCCAGCAGCAGGCCCAGGCCACGGGCGGCCTGTTCCAGGCCAACCGCTACCGCCCACCATTTGAAAGCCGCCGCGCCCGCCTGGTCGGGGACATGGTCACCATCCAGATCGCCGAACGCGTGACGGCCAGCCAGCAGTCCTCGTCCACGGTCAACCGCGACAGCAGCATGTCGGCCGGCATCACCGACCTGCCGGTGCTGACCGGTGGGGCCCTGGCCACGGCCCAGAAGTTCGGCAAACTCGGCGTGGGCAGCAATGCCGACTTCGAAGGCGGCGGTGGCACCACCAGCGCCAACACCTTCACCGGCTCCATCACCGCCACCGTGGTCGAGGTGCTGCCCAACGGCCACCTGGTGGTCACCGGCGAGAAGCAGATCGGCGTGAACCAGAACGTCGATGTGCTGCGTTTCACCGGCACCGTCGACCCCTACCAGCTGCAGCCCAACAGCGTCATCAGCTCCACCCAGGTGGCCAATGTGCGCGTGGAATCGCGCGGCCGCGGCCAGCAAAATTCAGCGCAGGCAATTGGCTGGTTGTCGCGCTTCTTTTTGAGCTTTATCCCTTTCTAAAGCTCTCCAGAATTGGGCAGTATGAAAGTACTGTCCATGCTCCCCACATTCCGCAGCGCACGCCTCGCACTGGCGTTGCTGGCCCTCAGCGGCGGCATGCTGGCCGCTCCCGCCCACGCCTTGCGCATCAAGGAAGTGGCCTCGGTTCAGGGCGTGCGGTCCAACCAATTGACCGGCTATGGCCTGGTGGTCGGCCTCGATGGCACGGGGGACCAGACCACCCAGATGCCCTACACCACCCAGACGCTGTCCAACTACCTGCAGCAGATGGGCATCACGCTGCCGGCCACGGCCAACACCAACAACCTGCAGCTCAAGAACGTCGCGGCCGTGATCGTGACCGCCGAGCTGCCCGCCTTTGCCCAGCCCGGCCAACAAATCGACATCAACGTCTCGTCCATGGGCAACGCCAAGTCGCTCAAGGGCGGCACGCTGATCACCACGCCGCTGCGCGGCGCCGATGGCGAGATCTACGCCCTGGCCCAGGGCAACCTGGTGGTCGGTGGCGCTGGGGCCTCGCAAGGCGGCTCCAAGGTCCAGATCAACCACCTGAGCGCCGGCCGCATCCCCCAGGGCGCGCAGGTCGAACGGGCCGTGCCCACGCCCATCAATGACGGCGACACCATCAAGCTGGGCCTCAACGACACCGATTTCCAGACCGCCAGCCAGGTGGTCAAGGCCATCAACGGCCGCCACGGCATGGGCACCGCCATGGCCCTGGATGGCCGCACCGTGGAAGTGCGCGCGCCCGTGAACCCCGGCGCCCGCGTCGGCTTCATCGCCGACATCCAGGAGCTGACCCTGCCGATCAACAAGCCGGCCGCCAAGGTGGTGATCAACGCCCGCACCGGCTCCATCGTGATGAACCAGTCCGTGACCCTGGGCCCCTGCGCGATTGCCCACGGCAACCTGGCCATCACCATCGACTCCACGCCCGTGATCAGCCAGCCCGGCGCCTTCTCGCAGGGCCAGACCGTGGTGACCGAGAAGACCAACATCAACGTCACGCAGGAGCCCGGCAAGGTCATCCGCGTGCCGTCCTCGCCGCAACTGACCGATGTGGTGCGCTCGCTGAACACCCTGGGCGCCACGCCCCAGGACCTGCTGGCCATCCTGCAGGCCATCAAGGCCGCCGGTGCCCTGAACGCCGAGCTGGAGGTGATATGAGTCTGTCTCTGTCGGCCAACAATGCGCTGGCCACCGACATCAATTCGCTCAACAGCCTGAAGAGCCAGGCCAACGCGAACAACCCGCAAGCCGCCCGCGAAGCCGCCAAGCAGCTCGAGTCGCTGTTCATGCACGAGATGATCAAGAGCATGCGCCAGGCGACCATGAAAAGCGGCCTGCTGGACAACGACAGCTCCAAGCTGGCCGACTCGATGATGGACCAGCAGCTGTCCGTCTCCATGGCGGGCATGCCCGGCGGCCTGGCCGATGCCATCACGGCGCAGATCGCGCGCTCCATGGGCATCGATCCGTCAGAGGCCGGCGTCAATCCCGCAGCGGCCCTGGGCGGCACCGAACGCAATTTCAGCATCCCCTCCACCGTCAGCTTTGCCGGCCGCACTGCGCGCTATCCGGGGCTGTCGGGCAATTCGGGCGTGGGCAGCACGGCCTTTCTGGACGCCTATGCGCCGTCGCCCAAGGGGCGTGACAACTTCGTCCAGGCCCACAGCAGCGCGGCCGAGCGCGTGGCCCGCGACAGCGGCATTCCCGCCAGCTACATGCTGGGCCAGGCCGGCCATGAAACCGGCTGGGGCAAGAGCGAGATCCGTGGCGACAACGGCAGCAACTCCTTCAACCTGTTCGGCATCAAGGCCACGGGCAACTGGAAGGGCAAGGTGGCCGAGATCACCACCACCGAATACGTCGACGGCATTCCCCGCAAGGTCAAGGCCAAGTTCCGCGCCTACGACTCGTACGAGGACTCCTTCCGCGACTATGCCCGCCTGATCACGGAGAACCCGCGCTACGCGCAGGCAGTGGAAAGCACGGGCAACGCCAAGGCCTACGCCACGGCCCTGCAGAACGCGGGCTATGCCACCGACCCTCTTTACGCCAGCAAGCTGTCCCGCGCGATCGAAAGTGCCCGCGCCGCGCAGCAGGGCACCCAAGGTTAAAGCTTTAGAAAGACCTCCACCATGAGCTTGATGAACGTCGGCGTTTCCGCCCTGGTTGCCAACCAGCACGCCCTGACCACCACCGGCAACAACATCGCCAACGCGAATTCGGCCGGCTACTCCCGCCAGACCGTGGCCACCAGCGCCCTGATCGGCCAGAACGTGGGCAACGGCTTTGTCGGCAAGGGCGTGCAAGTGGCCACCGTCATGCGCCACTACAACGAACTGCTGGGCAAGCAGTCGAACGCAGCGAATGCCGCCAGCGCCGCCGACGCCATCCGCTACCAGTCGCTGATGCAGATGCAGGACGTGTACTCGGGTGGCGACAGCAGCCTGGGCGCCGCCATCAACAGCGTGATGAATGCCTTCGCGGATGTGGAGGCCGCACCGTCCGACGGCACCGCCCGCAACGTGGTGCTGACCCGCATGAGCGAGCTGACGGCGCGTTTCCGCGCGGCCTCGGCCACGCTCAAGGAACAGGACTACAGCACCCAGCAGCAGTTGGGCAACAACGTCACCCTGGTGAACAACCTGGCGGGCCAGGTGGCCGCGCTGAATACCCAGATCAGCCGCGCCGTGGCCTCGGGCCACCAGCCCAACGACCTGCTGGATGCCCGCGAACAGCTGATCCGCGAGATCAACCAGTACGTGCAGACCAGCCAGGTGGACGCCGACAACGGCGGCATCAACCTGTTCGTCGGCGGCAGCCAGCCGCTGGTGCTGGGCAGCAGCGCCGGCCAACTGAGCGTGGCCGAAACCACCGAATACCCGGGCAGTGGCAAGCTGTCGCTGTACTTCAGCCAGCCCAATGGCGAGCAGGTCGAGCTGACCGCCAATATGGTGGGTGGCGGCGAGATCGCCGGCCTGCTGAAATTCAACAACGACGACCTGGTCGTCGGCCGCAACCTGCTGGGCCGCCTGGCACTGGCCATCGGCTCGGAGCTGAACCAGCAGAACAAGCTGGGCCTGACCCTGTCGGGCAACTACGGCACCGACCTGTTCAAGCTGACCACGCAGACCCAGGGCTGGAGCAACATCACCGGCTACGACGTCAGCAACCCGGCCACCAGCGCCACGGCCACCGTGACCGACACACGCAGCCTGGTCGCCTCAGACTACAAGATCCTGTTCGACGGCAGCAGCAACGCCCAGCTGATCCGCATCTCCGACGGCAAGACCACCAACCTGCCCATCGACCCGGTGAACGGCATCGATGCCCAGGTCGATGGCCTGCAGTTCTCCGTGCCCGCCACGGTCACGGCCAGCGCCACCCAGGGCCAGAGCATCCTGTTCCAGCCCTTCAGCGCGGCCGCCGACGAAATCCAGCCGCTGGTGCACAACGCCGGCGACCTGGCCGTGTCCAGCGCCGTGACCGCCAAGATCAACCAGGGCAACCAGGGCACGCTGCAGATGAGCAGCCTGCGCGCCACGGACCTGGCCGGCGTGCCGGCCCAGAACGCCCCGGTGCGCATCACCTTCGACGGCGCCGGCAACTACAGCTACCAGACCTACGACCCGGCCACCAGCAGCTGGAGTGCCGCCTCGGCCGCCGCGCCCTACACCTCGGGCCAGGCCATCCAGATCAACGGCTGGAACATCACACTGACCGGCACGCCCAGCAACGGCGACAGCGTGGACGTGGGCAATGCCCTGGACCTGGGCGATGGTTACAAGCTGAACGCGGGCAATGCCTCGGCCTTCCTGGCCCTGCGCGATGCCACGATCTTTGACGGCGGCACCACGCTGAGCGACGGTTTCTCCTCGGCCATGGCCGTGATCGGCACGCGCACCCAAAGCTCCAAGTACGCGGCCCAGCTGTCGCAGACCGTGGCCAACAACCTGAATGCCGACCGCACCGCCGTGTCCGGCGTCAACCTGGACGAGGAAGCCGCGCGCCTGCTGCAGTACCAGCAGGCCTACCAGGCCTCGGCCAAGATCATTCAAACCGCGCAATCCTTGTTCGACAGCGTGCTCAACGCGGTCGGCGGCTGATTCATCAAGGTTTAGGAGTTCTCCATGAGCATTACACGCCTGGGTACGGCCAACATGTATGACCGCACCATCAGCAACATCAGCAAGCAGCAAGCGGAGCTGGCCAGCCAGATGGAACACACCACGGCCGGCAAGCGCGTGCTGCGCGCTAGTGACGACCCCGTGGCGGCCGCCCTGGCCGAACGCGCCCGCACCCGCCTGGACCGCATCGAGACCGACAAGCGCATGCTGGATGCGCAGACCGCCACCGTCGAGTACGCCGAAGGCACGCTGGGCGAAATCAACAGCGCCGTGCAGGAGCTGCGCACGCTGCTGGTGCAGGCCGGCAACGGCACCTACAACCAGACCCAGCGCGACACCCTGGTCGAGCAGCTGACCAGCCTGCGCGCCCAGATCCTCAAGTACAGCAACCGCACGGACAGCAACGGCCTGCCCCTGTTCCGCGGTCTGGACACCCAGGCCAACACACCGTTCCCGAATGGCGGCAACGGCATCCAGTCCGGCCAGCCCAACAGCAGCGAATACACCATCACCAACTCGCTGGATGGTGCGCTGGCCTTCTTCAGCGGCAAGACCGGCAACGGCGTGCTGGCCGTGGACGCCAACCCGGCCAACCAGGGCAAGGCCCACACCGACGCCGGCGTGATCAAGGACCCGGCCACCGCCACCGCGCTGACCGCGGCGGTGACCATCAGCTTCCACGACGACAGCGGTGTGCTGTCGTACAGCCTGGATGGCGGCACCACGATGCTGCCCTACAAGGCGGGCGACGCCATCGATGTCGCCGGCATGGCGCTGACCATCAGCGGCGAACCGGCCGTGGGCGACAGCTTCACCGTCAAGCCCAGCGAAACCATTTCCGTCTTCGATGCCATCGACCGCGCCATCTCCACGGTGCGCAACGGCGGCAACCCCGACGGCAGCACCAACTCCGGCGCCCTGGCCCATGGCATCGCCCAGTCGCTGGCCGAGCTGGACACCGCGCTGAACCGCATCTCCACCGTGCGCGGCGTCGCCGGGGACCTGCTGAACCAGGCCAAGCGCATGAACAACACGCTGGACGCCCGCGACGAGCAGGTGCAGGCCCAGCGCGTGGCCGCGGAAGACTACGACTCCGAAGGCATGGTGAAGGCGATTGCACAGCTCAAGACCCAGGAGACCGCGGTCTCGGCGGCGCTGCAGTCCTACGCCTCCATCCAGAAGCTGTCGCTGTTCGACTACATCCGCTGAGCGCTGCCCCCACTAGCCTGGGTGCGTGGTCCCGCAACGGCGGGGCCACCCGGTCCCGGGCGGCTGGCAACGGCAGCCCTCCCTAGACCTCAACACGGAGCGCTTGCGCTGTGGAATTCGTTCTGAATGCTTTGGTGATGGGCTATCGCCCGCTGTGGAATGCACAGCGCCACTTGGCGGGCGTGCAACTGTTCCTGCACGACACGCCCGACAACCCGGCCGACACGGCCCACCTGCTGCGCATCCTGCAGGAGATGTGGTCGCCCCACGCCCCCCTGCTGCTGCTGTCGCCACAATCGCCGGCGCTGCTGCAAGGTCTGCTGGCTCAGATCGGCCCCAACCTCTCCTGGGCGCTGGAAGTGCGCGCCGAGTGGCTGAACGCCAACGCCCTGCTGCGCGCCCTGACCACGCGCGCCGCCGAAAAGGGCGTGCGCCTGGTCTGGCGCGGCAGCATGGAACGCCTGCCCACGGCCCAGGAAGCCAACAACTTCGCCTGCAGCCTGCTGCACCTGGAACCCCAGGATGCGCTGGCGCTGATGCACGCCACGGCCGACCAGGCCGTGCCCCAGCGGCTGTCGCTGCTGGAAGGGCAGATGTACGAGGAGATCCACAGCCAGGCCCTGGCACGCCGCTGCCTGGAGCACTACCACGCCAGCGCCATCGCCGGCTGGCCCGACGAGGACGTGCTGCACAAGCTGCGCGGCGCCCGCGTGCTGCACCCCTCGCACGAGCACGTGCTGCGGCTGCTCAAGGCCGTCGATGCCGACCAGTCGCTGGAAACCTTTGAAGAAATCCTCAGCGAGGACCCGCTGCTGGCCTACCGCTTCATGCTGTACGCCAACTCGGCCGCCCTGGGCGCGCGCAACCCCATCAACTCGCTGCGCCGTGCGCTGGTGATGCTGGGCTACGGCACGCTCAAGGAATGGCTGGGCACCCAGCTGATCCACGCCAGCCACGAAAAGGACCTGCAGCCCATCCGCCTGTCGATGGTGATGCGCGCCGCGCTGACCTCGCACCTGCTGGATGCCGGCGTCAGCCAGGAGCTGCGCAGCGAGGTCTACCTGTGCGGCCTGTTCTCGCGCCTGCACGAGGTGCTGGACGAGCCGCTGGAGACCACGCTCACGCGCCTGCCGCTGTCCGAGCGCATCCCCCAGGCGGCCGTACAGGGCGAAGGCCCCTACGCCCCCAGCCTGCAGCTGGCCCAGGCGCTGGAAAGCGAGGACGGCGCCCACGCCATCCGCGCCCTGTGCGAGGAGCACGAGATCAGCCTGGAGCACGTCAACCGCACCCTGCTGCGCCTGGTGTGCGAATGGCCTAACCAGCGGCCCAGCTGGTAAAGCTCTCAAAAATCAAAGCAGCTGGCGCTCATCTGGCAAGCTTTTCATATCGAAAAGTCATCGAACATCAGACGAGATCAGCGCCAGCAGCTTCGGTTTTTGACAAGCTCCCCATGCCGTCGGTGAAAACGCGCTGGCGCGGCACCCCGCAGCGGCCTACAGTGCGCCCCTGTTGACCCCGCCCGCCATGCCCCTGCACGAATTCACCGCCCTGCTCATCCTGGCCACGGCCATGAGCTTCACCCCCGGCCCCAACACCACCTTGTCGACCGCCATGGCGGCCAACCACGGCCTGCGCCACAGCCTGCGCTTCGTGCTGGCCGTGCCCGTCGGCTGGACCCTGCTGCTGGGTCTGTGCGCCCTGGGGGTGGGCGCGCTGATCACCGGCCTGCCACCCCTGCGTGCGGGCATCAAGGCCGTGGGCATCGGCTACCTGCTGTGGCTGGCCTGGAAGCTGTCGGGCAGCGGCCAGCTGGCCCAGGCGCGGCCCGCGCAGCTGCAAATCAGTTTTGCCCAAGGGGTTTTGCTGCAATTCATCAACATCAAGGCATGGTTTTTGGCGTTGACCATCGTCGCAGGATGGGTCGCTGGCCAGGCCAACTTTGCCGAGCGCATGCTCGTCGTGCTGCCCGTCATGGCGAGCTACGCCTTCTGCAGCAACCTGTGCTACGCCTGCATCGGCGCTGCCTTGCGCCAGTGGCTGGCCCACGGCCGGCGCCTGCTGTGGTTCAACCGCCTGATGGCCGCCCTGCTGGTGGGCACCGCAGCCTGGATGCTGCGCGCCTGAAGCGGCGATGATTTTTTCGGCCCGGCCCCTGCAAGCTGCGGTGCTTCGCCCCACAATAGCTGCACCGGCGCCGCCGCCCATCCCGTGCCCGACGTCCATTGCCGCAGCGCCCGGCTATGCGTAGTTTCCGGGTGACGCGGCCATGCCCCACAACGGTATGCTCTTCGCACCACGCCTTGTCCGGCACGCGCACAGTGCGCGCGCCGCTTCTAGAGATTGAGTAGTTATGACGAATTGGACCCTGGCTGCACGTGCCGCCAAGATGAACTCCTCCGCGATCCGCGAGATTCTGAAACTCACCGACCGTCCCGGCATCATCAGCATGGCCGGTGGCCTGCCCTCGCCCGCGGGCTTCCCGATCACGGCCTTCACCGCCGCCTGCAACGCGGTGATGGAACGTGACGGCGCCGCGGCGCTGCAGTACTCCACCACCGAAGGCTTTCCTGCGCTGCGCCAGGCGATCGCCGACTTCCTGCCCTGGGACGTCAACCCCGAGCAGGTGCTGATCACTACCGGCAGCCAGCAGGCGCTGGACCTGATCGCCAAGATCTTCATGGACAAAGGCAGCCGCATCCTGGTGGAAAAACCCACCTACTTGGGCGCCCTGCAGGCCTTCACCCCCATGGAACCCGTGGCCGTCGGCGTGGACAGCGACGACGAAGGCATGCTGGTCGAGGACTTCGCCGCCAAGGTCGGCACCGGTGCCGACAAGGCCCGCATCGCCTATGTGCTGCCCAACTTCCAGAACCCCACCGGCCGCACCATGAGCGAGGCGCGCCGCCAGGCCCTGGTGGAAAAGGCCCAGGAACTGGACATCCCCCTGATCGAGGACAACCCCTACGGCGACCTGTGGTACGAGGGCGAGCCCCCCCTGCCGCTGGCGGCACGCAACCCCGAGGGCGTGATCTACATGGGCTCCTTCTCCAAGGTGCTGGCCCCCGGTCTGCGCGTGGGCTTCATCGTGGCGCCCAAGTCGGTCTACGGCAAGCTGACCCAGGCCAAGCAGGCCGCCGACCTGCACAGCCCCAGCTTCAACCAGCGCGTGGTCGCCGAGGTGATGAAGGACGGCTTCCTCCAGCAGCACATCCCCACCATCCGTGCCATGTACAAGGCCCAGCGCGATGTGATGCTGGTGGCCCTGGAGCGCGAAATGGACGGCCTGGACGTGAGCTGGACACGTCCCGTGGGTGGCATGTTCCTGTGGGTGCGCCTGCCCAAGGGCATGAACGCCCAGGACCTGCTGCCCGAAGCGGTCGAGCGCGGCATGGCCTTTGTGCCTGGCGCGCCCTTCTTTGCCGATGAGGCCGAGCACAACACCCTGCGCCTGTCGTACGTGACCGTCTCGCCCGCGCAGATCAACCAGGGCATTGCCGCCCTGGCCGCCGCCATCCGCGCGCTCCAGGCCAAATAATCGCCTGGACGCCACCCCGGGTGGCGTATCGTGCACAGCGCATAGCTTCTCGCAAGCTATGCGCTTTTTTGTTCGCTCTGATTGGGAACCCCCGCCATGTCCGCCCATTGCCCGCCCCTGACCACCCGCCCGTTCATGACCGTGGACGTCTTCACCGCCGAGCCCTACCGGGGCAACCCGGTGGCCGTGGTGCTGGATGGCCAGGGCCTGGACGAGGGCCAGATGCAAAGCTTTGCGCGCTGGACCAACCTGTCCGAGACCACCTTCGTGCTGCCGCCGACGGAGGTCGGCCGCGCCCAGGGCGCCGACTACCGCGTGCGCATCTTCACCCCGGCCGCCGAAATGCCGTTTGCCGGTCACCCCACCCTGGGCACCTGCCATGCCTGGTTGGCCCAGGGCGGCACACCCCAGAACCCTGCGCGCATCGTGCAGGAATGCGCCAAGGGCCTGATCCCCATCCAGCCTTCGGCCGCCGGGCTGGCGTTTGCCACCCCGGCCACCCGCGCCCTGCCGCTGCCCGCCCACCTGCACCTGATCTACGAGGCCCTGGGCATCACCAACGAACAGGTGCTGGACGCCGCCTACCTGGACAACGGCCCGCACTGGCTGTGCCTGCTGCTGGACAGCCCGGACACCGTGCTCTGCCTGGAGCCGGACCTGGCGCGCATCAAGGCCCTGGGCCACAAGGTGGGGGTGGCGGCGCGCTACCGGGCCGACGACGCCACACCGCTGATCGGCCGCGCCTGCCGCGAGGCCGAAGCCTTTGCCACCGGCCTGCGCGCCGCACCGGCCGCAGCCCAGGCCCAGCTGGAAGTGCGGGCCTTTTCCACCACGGGTGTCGAAGACCCGGTCACCGGCAGCCTGAACGGCAGCCTGGCCGACTGGCTGATCGCGCAGGGCCACCTGCAGGCGCCCTACATGGCCAACCAGGGCGCCTGCGTGGGGCGCGACGGCTGGGTGTCCGTGCAGCAGGACGCGCAGCAGCAACTGTGGATCGGCGGGCAGACCGTGACCTGCGTGCAGGGCACGGTGCTGCTCTGAGCGAAGGCCCGTCAGGCCACGGCCCGGCAGCGTTGCGATAAAGCAAATAAAAATAATTATCAATCGCGTAAAATCCGCGCATCTTTGATTCTGCCTTGTGCCACTGCCTGCCTTATGTATCGCTATCTGATTGCCAGTGCCCTGACCCTTGGTACCCTCGCGGCCACACCGGCCTCCGCCGCCCAACCCGCTGCGGCCAGCGCCGGCCCTAGCGCGCTCCAGGCCTCGGCCGTGGTGCAGCACTACAGCACCCTGGTGTATGCCAACTACAGTGACACCATCGCAGCCGCGCAGCAGATGCAAAAGGCGATCCATGCCTTCCTGGCCAAGCCCAGCCCCGCCACCCAGAATGCGGCGCGCAAGGCCTGGCTGGATGCCCGCGAGTTCTACGGCCAGACTGAGGCCTTCCGCTTCTACGACGGCCCCATCGACAACGCCGACGGCCCCGAGGGCCAGATCAACGCCTGGCCGATGGACGAATCCTATGTGGACTATGTGGTGGGCGATGACAACGCCGGCCTGATCAACAACCGCAAGCTGCCCATCACCAAGGAACGCCTGGCCGCGCTGAACGAGCACGACGGCGAGGAGAACATCTCCACCGGCTGGCATGCCATCGAGTTCATGCTGTGGGGCCAGGACCTGGACGACCACGGCCCCGGCGCGCGCCCCTACACCGACTTCGTGGACGGCAAGAAGCCGAATGCCGACCGCCGCCGCGCCTACCTCAAGGTGGTGACCGAGCTGCTGCTGGACGACCTGCAATCCGTGGCCGACCAGTGGAAGCCCGGCGTGAAGAACAACTTCCGCGCGGCCTTCGACCAGGGCGGCGACGAATCCCTGCGCAAGGTGTTCATCGGCCTGGGCTCGCTGTCGCGCGGCGAACTGGCGGGCGAGCGCCTGGAAGTGGCCATGGCCAGCCGTGACCAGGAAGACGAGCACTCCTGTTTCTCGGACAACACCCACCGCGACGCGGTCACCAACGCCCAGGGCATCCAGAATGTCTGGCTGGGCCACTACCAGCGCCGCAACGGCACGGTGCTGCAGGGCCCCGGCCTGCGCGACTGGGTGGCGGCACAGGACCCGGTGATCGCCGAAAAGACCTCGCTGCAGATTGCCAAGTCCGTGGCCTCGGCACAAGCCATTCCGGCCCCGTTCGACCAGGCCATCCAGGGCGCGCGCGACAGCGCCGCACGCGCCAAGATCCAGGCCACGATCGACTCCCTGACCCAGCAAAGCAAAGACCTGGTGGACGCGGCCAAGGCCGTCGGCTTCGAACAGCTGAACCTGGTCGACCCCTGAGCGGCAGCCACGGCTGCCTGTCCTCCTGCACCGCGGCCTGGCCGCGGTGCCTGTTTCCGGGCCTTCGGCCCCCTGCCTATGACCTTCTTGCTCCGCACCAGCAGCGTGCTGGCCACCGCCCTGGCGCTGGCCGCCTGCACCGCCCGCCCGGCCCCTGGCGACACAGCCGCCACCGCCGCAGATGCCGCGCAGGCCCTGTTTGCGCGCCCTGCCGCCGATGCCCAGCCCGGTGGCAAGACCACCGTGTTCTCCAACGGCCGCAACGCCTTCTCGCTGCCCGCCGCCAACCTGAATGACGCCGAACGCACGCGCTTCGTGGTGGGCAACTCCTTTTTCAAGCGCAACTGGGTCCAGGCCCCGGCCTCCACCACTGCGCGCGACGGACTGGGTCCGCATTTCCTGGCCCGCTCCTGCGGCGGCTGCCACGTGCAGGACGGGCGCGCCCAACCGCCCGACTTCCACAACCCGCTGGCGCCCCAGCCGTTTGCCGGCCTGCTGCTGCGCCTGTCGGTGCCCGGCACCGATGCCCACGGCGGCCCCAAGCACGAGCCCGTGTACGGCGATCAGTTCAACACCATGGGCATCCACGGCGTCCAGGGCGAGGGCGAGGTGCACCTGAGCTACGAGCGCATCGAGGGGCAGTACGCCGACGGCACGCCCTACACCCTGGAAAAGCCCCGCTACCACCTGCGCAACCTGGCCTATGGCCCCATGGCCCCCGACGTCATGGTCAGCCCGCGGATTGCCCCGCAGGTGATCGGCCTGGGCCTGCTGGAAGCCATCCCCGAGGCTGAGATCCTGGCCAACGCCCAGGCCCAGGCGGCCAGCACTGGCCCCATCAAGGGACAGCCCAACTACGTCTGGGATGCCTACGCCGAGCGCATGGTCCTGGGCCGCTTTGGCTGGAAGGCCAACGTCGGCAGCCTGGCGCACCAGACCGCCGGCGCCTTCCTGGGCGACATCGGCATCACCTCCAGCCGCTTCCCGCAGCAGACCTGCACCCCCGCGCAAAAAGACTGCCTGGCCGCGCCGAATGGCAATGCCAAGGGCCGGCAGGGGGTCGAGATCGAGGACTATGCGCTGGACGATGTCATCTTCTACCAGTCGACCCTGGCCCCGGCCGCGCGCCGTAACGCCCAGGACGAGGGTGTGCTGCGCGGCGAAGCCCTGTTCCATGCCGCCCAGTGCGCGCAGTGCCACCGCCCCAGCTACCGCACCGGCGCCGCACTGTTCCCGCGCCTGAGCAGCCCGGCCCTGTCCGGCCAGGACATCACCCCCTACACCGACTTGCTGCTGCACGACATGGGCGAGGCGCTGGCCGATGGCCGCCCGGACTTTGCCGCCAATGGCCGCCAGTGGCGCACGCCCCCGCTGTGGGGCATCGGCCTGCTGCCGGCGGTGAACGACCACCAGCGCCTGCTGCACGACGGCCGTGCCCGCGGCGTCGCCGAGGCCATCCTCTGGCACGGTGGCGAAGCCGAGGCGGCGCGGGAACAATTCCGCCACCTGCCGGCACCGGACCGGGCGGCCCTGGTTCAATTTGTGGAATCTCTGTGATGCGTTGCTCTTTCTTCTCCCTGGGCCTGATCGGGCTGCTGACCGCTGGCCATGCCCTGGCCGCCGCACCGACCACCCCGCCCCTGACCTCCGGTGCCGCCGCCCAGGCGCTGTACGCACAATGGTTTGTGCCGCAATCGGCGCAGGCCAGTGCCTCCGCACAGCAGCTGCACACCCAGGTGCAGCAGTACTGCGCCGGCCAGGCCAGCCTGGCGGCGGCGCGCGCCCAGTTCACCCAGGCCAGCCAGGACTGGGAGCGCCTGTCGGCGCTGGCCATGGGCCCGCAGATCGAACGCCGCACCGCGCGCATGGTCGACTTCCAGCCGCTGCGCCTGCCCCTGCTCAAGACCGCGCTGCGCAAGGCCCCCCAGGATCTGGCCGCCATGGAGACGGTTGGCGCACCGGCCAAGGGCTTCCCGGCGGCCGAGCATTTGCTGTGGGTCGACGTGGCCCAGCCCCACACCCCGGCCTGCCACTACGTCGGCCTGGTCGCTGCCGAGCTGGCCCAGGAAATGCACGACCTGCACCAGGCCAACTTGGCCGCCAGCGCCAGCACCACGCTGGATTTCCACAGCACCGCAGAATTCCTGAACCAGTGGATCGGCGGCCTGGAGCGGCTGCGCTGGCAGTCGATGGACAAGCCGCTGCGCAGCGCCAACCCGGGCAAGCCGGCCGCCGTCACGCGCGCGCCCAGCCAGGGCACGCTGGCCAGCTGGCAGGCGCAATGGGGCTCGCTGCGTCACCTGGCCGTCGGCGACGCCCGCCAGCCGGACCACGTGAGCATCGCCCGCCTGGTCGAAGCCCAGGGTTGGACGCGCCTGGCCGACGAGCTGCGCGCCGCCGTCCAGCAGGCCGATGCCGCCATGCAGGCCGTGGACCGTGTCGAGCTGGCACGCACCGCCCCCGCCAGCCGGGCGCTGAGCCAGCTCAAGCACCTGGTGGAAAACGACGTCGCCCTGGCCCTGGATGTCACCATCGGCTTCTCGGATGCCGACGGTGACTGAGCCCGCCTCGCGCACGCGCCGGCAGTGGCTGCAGGGCATGGCGCTGCTGGCCGCCTGGCCTACGCGCCCCTGGGCGCAAGCCGCCCAGACTCCCCGCTGGGCCGCGGCCTGGGCCGTCGGGCCCGACCTGTTTGTCGGCGTGCTGCAGGCCCCGGCCACCGCCACGGACCGCCTGCAGGTGGTCCAGGCCCATGCCATCCCCACACGGGCCCACGGCATGACCCAGCTGGCCGATGGCCGCCTGCTGTTTGCCAGCCGCCGCCCTGGCGACTGGCTTCTGCAGCTGCACCCGGATGGCAGCGCACACTGGCACTGGATCGAGCCCGACCGCGCCTTCAACGGCCACGTGATCGCCAGTGCCGACGGCCGGCAGCTCTACACCACCGAAACCGACCTGGCCGACAGCCAGGGCCTGATTGGCGTGCGCGACGCACAGACGCTGGAGAAGATCGCCGAATGGCGCACCGGCGGCATGGACCCACACCAGTTGCTGCTGGACCGCGATGGCAGCCTGGTGGTGGCCAACGGTGGCATTCCCACGCAGCCCGAGACCGGGCGCCGCAAGCTGCGCCTGGACCACATGGACTCGTCCATCGTCCGCCTGCGGCCCCAGGACCAGGGCGCCCTCGCCGGCCAATGGCAGTTGCCCGATCCGCGGCTGAGCCTGCGCCACCTGGCATGGGGCCCGGCCGTGGCCTGGAACCCCAGCCAGCGCTGGCTGGGCATTGCCCTGCAGGCCGAGCACGACCTGGCCGAGGACAAGCTCCACGCCCCGGTGCTGGCCCTGTTCGACGGCCAGCGACTGCACGCCGCCCCCCGCTCCACCGGCGCGCCCTGGCAGGGCTATGGCGGTGACATCAGCTGCGACGGCCACCTGTTTGCCGTCAGTTGCCCGCGCGCCGACGTGCTGAGCTGGTGGCAGCCCCCGGCCACACCGGACGCTGCGGCGCGCTGCCTGCGCCAGGATGCCCAGGCCGGCGTGTACAGCCTCAGCAACCCCAGCGTGATCCAGCCGCTGCAGCCGCCGCGCACGCCCGTGTGGTCTGGAGGCACGCAGCAGGTGCTGCAGTGGCCTGGCCAGACGGCCATCGGCCGCAGCGACCACCTGGCCCTGGACAACCATTGGGTGCAGCTGCCACCGCAGCTGTGAATGAAAAGTGGCTGAAGCGCTCATCCCATCAGCGCTGACAGCTATCAAAATCTTCTCTCCACCCCGTCCACGGCGCCCCAGCCTGCAGGCACACGCGGCTGCAGGCCGGCCTGGCCCCCGGGGACTGCGGCTCGGCAGCCACCATCGTCTCCGATAGGACAGGCATTCCGCATCGACCGCTTCCACAATCTGCGGCCATGGGAACCCTCTACCTTGTACGCCATGGCCAGGCTTCATTTGGCGCCGATGACTACGACCAGCTCAGCCCCCTGGGGCTGCAGCAGTCCCAGCAACTGGGCCGCTACTGGCACGAGCGCGGGCAGCGTTTCGACGCGATCTGCACCGGCACGCTGCGCCGCCATGTACAGACGCTGGAAGGCATCCAGGCCACCTTGCCCGGCCTGCCCGCGGCCCAGGCCCTGCCGGCACTCAATGAGTACGACAGCCACGCGCTGATCCGCTGCATCCACCCCGACCCGCTGCCACCGGCAGACACCCCGGAGCGCTACCGGGCGCACTTTCGCCTGCTGTGCGATGCCATCGCGCAATGGATGTCCGGCGTGATCAGCCCCGCCGGCATGCCCACCTGGGAAGGCTTTGCCGACGGCATCCGCCAGACCCTGGACCAGCTGCGCCGCCAGCACCCGGACGGGGACGTGCTGGTCGTCAGCAGCGGCGGCCCCATCTCCACCGCCGCGGGCCTGGTGCTGGGCGCGCCGGCCGAGGTGTCGATTGCCCTGAACATGCGCATCCGCAACACGGCCGTGACCGAACTCAGCACCAGCCCCAAGCGCCTGATGCTGCAGACCTTCAACACCCTGGGCCACCTGGATACGCCCGCCACCCGCGACTGGGTCACCTTCGCCTGAGGCCCTCTGCCGCCGCCCTGCTGCGGCAGTACCGCCGGTGGCTGCCCCCGCCACGGACCGCCACCGCGCACCGGCCACGCTGCGTACGCTGCAGGGACATTGGAATGGGCTTACAACCAAGGCTTTGTACCGCCACGGCAGCAGACCACCATGTCCGGAATCCCCCGCTCCCCGGCGCCCGGCGACCGCCCCGCGCAGCCCCCCAGCCTCGCCACCCTGCAGCAGCTGCGCACGCAGCTGGGCACGGCCCTGTCCTCCCACCAGGCCCTGGCGCTGTTCGCGGTGGAGGGCCCCGTCTGCACCCTGCTGGTCAGCGACAGCGACACCAGCCCGCCCGTGCTGCACCATCTGCCGCTGGGCCTGCAGTCGCTGAGCCAGCGCAGCTTCCAGCAGCGCATGCCCACGCCCGCCCAACTGGAGACCGGCATCATGGAGGTGGAAGACGCCGTCATGCCGCTGGCACGCCTGCTGCCCGCGCACACCCTGCTGGCGACGCGCGATCCCCTGCTGCGCCGCCTGGCCCTGCAGGCCGTCGGTGGCCATGCCCCGGGCCAGGTGCCCGCCATCACACGCGAGGCCATCGAGGCGCTGTTCGAACGCCTGGTGGCCCAGTCCAGCCGCCACTACAGCCACCAAGCCCTAGACCTGCCCCCCGATCCGCGCGCGGCCGCCGCACTGCTGGTCCTGCGCGAAATCCTGCACCACTGGCAGTGCACCCACCTGTGGCTGCTGCCGGACAGCGTGGATGCCGCCCCTTGAGCATTCCGCGGCCGGCACCCCGGTGAGCGGCATCGCGGCCGTGATGCCGGCGCGTCAGGTTGCCCTTGCGGCACGGACGAACTTTCATTCAAAACCACCTCCAGCGCGCACCATACCTGCATGAACAGCTCACTTTTCCATCGTTCGCTCACCGGTCGCCGTGGGTTGCTGCTGGGCGCCAGCCTGGGGGCGGTCCTGGCCCAGGTGCCCGCCTGGGCCCGCAGCGGCAGCGCCCAGCCCGACCACGACCCGTTCACCCTGGGCGTGGCCAGTGGCGACCCGCAGCCGGACAACGCCCTGATCTGGACGCGCCTGACCCCGCCCGCCCACTGGCTGGGCCAGGCCGAGGCCCCGCCGTTGCCCGCGCTGACCGTGCGCTGGGAACTGGCGCACGACCCGGCGTTCCGCCACATCGCCGCCAGCGGCCAGACCCAGGCCCTGCCCGAATGGGGACACGCCGTGCATGTGCAGGTCAACGGGCTGGCGCCGGGGCGCCACTATTTCTACCGTTTCATGCAGGGCGACGCCATCAGCCCCACCGGGCGCTGCGACACCGCCCCTGCGCCCGGGTCGGCGGTACCAAGGCTGCGCCTGGCCTTCGCCGCCTGCCAGCGCTGGGAGCACGGCCACTACGCCGCCTGGCGCTCCGTGGTGCAGGACCAGCCGGACCTGGTGCTGTTCCTGGGCGACTACATCTACGAGTACGCCCAGCCCGCGAACGCCGAAGGCCTGGCCCGCCCGCAACCGCTGCGCACCGCCCGCACGCTACAGGACTACCGGGACCGCTATGCACTGCACAAAAGCGATCCGCTGCTGCAGGCCGCACACGCGGTCTGCAACTGGAGCGTGATCTGGGACGACCACGAGGTGGAAAACGACTATGCCGCCGACCAGGGCATGGGCGATCCCGGCGCCTTTCTGGCCCGGCGCATGGTGGCCTGGCAGGCGTTCTACGAGAACATGCCGCTGCGCGCCGGGGCCCTGCAGCGCAGCCTGCAAGGGCTGCAGCTGTACCGCAGCCTGCGCTGGGGATCGCTGGCCCAGCTGCACCTGCTGGATGGCCGCCAGTACCGCAGCCTGCAGGCCTGTCGCACACCGGGCAAGGCCGACAGCGGCAGCGTGCACACGGACCGCTGCCCGGAGCTGTTCGACCCCGCCCGCAGCTTGCTGGGCCGCGAACAGGAAGCCTGGCTGGGCCGCCAGCTGCAGGCCGACAGCCGCCACCACCCCGAAGCCGCACGCTGGAGCGTGGTGGCCCAGACCACCTTGTTCACCGCCCGCCGCCGGCCCAGCGGCCACCAGTCCACCGACAGCTGGGACGGCTACCCCGCCGCCCGCCAACGCCTGAGCCAGCAGATCGCCGAGGCCGCCCCGCACAACAGCGTGCTGCTGGGCGGCGACATCCACCAGAACTACGTCTGCGCCGTGCCCACGCTGGCCGACCGCCCCCCGGGCGCCGGCAACCCGGTGCTGGCCAGCGAGTTCTGCACCACCTCCATCAGCTCGCGCAGCGGCACCACCCAGGACAAGGTCGACGCCCTGCGTGCCCACAACCCGCAGGTGCTGCTGGCCCGCTGCGAGGAACGTGGCTACAGCCTGGTGGACATCACCCCCACCACCTGGCGCACCCAGCTGCGCACCGTGGCCAACCCCTTGCGCGCGGACAGCCCGGTCACGACGCTGGCGCAATTTGCCGTTGAGGATGGAAAAGCCGGCCCGGTGGAAATTGGATGCAAACCGGCGATGGATGCAGTCCGTCAGTGAGCACATGGGCTTTGGAATCACGAATCGTGCGCTTGCGCTGAATGCCCATCGCGGGTGCGGGCATGGCAACGGCCTGCATCGCGGTACGGACTCTCCGCTGGGGATCAGGGAAACATTTCAGCAGCACCGCACGCCCCAAGGCGAGGTGACGCTAGCGGCACCATCCCGCCAGACCGGAGGCCGATCAGTCTGCGGTTTGCACGCACACCTGGTTGCGCCCAGCGCTCTTGGCTTGGTACAGCGCGGCATCCGCCATGGCCATCAAAGAGCGGCCTCCCAGACAGTCGCCCGTTCTCGGCGTCACGCTGGCAACGCCGACGCTGATCGTGACCACCTGCACTTCCGGAGCTGCGGCGTTCTCGAGGCCTTGCATTTGAACGTCCTGGCAAAGATGGCAGGCTATCTGCTCGGCCTGAGCAAGCGTGGTGTTGGGCAGTAACACCACAAACTCTTCCCCACCAAAGCGGAATGCAGACCCATCCCCCCCTTGCACCTGCTGCTCAAGGACGTGGGCCACTTGCTGCAGGCACACATCCCCCTGCAAATGGCCATAGTGGTCGTTGTAGCTTTTGAAATGGTCGATATCGATCACCAACACCGCCAAAGGCTGGCTGTCACGCATGGCATGTTCCCATGCCTGATCCAATGCCTCATCCAGGGCGCGGCGGTTGGACAGCCCGGTTAAGCTGTCTTTGCGTACCTGGTGCTCCAGCAAAGTACGGTATTTCTCCAGGGCCTGGTCCGTCGCCTTGCGCTGTGTGATGTCCTGGATGGTTCCTATGATTTTGGCCGTTTGATCGTATGCAGCGGCATCTTCCATTTCGCACCAGCACTCCAACATATGCGTATGCGACTGCATGAGTTGGGGACGCAGTTCGAACTCAATTTTCTGCACCGTCCCGAAACGCCGTACCTTGAACAGCTTGCGCAGCGTGCGTTTGATTTGTTCTGCGGGTATGTAGCGTGCCAAGTCGGAAAAATTCAGTTGCCGCTGGCCTTGCGTTCCCAATATCTCTGCCGCCATCGGGGACAGCATGATCTTCCGGTTTGAAAAATCGATCGAAAAAAAGCCCAGCAATGCCGTTTTCTGCGCTCGCTCCAGCCACTTCATGTGGTTTTCAAGTTCGACTTTGAGCACATGTTCGCGCTGACCCGTACGCCAGATCCAGTACAGCACCGTGGACAACATGAGTAAGACTGAAATACCGATCAGCAGGCCCAAGAAAACCCCTTCCTTGCGCTGATCGTGGGCAAATGCCTCAGTCACATCGATTTTGCTCACCAGCAACCACGGAGAATCCGGCACCACGCCACTGGCTGCCAGGACCTGGTGCCGCCGATAGTCTCGGCCGTAAAAAACGCCACGAATACCCGCAAAGGCCTGCACGGACACCAGATCATCCTGGTCGATGGAGGCCAGCCGTTCCAAAGGCTGGGAGATGCGATGTCGCAACGAATTAATGTGCACCACGTCCGAGCCTTCACGCTGCAACAGCATCGATTCCGCAGTGGCACTGCCTTGCTGAATGGCATTCAAGAGTGGAAACAGGTTGGCGCGCAAGTCCACCACCATCCACAGCACCCCCAGAGGCTGCAAACCATCGTACAAAGGGGTGAACACGGAAAACATGGGATACGCAAACTGGGTCTGCCGGTAAGGCTCGACCACCACCGCCTGAGCTTGCTGCAAGGCTTGCTTCAACGCCGCCTGTTCACGCTCAGGGAGCATGCGGTTATCCGCGCCCGCCGTTGTCACCAGGACGCGCCCCTCGGCGTCCAGTAACAGCACCTTGGCAAATTCATTGCGCTCTGTCAGGCTGCGCAGACGGTTCTGCAAATCATCCAGAACCGGTGCTTGCGGCTGAGCCAGCCATCGCGACAAAGCCTGAGCAAACAACCGGTCGTCCATCAGCGACTCGGCGGCGGCCAACGTGCGTGCCCGCCACTTGGCCAAATTCTGGAGCACCTGGTCGTTGCTGCTCTTGAGGGCGCTCTCTATCTGGTGGCGATAGCGCAGTTCACGCTCCGTATAGACGTGTATGCCTGCCCAAGCGAGTACCAGCTGCACGATCACCACAACGGCGATCACATGCCAGAGATGTTTGCCTTTGTACTGTTGAAGCTTGTGCATGCCGATTCAGCGATCTGCCGGCGCCCCCTGGACCATACCGGTACGCCAGTTCCCTGAGCTTATCCGCGCGTTACAAAGATGAAAGCCAACCTCGCAACATGACTCGTAGCGTCAAATAACTGCTGACAAGCCGCGTGCGTTTGGTCAATTATCGGATACTGATTGATGCATACGGTCATCGCAGCCAATAACCAAGGACGCCATGTTCCCTCTCATGCCTGTACCGAACATTCCTCGTCGCCGTTGCCTCCAGCAATTGGGCGCAACCGGCTTGGCGGCTTGTCTGCCACTCTCCGCTATTGCCCAACCCCGGCGTGACAGCGTAACGCTGAATATTGCACTGGAGCCTGATGGCCTGGACCCCACACGATTTGCAGCAGCCGCCTGCGGCCAGGTGGTGCTCTACAACATTTTTGAGGGCTTGGTCAAAATCAGCGAAAACGGAGCCGTCGAACCGTTGCTGGCATCCCGCTGGCAGATCGACGCCAGTCAACGCATCTACACCTTTGAGTTGGTGCCGAATGTGCGCTTTCACGATGGCGCTGCGCTGGATGTGGAGTGTGTGCTCTTCAGCTTTCGCCAAGCACAGGCTCCGAACTCTCCAAACAAGGCCAAGAAAAGCGTCTTTGACAACATTCAGCGCATGACCGCCAAAGGCGCTCTTCGCTTCGAGCTAGAACTGCGCAATCCTGATCCACATTTTCTTTTTCACTTGGGAGAAGCCAGCGCAGTCATCCTTCACCCTAATTCAGCCGCCTCTGCTGCCACGCAACCGATTGGTACAGGTCCGTATGCATTTGTCAGGTGGCGCAAGGGACACAGTGTGCAAATGCGCAAGTCTGCGACCTTTCGAGCACCAGAAAAAGCAGCGATTGAGCACGCCACGTTCCGTTTTATCAATAATTTGGAAGAGCAGGCTCGAGCCTTGGAGCAAGGCGAGGTGGATGTCTTCATCAATTTCATCACACACGATCTGCACCGCTTCCACGGCGATCCGCGCTACCAAGTGCTACTGGGCTCTTCCAGTGGCAAAGGCATGCTGGCCGTCAACCACCGCCACCCTGTCTTGAAAGATGTACGGGTACGCCGTGCAATCACCCATGCAATCGATCGCCAAGCTTTCGTCAGCAGCATTTTGCAAGGCAAAGGCAATGTCATCGGCAGCCACTTTGCCCCTACGGACCCTGGCTTCCTGAATCTTGCGCACCTGCATGCTTACAGCCCGGAGCGTGCCAAAGAGCTGCTCCAACAAGCTGGCATGAAGACGCCCCTGGAACTCACGCTGACCCTGCTTCCCGTTCCGTACGCCCGCGAAGGAGGCCCCTTCATCGCCGCGTATTTGGAGAAAGTTGGCATTCGGGTGCACCTCCAGCCAGTGACCTGGCAGGAGTGGCTGAGCAATACCTTCCAGGGGGACTTCGATCTGACGCTGATCAACCATGTCGAACCGCTGGATCACATGATCTATGCCGATCCCGGGTATTACTTTGGCTATGACAGCGCAGATTTCCGCGACCTGACGCAACGTCACGCAGCATCCCGCAACCCGCGTGAGCGCCAACTGTTGTACGCTGCCATGCAACGCTATTTGGCCCAGGATGCCGCCAACGTCTGGTTGTTCAATTCACAGGTCAGTGCCGTGGCGCGCAAGGGACTGCAGGGCCTGTGGATGAACTACCCCATCTTCACGCATGACATTGCGTCCTTGCGCTGGGCCAGCTAGGCACCGCAGGTGACGGGCGCGCGCACGGTGCCGAATCAGAGGGCACGCGGCACATTGCAGCCGTCCACCACCCTGCGCTCTGCGTGACGCCAGCGGCGCTGGCGCGGCCCGCCAGGGAACGGGCGAGTTGCTGCGTGCTGTGCGCTGCGATCAAAGGCCGCGGACGGGCCAACCTCTATTGCGCCCTGCCACGGCGCGCAGGCCTCAGCCCAGCGGTCTGGGCTCGGCGCCCACGGTCGTGGCCGGTAGCCGGTGCACCTCGGCCAGCAGGGCCGCCAGGCCGACCCCTTGCGTGCGGACAGCCCGGTCACGACGCTGACGCACTGGGTGGTGGAGCACGGCCGGCCCGGCCCCGTGACCGCCTAGGCCGCGGGCCATCCCACCGGGTGTCAGGCCTGGGGCTAGGATGCGTCTGACACATGGCGCCGTGGCCTGCAGGGCGCCGTGGATTCCGCCCATCGGGTACCACCGGAGCAGCCCATGACCCATGAAGAAAGATTCACCACCTCGCACTGGAAGACCCTGCTGCAGCAGGTGGTGCTGGTGGTGCTGGAGGTGCAGCACATGGCCAGCATCTGCCAGGTTGCGCTGGACGCCCCTGGCGTGGCCGAGCGTGTGCTGGCCAACGATGGGTACGTGGCCGGCCACAGCAACCCCGCCGCGTTCAAGAAGCTGCGCGATCTGATGCTGCTGCACCATGCCGTGACCCGGCAGATGGTGGACGAGCTGGGCGGCACGGCGGCCGTGACCATTGCCGAGCAGGTGCGCCAGCACCTGGCCGCCCACAGCCACCACGACCCCGATGCGCCCTAAGCACAGGCGCAAGGGCATGCCCCGGCTTACACGGCGTCCGGCAGCCAATGCTCGCTGGGCCGGGACACGGTATGCACCTCCAGCGGCTCGCTGCGGTCGCGCACAGGCACCGGCTGCGCAGCACCCAACTGGCCGTCCACCTGCGCCAGCCGGGCCACATAGGCGGATAGCACCAGGCGCACCTGTGCCACCTTGGAATACTCCTGCAGCCGGCTGGCGGTGTTGACCACCTCGCCCACGGCCGTGAACGTGGTGTTGTCGGCAAAACCGACGCGGGCCAGCAACACGCTGCCGGCGTGCATGCCCATGCCGAAGTCCAGCCGCTGGCCGAACTGCTCGGCAAAGCTTGCGCTCCAGGCCTGCATCTGCGCCTCGATGCGTGCGGCGGCCTGCACGGCTTGCCGGGCCGCCGTCGGCAGATCCGACGTGCGCCCGAAGATGGCCATGATGCTGTCGCCAATGAATTGGTTCGCCACCCCGCCACAGTCGTGGACGGCACTGCCCACCAGCGCGAAGTAGCGCTCCAGCACCCAGGACAGATCGACCGGCCACTGCCGCTCGGACAGGGCGGACCACTGGCGCAAGTCGACAAACAGCACCACCACCTCGTGCTCCTGCCCGGGTGCGGCCTCGGTGGCTGCGCTGCGCTCCCGGAACAGCGGCGTGACCTGCACATCCCCGCGGGGGCGCAGCTGGCACGCCAGCCGCACATCGGCCGGGGCCTGCACGCGCGCCAAGGTGGCGCGCTCATCGCGCGAGGGCTCGGGCAAGGCCGTGCCCAGGCTGCGCACCCGCACCCGGCAGGTCGAGCAGCGCGCCCGCCCGCCACACAGGGACAGGTGGGGAATGCCGTGGCACCGGCTGGCCTCCAGCACCGACCAGCCCACCGGGACCTGCACGCTGCGCCCCGGGTACTCCAGACGGATCTGCGCGGCGCCACGCGACCGGGCCTGCAGGCTGCGCAGCAGCCAGGGCACAGCCACCGCCAGCGCCAGCAGCAGCCCCCAGGTCCAGCGCACGCCCCATTTCACCCACTGCGCACTGTCGGCCACCTGGGCAGAGGCATAGGCCGGCGCCACCGGCGCCTGCCCGGCCCCCAGCTCCCGGCCCATGGACAGGACCCCGAGCACGGCCAGCACCGGCAACAGGGTGGCCGCAGCCAGCAGCACCGGCTGGCTGCGCTGCCACAGGCGGCGTGCCCGCCATGCGAAGTGCAGCCCCATGCAGCCATGCACCCAGGCCACCGTCAGCAGGCTGAGCTGCAGCGCAACACCCCAGGGGGTCCACAACAGGGCCACCACGCGCTCATAGTGCGTGGGCACCTCCCAGACCGAGGAGACCCAGCGGGTCGCCGCGAAGTGGGCCGCCAGCAGCAGCGGCAAGGCCAGGCCGCACCCCAGGCGCACGGCTTCGGCCACCGGCATGCGCCAAGTGCGCCGCTGCGCCGCCGCCAGCAAGGCCAGGCTGGCATGCACCAGCAAGGCGCCGTACAGCACGCCGGTGCCCGGCAGCGAATGCCAGACCGCATGCAGGCCCTCGCGCACCGCCTCGGCCGCGCGCAGCGAGACCAGGCCCGTCGCATGGTTCAGCAGGTGCAGCAGCACATAGATCCACAGCACCCAGCCACTGCACCAGCGCAGGCCGCGCACCGAAAGCCACGCCCCCGACTGTGGGGGGCGTCGCGTCATCCAAGGCTTCAACAAGGGAAATCGGTGCATGGGAGAAAATGGCGGTCATGGGCTGCGCGCAGTGTGCCCGGCACACCGGCCTGCGCAGCCTTTGGTGTCGGGTTCCCGCAGAAGGTTCACTCACCCGACAGGGCGGCGTGGCTGCCGCACGGCCGGGGCACCGGCCCCTGCCGCTTTTTTCGCTGTTGCTCGCCACCATGTCCCGTCCTGCCGCTCCCTCCCTCCTGGCCTTGCGCCGCGTGCACCTGCTGGCAGAGTGCAGCGACGCCACCCTGCAACGGATCGCAGCTCGCTGCCACTGGCGCAATGTGGCCGCCAAAACCCCGGTGTTCACCCGCGCCTCCGCAGGCAGCGATGTCTACTTCCTGCTCAGCGGGCTGGTGCGCATCACCACCTACTCGCAGCAAGGGCGGGAAGTCTCCTTCCGCGACCACGCCCCGGGTGAGCACTTTGGCGACCTGTCCGCCATCGATGGCGAACAGCGCTCTGCCGACGTGATCGCCCTGCAGGACAGCCAGCTGCTCAGCTTGGGCAGCGCCGATTTCCTGGAGTTGCTGGAGCAGGAGCCCCTGCTGGCACGCCGCATGCTGCAGCACCTGACCCAACTGGTGCGCCAGCTGACGCAACGCGTGCTGGAGCTCAGCACCCTGGGGGTGCCCGCGCGCCTGCATGTGGAACTGCTGCGCCTGGCCCAGGACGTGCAGCCCGATGGCAGCGCACGCATCGACCCCATGCCCACCCACGCCGTGCTGGCCAGCAAGATCAGCACCAACCGCGAGCAAGTGGCGCGTGAGCTGGCTGCCTTGACCCAACAAGGCCTGCTGCGCAAGGCCGGTTCTAGGGTGCTGCACATCGCATCCCTGCACGATTTGCAGGCCCTGGCGGCAGCCGCTACCACCCACGCGGGCGATTGAAAAAACTGTGCGTTTAGGCACATACGTGCCGCGGGCCAATCCAGACACTGGAGTCCATGCAGCCAGTACCGCGCTGCCCCACTCCAAGGATTGAATGTCATGCAATTTGCCCCACACCTGCGCGCCCTGACCATCGTATCGGCCTGCATGGCCGCCAGCACCGCCTTTGCTGCCCCGAACGCGGTGGTTTCGCAAGAAGTCTGGGCCGGCCCCGAACCCGTCGTGGTGGGCCAACCGCTCACACGCGCCGAAGTCCAGGCCGACTGGGAGCTGTGGCAGCAGGCCGGGCTGGATGCCTATGTCCAGGGGGACCGCAGCTTCGCCAACGACCCCAGCTATGAGGCCCGCCTGGCGCAGTACCAGCAATCGCGCAAGGGCACGGCCTACACCGCGCTCGTCCAGCGCCTGCAGGCGCAAGCCCAGTAAGCCGGTAGCCCGGCGCAGCTTCCCCCCTTGCTTCACAGGCTTGTTATGAACGCTTCATTCACACCCCTGGCCTCTTTGCTGGCCCGTGTGCTGCTGGCCGCACTGTTCCTCTACAGCGGCTTTGGAAAACTGATGGCCCCCGAAGGGTCCATGGCCTATATCGCCAAGGCCGGCTTGCCCCTGCCCATGCTGGCCTATGCCGGCGCCCTATTCGCCGAACTGCTGGTGGCGGGCGCCTTCGTCCTGGGCTACCGCACACGCTGGAGTGCCTGGCTGCTGTGTGGCTTCACGCTGATGACCGCCGTGGTGTTCCACAACAACTTCGCTGACAAGATGCAGCTGCTGCAGTTCATGAAGAACCTGTCGATTGCCGGCGGCTTCCTGCAGTTTGCCCTGTGCGTCCCCGGCGCCTGGACGCTGGACCACAAGTTCGGCCGGGCGCGCTGAGCCCCGGGCGTGCACCGCGGCGCACCGGCGCCCATTCCCCCAGGCACGCTCACAGCAGATGCCTGACCCGTGCGGACCTTCACCGATTGCGGCGGAGGTCCGCTCGCGGCCTTGTAGAGAAGCCAAAGGGAGGCGGCCACGCGCGCCGCCCAAAAAAGCCGCTGTGCGGGGGCAATGCCCGCCCGCGCCGGGAGCGTTTCAGCCCAGGGGGCTGGGCTCGGCGCCCACGGTCGTGGCCGGCAGCCGGTGTACCTCGGCCAGCAGGGCCGCCAAGCTGACCCCCACGGCCTCCACCAGCGCCTGACCGCGCGCCGCATCGGCCGCAGCGGCGTTGCCGGCCGCACCGCAGGGGTTGTAGTCCTGCATGGCCCAGCCCAGCTTGGCGCTTTTGCCGTTGCCCAGAATGGGATAGTCCCGGGCGCGTTCCTCGGAGGTGGAGGCGAAGTTCTGCGCGTGCTGCATGCGCACCAGCGCGGGCGCCAGGTGCAGCAGCATCGAGGTTTCCATTTCCCCGCCGTGCACGCCAAAACGGTGTTCGTGGGCACTGAAGGCCGCATCGGCCCCGTGCAGCGGCAGGTTGAACCAGCTGCTGTGGTACACCAGCAGCCCGCACTGCATGCGCAGCTGGCGCGCGACGATGTCCATGCTGCTGACGTTGCCGCCGTGGGCGTTGAAGATCAGCAGCTTGTGCACGCCGGCGCGGGCCACGCAGGCGCCGATTTCGGTCCACAGCGCCAGCAGCGTGGCGGGCGACAGCCCCAGCGTGCCAGCGTAGCTGGCGTGTTCCAGGCTCAGCCCGATCTGCTGCGTGGGCAGCACCAGCACCGGCACCTCGGCCGGCAGATGCGGCAGCGCGGCGGCGACCATGCCGTCCACCAGGGTGCTGTCCACCGACAGCGGCAGGTGCGGGCCGTGCTGCTCCACCGCGCCCACGGGCAGCACCGCCACGGTTTGCGCGGCCAGTCCACTGCGCTGCGCCAGGGCGAAGTCACGGGCCGACACCCCGGCCCAATGGCGCGCGGGCCAGGCCGTCAGCGGCACATCGGGGACATCGGGCGGGTTCACGGGGAGGGGGAAGGAGCACATGGCCCTGATCTTAGAGCGTGTTGCGGCGGTACGCCGCCGCCCGGCCGAAAGGCGCCCTGCGGAAGGAACCACAATACGGTTTCCGCCTCCAAGCTTTGCCATGCCGATATCTGCCCCCGCTTTTCTCCGCCGCCTGCCCCTTGCCTGGGCGCTGATCCTGTTGAGCCTGCTGCTGGTGTGCGGCGCCGCGCTGCCGACCGCGGCCCAGGCGCAGCTGCAGCTCAAGCTGGGCGGCGCGGCGGCGCAGGGGCCCTCCGATACCGTGGTCACGCCGCGCGTGCGCGCCCAGCTGGTGGCACTGGCGCCCGAAGGCATCGCCCCGGGGCGGCCGCTGGCGCTGGGCCTGCGCATCGAGCACCAGCCCGACTGGCACACCTACTGGAAGAACGCGGGCGACTCCGGCCTGCCCACGCAGCTGACCTGGCAGCTGCCGGCCGGCCTGCAGGCGGGCGAGATCGCCTGGCCCGTGCCCCAGCAGATCCGCGTGGGCGACATGCTGAACTACGGCTACGAAGGCACGGTGCTGCTGCCCGTGCCGCTGCAGGTGGCGCCCGACTTTGTCCCCGGCAGCGACGGCGGGGTAGACATCCGGCTGCACGCCAGCTGGCTGGTGTGCCGCGTGGAATGCATTCCGGAGGAAGGCAACTTCCTGCTGCGCCTGCCGGCCTCCGCTCCCCAGAGCCTGTGGAGCGCGGCCTTCGAGGCCGCCCACGCCCAGGCGCCGCTGGCGCTGGACACGGCCCAGGCCAGCGCCAGCGCGCCGGACGGCGGCGAGCGCCTGCAGCTGCGCGTGGCCGGCCTGCCACAGGCGGCCCACGGCCAGACCCTGGCGCTGTACCCCGAGACCGCCGACACCCTGGTGCATGCCGCCGTGCTGGGCCAGGACTGGCACCAGCGCTGGGACGGCGCCGTGTGGACCGCCGACGTACCGCTGTCGCCGATGCGCGGCGAGGCCCCGCCCCAGCTGCCCCTGGTGCTGGGCCTGCCCGCCACCGGCACCGACGTGGCCCACGCGCCGCCCGCCCAGGCCTGGCGCGTGCAGGCCACGGTGCAACAGCCCTGGCAGGCGGCCCAGCTGGCCAGCGTGTCGCCCGCGCTGGCGGCAGCCCTGGCCGCCAACCAGCAGGCCGCGGCCACGCTGCCGGCCCCGCCCGCGCCCAGCGCCAGCGCCGCCACCTGGCTGCTGGCCGTGCTGGGCGGCTTGGTCGGCGGCCTGCTGCTCAACCTCATGCCCTGCGTGTTCCCGGTGCTGGCGATCAAGGTCATGGGCTTTGCCCGCCATGGCACGGACACCGCGGCCCAGCGCCGCCACGGCCTGGCCTATGCCGCCGGCGTGGTCCTCAGCTTCCTGGCCCTGGGCGGCGTGCTGCTGGGCCTGCGCGCGGCGGGCGAACAGCTGGGCTGGGGCTTTCAGCTGCAGTCGCCGGCCGTGGTCGCGGCGCTGGCCGCGCTGTTCACCCTGATCGGCTTGAACCTGGCCGGCGTGTTCGAGTTCGGCCACGTCCTGCCCAGCCGGGTCGCCAACCTGCACGCCCGCCATCCGCTGGGCGATGCCTTCCTCTCCGGCGTGGTGGCGGTGGCGATTGCTTCGCCCTGCACCGCGCCGTTCATGGGCGCCTCGCTGGGCTTTGCCGTGGGCCTGCCGGCGGCGCAGGCGCTGTCGGTGTTTGCGGCCCTGGGCGTGGGCATGGCCCTGCCGTATGTGCTGGTCAGCTGGGAGCCGGCGCTGCTGCGCTGGCTGCCCCGCCCCGGCGCGTGGATGGACACCTTCCGCCGCGCCATGGCCTTCCCCATGTTCGCCACCGTGATCTGGCTGGTGTGGGTGATCGGCCAGCAGACCGGCATCGACGGCGCGGCCACCCTGCTGGCCCTGCTGCTGTGCCTGGCGGCCCTGGCCTGGACGCTGACGCTGCGCGGCCGCACGCGCGCGGTGCTGGCCCTGCTGGTGCTGGCGCTGGCCGGGTGGCTGGCCCACAGCCTGGGGCGCAACCTGCTGGAGCCCGCGCCGGTGGCCACGGCCACCTCGGCGCGCGACACCTGGCAGCCCTGGTCGCCCGACGCCCAGGCGGCGCTGCTGGCCGCCGGTCGCCCCGTGTTCGTGGACTACACCGCCGCCTGGTGCGTGACCTGCCAGGTCAACAAGCGCACCACCCTGGCCGATGCCGAGGTGCTGGCCGACTTCGCGCGCCGCAACGTGGCCCTGCTGCGCGCCGACTGGACGCGGCGCGACCCGGCCATCACCCAGGCCCTGGCCGCCCTGGGCCGCAACGGCGTGCCGGTCTACGTGCTGCTGGCACCGGGCCAGCCCCCGGTGGTGCTGACCGAGCTGCTGTCGCGCCAGGAAGTGCACACGGCCCTGGCGCAGCTGTAAAAACCAGAGCGGCTGGCGCACGTCTAGACTGAATTTCAGATCAAAAACCATCTGAAACAGCCTATGGACGCGCGCCAGGCGCTCTTTTTTCAGATGGCCATAAAAAAACCGCTGCCGGTCCCCAGGGGCGCGGCAGCGGTTCGGTGTTGGCGTGGACCAAGGTTCGGTTGCTTGTGAAGGGGATCAACCAGCCTTCACCCAAAATTCTTCATCAGCCCACGAACGGTATTGTGCAAGCGGCAGATGACAGCCAGATGACGCATCCAGCCCCCTGGTTGCTGGAGCACCAGGCAGGGCATGCCGCAGCGGCCCTGACCACCGCACGATCCCACGTGGACCACGGCGATGGTCCCCATGACCGCCCCCTGGCCTGCGCCCCGCTCAGATCAGCAGCTGGATGATGAGCGCGTTGACGATGTCGACAAAGAAGCCGCACACCAGCGGCACGATGATGAAGGCCCGGTGCGCCGCGCCATGGCTGCGGGTGACGGCCGTCATGTTGGCCACGGCCGTCGCGGTGGAGCCCAGGGCGATGCCGCCAAAGCCCGCAGTGATCACCGCCGCCTCGTAGTCGCGGCCCATGCAGCGGAACACCAGCCACAGCGCGAACAGCACGGTCATGCCGATCTGCAGCGCCAGCACGGTCAGCACAAAACCCATCACGCCCTGCAGCGCCCACAGCTGCAGGCCCATCAGCGCCATGGTCAGGAACATGCCCAGGCAGATGTCCGAAATCATGGCCAGGCCCTGGCGCATGCTGTGCCAGTGGAACTGGCCCAGCTTGCGGCGCTTGCGCGACAGCATCCACTGCCCCAGGGTGTTGCGCAGCACGATGCCGCCGATCAGGCAGCCGACGAACATCGGCAACTGCAGCCCGGCCTCGTGGAACAGCGGGGTGATCACGCCGCCCAGCATCAGCGCCATGTTCAGCCACAGCCAGGCGCGCAGCACGCCGTAGTAGTCCAGCGTGACGGTGAGCTGCTGGTTGGGCACGCCCACATCCAGCGGCCGGGCGCCGCTGCCGTGCACGGCGTGGCGGCGCATCAGGTAGCTGGCAATCGGGCCGCCGATGGTGCAGGCCGCAATCATGCCCACCATGTTGCTGGCCATGCCCAGCTCGACCGCATTCGCGATCCCCAGGCGCTCGACGAAGATCGGCCCCCAGGCCAGCGTAGTGCCCACGCCACCGGTCAGGGAGATGGAGCCGGTCATCAGCCCGGCGCGCGCATCCAGCCCGAACAGCTGCGCCACCCCCATGCCCAGCAGGTTCTGCAGCACGATGAACAGCGTGGCCAGCGCCAGCAGGATCAGCAGCGGCTTGCCGCCCTCCTTCAGGGTGCGCAGGTCCGAGCGCAGGCCGATGGCTGCGAAGAAGTACAGCAGCAGGGTGTCGCGCACGTTCAGGTCGAACTCGATGCGCGTGCCCAGCAGCGCATACGCCAGGCCCACCACGCAGGCGCACAGAAAACCGCCAACCACCGGCTCCGGCACGCTGTAGCGGCGCACCACGCCCCAGTGTGTGGCGATCTTCTGTCCGGCAAAGAACAGCAGGATGGCCAGGGTGAAGCTCTGGAAGGCGGGGATGTGCAGGGTCTCGGGCAGGGTCACGGCGGGCAAGTTGGCAGCAAGATGTAACAAAACAAAGCCGGCGATTGTGCATGAAGCCGGCAGACGCACCAAACCACGGCTTGCGCTGTATCAGTACACCTGCAGCTTGCGTCCAGTACTGCGCGGCGGGCACAGGGCGGCCCGGGGGCATCCGGTACACTGCCCGCTCCCCAGAACCGTCTGTCAGCCCGGGCCCCGCGCCCAGGCTGCGGTCCTTTCTCCGTGCGAGCGCCCATGTCTTTTGCCCCCCTTCTGAACGACACCTTCCTGCGCGCCTGCCGTCGCCAGGCCACCGACTACACCCCGCTGTGGCTGATGCGCCAGGCCGGGCGCTACCTGCCCGAGTACAAGGCCACGCGCGCCCAGGCCGGCAGCTTCATGGGCCTGGCCACCAACGTGGACTACGCCACCGAAGTCACGCTGCAGCCGCTGGAGCGCTTCCCGCTGGATGCCGCCATCCTGTTCAGCGACATCCTGACCGTGCCCGACGCCATGGGCCTGGGACTGTCGTTCGCCGAAGGTGAAGGCCCGCGCTTTGCCAAGGTGGTGCGCGACGAGGCCGCCGTGGCCGAACTGGCCGTGCCCGACATGGACAAGCTGCACTACGTGTTCGACGCCGTGACCAGCATCCGCAAGGCCTTGAACGGCCGCGTGCCGCTGATCGGCTTCTCGGGCAGCCCCTGGACCCTGGCCTGCTACATGGTCGAGGGCAAGGGCAGCGACGACTACCGCCTGGTCAAGAGCCTGATGTACGCGCGCCCCGACCTGATGCACCGCATCCTGGCCGTCAACGCCGACAGCGTGGCCGCCTACCTGAACGCCCAGATCGACGCGGGCGCCCAGGCCGTGATGATTTTCGACAGCTGGGGCGGCGTGCTGGCCGACGGCGCGTTCCAGGAATTCAGCCTGGCCTACACCAAGCGCGTGCTGGCGCAGCTCAAGCGCACCGGCGTGGATGGCACCGACGTGCCGCGCATCGTCTTCACCAAGGGCGGGGGCATCTGGCTGCCCGACATGAAGGACATCGACTGCGAAGTGCTGGGCCTGGACTGGACCGCCAACCTGGGCAAGGCCCGCGCCATCGTCGGCGGCGCAGTCGGTGGCCCCGGCAAGGCGCTGCAGGGCAACATCGACCCGAACGTGCTGTTCGCCCCACCCGAGCAGGTCGCCGCCCAGGCGCGCGCCGTGCTGGACAGCTTTGGCCGTCCGCACACCGACACCACGACGAACGGTCCCACCCACATCTTCAATCTGGGGCATGGCATCAGCCAATTCACCCCACCGGAACATGTGGCCGCCCTGGTCGAGGCCGTGCACAGCCACTCGCGCCAGCAGCGCCAGAGCGCCGCAGCCACGCCACAGCACTGAGCACCCACTCACATGCAGTTTGTAAGTTTTCGGCTTACAGACTGCATGGCAGACCGGGGCGCGGCAGGACGCCCGTTTGCAGCCAAAAAACAACAACTCCGCCCAAGCAGCGGGCATCCCCCTGAGATTTACACGCACTTGACATGTGCACGGCCTTCGACTTATGCACAACTTGGTGCATGCAGCCACCGGCCTTGCTTGCCCCCAAGGCTATAGCAAAAAATCACGCCTTATCGTAGCAAGCCATTGTTTTAAAACACAAAAGTTCGTCACACCTTTGTCATGCCCGATTTTTTTCCCGCGCATGCCTTTCGGGCGACGCCAGCTGTGGTAAACAATCCCCACAAAGTTATCCACAGAAACGTCCCGTGCTTCGGGACTTCCTTCTCCGACACGCATGTCTGACCCGGCTCCTACACCGCATGTAGTGCATGTGGCGGTCCACACCCCCATGCACAGCACGGTGGGCGGGCCTTTGAGCTACACCCACCCCAGCCCCCTGCCCCCCGGCACCCTGGTGCGCGTGCGCCTGGGCACACGCCCTCTGCTGGGGGTGGTCTGGGAGGCACCCCAGGACGCCGAACCGGCACCGGCGCACGTGCAGCTGCGCGCCCTGGACGCCGTGCTGCCCCTGCCCCCGCTGGATGCCAACTGGCTGCGCCTGGTGGCCTTTGCCGCCCGCTACTACCAGCGCAGCCTGGGCGAGATCGCCATGGCCGGCCTGCCCCCGGCGCTGCGCAGCGCCACGCCAGAGCAGTTGGCCAAGCGCCTGCAGCCGCCGGCGCCCAAGAAGCCCCCCCGCAAGTCCGCCCGCGCCGCCGCCGAGGCGGCGGTGGAACCCGTGGCCGCTTTGCCCGCCCCGCCCGAGGCGGCCGTCACCCTGAGCGCCGAGCAGCGCGACGTGGTCGACCAGATCGCGCAGCACCCCGGCCCCTTTCTGCTGTACGGCAGCACCGGCAGCGGCAAGACCGAGGTCTACCTGCGCGTCGTGCAGCGCGCCCTGGAGGCCGATCCCCAGGCCCAGGCCCTGGTGATGGTGCCGGAGATCAACCTCACGCCCCAGCTGCAGGAGCGCTTTGCCACGCGCTTCGCCCCGCTGTTCGGCCCCCAGTCCGTGGTCAGCATGCACAGCGGCATGACCGAGGTGCAGCGCCTCAAGAGCTGGCTGGCCGCCCACCAGGGGCAGGCGCGCATCCTGCTGGGCACGCGCATGGCGGTGTTCGCCAGCCTGCCGGGGCTCAAGGTGATCGTCGTCGACGAAGAGCACGACCCCAGCTACAAGCAGGAAGAAGGCGCGCGCTACTCGGCGCGCGACCTGGCGCTGTGGCGCGGCCATGCCTGCGGCGCCCAGGTGCTGCTGGGCAGCGCCACGCCCTCGCTGGAAAGCTGGCACGCCAGCGACCCGGCCGTGGGCCGCTACCTGCGGCTGCACATGCCCAGCCGCATCGGCGCCGGGGCCTTGCCGCGCGTGCGCCTGGTGGACATGCGCCAGCAGCCCAAGCGCACCGTGTTCGCCCCGCCGCTGCTGGAGGCCATCACCGCGCGCGTGCAGCGGGGCGAGCAAAGCCTGGTGCTGCTCAACCGCCGCGGCTTTGCCCCGGTGCTGTTTTGCACCGATTGCGGCTGGAAAAGCGACTGCCCGCACTGCAGCGCCCACCAGGTGTTCCACAAGGGCGACCGCAGCCTGCGCTGCCACCACTGCGGCCACACCCAGCGCGTGCCGCCGGCCTGCCCGTCCTGCGGCAACCCCGACATCCTGCCGCTGGGCAAGGGCACGGAGCAGCTGGAGGAAGAGCTGGCCCGCCTGCTGCGCAACGTGCAGCGTCCGGACGGCCAGCCGGCCCGCGTTGGCCGCATCGATGCCGACACCACCCGCCACAAGGGGGCGCTGGAGGCCCAGCTGGCCCAGGTGCACGAGGGCGAAATCGACGTGCTGGTGGGCACGCAGATGGTGGCCAAGGGCCACGACTTCCGGCGCATCACCCTGGTGGCCGCGGTGCAGCCGGATGGCGCCCTGTTCTCCAGCGATTTCCGCGCCCCCGAGCGCCTGTTCTGCCTGCTGATGCAGGCCGCCGGCCGGGCCGGGCGCGATGCCGGCTACGTCAGCGACCAGGGCAGCCAGCCCGAGATGTGGGTGCAGACCGCGGAGCCGCAGCACAGCGTCTTCACCGCCCTGCGCCAGCACGACTACCCGGCCTTTGCCGCGCGCCAGCTGCAAGAGCGGCACGACGCCGGCATGCCGCCCTTCGCCTTCCAGACCCTGGTGCGCGCCGACGCCAAGACCCAGGCCGCGGCCCAGGACTTTCTGCGCGCCGTCAGCGACGCGGCCCGCCAGGGCCAGCTGCCGCACCTGGACGACGTGTTCCTGTACCCGCCCATCCCCATGAGCGTGCAGCGCGTGGCCAATGTGGAGCGCGCCCAGATGCTGATCGAGGCCGCCGACCGCCGCGCCCTGCAAAGGTTTTTGCACGCCTGGCAGCCCTGGCTGCACTGGGTGCGCAGCCAGCCCCAGCACAAGGGCGTGGTGCGCTGGCTGATGGATGTGGATCCGCTGTCGCTGTGAAAAGCGTTTTGCAACACTTTTTGCCAGTTCACCCATATCCCGCCTGCGCAGGCCGCTCCTGATTTGTGCGCGCCCCGCTGGGCTCGGTGTTTGTCCGAATGCCAGACGGGCGCGGATGTTGCATCGTGCGCAGCAGCAACTGCCCGCCGGGCGGTGCACTTTCTTTTTTCGGGAACTTCCCATGTCTCTGACTTCCACCTTCCGCCTGAGCCTGATCTCGGCGGCCCTGGCCCTGGCTGGCTGTGCCTCGCAGGCGGCCGGCCCCGGCACCGCGGCGGCCCCAGCCGCTGCCGCTCCCGCCACCACGGCGGCGGCCCCCGCCAGCGCCAAGCCCCATGTGGTGGTGCTGGCCACCGGCGGCACCATCGCCGGCGCAGGCGCCTCGGCCATGAACAGCGCCACCTACTCGGCCGCCAAGGTGCCGGTGGACAAGCTGCTGGCCGGCCTGCCCGAGCTGGGCAACATCGCCAAGGTGTCCGGGGAGCAGGTGTTCCAGATCGCCTCCGAGAGCTTCACCAACGACCACCTGCTGAAGCTGGCCCAGCGCGTGTCGCAGCTGGCCAAGCAGGCCGACGTGGACGGCATCGTCATCACCCACGGCACCGACACCCTGGCCGAGACCGCCTACTTCCTGAGCCTGACGGTGCACACCGACAAACCCATCGCCGTGGTCGGCTCCATGCGCCCCGGCACCGCCCTGTCGGCCGACGGTGCGTTGAACCTGGTCAACGCCGTGAGCGTGGCCGCCTCCAAGGACGCCAAGGGCAAGGGCGTGTTCGTCACCATGAACGACGAGATCAACACCGCCCGCGACGTGAACAAGGACATCAACATCCAGACCGGCGCGTTCCAGAGCCAGTGGGGCCCACTGGGCATGGTGGTGGAAGGCAAGAACTACTGGTTCCGCGCCCCGGTCAAGCGCCACACCAACCAGTCCGAGTTCAACATCGACAGCATCACGGCCCTGCCGCAGGTGGACATCGTCTACGCCTACGGCAACGTGCAGCCCACGGCCGTGAACGCCCTGGTCGCCGGCGGCGCCAAGGCCATCGTGCACGCCGGCACGGGCAATGGCTCGGTGGCCGACCGCATGGTCAAGCCGCTGCAGGACGCGCGCGCCAAGGGCACCGTCATCGTGCGCGCCTCGCGCGTGCCGTATGGCTTCGTGCTGCGCAACGCCGAGCAGCCCGACGACAAGTACGACTGGGTGGTGGCGCACGATCTGCGCCCCGAAAAGGCGCGCATACTGACCATGCTGGCCCTGGCCAAGGGCGCCAGCACGCAGGAGCTGCAGCGCATGTTCTGGGAGTATTGAGCCCCTCTGAGGCGCGGTGCGCCTTCCCCCTCCCGCGCGATGCGAGAGGGGGGCGCCACTGGCGCGGCGGTGCGGCCCTGGCTTGATGGTCACGTGCGGGGCCACGCCCGATGGCGCAGACAGGTCTCCCATCAGCGCCCAGTGCAGTCCCTGACTGTGCTGGGCGCTCTTGTTTTCACGAGCATCTCTCGCGCACACCGCCCACGCAGCGTGCCGCCAGGCACGCACCGGCACCGCCAGGTCACCAAGCCGCCAGGCAGTACGCACCCGGCACCGATACGCGTCAAATTGCCTTCCAGCCCAGTGCCCACCTGCGCTGCACGCTCTTATTTTTTCAGCAACAGATCCACCACCAGCGAAAAGCTCACAAAGGCCAGCGCCGTGCTCACCAGGATGATGCGCGCCACGCGCCCGCCGTGGGCGCCGAAGCGCTCGGTCAGCAGCGACACATTGCTGGCACTGGGCAGGGCCGCCACCAGCACCAGGGCCACCACCGTCTCAGGGGCCAACGCGGCGCCGGCCGCCAGCGCCAGCTGGCAGGCCAGCCAGACCAGCAGCGGGTGCAGCAGCAGCTTGGCCAGGGCGATCGGCACGTAGTGGCGCGCGGCCACCTGTTCGTGCTGGTTCATCTGCGAACGCGCCAGCACCGCCCCGATGGTGAACAGCGCCACGGGCGAGGCTGCCCCGGCCAGCATGGCCACGGTCTGGTCGATGGGCCCGGGCAGCTGCAGCGCGCTGGCCGAGGCCACGGCCCCCAGCGCAATCGCCCAGGGCATGGGGTTGGTCAGCATGCCGCCCAGGGCCTTGCGCAGTGCCGGCAGGGCCCCGCCTTCACCCTGGCCCAGGCGCGACAGCGCGATGCACAGCGAGGTGGTGATCAGCATGTCGATGGCCATGGTCAGGATCACCGTGCCGGCGCTGCCCGCGCCCAGCAGCGCCACCAGCAGCGGCACGCCCATGAAACCGGAGTTGGGAAAGGCCGCCACCAGGGCGCCAAACGCGGCGTCGTTCCAGCCCCAGCGCCGGCGCGTGGCCAGCACCGTGCCGGCCACCAGCAGCAGGCCGCAGCCCAGGTAGACGGCACCGACCACCGGGTCCAGCAGTTGGGCGATGGGCGTCTGCGCCCCAAAGCGAAACAGCATGCACGGCAGCGCGAAATACAGCACAAAGGTGTTCAGCCCCGGAATGGCGGCCAGCGGCAGCACCCCGCGGCGTGTGGCGATGAAGCCGCACAGCACCAGAGCGAAGAAGGGGAAGGTGACAGCAAGAATGGACAGCACGGTGGGCGATTGTGGCAGCAGCGCCCGGACGTTCGCCTACACCGCTTACGCGCAGGCGACAAGTGTTGCCGTCTGCAAACTCTTGGCCCACGCGGGCAAGGCCAGGGCCCCTCGCGGCACCGGGTGGGCTTGCGTATGATGGGGCACGCCTGCCTGCCAGGCGTTTGTTGTTTGTCCGTCTTTGCTGCCCCCCTTCCTGCCCCATGTCTGCTGGTCTGAACCTCGCCCAACTCCAAGCTGTCCATTACACCGAAGGCCCCTGCCTGGTGCTGGCGGGCGCGGGCTCGGGCAAGACACGCGTGATCACGCACAAGATCGGCCGGCTGATCGACAACGGCCTGGCGCCCAAGCGCATCGCCGCCATCACCTTCACCAACAAGGCCGCCGCCGAAATGCGCGAGCGGGCCAAGGGTCTGATCGGCAAGGCCGCCAAGGACGTGATGATCTGCACCTTCCACTCGCTGGGGGTGCGCATGGTGCGCGAGGACGGCCACGTGCTGGGCCTCAAGCCCAGCTTCAGCATCCTGGACCAGGACGACGTGACCGGCATCCTCAAGGACTGCGCCGGCGGCACCACCGACGTGGCCACGGCGCGCCAGTGGCAGTGGACCATCAGCAACTGGAAGAACGCCGGCTGGGACAGCCGCAAGGCCCTGGCCATGGCCCAGGACGACCACGAGCGCAGCATCGCCCTGATCATGCAGCGCTACGAGGAGCGCCTGACCGCCTACCAGAGTGTGGACTTCGACGACCTGATCGGCATGCCCATGCGCCTGCTGCGCGGCCATGCCGAGGTGCGCGAGAAATGGCAGCGCCTGCTGGGCCATGTGCTGGTCGACGAGTACCAGGATACCAACGCCACGCAGTACGAACTGCTCAAGCTGCTGGTGGGCGAACGCGCCCACTTCACCGCCGTAGGCGACGACGACCAGTCCATCTACGGCTGGCGCGGCGCTACGCTGGACAACCTGAAGAAGCTGCCGGTGGACTTCCCGCAGCTCAAGATCATCAAGCTGGAGCAGAACTACCGCTCGACGTCTGCCATCCTGCGCGCGGCCAACAACGTGATCGGCCCCAATCCCAAGCTGTTTCCCAAGACCCTGTTCTCGGAGCTGGGCGAGGGCGAGCCGGTGCGCATCGTCGACTGCGACACCGAGGAGCACGAGGCCGAGCGCGCCGTGGCGCGCATCCTGAGCCTGCGCGCCAACGCCAACCCACAACCGGCCTGGAAGGACTTCGCCATCCTCTACCGCGCCAACCACCAGGCCAAGCCGTTCGAGAAGGCGCTGCGCAAGGCCAGCATCCCGTACAAGGTCTCGGGCGGCACCAGCTTCTTTGACCGGGCCGAAATCAAGGACCTGTGCGCCTGGTTCCGCCTGTGGATCAACAACGACGACGACCCGGCCTTCCTGCGCGCCATCGGTACGCCCAAGCGCGGCATCGGCCACACCACGTTGGGCAAGCTGGGCGAGTTTTCCTCCCAGCACAAGCTGTCCATGTTCGGCGCCCTGTTCAGCCACATGCTCGAGGCCGTGCTGCCCAAGAAGGCGCACGAGGGGCTGCTGGAATTCGGCCGCTACATCAACGACCTGGAATACCGCGCCCGCCACACCCTGGGGGCCGAGGCCAGCCGCAGCTTCATGCTCGACTGGCTCAAAGAGATCGGCTACGAGCAGTACCTCTACGACAGCGAGGACAGCGAGACCGTGGCCGCCGCGCGCTGGAGCAATGTGCTGGAGTTCTGCGACTGGATGAGCCAGCGCGCCGGTGGCCAGATCGAGGACGCGGCCGGCACCACCACGCAGACCGAGGTCAAGAGCCTGCTGGAGATCGCACAGAACATCGCCCTGCTGTCCACCATCAGCGAACGCGAGAAGGAGCAGGACATGGTGGTCCTGTCCACCCTGCACGCCAGCAAGGGCCTGGAGTGGCAGCACACCCAGCTGGTGGGCGTGACCGAGGGCATGCTGCCTTTCAAGCTGGACGACGACGAAGGCCGCCAGCAGAAGGTCAGCGACGACGTCGCCGCCCGCCTGCAGGAAGAGCGCCGCCTGATGTACGTGGGCATCACGCGCGCCCAGCGCACCCTGGCCGTCAGCTGGACCAAGCGCCGCAAGAAGGGCCGCGAGATGGTGCAGTGCCAGCCCAGCCGCTTCATCAAGGAGATGAACCTGGACGCCGCCACCGCACGCGAAGACCCGCGCGAAAAGCTGCGCCAGCTGCGCGAGCAACTGGCTCGCAAGGCCGAAGCCGCGCCCAAGCCCTGATTTTTTCATAGCTGGCCACGCAAGCCCCTCCTGGGCTGCATGGCCCAAAGCGCAACATTTGCACACCGCGACCGCCGGCAACGTCGCCTTTGGCTGACGCCACCGCCTGGACACAGCCCGTATGCTGCGCCAGCATTCCACCGAGGCTGCACAGCAGCACCGCCCCGACACCGCCATGGCACGATCCCTGACCCCTTCCCCCCGCCTGCACTGGACTTCGCTGGCCACCGCGCTGGCCACCCTCACTGCCCTGCCCGCCGCCCAGGCCCAGGCGCCCGCCGCCGTGCGCGAGGAGGCCTGGCGCCAATGCGCCGCCACCACCGACAACCAGGCCCGCCTGGCCTGTTTTGACACCTGGGCGCAGCAACAGCAACCCCTGACCCCGCCCCCGGCCAGCACCTGGCAGGCCCCGGCGGCCAGCGCCAGCCAGCAGCCCGAGGCCGTGCTGCAGCAGGCCGCCAACGCCCCCATGGTGCAGGCCGACGTGCTGCCCGGCCAGGGCCTGGTGCCCACCAACGGCGGCTGCCGCGACCCGCGCTACAGCGAGATCTCGCGCTTTTTCGAGCTGGAGCCCGGCAGCGACTGCGGCACCTTCACCTTCCGCGGCTACAAGCCACTGTCGGTGTCGGTGCTGCGCAGCGACCACATCAACCAGCAGCCCAGCAGCCCCGGCAAGGAGCCCGCCCCGGTGCGCGACTACCAGCCACAGGAAATGCGCATCCAGCTGTCGGCGCGCACCAAGATCGCCTCCGGCCTGCTGACCGACTCCAGCTCCGGCCGCAAGGACTCGGTCTGGGTCGGCTACACCCAGCAGTCGTTCTGGCAGGTGTTCAACCCCGATCTCTCGCGCCCCTTCCGCACCACGGACCACGAGCCCGAGATCTTCTACGTCTACCCCACCGACGCCGCGCTGCCTGGCGGCTGGCGCTGGCGCTACAGCGGCGCCGGCATGGTGCACCACTCCAACGGCCAGAGCGATCCGCTTTCGCGCAGCTGGAACCGCTGGTACGTGATGACCGGCGCCGAGCTGGGCCACCGCTGGCAGGTCCACGCCAAGCTGTGGAAGCGCATGTCCGAAAGCACGCCCGACGACGACAACCCCGGGATCCAGAACTACTGGGGCCGCGGCGAGGTGAAGCTGCTGTGGAACGTCAACGACACCAACACCCTGGGCCTGACGGCGCGCGGCAGCCTGGGCAAGGGCTACGGCTCGGGCCGCCTGGAATGGCTGCGCACCATCGGCTCGGGCTGGAACGGCGGCAAAAGCAACCTGCGCCTGCACGTGCAGCTGTTCAGCGGCTACGGCGAAAGCCTGATCGACTACAACAGCAAGCGCACCTCGCTGGCCGTGGGACTGAGCCTGCTAGACTTCTGAGTGCGGTCACTTCGCAAACGATAGCTTCCAGCGCGCACCAAATGGGTGCTGGAAGCTATTTTTATTAACAATCATCACCGCCGGCGCTTCCGCCCATCGCCAGCGCTTGTGGCCGCCGCGGGCTTGGCGCAGAATCGGCGGCACGTGGGGCGCGCGGAGCCAGCGCTCCCACAAACAGGCGGGGCCCGTCCCGCCATTTCCTTTGTTTGCATGCATGGACGTTCGCAGACAATGCGGCACCAAGGATGACCATGAATCTGCAATACCAGCTCAAAGCCGGCAGCTACTACCTGTACGACATGCGCGACCAGCCCAGCGCAGTCACAGGCGAGCGCCGCTTCAAGCTGAAGACAGATCTGCTGGCCATCGCGTTCGACCTGTACACCGGCGAGGTGCACCAGCACGGCACACCCTCGCGCATCCAGTCCTGGGCCACCACCGCCCGCCGCCGCCTGCGCGCGGCCGGCCAGTGGCAGGCCGCCGAGGACATCATCGTCATCAGTGGCCCCTTCCCCGTCGAAGAAATCAACAAATGCCTGTGGATCCGCGGCTACTGCCGCCGCATGTTCCAGCGGCTGGCCTCCTTGCCGCACGGCAAGCTGCAACCGCGCGCCAGCACGCGCCAACAGGCCCACGGCAGCCAGACGCACAGCAAAGGCTGGCAGCGCCGCGCCGCCTGAAGGCATGCCCCACTCCGGTCAGGCCGCCGGTGGGGCGGCGCCGTCACGATCCTAGGATTCGACCTCTTCGACTTCAGGCTCATCCCCCAGCACAGACTGTGATGGGTCTTCGGGCAGCTTGACCACCAACACCGGGCGGGTGCAGCGGCTGATCACGGCCTTGGAGACCGAGCCCACCAGCACGCTCTCGATGGCGCCCATGCCGCGTGCGCCCAGCAGCACCAGGTCGGCATCGATTTCCTCGGCCATGTCGACCAGCACGGTGGCAGGTTCGCCCAGCACCACCTCCATGGAATAGCCAACGCCCGCGGCGTCCAGCAGGGCGGCGCCTTCGGCCATCAGGTGTTCACCCGCTTCCACGGCAGCGGCGGCAATCGCGTCCGAGTCCTGCGTGGCCAGCTGCAGCAGCGAGGCCGGCTCCTGCACGTTCACCAGGGCGATTTCCGCACGCAGCCCCCGGCCCACCAGGGACAGGGCCTGGTGCACGGCCTGCAGCGATTCCTGGGAGCCGTCGATGGCGATCATGATGTTGGCGTACATGGCGTTCTCCTTGTCGTAGTGGCGGACTGGGTTCCACTATAGACCCGCCCAACGCGGCCCGCCACGGCTTCTGGGACAATGCGCGCCATCATGCTGCAGTTCGAACTTCTCACCACCGATCCGACCAGCCACGCCCGCCGTGGCACCTTGACCCTGAACCACGGCAAGGTCCAGACCCCCATCTTCATGCCCGTGGGCACCTACGGCACCGTCAAGGGCGTGATGCCCCGCAGCCTCGAAGAAATGGGTGCGCAGATCATCCTGGGCAACACCTTCCACCTGTGGATGCGCCCTGGCCTGGACATCATGAAGACCTTCGGCGGCCTGCATGGATTCGAGAAGTGGAACAAGCCCATCCTGACCGACTCGGGCGGCTTCCAGGTCTGGTCGCTGGGGGCGATGCGCAAGATCACCGAAGAAGGCGTGCACTTCCAGAGCCCGGTGAACGGCGACAAGCTGTTCATGTCGCCCGAGGTCAGCATGCAGATCCAGACGATCCTGAATTCGGACATCGTCATGCAGCTGGACGAGTGCACGCCGTACGAGACCAACGGCCACAAGACCACGGAAGCCGAAGCGCGCAAATCCATGGAGATGAGCCGCCGCTGGGCCCAGCGCTCCAAGGACGAGTTCGAGCGCCTGGAGAACCCCAACGCGCTGTTCGGTATCGTGCAAGGCGGCATGTACACCAATCTGCGCGAGGAGTCGCTGCAGGCGCTGGTGGAGATGGATTTCCCCGGCTACGCCGTGGGCGGTGTCTCGGTGGGCGAGCCCAAGGACGAGATGCTGGAGATCATGGCCCACACGCCCCACCTGCTGCCGGCGAACAAGCCACGCTACCTGATGGGCGTGGGCACGCCCGAGGACCTGGTGCAGGGCGTGGCCGACGGCGTGGACATGTTCGACTGCGTGATGCCCACGCGCAACGCGCGCAACGGCACGGTGTTCACGCGCTACGGCGATCTGAAGCTGCGCAACGCACGCCACAAGACCGACCACCAGCCGCTGGACACCACCTGCACCTGCCACGCCTGTGCCGGCGCCAGCGGCGTGAGCTGGGACAACGGCGGGCGCGACGGCTTCAGCCGTGCCTACCTGCACCACCTGGACCGCTGCGGCGAGATGCTGGGCCCCATGCTGACCACCATCCACAACCTGCACTACTACCTGAACCTGATGCAGGAAGTGCGCAACGCGCTGGACGCCGGCACCTTCGCCCAGTTCCGCGCCCAGTTCAAGGCCGACCGCGCGCGCGGCGTCTGAGCCCGCGGCATGCCCACCAGCCAGCCTCCTGCGGGAGGCTTTTTTGCGCCCGCTGGACGGGCCTGCCACCGGCCCAAGTCGACGAACGGCAGCAGGCCGGTCCTGTGTCCTACTTGGGCGCCGCAGGAAATGCCGAGAATGGGTGGGCCCCCACTCCTGCAGCCCCTGCGCCCACCCGTGTCCCTGGATGCCTCCGCCCCTTCTGTCCAGCCCCCGTCCGTCTGGCGCGGGCAAGCCGCGCTGACCGCCGGCATCCTGTTGGCCTGCCTGGTGGGCGTCTACAGCCGCCCGCTGGGGTCCATGGCGGCCTTCTGGCCGGCCAATGCCATCTTGCTGGGCCTGCTGCTGCGCCACCCCGAGCTGGCGCGCCACCCAGGCAGCTGGCTGTGCGCCCTGCTGGCCTACATCGCTGCCGACCTGCTGACCGGTGCCACGCCATTCATGGCCCTCACGCTGAACCTGGCGAACCTGATCGGCGTGCTGGCCGGCTGGCTGCTTCTGGCACGCGTGCGCAACCAGGTGCTAGGCTTCCAGAACCAGCGCTCCGTGATGACCGTCTTCCTGGGGTGCCTGCTGGCGGCCACGGTCAGCACGCTGGCGGGGGCTTGGCCCAGCGCGGTCGCCTTCCACATGCCCTTGTGGCAGTCGGCGCTGCTGTGGCTGTCGGCCGAGTTCTACAACTACGTGCTGATCCTGCCGGTGTTCCTGGCCGCCCCCGGCGGCTGGCCCTGGACCTGGCCATTGACCAAACAGCAACGCTCCTGGAACGACGCCCTGCCGCTGCTGGCCCTGGTCCTCAGCGAGGCCCTCAGCCAGCTGATCGGCGGCAACGGCGCGATGGCCTTCAGCATCCCCGCCATGGTCTGGTGCGCGATGAGCTATGGCGTCTTCCCGATCACCGTGCTGAGCCTGCTGGTCTGCCTGTGGAAAACCGGGTTGCTGGCCTTCAGTTCCTTCGACTTTGTCGTTGAGCACCTGGACGATGTGCTGTCCTACCGCACCGGGCTGGCAATGCTGTCGCTGGCGCCCCTGGCCGTGGCCAGTGCCTACACGCTGCGCATGCAGGCCCTGCAGAAGCTGCACCACGCGGTGCACCATGACTATCTGACCGGGGTGCTGGCGCGGCGTGCGCTGATGGAGCGCGGCCAGAAGCTGCTGTCGCGCCTGGAGGAGGATCGCCAGTCCGTCGCCGTGCTGATGCTAGACCTTGACCATTTCAAACAGGTCAACGACCGCTACGGCCATGCCCAGGGCGATGTGGTGCTGCAGACCTTCGCCCGGCTGGCCAGCGAGGCGCTGCGCCCCGACGATCTGCTGGGCCGCCTGGGCGGTGAGGAGTTCGCCATCCTGCTGCCACGCACCCAGCGCGAACAGGCCCTGGCCGTGGGCCAGCGTATCTGCAAGCGCCTGCGCGACCACCGTTTTCCGCTGGAGGACGGCGCCCCCTTCCAGGTCACGCTGAGCATCGGCCTGCACGCCGTGGTGTCGATTGGCGCGCAGGACAGCATCGAGCAGTTGCTGTCCAAGGCCGACGCGGCGCTCTACATGGCCAAGCGCAGCGGCCGCAACCAGGTGCGCCAGTACGGGCCGGCGCTGGCCCCGTCATCCATGTAAAACCATAGCTGCTGGCACACTCTGCGCGCTGACTTCAAGCATCAAAGCATTGGAAACCCAGCCACAGCGCGCGCCATGCGCTCTCTTTTTTACCAATCTTTGGAAGATGGCGGCGTGACCGGTGCGTCCGGCGCCACCGCATCCGGCGTGGCGGCTGCGGCCCCGCAGTGGAAGCAGAACTTGGCAAAGCTGCTCTTGCGCGACTGGCAGGCGGTGCAGGGTTCGAACAGGCCGATGCCGCAATGCGGGCAGAAATCGGTCACGCCATCCTTGAGGTCCACGGCCCGCTCGCAGCCCGGGCACACGCCCTTGCTGAGGTGGCCCCAGGCCTTGTCGTAGGTCATCTGCGTGCGCCGCTGGGTGGCCGGCAGGGCCTCGGCCTGGCGCTGGCGCTCCAGATAGCGCTGCAGCGCCACGATGGCCCAGCGCCCGATCAGCACCGTCAGCACAATGCCCACGGCCGAGCGCACATAGCCGCCATAGCTGGGCAGGTAGGGCACCAGCTCGACAAAGAAGGCGAACAGCGCGAAGAAGATGAAGCCCCAGACAAAGGGCCACCAGGGGCTCTTGCGCTTTTTCACGAACAGCCAACCGGCCAGCACCAGCAGAGGCAGCGTGAGGGCCAGGCGGTAGAGGAACACCCGCAGCTCCTGCGCGCGCTGGGCACGCTGCAACGCCTCGTGCGCCGTGTCTTCCAGCGCCTGCAGACGGTCGCCCACGCGCGTGGACTGCTGGCGTGCATTCAGCAGTGCTTGCTCCTGGTCCTGCAGCTGCTGCTGGGCCTGGCGCTCAGTCTGGCGCAGTTGCTCCAGCGCCTGGGTGCGGCGGATCACCTCGGGGTCCTGCTCGCTGCGCTGGGTGGCGGAGCGCGTGGCAATCCAGTTGCTGAAGGTGTCGCGCGCCGCCTGCGTGTCGCTGCGCGCCTGCTGCCAGCGCAGCTGGGCCTGGTCGCGGGCCTCCAGCGCCTGGCGCTGCGCCGCGCGCAGCGATTCCTGCTCATTGCGCAGGGGCTGGGCCTGGCGCAGGTCCAGGAAGTCGTCCAGCTCCAGGCGCTGCTCAACCTGGGGCAGGTCGTCCACCACCGCCGAGCCCAGACCGATCAGGAAGCTGGCAAAGACCACCGCCACCAGCCACAGGCCCCGACGAAACCAGGTTTCCGACCAACGCAAAGATTTACCCACGGCCTACCTCCTCATGTACTGCGCGCATTATGCGGATGGCGGATGCATGCGCCCCGCCAGGCGCAGCAGCCAGTGCTTGCTGCGCCGCAGGTACTGCGGGTCGCGCCAGCACATCAGGGCCACGAACACGGCATTCGCCGCCCCCATGCACAAGAACAGCTGCGGCACCGTCAGCCCGGCCGCCAGCAGGGCCCCGGCCAGCACGGCCGACGACACCATGAACAGCGCATTCAGGATGTTGTTGGCCGCGATGATGCGCGCCCGGTGGGTGACCGGACTGCGCTGCTGGATCAGGGCGTACAGCGGCACGCTGTAGACCCCGGCGGCCAGCGACAGGCCGAACAGGTCCAGCAGCACGCGCCAGCGCCCCGGGGCGTGCCAGAAATCCGCCAGCCCCAGCATGCCGGCCGTGGGCGGCAGGCCTTGCAGCGTCCACCACAGGTCGACCGAGCACACGCTCATGCCCAGCGCGCCCAGGGGCACCAGGCCGGGCTCAACACGCCCGCGGGACAGGGACTCGCACAGCAGCGCCCCGGTACCCACGCCCAGCGAGAACACCACCAGCAGCAAGGCGGCCACCTGCTCGCTGCCATGCAGCACCTCCTTGGCCAGCACCGGGAATTCCGCCAGGAACACGGCCCCGAAGAACCACATCCAGCTGATGCCCAGCACGGCCCGGAACACCAGGCCATCGGTGCGCGCCAGCCGCAGGTTGGCCAGGGTTTCGGACCATGGGTTCCAGTTCATGCGGTGCACCACCGCCGGCGTGCCCTGGGGTGGAATGGCGCCAGCGGCCCAGCGACCCAGCAGGGCCAGCGCCAGGCAGCTGGCGGCCACATGGATGCGCCCGACCTCGGGCGTGGCGATCAGCACCCCACCGACCATGTTGCCCAGCAGGATGGCGACGAAGGTGCCCATCTCCACCATGCCGTTGCCCCCGGTCAGCTCCGAGGGCCTAAGCACCTGCGGCAGGTAGGCGAACTTGGCCGGACCGAAGAAGGTGGAATGCACGCCCATGCCCACCAGGCACAGCAGCAGCAGGGCCGGCCACTGCAGGACAAAGCCCAGCAAGGCCGCGGCCATGATGGCGATCTCGCAGTCCTTGACGCGCCGCATCAACACCGCCTTGTCCATGCGGTCGGCCAGTTGCCCGGCCGTGGCCGACAGCAGCACGAACGGCAGGATGAACAATGCCCCGATCACCAGCCCCGCCACCGAGGGCGGCAGCCAGGCCACCTGCAACTGGTAGGTCACCAGCACGGTCAGCGCGAACTTAAACAGGTTGTCGTTGGCCGCCCCCAGGAACTGGGTGGCAAAGAAAGGACCGAACCGCCGCTGGCGCAGCAGTCCGAACTGGGGGGTGTGGTCGCTCATGTCAAAGCCTGCAGCGGCTGGGTGAAAACCAGCAACTGTGCACTCATTTGCTGCAGCGCGGTGCCATCGACTTCATAGGTGCTGGTAAAACCCAGCAGCGGCACGGGACCCAGGGCATGGCGGATCAGCTGCAACTCCGCATCCACCTGGGCGCTGCGGGGCACCGGGTGGCGCAATGCGCTGCGGATGTAGATGGCCCCGCAGATGCTGCGGCCAATCGCCGCGGCCTGGCCATCCTGGGCCGGCGTGGGCTCTGGCGCCAGCCAGTCGCCGATCTCGGCGCAGGCCCGGCGCACCTCGGCGCGCGCTGCCTGCTCGTCCGCCTGGCACAGGGTCACGCTCTGCCCCGGCTGCGGCAGGCCCTCGACAAACACCGCCTGCCGCAGAGGGTCGATCCCCACCACCGACAGCACGTGGGCCGCCAGGGCCACGCTGGCGCCGTAGACCCAGGGGTGGGGGGGTGACAGCGCCAGCAGCGTCTGCCGCAATTCCCCCGGCAGCCGATGGGGCGCCGCACCGGGCGCTGCCAGGGCCTCCTGCCAGTTCAAGTGGCCAAACAGCACCTCCAGGGCCGGCCGGCCATCCAGCGCCAGCAGGGCCGCACCTTCGGCGTGGGTCACGGTGTGGGATGGCCCCATCGGCCGGCAGCCCTGAATGCCCACGCTCAGCAACTCCACCCCAGGCCCGAACAACACCCCCGACAGCCCGCCTTTTTGCACCCCGCCACCGCCCACCGTGGCCGGCAGGCGGCCCGATGCCGTGCTGCCCCAGGCCCACTGGGCATGGTCCTGGCCCAGATAGCCTAGGCCACCCAGCAGATCCGGGCATTCGAGCTGGCGCGCCAGCTCGATCAGTTGCGGCACCAGCACGGAGGCCGCAGCATCGCCATGCACCAGCGCCGCCTGCGCGGTCACGCCCGGCTGCGCCGGTTTGTGGGTGGTGATGTCGGAAAACAATTGGTAGTCGCCCGGCGCCAGCACGGGCAGCATCACCGCCACCGCGCCGGTGTGCCCATAGTCCATGTCCCCGGCCAGCACCGAGTGCGCGGCACAGCCAGCCCAATGCTGCACCTGGGGCAGGGCCTGTGCCAGCGTACCCACGATTTCGGCCGCGTGCGCCGCCAGGGAGGCCGAGACATAGACCAGGCCCAGGCCATGCCGGACCGTCGGTGGCTGCATGCTGATCTGCGCCTGCAACTGCACGATCACCTGCCGGGTCGCGTGCTGCCACAACGGATGACCGGCATGGGCGCAAGGGAAAAACGGCATCACGCGATCGCTCCTTGCGCAGCCACCGCCGCGCCGTGATCAGCCCAGGGACTCAGCGCGCGCCCGCTTTGCGTGCTGCAGCGGACTTGGTCTTCGCCGCCGGTTGGGTAGCGGTGGACTTGCGCGGCGCAGACTTGGTCGTCTTGCTCGCCGTGACCGTTTTGCCAGAAGCTGGTGCACGCTGGTGCGCCGCGGCGGCGGGTGCTGGCTGGCGGGTGGTTTTCTTCGCCGCCGGCGTTTTGGCGGCCGGCGCGGCCTCCGCCGTGGCGGGCATGGCCTGCGACACCGCCTGGCGCACCATGTCGCTGGCGGTCTGGACGGCCACCTTGGCGAAGTCGGAGCCCATCTGCGTGGCCTGCTTCACGGCCTGCTGCTGGGCCGGGTCCAGCAGGGCCTGCTGGGCGATCTGCTGGAACTGCTGGGTCAGCGCCCCCCACCATTGCATGGCCGTGGCCATCCCCGCAGCCGGGGCGGCCTCTGCAGCCGAAGGGGCCGCAGGCTCGGCCGCGTCTGCGGCCGGCGGCACCGGCGCAGCGGGGGCCGGATCGGCGGCCTCCTGGGCCGGCAGGGGCCAGTTGGACAGCGGCTGGTCCGCGGCCGCGTCCACCGCCGCCTTGGCAGCGCCCGCGAAAGGGAAGCCCTGGGCCAAGTCCGCCAGGTTCACATTCATGCCCTGCAAGGTGGACAGCGTCATGCGCTGCACCTGCAAGGCCTGCACCGTGGCGCTGAGGGCGCGGTTGTTCTGCTCCAGCCAGAACTGCACCGCCTTGAGTTCTTCGATGCGTTTGTCGATCTCTTCCACGCTGACCGTGGGGGCGACCCAGTGGGCAAACGGCGGTACCGCCGCTGTGCCCTGGCCGGCCTTGCCCAGGTTCTGCAAGAAATCGAAGCCGGGGATGAATTTGCTGAAACCGAAAGCCGAGGTGTCACTCATAGCAAGCCTGCAAGCAAGAGCCCATGAAAACCCAGGCGCATCCAGCGCTCCGGGCCGCGTGCCACAAGCTTACTGCACAAGGGCGCGCCTGGCTTGTCGTCTGCAACGCACACCGCGCCCCGGCCGAAGCGGACGCGGAAGCACGCTTTATTCCGCATAAGCATATAAAAGCCCGTAATTATTTTGCAATCAAAATAAAGCGATCCCTGATTTTTTAAACGCTTTGCACCATGCGCCTGCTGTCCCGTCCCCTGTCCCGGTCCTTGCGGGCCGCCCCGTCCTCCCTGGCCGCGATGGCGGCACTGGCGCTGCTGCCCTGGGCCGCCCAGGCGGCCGAACCTGCGGCCTGGCCCCAGCACCCCGTGACCCTGATCATGGGCTTCAATGCCGGCTCCGGCGTGGACATGGTCGGCCGCTCGATCCAGGAGCCCGTGTCGCAGCGCCTGGGCCAGCCCATCATCATTGACTACAAGAGCGGCGCAGCCGGCAACATCGGCAGCGAATACGTGGCGCGCGCCAAGCCCGATGGCTACACGCTGTACTTCGGCACCGCCGCCACGCACGGCAGCAACGCCGCGCTGTACAAGAACCTGCCCTTCGATGTGGAGGCCGACTTCATCCCCGTCGCGCCCATCATCGACGTGGCGAACGTGCTGACCGTCAACCCCAACGTGCTGGACGTCAAGAACCTGCAGGAGTTCGTGGCGGCCGTCAAAGCCAACCCCGGCAAGTACAACTACGCCTCCACCGGCAACGGCGCAGGCACCCACATGGCCTTCGCCGAACTCAATGCCCGCCTGGGCCTGGACATGGTGCATGTGCCCTACAAGGGCGGCCCCGAAGCCATCGGCTCGGTGCTGCGCGGCGAGACCTGCTGCATCATGAACCAGGTGCAGAGCGTGCTGCCCCACTACAAGGCCGGCAAGGTGCGCCTGCTGGGCGTGACCACGGCCAAGGCCGTGGAAGCCGTCAAGGAAGTCCCGACCATCGCCTCCAGCGGCATTCCCGGCACCGAGGGCTTCAACAGCTCGATCTGGTTCGGCGTGTTCGCCCCCAAGGGCACGCCCGCACCGGTCATCCGCAAGCTCAGCCAGGCCATCCATGAGGCGCAGCAACTGCCCGAGGTGCGCGATCGCTTCACCGCCCAGGGCAACACCCTGCGCATCGAATCGCCCGAGCAGTTCAAGCGCACCGTGCACCAGGACCGCCTGAAGTGGGCCAAGGTGGTCAAGGACGCCAAGATCAGCATCGACTGATTCCACGTTTAGGATCGCAGCACTGCCTGCTGCTCTGCGCCTGCCGCTCTCACGAGCTTCAGGCGTTTTTTGGATTTTGTTATGTCTTTTTCCGCTGCTTCACACCCCCAGCCGGCTGGTCTGCCGGCCCTGGAAGAACGCCTGCGCGACGATTTCACCACCCTGGGCTGGCCAGCCAAGAGCTGGCTGCCCGCCCGCACCCACCACGGCGAGGCCGTGCACGACGTGCTGGTGATCGGCGCCGGCCAGGCCGGCCTGGCGCTGAACGTGGCCTTGCGCCAGGTTGGCATCCGCCCGGTGCTGCTGGACCGTTCGCCGCGCGATTTCGAGGGCCCCTGGGCCACCACGGCGCGCATGGAGACCCTGCGCTCGCCCAAGGAGCTGACCGGCCCGGCGCTGGGCATTCCTGCGCTGAGCTTCCGCGCCTGGTTCATTGCGCAGTTCGGCCTGGAGGCCTGGACCGCCCTCGACAAGATTCCGCGCCTGCAATGGATGGACTACCTGCGCTGGTACCGCCGCGTCACCGGCGCCGATGTGCGCAACGCGCACGAGGTGCTCGCCGTGCGACCCCAGGCCGATGGCCTGGTGGCCCTGGACGTGCGCGCCGACGGCCACACCCGCACCTGGTTCACGCGCCGCCTGGTGCTGGCCACCGGCCGCGACGGTCTGGGTGGCGCGCAGGTGCCGGCCTTCATGCACGGCATCGATCGCCGCTTCTGGGCCCACTCGTCCGATGCCCTGGACTACACCACGCTGGCCGGCCGGCATGTGGGCGTAGTGGGCGCGGGCGCCTCGGCCATGGACAGCGCCGGCACGGCCCTGGAGCTGGGCGCCGCCAGCGTGGACCTGCTGGTGCGCCGCAGCGACCTGCCGCGCATCAACAAATCCAAGGGCTCGGGCGTGCCCGGCCTGACCCACGGCCAGTACCTGCTGTCCGATGACTGGAAATGGCGCATCCGCCACTACATCAACGCCCAGCAGGTGCCCCCCCCGCAGGGCAGCACCCTGCGCGTGGCGCGCCATGCCAACGCCCACTTCCACCTGGGTTGTGCGGTGCAGCGCGTGGAACCCGTGGGTGACAAGCTGCACGTGCACACCACCCAGGGCGTGTTCGTGCTGGACTTCCTGATCGTCTCCACCGGCTTTGCCATCGACTGGCGCCTGCGCCCGGAGTTTGCCGACATCGCCCCCCACGTGCGCCTGTGGAACCAGCGCTACCAACCCGCCACCGGGCAGGAGGATGCGGAGCTGTCCGCCTCCCCCGACCTGGGCGCATTGTTTGAATTTCAGGAGCACACACCCGGCGCCCAGCCTGGGCTGGAGCGCATTCACTGCTTCTGCTACCCGGCCGCTCTGTCCCACGGCACGATCTCGGGCGACATCCCCGCCATCAGCGACGGCGCCCGCAAGCTGGCCCAGGGGCTGGCCGCGCTGTTCTACCGCGAGGACATCGAGCACCACTTCGCCCAGCTGCAAGCCTATGCCGAACCCGAACTGGACGGCACGGAGTGGACCGCCGCGGACAGCGCCGCACGCATTCGCCAACTGCACGACGGAAACGTTTTTTCATGACCGACACCATTGACCGCCTGGCCGGCCTCGCCGCCGGCAACCCCGTATTCGCCACCCGCCACGAGCGCAGCAAGGTCGCCGTGGCCACCCAGGCCTGCGAAGACCTGCTGCTGGGCGACGCCCTGACGGCTGGCCTGTCGCAGATCGAACGCCTGGTGCTGGCCGCCGAACAGGCCCGCGTCAGCGGCGTGGACGCCCTGGCGGCCGAGTACCGCGCCCGCGCGCTGGCCCTGGGCGACGTGCTCCCCCCCGCGCTGCGCAGCGTCCTGGACCAGGCCGGTACGCAGACCGGCGATGCGCGCCTGGATGCCATGCTGCACTTTGTGCGCACCCTGGCTCTGAAGCCTGCGCACAGCGACCAGGCCACGCTGCTGGCCATCCCGGCGGCCGGCCTGTCGGTGGACGACACCGTGCTGCTGGCCCAGTTGGTCGGTTTTGTGGCCTACCAGGCCCGCCTGCTGGTCGGCGTGCAGGCCATGGCGGCGCTGGGCGGCATCGCCCAGCGTGCGGCCCCCGACACCGTGGCGGCCGCACCTTTTGTGCACCCCGCCAACCTGCCCGCTCCGGGCGAGCCGCTGCGCCGCAACGGCTTCACCAGCGAGACGCTGGACTGGAAGTCCTGGCTGCCAGTGCTGGACCCGGCCACGGCCACGCCCGAACAGCAGAAGGTGCTGGAGATCAGCCACCCCAAGGCCAAGACCATGGACTTCTACCTACTGCTCGGCCGCCAGCCCACCGTGCTGCTGGAGCGTTCACAGGCCTTCAACGCCATCATGTATGCGCCCGGCGGCCTGTCGCGCGCGGAGCGTGAAGTGGCGGCCACGGCCGTGTCGCGCAGCAACGGCTGTGTGTACTGCGCCTCCGTGCATGCCCAGCGTTTCGAGCAACTGGCCAAGCGCAACGACGTGATGGCCCAACTGTTCGATGACCCCGACACGGCCGGCACGAATGCGCGCGAGCGCGCCATCATCCAGGCCTCGCTGGTACTGACGCGCGCACCGGGCGCGTTCGCCGCCCGCGACGTACAGGCCCTGCGCGAGGCCGGTCTGTCCGACCTGGAAATCCTCGACATGCTGCACTCGGCCGCGCTGTTCGGCTGGGCCAACCGCCTGATGCTGAACCTGGGCGTGGAAATCTGGCCCCAGGCCGCCTAAGCCCGGACGCCCCAGGGACCGGATACACCGCCCCCACCTGGCGCACGCCGGCTGGGGGCGGTGGTCCCTCAGTGCTGGTGGCCGCCCGCGGGCATGGCATGGCCGCCATGCCAAGCGGCCTCACCGCCCTTGGGGGCCATGCGCTGCACCGGCACCTGCAGATGCAGGCGTGACTCCGCACCCTGGGCATCCTGGAACACCAGGGTCACGGGCACTTGCGTGCCTTCCTGCAGCGGGGCCTTGAGCTGCTGGAACATCAGGTGCAGGCCTCCGGGCTTGAGTTCGACGGTCTGGCCCGCAGGCAGGTCCAGGCCATCCAGGGCGCGCATGCGCATCACATCGCCCTCCATCTTCATTTCATGGATCTCGCCCACAGCCGCGGCCGGCGTGCGCACGCCCACCAGGCGCAGCGGCTCCTTGGCCGTCAGGCGCACAAAGGCTCCTGTGGCCTGCTGCCCGGCCACGCTGGCACGCGCCCAGGCGCCTTCGGCGGCGACATGGGCCGCATCGGGATGGGCCATGGCAGGGGTTGTCAAGACAGCGCTCAGCAGCGCAGCGGCGATCCACATGGGGGTCTTCAACATCACAAATAGCTTTCAAAAATTCAGGACTCAAGGCAAGCGTGCCACCACAGCAGCGTCCGCTTGCGTGTGCTGTGCACGTGCCAACCGCCTCCACGCGGCGGGGGATGGATAACGGCCTAAGAGGGTGGGGAGGTTAGGCACACACCGACGGCCTGCCCATGGCGCGTGCGGACAACGCCGCCGCGCCCCCAGGCCCCCACCCACACCGGCGTGCGCCGGCTGTGAACACGTGCAGAAAAGACCGTGCGTCAGCCCGGTGGGCCGCGCGCCAGCGGCCCATAGGTCCAGCGCGCCGCCACCGGCACCCAGGCCCAGTCCACCGGGCGGTCCGGCGCTGCGGCCCGGACGCGGGTGGCCTGCACAGCGGGCGGCGGCGCCAGCACCGGCATGCACAGCGGGCAATCAATCAGATGGTGCAGCGCCGCCGACGCATCGGCAACGTCCGTGCTGGCCGGGCTGCGCACCCAGTGCGGCACGCTGTCGCCGGAGCACAGGCGCTCCAGGCTGCCCAGGGCCAGATGGGCCCGCGCCAGCGGTGCCCCAACGCCGGCCGCCACCACGCACAGCCACGCCGCCAACACCCAGACGGTGTAGCGACGCAATCGGAGCGACAGGGCCAGCAGCATGTCAGCCATTCTAGGGCGTGCCCGCCGGCCGGGGCGCAGCAGATCCCCGGCACAGCACCATCAGCATAGGACTATGACTCCCATCGGCTTCCAGCGCCTGTCCCACCTGCGTGCACCGCTCTGTTTTCAGGACGGATCGTCGGCTGCAAGCCAGCGCAGCAAGCCACTGCTGCGCCGGGTCGGGCTGGCGATGGCCGAGGCCAGCAGCCCCGGCGCCTCGGACCACAGCGAGAACGCCTGGCGCGCCCGCGTGATGCCGGTGTAGACCAGCTCGCGGCTGAGCACATTGCCGCCCTGCGCGGCCAGCACCAGGGCCGTGTGCTCGAACTCCGAGCCCTGGCTCTTGTGCACCGTCATGGCGAAGGCGGTCTCCACATGAGCCAGGCGCGCTGTGCTGACATGGTGCAGGTGCTCGCCCTGCAGGAAGTACACGCGCAGCCGCGCCGGGTCGGCAAAGCCGGGCAGCGCCATCCCGATGTCGCCATTGAACACGCCCAGTTGGGCATCGTTGCGCGTGACCATGACCGGGCGGCCCCGGTACCACTCGCCCTCCATGCGGATGGCACCCTGGGCCTGCAAGGCCTGCTCCACCGCGCGGTTCAGGCCCGCCACGCCCCAGGCGCCCTCGCGCACGGCGCACAGCAGGCGGTAGCGGTCGAAGGCGGCCAGCACGTCCCGCACCCATTGCTGGTGCTCGGCCTCGGTGGCAAAGCCGCCCTGGCCACGCTGCGCCAGCCGCTCGGCATAGGCCGCATAGCTGGCCCTGCCGCCACGGCCCTGCACGGCGCTGCGCACCACGGCCTCGACCTCGCCGCCTTCGCGCGCCCAGAGTTCGGCCTGCGGGCCGGCCTGGGTTTGCGTGCGCAGCAGCGCCATGGCACCGGGGGCATCGCCGGCATTCACGGCCAGCGCCAACTGGCCAATCGGGCCGCTGAAACGGCGGCTTGCGCGCAGCATGACGGTGTGCTGGGCCAGCGGCAGCGCAGGGCCACTCGCCCGATAGGACGCCGGCAGCGACTGGCCCGTCACGCGCTCGGCATAGGCCACGGTGTCGGGTGCGTAGTGGCCCTGCTGCGCATCGCGGCACAGGTCGCCCAGCACAGCCCCGGCCTCCACCGAGGCCAGCTGGTCCTTGTCGCCCAACAGAATCAGGCGCGCCGTGGGCGGCAGGGCCTGCAGCAGCGCGGCCATCATCTCGAGGTGGATCATGGAGGCCTCATCGACGATGAGCACGTCGACATCCAGCGGATGGCCCGCATGGTGGGCCAAGCGCCGCGTGTCGGGCCTGGCGCCCAGCAGCGCATGCAGGGTGCGCGCCGCGCCCATGCGCTGGACCAGCGCTTCCAGATCCAGATCGCGGCCCACGGCCCCCTGCAGCTCCCGCAGCGAACTGTCAATCGATTGCTTGAGTCGCGCCGCTGCCTTGCCCGTGGGCGCGGCCAGCGCCACGCGCAGCTGCGCGGCATCCGGCGCCGTAGCAAACAGCAGCGCCAGCAGGCGCGCCGCCGTATAGGTCTTGCCCGTGCCCGGGCCACCGGTGATGACGGACATGCGCCCGCGCAGCGCCAGCGCGCAGGCCAGCTGCTGCCAGTCCACCGCCTCCGCGGCCGCGGCGGACGCGCTGAACAGCCGCCCCAGCCAGTCGCGCACCCGGGGCTCGTCCAGCGCCAGCGCATCCGCCGCCGTGCGCTGGGCGATGTGGGTGGCCACGCTGCGCTCGTAGTCCCAGTAGCGGCGCAGGTACAGCAGGGGCGCCGGGCCATCCCACAGCACCAGCGGCTGCCCGCGGTCGGCCACGACCGCCCCGGGCGGCACGACGCGCACCACGGGGCTGCGGCGCAGGGCCTGCAGCCAGTCGCTGGTCTGGCGCGGCAACTGCTCCCACAGCGATAGCTGCAAGCGCACAGCCTCCTTGGGCCAGGCCAGAATTTCATTCGGATGACTGGCCAACGCCGACAGGGGCAGGCAGCTGTGGCCACGCCCCTCCATCTGCGCCAGCACGGCGGTGGCCACCAGCAGCGCGGGCGCGGCCTCGGCATCCTGTTCGGCCACAAAGGCGGCCAGGGCACTGTCCAGGCGGCGCAGCAGGCCGGCATCGGCCAGGCGCTCCAGCGCGGCCAGCCAGTCGGTGGTGCTCAACACCACGGTGTCGCCGTCATCGGCGGCGGCAAACAGGTCCAGCGTTTGCAGATCGGCTTTGCGGCGGCCCTTCATGGCTGCACCTCCTGGGGTTCTTCGGCGCGGTCGTCGAGCAATGCTTCCAGCCCTTGGAGCAAATCCAGCGATGGCTGCAGCACCTGCATGCCGGCGGCCTCGCCATCGAGGCCGCGCAGGAAGAAATAGAGCGCACCGCCCAGTTGCTCCTGGGGGTCGTACGCCGCGCCCAGCCGGCTGTGCAGCAGGCGGTGCAGGGCCAGCAGATACAGCGCGGCCTGCACGTCATAGCGGTGCTCCAGCATGGCCTGCGCCAACGCCCCGGGGCCATAGGCCGCCGCATCCTGGCCCAGGTGGTTGGTCTTGTAGTCCAGCACCCAGTAACGGCCGCCATGCTGGAACACCAGGTCGGCAAAGCCCATCAGCATGCCGTGCAGCTCGCGCTCGGGCAGCGCCGGGCGCGGCCGACCGGGCAGGATGTGCTGGCGGCACAGCGCGTCGATGCGCGGGGCCGACAGGCGCTGCGCCGGCAGCCAGAACTCCATCTCGGGCAAGAGCGCATCGCCTTCGCCCAGCTGGGCCAGCGAGACACCGAGCGGCGCCAGCGGCTGGTGCACCACGGCGCGCAGCCATTGCAACGCATCGGCCGCCTGCGCCTGGCGGCCCGCGCGCTCGCAGCGGCGCAGCAGGCGGTCCGCCAGGGGTTCGCTGGCCTCGGGGTCGTCGTCGGGCTGCAGCGCAAAGTGCTCGGCGGCCAGCCATTCCAGCTGGTCGTGCAGGAAGTTGCCCACCACCGGGCCGCGCATGAAACGGTGCCAGACCGCCGCATCGCTGCGCGCGCCGGCGCGGGCTGAGGCCACGCTGGGCAAGGCAGTCATGGCGTCGTGGATGGCACCCAGGTCCAGCGCGGCGTCAGCGGCCTCTTGGGCCTGCAGCGCGCGCTCGTCCTCGGCGGGGCTTTGTGCGGCCACCGGCAGGACCGGCAGGCTGGGGGCGGCCATGGCGCGGGTCAGCGACGAAAAGCTGCCGATGCCCCAGCGGCGGTCGAACTGCGCCGCATACACGGGCGCTGCGGCCAGGACGGGCAAGGCCTGCGCCGGCACATAGCGCGTGGGCACGGGCAGTTCGGCCGGCAGGTCCACCACGGCGATCTGCGTGCAACGCTCGGCCAGGTCCTGGATGCTGGCGCGCCAGCCAGCTACGGATTGTGAAGCATCCCCCGCAAGCAGGTAGCCAGCAGCGCCCTGTTCGTTCACACAATGTTTGCTGCTGCCGCGCTTCATCGGCGCCAGCCCCATCCACAGCGCATGGCGCGGGCGGGTCAGCGCCACATACAGCAGGCGCAGGTCCTCGCGCAGGCGCTCCTTGTCGGCCTGCGCCAGCTGCGCCTCGTTGTAGTCCAGCACCAGCTCGCGCGCGGGAGCGCCATCGATCTGCACGGGCAGCGACAGATAGGCCGCCTTGCCATCCACTGGCCGAAAGCTCCCCGCAAACGGCAGACAGACCACGGGATACTCCAGCCCCTTGCTCTTGTGCACGGTGACGACCTTGACCAGATCGGCATCGGACTCCAGCCGCACGATCTGGGCATCGCCGGCCGCGCCCGGGTTCTCGATCTGGGTGGCCAGCCAGCGGATCAGCGCCTGCTCGCCTTCCAGCTGGGCACTCGCGCCTTGCAGCAGCTCGGCCAGGTGCAGATAGTTGGTCAGACGGCGCTCGCCGCCCATGTCCTTCAGCCAGCGCGCCGGCAATTCAAAGCGGTACAGCGTCTGGCGCAGCATGGCCAGCACGCCCAGGCGCAGCCAGAGACTGTGCAGTTCCTTGAGCAGCTCGCTGCGCGCATCGAAGGCCTCGTCATCGCTGGCCAGCCAGGCCAGCTCGTCAAACGACAGACCCATCATGGGCGTGGCCAGACCGGCACGCACGGCCAGTCCGTCCAGAGGCGCTGCCACGGCACGCAGCCACAGCAGCAGATCCTGCGCCTCGACGCTGGCGAAGACCGAGTCTTGATCGGAGAGATAGACCGAGGCCACATTGCGCCGCGCCAGTGCACGGCGCACGGCTGAGGCCTCCTTGCCAGTGCGCACCAGCACCGCGATATCGGCCGGACGCAGGCGCTGCAGCGGCTGGCCGGCTTCGGCAAAGCCCGTGGCACCGTCCATCAGCCACTGCACGATCTGGCTGGCGCAGAACTCCGCCCCACGGCGGCGGATGTCGTCATTGCTCAGCGGCGCATCGCTGCTGCCATCCCAGGCCATGGTCAGCGCAGCCATGCGCTGGCTGCCTTGCATCAGCAGTTCTTTGCGGCCGTTGGCTTTGACGGGTTCGAACGGCAGCGGATTGCGCTGCCCGGCGCGGAACAGGAAGGCCCCTTCCCCATCGCGCACCTCGGCCTGCACAAACCATTGGTTGACCGCATCGACCAGCGCCTGCGTGGAGCGGAAGTTGGTGTCCAGCACATAGTGGCGGTCCTCGGTCGCTTGCCGGGCCTGCAGGTAGCTGTAGATGTCCGCCCCCCGAAAGCCGTAGATGGACTGCTTGGGGTCGCCGATCAGCAGCAGCGCGCTGTCCGCGCGGTTGTCGGCCGTGCGGTAGATCTGGTCGAACAGCCGGTACTGCAGCGGCGAGGTGTCCTGGAACTCGTCAATCAGCGCCACCGGATACTGGGCCAGGATGCCGGCTTGCAGCGCGGGGCCGTTGTCGCCGGCCAAGGCGGCATCCAGGCGCTGCAACATATCGGCAAAGCCAAAGGTGCCCGCCTGGCGCTTGAGCCACAGCAGGCGTTGCTGCACATGCACGGCCGCATGCAGGCGCAGCGCCACATGCAGGGATGGCAGTTGCGCCAGGGCCTCAAGCAGTTGTTCCAGCTCGGCAAACTCGACAGGCAGCAGCAAGTCCATGGTCGAGCCCTTGAAGGCCTCGGCCATGCCCTCGGGGCTGAGGCGCTTGCGCGCGGAGTCGCTGAGTTCCAGCGGCCGGTGCAGCGGGTCTTGCGCCCAGGCGGTGAGGCTCTCGAACCAGCCCTGGTAGTAGCGGGCCTGCAGCTTGCGCTTGTCCCACAGCGCGGCGCGGCCGTCGAGCTCACCCTCAATCCAGCGCAGCATGCGTTCGGCCTTGGCGTCCCAGCCAGCGGCCAGTGCCTGCAACCGCTGTGTGCGCTCCGCCTGCGTCTGCGCAATGCACGCCCCCAAGGTCCCGGTACCCGCTGCAGCGGGCACGTGCTCACGCAGTAGCGACTGCATGTCTTTGACCAGCGCATGCACATCGGGCCAGACCTGCAGCGCCGTCTCCAGCACCTCGCCCGACAGCGGGTAGCACTGCTGGCGCCAGTAATCCTGGGCCGCCTCGGTCTGGCGCTGGCTTTCATCGGCCTCCAGCGTTTCGTCGAACAGGTTGCCGCTGTCGAAGGCATGCTCGCGCAGCATGCGCTGGCACCAGGCGTCGATGGTGTGGATGGCGGCATCGTCCATGCACTGCGCCGCCATGTCCAGACGCCAGGCGGCGGTGTCGCGCTCAGCGCCTTCGGCATAGGCATCGCGCAGATCGCGCAGGAAGCTGTCGTGTGGCGCCGGTTCGGCCTCGCCGCGAAAGCACTGCACGGCCTCGATCAGGCGGGCACGGATGCGGTCCGACAGCTCGCGCGTGGCGGCCCGCGTGAAGGTCATGACCAGGATGTCGGGTGGCATCAAGGGCCTGGCAAAACCGTTCTCGGCGCCATGGCCCAGCACCAGCCGCAGATAGAGCGCTGCAATGGTCCAGGTCTTGCCTGTGCCCGCGCTGGCTTCGATCAGGCGCGAGCCCCAGAGCGGGAAATGCAGGGGCTGCAGCGGCTGGCTGGTGGTTGGATGCGCGCTCATGCCGGCTCTCCCGCTGGTTCTTCTTGATTGGTCATCCCGGGCAGCGCTTCGGTCTGCACCTGCGCAGCCAGCCAGTCATGCAGCGGTCCATAGACCTCCTTGGCCAGTTGGTGAAAACGCAGATCGGCCGTCAGCGCCTCCCAGTCGGGGTAGCAGCGCCCCCAGCTGGGGTCCTCGCACTCGCCGCCCAGCAGGTAGCCGCCCTCGTAGGCCTGTGCGGCGGCGTTCAGGTCGTCCTGGCCGGCAGCGATGGCGGTTTTGAGCGGCAGCGGCAAGGGGTGGTTCTGGCCCGCCAGCCATAGCTGCATCAGAGCCTGCAAGCGCTGCTTGGCAGCTTGCGGCTCCAGCGGCTGCACCCAGACCAGGGTGTCGCGTGCGATCACGCCCATCAGCGTGTCGCTGCCCGTGCTGGACAGCGCCAGGCTGCGCACATAAACGGGCAGCAGCTTGTAAGCCTGAAGTTCGCCCTTTTTGTTCCGCAGCGTGCGCGGCTCCAGCGCAAACCAGCAGCGGCTGTGACCCGCATCCGAAGACGGCTCTTCACGCTCCTGCAAGCCATCCATCCAGTCGTCCAGCGTGACCGCACCGGAGTGCAGCAACAGCCGCTCGCGCGGCGCCGCATGGGGCCATAGTCGCATCTGCTGCTGCCAGGCCAGCAACGACGGCGTGGCCTGGGCCTGCAAGGCCTCGGCCTCGCGCCTGCCAAGACCTGCCAGCGGCAACACGCCGGCACGCCCAAGACGCTGCACCTGGCGCTGCACCTGCAGGCCCACGTCCAGCGCCGCATCATGCGCCAGCTGCGTGCGCACGCCTTGCTGCAGCTGCTGAATCAGGCCGTAGGCGGTCAGGCCATCGACGCTGAAAAGCTCGTCGTCCTCCAGCAGCTCCTCGTCCTGCTCAAAACGCACCTGCAAGCGATTGCGCAGAAAGCTGCGTGCGGGATGGCGCAGAAATTCCGTCAGGCGCGCCAGCGTCAGCGGCACTTCGGGGTCGGGCTCGAAGGCAGCCACGACCGGCAGCACCTGCGCTGCCCGCTCTTCATGCGCGCCATACCATTCGCGCGCGAAGGTCGACAGCCCTGAAGCCTGCTCGAAATAGCGGCGGCTGAAGGGCTGCAAAGGATGCTGGCGGGTACGCTGGGCCAGCAGCAGCTCTCCGCGCTCGCGGGCGGAAAGTCCTGCGCTGCCTTCACCCTGCCAGCCCTGGCTCAGATAGTCGCGCAGCTGCGAGACCAGCACCGAGGGTGGCTGCTCGCTGTTGTCGCGCACATGGCGGCCGGCCCAGCTGATATAGAGCTTGCTGCGGGCCGACAGCAAAGCATCCAGCATCAGCTGGCGGTCATCGTCGCGGCGCGCGCGGTCGCCGGGGCGCTGCTGGCCGGGCTGGGCCATCAGATCGAAGTCCACGCGCGTGGCGCGGCGCGGGTAGTCGCCATCGTTCATGCCCAGCAGGCACACCACGTCGAAGGGAATCGCGCGCATGGGCATCAGCGTGCAGAAGGTCACGCCGCCGGCGCGAAAGCGCTGGTTCAGCGCGGGCTCGGACAGGGCTTGCAGCCAGGCCTCCTGCGCCACCTCCAGCGGAATCAGGGCGTCGAAGCCCGCTTGCTCGCAGGCGGCCTGCCAGCCGACCAGGGCCGTGTCGAGTGCGGCGCACAGGGCCTGGTCCTCATCGCCCTGCGCGACAAAGAAGTCGTCCATCAGGCGGCGAAAACGCTGGGCCCAGACCTCGGGGGCTGCCGCTTCACCCGCCGTGTGCCACCACTGCAGCATGCGCCCCAGCAAGCTGGCCAGCGATCCGGCCAGCTCGGCCGTCAGGCCGCCCACTTCGTCATAGGGCTCCATGCCGGCAAACGCCTGTGCATCGTCGAAGGGGGCCTGCAGCGCCGGCCCGCTGGCATAGCCCAGGAGCATGCGGCGCAGGCCGAACCAGGCGCTGTTGGGATCACCACAGGCCGCCAGGCCCAGCTGGGCGCGCTGCGCATGGTTGAGGCCCCAGCGAATGCCGGCACCGGCCATCCAGTGCGTGAGCTGGGGCAGATCGTCGCTCGCCAGTCCCACGCGCGCCGCCACGGCGGGGACATCGAGCAGATCGCACAGCTCGCTCAGGCGGCAGCGCTGCTGCGGCAGCTTGAGCAGCCATTGCAGCGCGGTCACCAGCGGGCTGCTGGCTCGCGCGCCCACATCGGCAATGTCAAATGGAATATGGCGCGCATCGTGGCGGCCGTACTGGCCGAACACGGCGCGGATGGCGGGCGCGGCCTCTTCGATCGACGGCAGCATGACCACCACATCGCGCGGCGCCAGTGCGGCGCGGCCCGCCGCGGCAGGCTCGGCCAGCCATTGCAACAGTTGGTCGTGCAGCACTTCAAGCTCGCGCACCAGACCATGGGCCTTGTGGAAGACGATGGACTGGTCGGCCGCGGCGATCTCGACTGCGGGGTGCTCCGACAAGGGCACCAGATCGCGGATGCGCTGCTGCACCTGGACCAGCAGCGGTGCGTCGATCAGCGCGCCCGCATCGGCCTCGTCATACACATCGACGCGCGGCCAGCCCCATTGCGCGGCGGTATCGTCCGTGGTGTCAAAAGCATCGAGCTGGCGCACATAGTCGCGGCTCTGCCGACCCCAGGCCGCCAGCAGCGGGTGGGCATGGGCGTGCATGGCCTCCAGCGGAATCTGTGCCAGATCCCTGCCGCCCTTGTCGGCATGGCGGCGGCGCTGCTGGCGCAGCAGCTCGCGCCCGTCGATGGCATCGGCCCAGTGAAAGCGGCAGGGGTTGGGCACGGCAATCAGCACCTGGCTGTGCTGGGCAATGCCGCTGAGGAACTGCATCAGCGACAGCGGCATCTGGCTCATGCCGAACACCACCACGCGGCGCGCCAGCGGCGTGACCGGCGGCTGACCGCTGTGCAGCGCGTCCAGAACCCGCGCCAGCAGGGCCGGGCGCGTGGCGGCGCGCTCCTGTTCATCGAGTTCGGCCAGCAGCTTGCGCCACAGCTGGGGCTGCCAGCGCTGTCCTTCGGGCACGGGCGCGTCGGGGCGGCACGCGGTGCGCAGCACCTCCTCGCCCTGCTCCCAGGCGGCCAACCAGTCGGCGCGGTAGATCTGGTACTGGTCGAACAGGTCGGCCAGCTTTTCGGCCAGCTGCAGCAGGCGCTGCGGCTCGCCAGGGCGCAGAAAGTTGGCAATCGGCGCAAACGCCGGCTCGCCCAGACACTGCGGCAGCAGGCGCATCAGGCGCCAGATCATGGGCGTCTTGTCCAGCGGCGATTCGCGCGGCACGGCGTGCTGGCCCAGAATCTGCCGGTAGCTGCGCCAGACAAAGCGCGCCGGCAGCTCGACCTGGGCCGCAGCGCACACGCCCTGCTGCTCGGCCATGCGCATCTTGAACCACTCGGCCATGCCGTTGCTTTGCACCAGCACGATCTCGGGCTCCAGCGGGCCCAGCGGGTGGGCCTGCATCCAGGCCAGCAACGTGTCGGCCAAGGTCTCAGTGCGGTTGCCATGCAGGGCCATCAGGCCCGGTGCCACAGAAGAAGCCACAGGCCCTTCTCCCCTCATCGTTGTTGTGTGCTGGAAAGCCGCAAGCCTGCCATGGCCGCCGCCTGGGGGCAAGGCTTGCGCCAGCAAGCTTCAACAAAAAGAGCGGCCAGCGCTTGCCTATGCTAGGTTTTCGATCATTTGCATGATCAAACCCAGATTAGACCAGCGCAGACCGCTCCTTTTTCCGATCAGGCAAAGATCCGGACGCCCAGCCCCACGGCGCCGGCCGCACTGCAGGCGGCCAGCACCCGCACCTGCCGCGGCGCATAGGTCAGCACCAGGGCGACAGCCAGGGCCGCGGGCGTCAGCACCCCCAGCCAGGCGGCCACGGCCACCGAGGTGCCCCAGCGCTGCAAACACACCCACAACGCGGCCAGCAGCAGCGCCGTGCCCAGCGCCCGCCAGCCCCAGGCAGCCCGGGCCGGCAAGGCCGCGCCCGGCTGGCTGTGGTGGCGCTCCATCGCCTGGCTCAGGGCCGCAAATGCTGGCACCGCCAGCAGTCCTGCCATCCATGCGTTCATGCTTGCTGCTCCGGTGTCGCCAGGCCAGGGGCCACGCTGCGGGTCGCACGCTGCGGCACGGCCGTGCCCTGCAGGCGCAGCCACAGCCGGCGCGCCACCACGGCGTGCAGGGCGGCCAGCGCCAGCATCATCAGGTCAAAGCCTGCGATGCTCCACTGCCCCTGGGGCAGGGTGTGCCACAGCCCGGCCCCACCCGTCCAGGCGTTGAGCAAGGGCAGCAGGGCAAAACCGATGGCCGCCAGCAGCATCTGCTCCAGCCATGCCCGCGCATGCGGGCGCACGGCGGCGTGCAGCAGGCTGGCCGCCCAGGCGATGAAGAAGCAGCTGATCTCGACACTGCTGCGCTCCAGCACGTCCACCGGCACGCAGCGGTTGGCCCAGAAATAGGTCGCCACCGCCACCGACAGGCCCGCCACGGCGGCCACGTTCAACACCTCCACCAGCCGGTGGCCGCGCGGCGTGAAACCCAGCTTGCGGCGCTCGGGCTGGCGCTTGACCACCCACAGCACCAGCCCGGTGGCCGCCATTGCCGTGCCGACCACACCGGACAGGAACAACAGCCAGCGCACCGCGGGATCGGCAAAACGCCCCAGGTGCACGCTGACCATGCTGTTCATCACGGCACTGACCGCCGACGGTGGGCGCACGGGCTGGCCCGCAGTCATGGCCCCGGTCACCCCGTCAAACACCAAGCGTTGCCCCATGCCGCGGTTCAGCAGCAGGCTGTCGCTGCCTTGCGCCCGCAGCTCCACCGTGGCGCGGTCCGTCTGCGGGTGCTGCACGCTGATGCTGCCCACAACCAGGCCCGGGTATGCGGCCTGCGCGGCAGCCAGGATCGGTGCGATGGGCGCCAATGGTGCTGGCGTGCTGCGGGCCTGGCGACCCTCGCCACGCTCGCCGTTCGGCACCCCCATGGGCATGCCACGGCGCTCGGCATTGAAGCGCTGCGGCTGGCCGTCGTAGACCGCCTGGGCGCCCCAGGGCATCAGCATCGTCATCAGCAGCAGCAATCCGCTGAAGGTGATGACGATGTGGAACGGCAAGGCCAGCACCGCCGTGGCGTTGTGCGCATCCAGCCAGGAACGCTGACCCTTGCGTGGCCGGAAGGTGAAGAAGTCCGTGAAGATCTTCTTGTGGGTGATGACGCCGCTGATGATCGCCACCAGCATCACCATGGTGGCGATGCCCACGATCCAGCGCCCCCAGATGCGCGGCATGGCGTACAGCTCGAAGTGGAAGCGGTACAGGAAGCTGCCGCCACGGGTCTCGCGCACCGGCAGCACCTCGCCCGTGCCGGCATCCAGGTGGGCGCGGCGAATGCCTTCGCGGCCGGGCGGAGCCCCTTCGGGGCGCCAGCTCACCTCCACCGCCGTCTGCCGCGCGCTGGGCAGTTGCACGCTCCAGTTGCTGGCACCGGGCGCCAGCGTCTGCAAGGTACTGAACGCCTTCTCGGCCGCCCCCGCCTGGGGCACGGAGGCATGCAGCTCGGGCCGCATCCAGTCGTCGATCTCGTCGACGAAGTAGCTCAGTGTGCCTGTGAAGAACACGGCATACAGCAGCCAGCCCAGCAGGAGACCACTCCACGTATGCAGCCAGGACATGGACTGGCGCAGGCCCTCGGCCTTGCCATCCGCCCTCATGGCTGGCCTCCGTACAGCCACCACACCGTGGCCAGCAGCACCGCAGCGGGCACCGCCAGCCCCAGCCAGGCCCGCGTGGCCGTGGCACAGGCAAACACCCACAGCACCGCCACGGCATAGACCACGAAGGACAGCATGGTGGACAGGGTCACGGCATCGGCCCTGGCCATGCCGGCACGGTGGGCCACCAGGCCCAGGGCCGCGGCACAGGCGGCACTCACCGCATAGCCCCCGCCGACGGCCGCCACCGCGCGCGAAGCGACGGCCCAGCGGTAACGGACCAACGTGGTCCCGCGAGAGGCGGAAGACGCCACATCAGCACGCATGGTGACCTCCGGCCAGCCCCGGCATCCAGAACAAGGCGCGCACGCTTGGCGCACCTGCTATCGGGTGTGATCGCATGATCGACAGCTCCCAGTGTTATTAATGATAATTATTCTTATTTTATTTATTTAATCTGGGGCTGCCTGTGGCGCTGGACATGAACCCTGGTTGATTTACCAAAGATTTACGCAGACGCCAGGCACAACGAAAAATCCCCTGACCATTGCTGATCAGGGGATTTGAATTTGGTGGCCTGGGACGGGATCGAACCGCCGACACGCGGATTTTCAATCCGCTGCTCTACCAACTGAGCTACCGGGCCTTTACAACTTCAGAGCAGTCTGTCGTTGTACCGAAGCCATGATTGTATGCGAACTTTTTGGCCCCAAAATGAAAAACCGGATTTTTTTGAAAAAACTTATCCGCGGCGGCTGCGCCCCAGGTCCACGCCCAGCTGGCGCAGCTTGCGGTACAGGTGGGTGCGTTCCAAACCAGTCTTTTCTGCCACGCGGGTCATGGAGCCGCCCTCGCGCGCCAGGTGGAACTCGAAATACGCTTTTTCAAACCCATCGCGCGCTTCCCGCAAGGGACGGTCAAGATCGAAGTCCTGGTGGGCACTGGGCATGGCATCCACCGCACGCAAGCCCAGGTGGGGGCGCACCATGGCCTCGCCAGCGCCCACATCGGCCACAGGGGTCACAGGGGTCACACCTACCAACACGCCACCGGCCACCGGCGCTGCGGGCTTGGTGGCGGGTGCACTGGCGTTCTTTGCCAAGCCCTGCTCCACCGCCTTGAGCAGCTTCTGCATGGTGATGGGTTTTTCCAGGAACGACAGCGCACCGATGCGCGTGGCCTCCACGGCCGTGTCGATGGTGGCGTGGCCACTCATCATGATCACAGGCATGGTCAACTGCCCGGATGCGGCCCACTCCTTGAGCAGGGACACGCCATCGGTGTCGGGCATCCAGATATCCAGCAGCACCAGATCGAAGGCGCCTGCATTCCGGGCGGCACGCGCCTGTGTGGCGTTGGCCGCCAACTCAACACTGTGACCTTCATCATTGAGGATCTCCGACAGGAGATCTCGGATGCCCAGTTCGTCGTCCACCACCAGTATGTTTGCCATGGGTTCGAAAAGCTATGTGCTTACAGGTTTCAGGTTCACCGCCTCTCACGGTGCCTCGGTGTTTATGGGGACAAATGATAGCGACACTTGCGCGCCTTTCACCAAGCCCCCCTCCAAACGGTTTGTCAAATCAATCCGTGCGCCGTGTTCGTCGGCAATTTTCTTCACCACGGCCAGCCCCAGTCCTGTGCCTCGCACCTTGGTCGTGACATAGGGTTCGAAGGCGCGCTGCAGGATGTGGGGTGCAAAGCCTGTGCCACTGTCGCAGATCGACAGGCGCACGCGTTTGCTGCTTTCCACCCATTGCGTGGAAATTTCCACGGGCACGGGCGCCACCCCCAGGGCCTGCGCCTGCTGCAGCGTCGCATCTTGCGCGTTTTGCAGCAGGTTGTGGATGACTTGGCGCAACTGCTGTGTGTCCCCGGCAATCCAGGGACAGTGTGGATCCAGCTTGGCCTGGACCGACACCTCGGCATTCTCCTCGCCATACAGCTGCAGCAACTCCAGCACCAGCGCGTTCAGGTCCAGGGGCTGCAACTCGGCCGCCGGCAGCCGAGCATAGTCGCGAAACTCGTTGACCAGCCGCAGCATCGCACCCACCTGGTCAACGATGGTCTTCACCGAGCGGTTGAGCAGGGCCTGGTCCACCGGTTCGAGCTTGTCGTTGAGCTTCAGTGCCAGGCGCTCGGCCGACAGCTGGATGGGCGTGAGCGGGTTCTTGATTTCATGTGCCACGCGACGCGCCACCTCGGCCCAGGCCTTGGAACGCTGGGCCGATACGATTTCCGAAATATCGTCAAACACGATCAGGCGACGCGACTGCGGCAATTCGGCGCCCCGCACAACCAGTGTCGTCTTGTCGTGCGGCACTTCGCCGCCTTGCGGGTCGGCATCCTGGTGGAACGGCAGCTCCAGTACCTGCTGCCAGCGGTCGCGCCCGGCATCGCCCCCCCTGTCCCCGAGGAACAGCGCAAACTGCTCGCGCACCATGTCAGCCATCACCTGCAGACTGGGCACTTCGTCCAGCCTGCGCCCCATGTACACCGCCATCGGCATGCGCAGGATGCGCGTGGCGCTGGGATTGATGGACAGCACGTGCCAAGCATCGTCCAACACCAGCACACCGGACGTCAGGTTGTCCAGAATGGTCTGCAGGTTGGTGCGCGCCGCCTTGACCTCGCCCATGCTCTTGTCGACCGCCATGCGGGCATCCAGCAGCTGCTGCGTCATCAGGGCAAAGGAGCGCGTCAGCCCGCCCAGCTCGTCCTGGGTCTGCAGGGCCATCTTGGGCGTCAGGTCGCCACGCGCCACATCGCGCACGCCCTGCGCCAGCACCAGCAGCGGCCGCGCCAGCTGATTGCCCAGCAGCACGGCCAGCAGCACCGCGCCAAACACCGCCAGGAACAGGCTCAGCGTCAGCGTGCCGATGTACATGCGCTGCAGCCCCTGCCGGGCCAGGGCGCGCTCCTGGTACTCGCGGTTGGCATCCTGTACCGCCAGGGCATTGGTCACCAGCGCGCTGGGCAAGGGAATGGAGGCCTGCAGAAAGCGTTGTTCCCCACGGAATTCCCAGCGCAGATTGGTCACCAGCGCCAGGGTTTTGACGTACACCGCCTGCACGTTGTCGCGCGCCTTGGTGGCGGCCACCTCGTCCAGACCTTCGATGCTGGCCATGGGTTTCAAGCCGGCGCGCAGGCTGCGCAGTTGCTGCGCGCTGGGGCGCTCCGGCGCCAGCTCCAGCAGCGACGTCCCGGCGCTGGCCACCGCTACGCCCGCGCTGTTCCAGAGGATGACGTCGGTCGCACCCAGCTGCTCGCGGATGCGCTCCAGCACCAGGCCCGCCGCGGCATCCGGCACCTGGGCCAGTTGCTGGCTGGCCGAGCGGGTGTTGTTGGCCATGTCGTTGGCGATCGTCTCCAGCGTCACGCTGGCGAGGTTCACCCCGGCGCTCAGCGCCCCTTCCACCTTGACGTCAAACCAGCTCTCGATCGAGCGCGACACAAACTGGTAGGACACCACATAGATCAGCAAGCCGGGCACCACGCCCACCAGGGCAAAGATGGCGGCCAGCTTGAACAGCAGGCGGCTGCCGAACTTGCGCTGGCGCCAGCGCACGGCCAGGCGCACGCCCATCCACAGCAGCACCACCAGCAACGCCGCCGCCACCAGCACGTTCAGCCCGAACAGCCAGGCGTAATGCCGCTCGTACAGCTCCCGGTTATTGGTCGCCTGCATCAGCAAGAACAGCAGGATCAGGCCGAGGGCACACATCACGGCACCGGCCACCCCCAGGGCCCAGCGGGTGGATTTGCGGCTCGCGGAAACGGAAGCGTCCATGGAGGACCTCATTGCAAAACGCCCAGGTCCACGCGCTCGGTGTGCGTGACCAGCAGGTTCCAGCCCGAACGGCCCAAGGCACCGATCTGCAGGGGACGCGGAAACTGCGAAATATCGATCCGGAAGCGCAGCTGCAGCACGGCCTCGCCCTGGCTCGGCAGCTCGGCCGCCGGGCCGATGTGCCAGCGCACGATGCGCTGCATGGCCTGCAGGGCTTCCTGCAGGCCCTCGAAGGAACTGGACAGCGCCGCGCCAAAGCCCTGCCCTTCGAACGGCTGGCTGCCGGTGTACAGGCGCCAGCGCCGCGTCAGGGGCTGGTAGCTCAGGCGCATGTAGCGCTGGGCGCTGAGCAGCTCCTGGTCGCTCCAGTACCAGCGCTCGCGCACCATGTTCACTTCGGCCACGAAATGCACGGGAATGCCTTTGAGCAGCGCATCCAGCACCAGCTCGGGCAGCGACCAGGGCAGGCTGGCCGTCAGCAGCAGGCTGCCCCCTTCGCGCTGCAACTGCACGGCCGATGGCGCCGAGGCGCTGGCGGCCGGCTCGCCCGACTGGGCCCAGGCCGCAGATGCGCAGGCCATGCCCGCCCCGGTGGCCAGCACGGCCAGCGCCAACGCACGGCGCTGCTGCCCGTGCGCAGGCAGGGCGTCAGGCGTGTTTTTGCAGCAGGGCGTAGAAGAAGCCGTCGTGGTCACCCGCGCCATTGTCCGGGAGCTGACCGGCCTGCGCCGGAATTCCCGGAATTAAATGCCCGGGAGACGCCAATAACTGCGCCTGGCTGTTGCGCGCAAGAAACGCTTGAATCTGCGCATCGCCCTCGGCCTTGAAGACCGAGCAGGTGCAGTACAACAGGCGTCCGCCGGCTTGGAGCAGGGGCCACAGCGCATCCAGGATCTGCGCCTGGATGGCCGCCAACTGCGCCACATCGCTGTCCCGGCGCAGCCAGCGCACATCGGGATGGCGGCGCACGATGCCGGAGGCGGTGCACGGCGCATCCAGCAAGATGGCGTCGAACAGCTGGCCACCGTTGGCCTGCTGCCACCACTGCGCGGGCTGGCCCGCATCGGCCACCAGCACCTTGGCATGGTCCTGCAGGCCGGTGCGTTGCAGGGTGTCGTGGATGCGGGCACTGCGCTCGGCATCCACCTCCAGGGCCGTCACCTGCAGGGGCGAGGCCGCCCCGGCGAACTCCAGCAGGTGGGCGGTCTTGCCGCCGGGGGCCGCGCAGGCGTCCAGCACCTGCAAGGGCTGGTCCAGATCCAGGCCCTGCAGCAACAGCGGGGCCGCCAGCTGCGCCGCACCGTCCTGCACCGACACCACCCCTTCGGCAAACCCCGGCAGGGCCTGCACCGCCTGGGGCTGGGCCAGCTCCACGCCATCGGCGCCGAACACACGGCTATCGATATGTATAGCTGTCAGCGCTTGCTGGTATTGGGCTGGAGTGCTTTTTTGTCGATTCACCCGCAAGCTCATGGGCGCGTGCGCATTGTTGGCCTGCAGGATGCGCTGCCAGTCCTGCGGGTGATCGGCCTTCAAGCGATCAATCCACCATTGCGGATGGTTCCAGCGTGCCACCGGGTCGCCGTCGGTGGCGGCCACCAGGGCATCACGCTCGCGCAGGAAACGGCGCAAGCAGGCATTCAGGAAGCCGGCCTGGCGCTGCAGGCTGCCGCGCTTGGCCGCCTCCACCGTCTGGTTGACCAGGGTGAAGGGCTCGTACGGGGCCTGTGCCGTGTCCCAGGCCAGGGCCAGGGCCGTGCACAGCAGGGCATCCACCTTGGCCGGTGGGGCCTTGGGTGCCAGCTGCTTGCGCAGCGCCTGGGCCCGTCCCAGCTGGCGCAGCACCTGGAACAACAGGGCCTGCACCCCGGGGCGCAAGCGTGCCGGGGCGGCCGCCACCGCGGCAGTGCCCGACTGGCCGGACAGGATCATCTGCAGGCCCTGGGCCACCAGCGCCAGCTGCTGCCACAAGGGAATGGGCGCCGCCGCCTGTGCGGCCGGGGCCGTGTCTGGAAAAATTTTTCGCGTCATGCCGTCTGCTGCATCAAAAGCGCAGCGTCTTGTTGAAAGCTGCGGCCAGGCTTCATGCCCAGGATGCGTGCCAGCACCCAGGCCGGGAATTGCCCGATCGCACGGTTGTAATCCTCCACGGCCGCATTGAACTGCGCCGTGCAGTGGCGCTGCACCACCATCAGTTGGCCCCAGTCCTGCGGGCCAGCAGGCGGCGCCTCGGCCCCCTCACCGCCCTGGGGCTCGGGGCACAGCTGCGCATAGGCCTGCCAGGCCACCTGCAGGCTTTGCCAGGCGCTGTCCAGCGCGGCAATCGCCTCGGGCCGCAGCGGGTGCTGGCGCGCCTGCTGCAAGGCCAGCTCCAGCAAATCGGCGCTGGGCAGCAGGGCGTGGCGGGCATGCTGGGCCGAGGCCTCGGCGCCCTCCCCCGCTTCGGCGCGCGCGTAGGTGCGCAGCCATTCCAGGGCGAGCACGAACTGTGCATCCAGTGCCGCAAAGGCACTCTTGCAGGTGGTGCGCAAGCGCTGCAAGCGCTTCCAGGCGCCCGCCACCCAAAACACGGTGATGGCCAGCGACAGCCATTCCAGCGACAAAATCCACATAGGCGCAGTGTAGCGAGGAGCAATAAAAACGCTCCCTACCCACCCGCAGGCAAGTAGGGAGCGTGGAGCACGGGCCTGGTCTCAGGCCACGCGTCGCTTAGGCAGCGCTGTCTTCGGCGGAAGCCTCGACATCACCGGCCATTTCAGCCGCTTCGGCTTCGGCGATGGCACGGCGCTCGGCGTCGTCCATGGCGTCCTTGGCCTTGCGGGCCTGGTGGTAGGCCAGGCCGGTACCGGCAGGGATCAGGCGACCCACGATCACGTTTTCCTTCAGGCCGCGCAGCTCGTCGCGCTTGCCCATGATCGCCGCTTCGGTCAGCACGCGGGTGGTTTCCTGGAAGGACGCCGCAGAGATGAACGAGTCGGTCGACAGCGAGGCCTTGGTGATACCCAGCAGCACGTTGGAGTACGTGGCAGGGATCTTGCCTTGGGCCTGCAGCGCTTCGTTGGTGTTGAGGATCTCGGAACGCTCCACCTGCTCGCCAGCGATGTAGGTGGACTCGCCGATGTTCTCGACCACCACACGACGCAGCATCTGGCGAACGATCACCTCGATGTGCTTGTCGTTGATCTTCACGCCCTGCAGACGGTACACGTCCTGCACTTCGTCCACGATGTAGCGCGACAGTTCCTCGATACCCAGCAGGCGCAGGATGTCCTGTGGATCGGCGGGGCCGTCCACGATCAGCTCACCCTTGTTCACCACTTGGCCTTCGTGGACCAGGATGTTGCGCTCCTTGGGCACCAGCTCTTCCCAGACCTTGCCTTCCAGATCGGTGATCTGCAGGCGGACCTTGCCCTTGGTTTCCTTACCAAAGGACACGGTACCGGTCATCTCGGCCAGCGTGCCCTTGTCCTTGGGCGTACGGGCTTCGAACAGCTCGGCCACACGGGGCAGACCACCGGTAATGTCGCGGGTCTTCTGACCTTCGACGGGGATACGGGCCAGCACTTCGCCGGGGCCCACGTCCTGGCCGTCGCGCACCTGGATCAGCGCGCCCACCTGGAAGCCGATCGTCACCGAGTGGTCGGTGCCGGGGATCTTGACTTCCTGGTTGTTGGCGTCGATCAGCTTGACCTGGGGACGCACCACCTTGGCAGAACCACGGCGCTTGGGGTCGATCACGACCAGGGTCGACAGACCGGTCACATCGTCCACCTGCTTGGCCACGGTCAGGCCTTCTTCCACGTTCTCGAATTTCACCTGGCCGGCGTATTCGGTAATGATGGGGCGGGTCAGCGGATCCCAGTTCGCCAGGATCGTGCCGGCCTTGATGGCCTGGTCGGCCTTGATCGTCAGGATGGCGCCATAAGGCACCTTGTGACGCTCACGCTCGCGACCGTTGTCGCTGATGACGATTTCGCCGGAGCGGGAAATCACCACCAGTTCACCCTTGGTGTTGGTCACATAGCGCATCGTGGCGTTGAAGCCGATCGTGCCGTTGGACTTGGCTTCCACACTCGAGGCGATGGCAGCGCGCGACGCGGCACCACCGATGTGGAAGGTACGCATGGTCAGCTGGGTACCGGGTTCACCGATGGACTGCGCAGCGATCACACCCACGGCTTCGCCCAGGTTCACCATGCCGCCGCGACCCAGGTCACGGCCGTAGCAGGTGGCGCACAGGCCGTAGCGGGTTTCGCAGGTCAGCGCGGTGCGCACCTTGATCTCGTCCACGCCCTGGGCTTCCAGCTCTTCGATCAGGTCTTCGTTGAGCAGGGTGCCGGCAGGCAGCAGCACGGAACGGTTCTCGGGGTGCAGCACGTCTTCGGCGGTCGAGCGGCCCAGCACGCGGTCGCGCAGGGATTCGATCACTTCACCGCCTTCGACGATGGCGCGCATCAGATAGCCGTTGGAGGTGCCGCAGTCCTGTTCGGTCACGACCAGGTCTTGCGTGACGTCCACCAGACGACGCGTCAGGTAACCCGAGTTCGCGGTCTTCAACGCCGTGTCGGCCAGACCCTTACGGGCACCGTGGGTCGAGATGAAGTACTGCAGAACGTTCAGGCCTTCGCGGAAGTTCGCGGTGATGGGTGTCTCGATGATCGAGCCATCGGGCTTGGCCATCAGGCCACGCATACCGGCCAGCTGACGGATCTGCGCTGCAGAACCCCGGGCGCCGGAGTCGGCCATCATGTAGATGGCGTTGAACGACTCCTGGTCCACTTCGTGGCCGTGGCGGTCGATGGTCTTCTGGACCTTGAGCTGGTCCATCATCACCTTGGACACGTCGTCACCGGCCTTGCCCCAGATGTCCACCACCTTGTTGTAGCGCTCGCCGGAGGTCACCAGACCCGAGACGTACTGCTGCTCGATTTCCTTCACTTCGGACTCGGCGCGGGCCAGGATCTCGGCCTTTTGCGGAGGCACCAGCATGTCGTCGATGGACACCGAGAAGCCGGCGTGCGTCGACAGGCGGAAGCCGTTTTGCAGCAGCTTGTCGGCGAACACCACGGTGGCCTTCAGACCGCACTTGCGGAAGGAGGAGTTGATCAGCTTGGAGATCTCCTTCTTCTTCAGCGCCTTGTTCATGTGGCTGAACGGCAGGCCCTTGGGCAGGATCTCGGACAGCAGGGCGCGACCCACGGTGGTTTCCACCAGGCTCAGGCTCTTGACGAATTCGCCGCTTTCCTTGTCCTTGGTCCACTCGGGCAGGCGCACGCTGATCTTGGCGTGCAGCTCGACTTCACCAGCGTCCAGGGCGCGTTGCACTTCGTTGGTGTCCACGAACACCATGCCTTCGCCCTTGCCGTTGATCTTGTCGCGGGTGGCGTGGTACAGGCCCAGCACCACGTCCTGCGAAGGCACGATGGAAGGTTCGCCCGAAGCGGGGAACAGCACGTTGTTGGAGGCCAGCATCAGCGTGCGGGCTTCCATCTGTGCTTCCACCGACAGGGGCACGTGCACAGCCATCTGGTCACCGTCGAAGTCGGCGTTGAAGGCCGCGCAGACGAGGGGGTGCAGCTGGATGGCCTTGCCTTCGATCAGGATGGGCTCGAACGCCTGGATGCCCAAACGGTGCAGCGTAGGCGCACGGTTCAGCATCACGGGGTGTTCCTTGATGACCTCTTCCAGGATGTCCCAGACCACGGGGGTGCCGGATTCGACTTCCTTCTTCGCGGCCTTGATGGTCGTGGCGATGCCCATGGCCTCGAGGCGCGAGAAGATGAAGGGCTTGAACAGCTCCAGGGCCATCAGCTTGGGCAGACCGCACTGGTGCAGCTTGAGGTAAGGACCCACGGTGATCACGGAACGACCGGAGTAGTCCACGCGCTTGCCCAGCAAGTTCTGGCGGAAACGACCGCTCTTGCCCTTGATCATGTCGGCCAGCGACTTCAGGGCACGCTTGTTGGCGCCCGTCATGGCCTTGCCACGGCGACCGTTGTCCAGCAGCGAGTCCACGGCTTCCTGCAGCATGCGCTTTTCGTTGCGCGCGATGATTTCAGGGGCCTTCAGCTCCAGCAGGCGACGCAGACGCGAGTTGCGGTTGATGACGCGGCGGTACAGGTCGTTCAGGTCGGAGGTCGCGAAGCGGCCGCCGTCCAGGGGCACCAGGGGACGCAGGTCCGGGGGCAGCACGGGCAGCACTTCCAGCACCATCCACTCGGGCTTGATGCCGGACTTCTTGAACGCTTCCAGCAGCTTCAGGCGCTTGGCGTTCTTCTTGACCTTGACTTCGGAGCCGGTCAGGTCGCCACGCAGGCGCTCGATCTCGCTGTCGATGTCGATGGATTCCAGCAGGTCCTTGATACCTTCGGCGCCCATCTTGGCCGTGAATTCGTCGTAGCCGAACTCTTGCTGCTTGGCGTCGTAGTCGTCCTCGGACATGATGCTGAACTTCTTCAGCGGGGTCATGCCGGGGTCGGTCACCACGTATGCTTCAAAGTACAGCACGCGTTCGATGTCGCGCAGCGTCATGTCCAGCACCAGACCCAGACGCGAAGGCAGCGACTTCAGGAACCAGATGTGGGCGCAGGGCGCGGCCAGGTCGATGTGACCCATGCGTTCGCGACGCACCTTGGTCTGGGTGACTTCCACGCCGCACTTTTCGCAGATCACACCACGGTGCTTCAGGCGCTTGTACTTGCCGCACAGGCATTCGTAGTCCTTGATGGGACCAAAAATCTTGGCGCAGAACAGGCCGTCGCGCTCGGGCTTGAACGTACGGTAGTTGATGGTCTCGGGCTTCTTCACCTCACCGAAAGACCAGGAACGAATTTTCTCGGGCGAAGCCATGCCGATCTTGATGGCATCGAAATGCTCATCCGGCGTGAATTGCTTGAACAGGTCGAGTAGCGATTTCATGTAACTCTTTCCCTTTTCACAAAATTTATAGCTGCCAGCGCTTGGAGTGCAAGGATTTCAATATCGAAACCCTTGCAAACTCTTGATCAACAAGCGCTAGACGCTCACTTTCTTTAAGGCCTTAGGTACGTTCGAGTTCGATGTCCAGGCCCAGGGAACGAATTTCCTTGACCAGCACGTTGAACGATTCGGGCATACCGGCTTCGATCGCATGTTCGCCCTTCACGATGGATTCGTACACCTTGGTACGGCCCACCACGTCGTCGGACTTCACCGTCAGCATTTCCTGCAGCACGTAGGCGGCGCCGTAAGCTTCCAGCGCCCACACTTCCATTTCACCGAAACGCTGACCACCGAACTGGGCCTTACCGCCCAGAGGCTGTTGCGTCACCAGCGAGTAAGGACCGGTGGAACGGGCGTGCATCTTGTCGTCGACCAAGTGGTGCAGCTTCAGGTAGTGCATGTAGCCGATGGTCGTGGGACGCTCGAACTGCTCGCCGGTGCGGCCGTCGAACAGGTAAGCCTGCGTGCGGGTCTCGGTCAGGCCCTTGCGCGCCTTCAGATCGTCCGGATACGCCAGCTTCAGCATGTCCTTGATTTCCTGCTCGGAAGCGCCGTCAAACACGGGGGTCGCGAACGGCACACCGGTCTTCAGGTTTTCGGCCATGTTCAGCACGTCGGCATCGCTCAGCAGCGACAGGTCTTCCTTGCGGCCACGCGAGTTGTAGACCTCTTCCAGGAAGGCGCGCACTTCGGCCACCGCAGCTTCGTCACGCAGCATGTCGCCGATGCGCTGGCCCAGGCCCTTGCCGGCCCAGCCCAAGTGCACTTCCAGCACCTGACCGATGTTCATACGCGAAGGCACGCCCAGCGGGTTCAGCACGATGTCGGCGGTGGTGCCGTCGGCCAGGTAAGGCATGTCTTCGACCGGAACGATCTTGGAGACCACACCCTTGTTACCGTGGCGGCCGGCCATCTTGTCACCAGGCTGCAGGCGGCGCTTGACGGCCAGGTAGACCTTGACCATCTTCAGCACGCCAGCAGGCAGCTCGTCGCCCTGGGTCAACTTCTTGCGCTTCTCTTCGAAGGCCAGGTCGAATTCGTGGCGGGTCTGCTCCAGGGAGTTCTTGATGGACTCCAGCTGGGCGGCCAGTTCGTCTTCCGCAGGACGGATGTCGAACCAGTGGAACTTCTCCACGCTGTCCAGGTAGGCCTTGTCCAGCTTGGCGCCCTTGGCCAGCTTGTTGGGGCCACCGTTGGCGGTGCGGCCGATCAGCAGCTTCTCGATACGGTCGAAGGCGTCGGCCTCGACGATGCGCAGCTGGTCGTTCAGGTCCAGGCGGAAGCGCTTCAGCTCATCGTCAATGATCTGCTGGGCGCGCTTGTCGCGCTGGATGCCTTCACGGGTGAAGACCTGCACGTCGATCACGGTGCCGGACGAACCCTGGTCCACACGCAGCGAGGTGTCCTTCACGTCGGACGCCTTCTCGCCGAAGATGGCGCGCAGCAGCTTCTCTTCGGGCGTCAGCGTGGTTTCGCCCTTGGGCGTGACCTTGCCGACCAGCGTGTCGCCGGGCTGCACTTCGGCGCCGACGTAGATGATGCCGGACTCGTCCAGACGGTTCAGCTGCTGTTCCGACAGGTTCGGAATGTCGCGCGTGATTTCTTCGGCGCCCAGCTTGGTGTCACGGGCCATGACCACCAGTTCCTCGATGTGGATCGAGGTGTAGCGGTCTTCGGCCACCACGCGTTCGGAGATCAGGATCGAGTCTTCGAAGTTGTAGCCGTTCCAGGGCATGAAGGCGATCAGCATGTTCTGACCAATGGCGATTTCGCCCAGGTCGGTCGATGCACCGTCGGCAATCACGTCACCCTTGGCCAGCACATCGCCGCGCTTGACCACGGGACGCTGGTGGATGTTGGTGTTCTGGTTGGAACGCTGGTACTTGATCAGGTTGTAGATGTCCACACCGACTTCACCGGCCACGGCTTCCGCGTCGTTCACGCGGATCACGATGCGGGTCGCATCCACGTAGTCGACGGTGCCGCCACGGCGGGCTGTCACCACGGTGCCGGAGTCGACCGCGGCCACGCGCTCGATACCAGTACCCACCATGGGCTTTTCGGGACGCAGCACAGGCACGGCCTGGCGCGACATGTTGGCACCCATCAACGCGCGGTTCGCGTCGTCGTGCTCCAGGAACGGAATCAGCGAGGCGGCCACCGACACGATCTGTGCGGGCGACACGTCCATGTACTGCACGCGCTCGGGCGACAGCAGGGTCGATTCACCCTTTTCACGCGCCGACACCAGCTCGCCCACCAGACGGCCTTCGGCGTCCAGCTCGGCGTTGGCCTGGGCGATGATGTACTTGCCTTCTTCGATGGCCGACAGGTAGTCGATTTCCATCGTCACCTTGCCATCCACCACACGGCGGTACGGGGTTTCGATGAAACCGTACTCGTTCAGGCGGGCGTACAGGGCCAGCGAGTTGATCAGACCAATGTTCGGACCTTCAGGCGTTTCGATCGGGCAGACGCGGCCGTAGTGGGTCACGTGCACGTCACGCACTTCGAAGCCGGCACGTTCGCGGGTCAGACCACCTGGGCCCAGGGCGGAAACACGGCGCTTGTGCGTGATTTCGGCCAGGGGATTGGTCTGGTCCATGAACTGCGACAGCTGCGAGGCACCGAAGAACTCCTTCAGGGCCGCAGAGATGGGCTTGGAGTTGATCAGATCGTGGGGCATCAGAGGCTCTTGCTCGGCCTGACCCAGACGTTCCTTCACAGCCTTTTCGATACGTGCCAGACCGGTGCGGTACTGGTTTTCGGCCAGTTCGCCCACGCAACGCACGCGGCGGTTGCCCAGGTGGTCGATGTCGTCGACTTCGCCCTTGCCGTTGCGCAGGTCCACCAGCAGCTTGACCACGGCCAGGATGTCTTCGTTGGACAGCACCATGGCGCCGGTCGCACCGTCGCGGCCCACGCGGGCATTGAACTTCATGCGGCCCACGCGCGACAGGTCGTAGGTGTCAGCGTTGTAGAACAGGCGGTGGAACAGGGCCTGCACGGCGTCCTCGGTCGGAGGCTCGCCAGGACGCATCATGCGGTAGATGGCGACGCGGGCAGCGAACTCATCCACGGTTTCATCGGTGCGCAGGGTCTGCGAGATGTAGGCGCCCTGGTCCAGTTCGTTCGTGTAGATGCACTGCACGTCCTGGATGCCGGCGCTGCGCAGCTTCTTCAGCAGCGCTTCGGTCAGCTCTTCATTGGCCTTGGCGATGATTTCGCCAGTGTCAGGGTCAATGATGTTCTTGGCCAGCACACGGCCGATCAGGAAGTCTTCGGGCACGCTGACGTACTTGGTGCCGGACTGTTCCAGTTCACGGGTGTGGCGCGCGGTGATGCGCTTGTCCTTGGCGACCACGACCTTGCCCGACTTGTCGGTGATGTCGAAACGCGCCACTTCGCCGCGCAGACGGTCGGCCACAAATTCCATTTGTGCGCCGCTGTCCATCAGACGGAAGTTGTCGTTGACGAAGAAGTGCGCCAGGATCTGCTCGGGGTTCATGCCGATGGCCTTCAGCAGGATCGACACGGGCATCTTGCGGCGACGGTCGACGCGGAAGTACAGCAGGTCCTTGGGGTCGAACTCGAAGTCCAGCCAGGAGCCGCGGTAAGGAATGATGCGCGCCGAGAACAGCAGCTTGCCGGAGCTGTGGGTCTTGCCCTTGTCGTGTTCGAAGAACACGCCAGGCGAGCGGTGCAGCTGGGACACGATCACGCGTTCCGTGCCGTTGATGATGAACGAGCCCTTGTCGGTCATCAGGGGCACTTCGCCCATGTAGACCTCTTGCTCCTTCACTTCCTTGACCACCTTGGACTGGGCCGTGGAGGACTCGCGGTCATAAATGATCAGTTGCACCTTGGCGCGCACGGCCGAGGCGAAGGTCAGACCACGGGTCTGGCACTCACGCACGTCGAACGCAGGCTTGGCCAGGTTGTATTCAACAAACTTCATCTCCACAAAACCGTTGTGGGAGACGATGGGGAATGCCGATTCAAAGGCCGCTTGCAGGCCTTCCATCGTACGTTTCTTGGGGGCTACGTCTGCTTGCAGGAATGCGGTATAGGCATCTTTTTGCATCTGCAGCAGGTAAGGCACTTCGAGCACGCTGTCGCGGCTGCCGAAACTCTTGCGAATTCGCTTGCGTTCGGTGTAAGAATAGGCCATGAGATCTCCGGGCAAAGACATGAGTCCTGGGTCTGCGACGACACTGTCCAGCAAAAAGTCACACACTTTCACTGGCTTGGCGGTTGGCCACTACCAACCATGGCTGACGGCGATGCATTGCACATCGCCCGAACCAAGGCATCTTCTGCTGTCGGGTTGTCAGAAGACACTAGAAAAACTGTCGGCAACAGGCTTTCTGGTGTGCTCTCAAATACCTTATCCACAAGCACCAAAGGCTGGAGTGCCTTTTCAGACACTCCAGCCCCAGGAATGGACTGAATTACTTCAGTTCAGCCTTAGCACCGGCTTCGGTCAGCTTCTTCACAGCAGCTTCAGCGTCAGCCTTAGGAGCGGCTTCCTTCACGACCTTAGGAGCGCCGTCCACCAGGTCCTTGGCTTCCTTCAGACCCAGACCGGTGATTTCGCGCACGGCCTTGATCACGGCAACCTTGTTGGAACCGGCTTCAGCCAGCACCACGTTGAACTCGGTCTTTTCTTCAGCAGCGGCAGCACCGGCGCCAGCGCCAGCAGCAGCAGGAGCGGCCATAGCGGCAGCGCTCACGCCAAACTTCTCTTCAATGGCCTTGACCAGGTCGTTCAGTTCCAGAACAGTCATGCTGTCCAGGGCGGTCAAGAATGCGTCTTTATCGAATGCCATGTTAATTTCCTAACAATTTGTTGGTTGTTTGTTGCCGCAATTAAGCTGCAGCGGCTTCTTCGGCGGCAGGTTGCTCTGCGCCTTCGCTCTTCTTTGCGGCCAGCGCGCCCAGCACCACGGCTGTACGCGACATAGGCGACATGAGCAAGCCACACACTTGGGCCAGCAGAACTTCCTTCGAGGGGATGTTTGCCAGCTGCTTCACGCCGTTCACGTCCAGGGCCTTGCCCGAAAACGCGCCACCGCGAATCACCAACTTGTCGTTGGTCTTCGCGAAGTCGGCCACCACCTTGGCGGCAGCCACTGCGTCTTCAGAGAAGCCATAGATCAGGGGACCAGTCATCTGGTCAGCCACCACTTCAAACGCGCTACCAGCCACAGCACGGCGTGCCAGGGTGTTCTTCAACACGCTCAGGCTCACACCCTTGCTGCGTGCATCGGAACGCAGTTTGGTCATGTCGGCGACCGTGATGCCACGGTATTCCGCGATCACAAGCGTTTGAGCTTTAGCGGCGAGGCTGGTCACTTCATTGATGACCGCTTCTTTCTCACTGCGATTCAGACTCAAGGTCTACTCCTTCAAATGCGCATACCCGGTTGCCCCGGTACGCGCGCTCTTGTTGCAGCGACCAACTGTTAGAGGGACATTCATCCATCTGCAGCGGGATCGCCATCTGCGCTGGAAGTATTAAGTGGCAAGCCACACCAGCGGTCTTGGATGACCTACGCCGCTGTAAACAGCGGCGTAGCCCACCACATCGGCTCGCTATTTCTAGCAAGCCGAATATTCTAGCAATTAAGCTGCGATGGATTGCGTGTCGACGCGAACACCCACACCCATGGTGGAGGAAACCGCCACCTTGCGCAGGTACAGGCCCTTGCTGGAAGCAGGCTTGGCCTTGTTCAAGGCATCAATCAGAGCAGCCAGGTTGCCTTGCAGCTTGTCGTTGTCGAACGAGCGACGGCCAATCGTAGAGTGGATGATACCGGCCTTGTCCACGCGGAACTGCACTTGACCTGCCTTGGCGTTCTTCACGGCCGTGGCAACATCAGGAGTCACAGTACCAACCTTGGGGTTGGGCATCAGGCCACGGGGACCCAGGATCTGGCCCAGCTGACCCACGATACGCATTGCATCGGGCGCAGCGATCACGATGTCAAAGGGCATGTCACCAGCCTTGACCATGGCAGCCAGGTCGTCCATACCAACCACATCTGCACCAGCGGCCTTGGCTTCTTCAGCCTTGGCGCCTTGGGCAAACACGGCCACGCGGGTGGTCTTGCCAGTACCGTGAGGCAACACCACAGCGCCGCGCACCACTTGATCCGACTTCTTGGCATCCACACCCAGCTGCACGGCCACGTCGATGGATTCGTCGAACTTGGCAGTTGCAGCATCCTTCACCAGCGCCACGGCGTCAGCAAAGGCGTACAGCTTGGTGGAGTCCACCTTGCCCTGCAGGGCTTTTTGCTTCTTGGTCAACTTGGCCATTTTACAAACCCTCCACGATCACGCCCATCGAACGAGCAGAACCCGCCAGCGTGCGCACGGCGGCGTCAACGTCAGCAGCGTTCATGTCCTTCAGCTTGGTCTTGGCAATTTCTTCCAGCTGTTCGCGGGTGATCTTGCCGACCTTGGCCTTCAGAGGGTTCGAGGAACCCTTGTCCAGCTTGATGGCCTTCTTGATCAGCACGGTGGCAGGAGGTGTCTTGATGACAAAAGTGAAGCTCTTGTCAGCAAACGCTGTGATCACCACAGGCAGAGGCAGGCCGGGCTCAACACCTTGGGTCTGCGCATTGAATGCCTTGCAGAATTCCATGATGTTCAGACCACGCTGACCCAGCGCAGGACCGATTGGAGGGGATGGGTTGGCCTTACCAGCTGGCACTTGCAGCTTGATGAAGCCGACGATTTTCTTCGCCATGTTTTAGCTCCTTACGGGTGATAGCGCCAAACGCACATGCATTTGGCTCCCCGGGGTTAAAGCCCCAATATTTCAATACGCGGGGCCATCAAACGTACCTCAGGTTTTTTCAACCTGAGAGAACTCCAGCTCCACGGGCGTCGAACGACCAAAAATGGCCACCGACACACGCAGACGATTCTTCTCGTAGTTCACTTCTTCGACACTGCCGTTGAAGTCGGTGAACGGACCTTCCTTGACACGCACCAGCTCACCCACCATGAACTCCACCTTGTGGCGAGGCTTATCGGAGCCCTCTTGCATTTGGTTCACAATTTTCTGAACTTCAGCTTCAGAAATCGGAGCAGGACGATTCTTTGCACCACCCACGAAACCGGTCACTTTGCTGGTGTGCTTCACCAAGTGCCACGTATCGTCTTCCATGACCATCTCTACGAAGACATAGCCAGGGAACAAGCGCCGCTCGGTTGTTTTGCGTTGACCGTTCTTCATCTCCACCACTTCTTCGGTAGGGACTAAGATACGACCAAACTTATCTTGCATGCCGGCACGCTGAATGCGCTCGGTGATGTTGCGCTCTACAGCCTTCTCCATGCCCGAGTAGGCATGGACAATGTACCAACGCAGATCCGGATTGACGGGAGCAGTCGCACCAGCCTCACCCGACACAGGTTCGATTGCATCAGTCATTAGCTTCTCCAGCCCAAAATGAGATCGTACAGAACCCATTCAAGCGTTTTATCTGTCAGCCACAGGAACAATGCCATGACCACCACAAACGCAAAAACGTAGGCGGTCATCTGCAAACTTTCCTTGCGAGTTGGCCACACTACTTTTTTGACTTCTTTCCAGGAATCTTTGCCAAAAGCAAGCAATTGCTTACCCTGCTCAGACACAGAAAAAATCGCAGCAGCAGCAATCAAGCCTGCCACGAGAACACCCCATTGAACCAATGGACCTTGCTGTGCCAGAAAATAGAACCCCGCCACAGCAGCGATCACCAAAAACAAAGCGCCAAACAGCTTGGCCTTGTCAGCACCCGTACTGACTGTTTCTACTTGCGATGTGGCCATATCTCACTTTATATGTTGCGAACAATGTCGCCGCACAAGACACTTAAGCCCGCCAGTTTCTGGCGGGCTTAGCGTTACCACTACATCGTGGCAGGGGCAGTAGGAATCGAACCTACAACCTTCGGTTTTGGAGACCGACGCTCTGCCAATTGAGCTATACCCCTAAACCCTAATTACCTAATTAAGCGAGAACCTTAGCAACCACGCCAGCGCCCACGGTACGGCCACCTTCACGGATAGCGAAGCGCAGACCTTCTTCCATAGCGATAGGAGCGATCAGCTTCACAGTGATGGACACGTTGTCGCCAGGCATCACCATTTCCTTGCCTTCGGGCAGCTCGATGGAGCCAGTCACGTCCGTGGTACGGAAGTAGAACTGAGGACGGTAGTTGTTGAAGAAAGGCGTGTGACGGCCACCTTCGTCCTTGGACAGCACGTACACCTCAGCTGTGAAGTGGGTGTGGGGCTTGATGGAGCCGGGCTTGCACAGCACTTGGCCGCGCTCCACGTCTTCACGCTTGGTGCCGCGCAGCAGCAGACCCACGTTGTCGCCAGCTTGACCTTGGTCCAGCAGCTTGCGGAACATTTCCACGCCCGTGCAGGTGGTCTTCTGGGTGTCCTTGATACCGACGATTTCGATTTCTTCGCCGACCTTGATGATGCCGCGCTCGATACGACCGGTCACCACGGTACCACGACCAGAGATGGAGAACACGTCTTCCACAGGCATCACGAAGGCGCCGTCCACAGCGCGCTCAGGCGTGGGGATGTAGGAGTCCAGAGCTTCAGCCAGCTTCAGGATCGCGGGCTCGCCCTTGTCGGACTGATCGCCTTCCAGAGCAAGCTTGGCGGAACCACGCACGATGGGGGTGTCGTCGCCGGGGAAATCGTACTTGTCCAGCAGTTCGCGGACTTCCATTTCCACCAGTTCCAGCAGTTCCTCGTCGTCCACCATGTCGCACTTGTTCAGGAACACGATGATGTAAGGCACGCCCACCTGGCGAGCCAGCAGGATGTGTTCGCGGGTCTGAGGCATGGGGCCGTCAGCAGCGGAGCAGACCAAGATAGCGCCGTCCATCTGGGCAGCACCGGTGATCATGTTCTTCACATAGTCAGCGTGGCCAGGGCAGTCCACGTGAGCGTAGTGGCGAGTGGCGGTTTCGTACTCGACGTGCGAAGTGTTGATCGTGATACCACGGGCCTTTTCTTCAGGCGCGTTGTCGATCTGCGAGTAGTCCTTGGCTTCACCGCCGAAGTGCTTGGACAGCACGGTGGCGATAGCAGCAGTCAGGGTGGTCTTACCGTGGTCAACGTGGCCAATGGTGCCCACGTTCACGTGGGGCTTGGTGCGCTCGAACTTTTCTTTTGCCATTTTTTCGACTCCGAAAAAAATCAAATGCTAACGATGTTTCGGCGCAACCATCTGACACAGAAGCACCACTAATTGGTGCCCATGGGCAGGATCGAACTGCCGACCTCTCCCTTACCAAGGGAGTGCTCTACCACTGAGCCACATGGGCATAAGTCTGCACAAGCAAACTTATGAATCTTGGAGCGGGAGACGGGAATCGAACCCGCGTCATTAGCTTGGAAGGCTAGGGTTCTACCATTGAACTACTCCCGCAAACCTGGGTTTGCGCGCATCGCCAAGCGATGCTTAAATCTCTTCACCTTGAAAGGTGGTGGAGGGAGCTGGATTCGAACCAGCGTAGGCGTAAGCCAACAGATTTACAGTCTGCCCCCTTTAGCCACTCGGGCATCCCTCCGAAGAGATTTAGATTGTAGCAGATTTTTTTATCGCAAAAATATTTTTAGGTATTTTCTTGAGCTTGTTTGGCGCGGCTGGCGGGGATCGAACCCACGACCCTTGGCTTCGGAGGCCAATACTCTATCCACTGAGCTACAGCCGCTAACGACACCCGCTACACGCGAACCACCAAAAAATCTGCAGCCCGCATTCTAACCCGCACTTTTGCGCCGCTTCAGGGAATCACGCAATTTCTTTTTGCAAATCGAACCCCAACCCCTTCAAGTACAGCGCAACAGCCAGCATCCCCTCCGCCTCCAGATCAAAAGATTGCCCATCCCGCAGCAACCAGAAATGCAGCACACCATCAAAGATAGCCTGTAACCCCCGCGCCGCATTTTGACCAGACACAGGCAAGCACACACCTTCTTGCTGAGCTGCCAACACCAACGCCTGCTCTATCTGCAGCGCAAACCGAAGTGCACCCTCTATGCGCCGCTGGCGCACATCCAAGAGCTCACCCACACACTCAACCTTGTACAAAGCAATATCAAATACGCGCCGAGTTGCCGTGTCAGTACTCACAGACCTGAACACCATGCGCAGAACACCCAGGATCTCGGGCAGCACCGCACCGTGCTGCATGAACTTGGCTTGGCCAGCCTCCCACGCCTGCTCGAACGGCAAAGTTGTCCTTTGCATCAAGGCATCAAAAAGATCTACCTTGTCCTTGAAGTGCCAATAAATGGCACCTCGCGTCAAGCCTGCAGCTTGCGCCACCTCCGACAACGAGGCACCCGCCACCCCCTTGGCAAAAAACACCTCCGCGGCAGCATCCAGCAACTTGTTGCGCGTTGCCTCCGCATCCTCTTTGGTACGACGAGCCACAAATCGCCCCTTTCAAGCAAAAATCATCACCGCATCACCCCCAACATCAGCAAGGTAGCGATGACTTGTCGTTAATTATACATTCGCGTATGTATGTATAATTTCCAGACTAACCCGGCCTTTACACTTTGTGCAGAGGCCTATTCTTGTTCTGATCTGTCCCATCCAACCGTACGGCTGCCCACTCTCCCTTCCATGAGGATGTCCATGAACCGCTTCCCCCCTCCTTTTGCACTCCGCCGTCCGATGATTGGCGCATTGGCTTTGGCATCTCTCCTGGCATTGACAGCCTGTGGCAAGGGCGACCAGCCAGCCGGCCATGCAGGCGGTGAAGCGCCCGCTCCCCAAGTGGGCGTGGTGGTCGCCCAGCCCGCGGACGTGGCCTTGGTCACTGAACTGCCGGGCCGCGTCGAGGCCTCGCGCACCGCCGAAGTCCGTGCTCGCGCCTCCGGCATCCTGCTCAAGCGCCTGTTCCGCGAAGGCAGCGACGTCAAGGCCGGTCAGCCTCTGTTCGAAATCGATGCCGCGCCCTACCGCGCCACGCTGCAAAGCGCGCAGGCTGCGGTGGCCCGCGCCGAAGCCACGGTGGCCCAGGCCAAAGCCCTGACCGAACGCTACAAGCCCCTGGTGGAAGCCAATGCCATCAGCAAACAGGACTACACCACGGCCGTGGCCGCCCAGAAACAGGCCGAAGCCGACCTGGCATCGGCCAAGGCCGCCGTGGAAACCGCCCGTATCAACCTGGGCTATGCCTCGGTGACAGCCCCCATCTCGGGCCGCATCGGCCGCGCCCTGGTGACCGAAGGTGCGCTGGTAGGCCAGGGTGAAGTCACCCAACTGGCCACCATCCAGCAGATCCATCCCGTCTATGTGAACTTCACGCAGTCGGCCTCGGACGTCATGCGCCTGCGCCGCGCCATGGAAGCCGGCCAGCTCAAGAAGGTCAGCGGCCAGGATGCGGCCAGCGTGCGCATCGTGCTGGACGACGGCACGGAATACGGCCAGACCGGCAAGCTGCTGTTCTCGGACCTGACGGTGGACGCCACCTCGGGCCAGATCACGCTGCGCGCCGAAGTGCCCAACCCCGGCGGCCAGTTGCTGCCCGGCCTCTACGTGCGTGTGCGCCTGGAGCAGGCCCAGGCAGCCGATGCCATCCTCGTGCCCCAGCAGGCCGTGACCCGCAGCGACCAGGGCGACAGCGTCATGGTGGTCGATGCCGAAGGCAAGGTTGCTCCACGCAAGGTGCGCATCGGTTCGGCCAAGGGTACGAACTGGGTGGTGCTTGAAGGCCTGAAGCAAGGCGAGCAGGTGATGGTCGACGGCTTCCAGAAGCTGCGCGGCGCGCCCAAGGTCCAACCCGTGCCATGGCAGCCCGACGCCGCCAAGGACAACGGTGCCCAGCCCGCCGCCGCGCCTGCGGCCGAAGCGGCCAAGGCAGACAACAAGTAAGGAGCGCCGCAGATGGCCAAGTTCTTTATCGACAGACCCATCTTTGCATGGGTCATCACCATCTTCCTGATGGTGATCGGGGCGGTGTCCATCACCAAGCTGCCCGTCGCCCAGTACCCCGCCGTGGCGCCGCCGACCATCCAGGTTTCAGTGGCCTACCCCGGCGCCACCGCCCAGACGCTGGAAGACAGTGTGCTCGCCGTCATTGAGCGTGAGATGAACGGCGCCACAGGGCTGGCCTATGTGGAAACCACCAGCCAGGCCAACGGCACAGGCACGGTGGTGCTGAGCTTCGAGCCAGGCACCAATTCCGACCTGGCCCAGGTGGACGTGCAAAACCGCCTGTCGCGCGCCACCCCGCGCCTGCCGGCCGCGGTGACGCAGCAGGGCGTGCGTGTGGAGCAGTCGCGCTCCAACTTCCTGCTGTTCTCGATGATCACCACCGAGAACCCGAACTTCAGCCTGGACGCCCTGAACGACTACGCCGCACGCAACATCGTGCCCGAGCTGCAGCGCGTCACGGGCGTAGGTTCGGTCACGCAGTTCGGCGCCGAGCGCGCCATGCGCGTCTGGGTCGATCCGACCAAGCTCAAGGGCTTCAAGCTGTCCATCGACCAGGTCAGCGCCGCTATCAAGGCCCAGAACGCCCAGGTGTCCGCCGGCAACCTCGGTGACCTGCCTGCCGTCAGCGACCAGCCCATCGCCGCCACCATCGTCGTGCGCGGCCAGCTGAGCACGCCCGAGCAGTTCGGCAACATCGTGCTGCGCGCCAACACCGACGGTTCGTCGGTGCGCCTCAAGGACGTGGCCCGCATCGAGCTGGGCTCGCAAAGCTACAGCACCTCGGCCCGCCTGAACGGCAAGTCGGCCGTGGGCCTGGGCGTGCAGCTCACGCCCTCGGCCAACGCCCTGGCCACGGCCACGGCTGTGAAGGGCAAGCTCGCCGAGCTGCAGAAGTTCTTCCCCGAAGGCGTGTCCTTCTCCGTGCCCTACGACACCTCGACCTTCATCTCGGTCTCGATCGAGAAGGTGGTCCACACCCTGCTGGAAGCCGTGGTGCTGGTGTTCCTGGTGATGTACCTGTTCCTGCAGAACATCCGCTACACCCTGATCCCGACCATCGTGGTGCCCGTGGCCCTGCTGGGCACGTTCGCCGCGCTGTTCGCCATGGGCTTCTCGATCAACGTGCTCACCATGTTCGGCATGGTGCTGGTGATCGGTATCGTGGTGGACGACGCCATCGTGGTGGTGGAGAACGTTGAGCGCATCATGGCCGAAGAGGGGCTGCCGCCCCTGGAGGCCACACGCAAGGCCATGAGCCAGATCTCGGGCGCCGTGATCGGCGTGACCGTGGTGCTGATCTCGGTGTTCGTGCCGCTGGCCTTCTTTGCAGGCTCCACCGGCAACATCTACCGCCAGTTTGCGGCCACCATGGCCACGTCCATTGCCTTCTCGGCCTTCCTGGCGCTGTCGCTCACCCCGGCCCTGTGCGCCACCCTGCTCAAGCCGGTCGATCCTGACCACCACAGCGAAAAGAAGGGTTTCTTTGGCTGGTTCAACCGCCGCTTCAAGAGCGCCACGCACAGCTATGAAGGCGCGATGGGCTCCCTGGTGCGCCGCGGCGGCCGCATGATGGTCATCTACCTGGTGCTGGTGGCGGCCGTGGGCTATGTGTTCACCCGCCTGCCCACCTCCTTCCTGCCCAACGAAGACCAGGGCTACATCATCACCAACGTGCAGCTGCCGCCTGGTGCCGCCGAGGCACGCACCAGCGAAGCCCTCAAGCGCGTCGAGGAATACATGCTGGCCCAGCCCGAGGTGAAGAACATCGTGACGGTGTCGGGCTTCTCGTTCTCCGGCCAGGGCCAGAACGCCGGCCTGGCCTTCGTGATCCTGAAGGACTGGAGCGAGCGTGCGGGGGCCGAGCACTCGGCCAGCGCCGTGGCGGGCCGCGCCTACATGGCGCTGAGCCAGGTGCGCGACGCCTTCATCTTCGCGCTCAGCCCTCCGCCCATCCCGGAACTGGGTACGGGCACCGGCTTCAACTTCCGTCTGCAGGACCGTGGCGCCAAGGGCCACGATGCCCTGATGGCCGCGCGCAACCAGTTGCTGGGCATGGCCTCGCAAAGCAAGATCCTGGCAGGCGTGCGCCCCGACGGCATGGAAGACGCGCCCCAGATGCAGCTGGAGATCGACCGCGACAAGGCCAGCGCCCTGGGCGTGGGCTTTGACAGCATCAACTCCGCCCTGTCCACCTCGCTGGGCTCCTCCTACGTGAACGACTTCCCCAACCAGGGCCGTCTGCAGCGGGTGGTGGTCCAGGCCGATGCCAAGGCGCGCATGCAGCCCGAGTCCATCCTGGACCTGCCCGTGCTCAACAACCAGGGCCAGGTGGTGCCGCTGTCGGCCTTTGCCTCCACGCGCTGGATCACCGGCCCGATGCAGACCGTGCGCTACAACGGCTATTCCTCGATGAAGCTGGCAGGCGATGCCGCACCAGGCTATTCGACCGGGGATGCCATGGCCGAGATGGAACGCCTGGCCGCCCAGTTGCCCGAAGGCTTCGGCTTCGAGTGGACCGGTCTGTCGCGCGAGGAAAAGCTCGCCGGCGACCAGGCCATGGTGCTCTACGCCTTCTCGCTGCTGGCCGTGTTCCTGTGCCTGGCCGCGCTGTACGAAAGCTGGTCCATCCCCTTCTCGGTGATGCTGGTGGTGCCGCTGGGCGTGCTCGGCGTGTTGCTGGCCACACTGACCCGGGGCATGGCCAACGACGTGTACTTCCAGATCGGTCTGGTGACCATCATCGGCCTCTCGGCCAAGAACGCCATCCTGATCGTGGAATTCGCCAAGGACCTGCAGGCCCAGGGCAAGAGCGTGATCGAAGCGGCGCTGGAAGCGGCACACCTGCGGTTCCGCCCCATCATCATGACCTCGCTGGCGTTCACCTTGGGTGTGGTGCCCCTGTTCATCGCCTCGGGCGCCAGCTCGGCCAGCCAGCGTGCCATCGGCACCGGCGTGATCGGCGGCATGATCACCGGCACCGTGCTGGCCGTGGTCTTCGTGCCCGTGTTCTTTGTGCTGGTGCGCAGCTTCTTCAAGGGCAGCGAACGACAACGGAAGATATATGCCGCGCACGCGCAAGCCGCCGGCATTGAGGAGAGCAAGCATGAGTAAGACCCCGAGCCTTCGCCTGTCGGTGCTGGCCACCGCCGCGCTGCTGGCCGGCTGCTCGCTGGTGCCCAAGTACGAGCGCCCGGCAGCCCCTGTGCCCACGGCCTTCCCCACGGTCTCCGGTGCCACGGCACCGGCCGCCGCCGAAGGCCAGGCCAGTGCGCCCGTGCCCTGGGAGCAGTTCTTCACCGACGCCCGCCTGCAGCGTCTGGTGCGTCTGGCGCTGGAGAACAACCGCGACCTGCGGGTGGCCGTGCTGAATCTGGAACAGGCCCGCGCCCAGTTCCAGATCCGGCGCGCTGACCAGTTCCCCACGGTGAACGCGGCGGCCAATGCCAGCCGTGGCAACAGCCAGATCACGGGCGACATCGTCAACAACTTCCAGGTGGGCCTGGCGGTCTCGGCCTGGGAGCTGGACTTCTTTGGCCGCATCGCCAGCCTCAAGGAACAGGCCCTGGCCCAGTACCTGGCCAGCGACGAGGGCCGCAAGGCCACCGAGCTGAGCCTGGTGGCCAGCGTGGCCAACGGCTGGCTGACCCTGCTGGCCGACGAGGAGCTGCTGGACATCTCGCGCCGCACCCTGGCCACGCGCGAGGAGTCCATCAAACTGGCCAAATTGCGTTTCGACAACGGCGTGGCCTCGGAACTGGACTACCGCCAGGCCCAGTCGCTGACCGAAGCCGCACGCGCCACCTATGCGCAGCAGATTCGCCAGCGCAGCCAGGACGAGAATGCCCTGGCCCTGCTGCTGGGCCAGCCCCTGCCGGACGACCTGCGCGCCGGCCTGAAGGGGGCCAAGCTGGCTGATGCGGCTGCCATGACCAGCCTGCCAGCGGGCCTGCCGTCCGACCTGCTGGTGCGCCGCCCCGACCTGCGCCAGGCCGAGCAGCAACTGATCGGCGCCAACGCCAACATCGGCGCAGCGCGTGCGGCCTTCTTCCCGCGCATCGCCCTGACCTCCCAGGCCGGCACGGTGAGCAACGAGCTCTCGGGCCTGTTCAAAAGCGGCAGCTGGGGCTTTTCCATCGCACCTTCGCTGACCCTGCCCATCTTCGACGCCGGCCGCAACCAGGCAAACCTCGAAGTGGCCCAGGCCAGCCGCGGCATCGCCCTTGCCCAGTACGAAAAGGCCATCCAGACCGCCTTCCGCGAAGTCTCGGATGCCCTGGCCGGCGAAGCCACGCTGGGCGAGCAGGCGCGGGCCCAACAAGCCCAGATCGAGGCCGAGCAGGCGCGCCTGCGCCTGTCCGAACTGCGCTACAGCAACGGTGTCGCCAGCTACCTGGACCTGCTGGACGCCCAGCGTTCGCTGTTCACGGTGGAGCAAAGTGCAGTGCAGGTGCGTCTGGCCCAGCTGCAGAACCAGGTCGCCCTGTACAAAGCCCTGGGTGGCGGCTGGTCCGAAGCCAGCCTTGGCAAGCAGGAAACCACCAATCGTTGAGGTGCGTCAACTCTGTACCACAGCGGCCGCCAAACGGCCGCTGGGGGACTGGGGCAAAAAAACCCCATCGATATAATCCGCCGTTGGTTTTTCCCCGCCCCGATAACCAGAGGACGCCATGAGCGACAAGCACCACGAAGAAGCCCATACCGGCCCCATCAAGAACCCCAAGCAGTTGCTGATCACGGTACTGCTTGCCTTCATCCTGCCCGTGATCCTGATCATTGGTCTGGTCACCTTCGTGGGCTCGGCGCCCAAGACCGGTGCCGGCGTGGGCATGCAGGAGCTGGCCCAGGCACAGCGCCTGCAAAAGGTGGGCTCCGTGGAGATTCGTGATGCCAACCGCCCCCTGCGCGGTGGCGAGGATGTGTACAAGGGCCAATGTGCCGCCTGCCACGCCACCGGCGTTTCGGGCGCGCCCAAGTTTGGCGCTGCGGGCGACTGGGGTCCCCGTCTGGCCCAAGGCTTTGACGCCCTGGTGCACTCGGCCCTCAAGGGCAAGGGTGCCATGGCCCCCCAGGGTGGTGGCGACTTCAACGACCTGGAAATCGCCCGTGGCGTGGCCTTCATGGCCAATGCAGCCGGCGGCAACTTCCCAGAGCCTCAGCCTGCCGCCCAGGAAGGCGACGCCGCAGCGAAGTAATCGCCAGCGTGCTCCAACAGAAAGGACCCCCAGGGTCCTTTTTTCATGCCTGCGCTGCGGCCCGCTGCGGGCTGCGCACGAACTGGAAGCGCTGCGGCAGCGCGTCCCAGGCCAGGGGCTGGGGGTGCCAGTGCCCCTGCTCCACCACGTCGGCCACATGCACCATGTCCTGCGAGTGCACCACGCCCAGCACCCCGGCACAGCGCAGGTAGACACGGCCTTCGTCATCCATCCAGCAGTCCTGCACCTGCGCCTGGGGCACGCCCGTGTGCGAACAGACGCCGCCCTGCGCATCCACGCGCCAGACCATGGGCGTGTGCTCCAGCTCCACGTACACCCGCTGCGGGCCGTTCTGGAAAAACCATTGGCCTTGTGCGTCGGCCTCGTAATTGCGCCCGATGAAAGCCAGCAGCTTCTCGTGCTCCACCAGGGTCCCCTTGCTGTGTGGAAATGGGCCCTGCGCCTGCACCCCCGCATCCCGCAGCCACCACTGGCCGCGGGCATCCAGGCCCAGCCAGCCGTGCACATGCGGCACATTCGGCCATTTGATCAACGCCTGCTTCACGATCTCATCCATGCTGTCGGTCCTTTGCGCGCTGCCACTTGGCGGCGCCTAACGGTTGCCCGCATTTTGCCTACAAACCCGGGGCATGGTCGGCCACCACAATGGCGCCAGGAATTCCTCTGAAGGGACATGTGCATGAAACGTCTGCTCGCCATCCTGCTGATCGCCACCTCGCTGTCGGGCTGCGGCTACAACGATTTTCAGCGCCTGGACGAAGACACCAAGGCCAAGTGGAGCGAGGTGCTGAACCAGTACCAGCGGCGCGCGGACCTGGTGCCCAACATCGTCGCCTCGGTCAAGGGCGAGGCCAACTTCGAGCGCGACACCCTGACCCAGGTGATCGAAGCCCGCTCCAAGGCCACCGCCATCCAGGCCACCCCCGAGCTGATCAACGACCCCGCCGCTTTTCAGCAGTTCCAGCAGGCCCAGGGGCAGCTGGGCAGCGCCCTGTCGCGCCTGATGGTGGTAGCCGAGCAATACCCGCAGCTGCAGGCCAACCAGGCCTTCCGCGACCTGCGCGTGACACTGGAAGGCACGGAAAACCGCATCAACGTGGCCCGCAATGCCTACATCCAGTCTGTCCAGGCCTACAACGTGCTGGCGCGCAGCTTTCCCACCAACCTGACGGGCAAGCTGTTTGGCTACCAGCCCAAACCCAGCTTCACGGTGGCCAACGAGGCCGAGATTGCCCGCCCGCCGAGCGTCGACTTTGGCAGCAAGTAAGGCCGGCGCGCCCCTGCACCGGCCCGTTGAGGAAGCAAATATGGCTGTATCGCGCATGTGGCAAGCGCTGCTAGCTATCGTTCTGAGTGCATGCTGGCTGCCCGGCTGGGCACATGACGTGCTGCCCGTGCCCGCACTCACCGCCGCGCTGATCGATCAGACCCACACCCTGTCGGTCGAAGAATCCCGGGCGATCGAGCAACGGCTGCGCAGCATCGAAGCCAAGTCGGGCTCACAGGTGGTGGTGCTGATGGTGCCAACGACCGCCCCCGAAGACATCGCCCCCTTCGCCTACCGCGTGGCCAGCAGCTGGAAGATCGGCCGCAAGCACGTGGGCGACGGCCTGTTGATCGTGGTCGCCAAGGACGACCGGCGCATGCGCATCGAGGTGGCCCGCGCCCTGGAGAGCGCCATCCCCGACCTGGCCGCCGCGCGCATCATCGACCAGCAGATGGCCCCGCAATTCCGCCAGGGGCACTATGCCGCCGGCATCCTGGCGGCCCTGGACCAGATAGCCGCGCGCATCGCCGGTGAGGCCTTGCCGGCACCGCAGCCGCCCACCGCCGCCCGTGACCGGGTGGACCTGGAGAGCCTGGCCATTTTTCTTTTTTTCGGGGTGATGGTCATCGGCCCACTGCTGCGCCGCCTGCTGGGCAACAAGCGGGGCGCGCTGCTGGTGGGCGGGGGTGCCGGGGTGCTGGCCTACGCGGTCACCACCAGCCTGTGGCTGGCCGGGGGCGCCGGGGTGCTGGCCGCCCTGGTGACCTTGCTGGCGAATGGCCCACGCGGTGGGGGCGGCCCGCCACTGGGGGGTGGCTGGAATGCGGCCGGCCGGGGAGGCTGGCGCGGCGGGGGCAACGGGGGTTGGGGCGGCGGCTTTCGCTCTGGCGGGGGCGGCAGCTTTGGGGGCGGTGGCGCTTCCGGGAATTGGTGACGCGCCATGGCCCGCCTGCTGCAACGCCTGTACCGACTGTGGCACCACCGCTGGGTGGAGGGCCAGGTGCGCGAGACCTTCCCCGACGACGTGCTACAGCGCCTGGAGCGGGCCGTCGCTGCCAGCGAGCGCCTGCACACCGGCCAGCTGCGCCTGTGTGTGGAAGGCGGACTGCCCTACAGCTACATCTGGCGCCACGCCAGTGCCCGCGACCGGGCCGTCGGGCTGTTTGGCAAGCTGCGCGTGTGGGACACCGAGCACAACAATGGCGTGCTCATCTACCTGCTGCTGGCAGAGCACGCCATCGAGATCGTGGCCGATCGCGCCATGACCCGTGCGGTGCCGCAACTCACCTGGGATGCCATCGTGCGCGACATGCAACAGTCTTTTCAGCAGGCCGCCTACGCGCAGGGGTTGGAGCAGGCGCTGGAACTGGTGTCCGAATTGCTGGTGGCGCACTTCCCGCGCAGCCCCGCAGACCGCACCGACGCCGCAGACAACCTGCCGGATGCCCCGGTGGTCCAGGGCCGTTTCACCAAGGATGTCTAGCCCACGGCCGGGCGCGGCTGGAAAGAATTTTTCACGCTAGAGGGTCCAGCGCGCCAGCCACTCACGCCCTGCGGGCGACTGCAGCCCCACGAACACCACCACATTGCCCAGCACGGTCAGCCAGAAGCGTCCGCGGAAATCGGCTTTGCGGCTTTTGTGGCGCAACCACTGCTGCGCCACAATGGCGCCCGGCCAGCCCCCGAGCAAGGCCAGGGCATGCAGGGTGGATTCCGGCGTGCGCCAGTGCCCCGCCTGGGCTGCCCGCTTGTCCTGCCAGTAGGCGCAGAACGTGACCAGGCTGAGCACCGCGTACCCGGGCAACACCCAGCGCGGCACGCCCCAGACCGCGGCGGAGCCGGCCCACACCAGCGCAAACGCCAGGATCGCCACATAGCCGCAGCCCCCACTCGCCCGCGCACCGCTGGACACCCGGCCCGCCGTGCGCTGGGGACCGCCTGCGTGTGGGCGCACGGCAGGCCGCCATGTCACCTGCTGCGCCCGTGGCTTGCCACCTTCCATGCCCACGGCAAATTCCAGGCGCGACCCCACCTGCGGACGGGACGGGGGTTGGGGCCGTGGCTGCCAGGCGCTGATGTGCACGAACACGCGCGCACCACCCTGGTCCGGCTGGATGAAGCCAAAGCCGCGGTCATCGTTCCACTCCACCAGACTGCCGTGATAGCGCAGCATCAACATCTTTCAAAAACCGGAGCTGCCAGCGCTTGATCAGCAACGCTTTCAGCATATTTATCGATGCAAAGCCTTGTACATCTAGCGCCAAGTGCTTTGTTTTTGAGAACAGGCATAAAGAAAGCCACCTTGCGGTGGCTTTCTTTGCAGAGACCGGTCGATCAGCGCTTGCCGCGGTACTTGCGCAGCGCGGCCATCTGTGCCGCCAGCACAGCCAGCTCGGACTGGGCCTTGGCCATGTCGACGTCATTCTTGGCGTTCTTCATGGCTTCCTCGGCGGCCGCCTTGGCCTGGGAGGCCTTTTGCTCGTCCAGATCCTTGCCACGGATGGCGGTGTCGGACAGCACGGTCACGCAGTGGGGTTGCACTTCCAAAATGCCACCGGCGACGAAGATGAATTCTTCGCTGCCATTGGGCAATTCGATGCGCACGGAACCGGGTTTGATGCGGGAGATCAGCGGCGTGTGCTTGGGCAAGATACCCAGCTCGCCCGCTTCACCAGGCAGTGCGACAAAGCGCGCTGGACCGGAGAAGAGGGATTCCTCGGCACTGACCACATCAACGTGGATGGTGTTCATCTTTGCTCCTGAGAAAAGGTGGGACTGGGCTTGTTGCGACGTGCCACCGGGGCGGGCGCCCCGGTTTCACGACAGCTTAAGCAGCCAGCTTCTTGGCCTTTTCGAAGGCTTCGTCGATGGTACCGACCATGTAGAAAGCCTGCTCGGGCAGATGGTCGCACTCACCGGCGCAGATCATCTTGAAACCACGGATGGTTTCGGCCAGAGGCACGTACTTGCCAGGGGCGCCGGTGAACACTTCAGCCACGTGGAAAGGCTGCGACAGGAAACGCTGGATTTTACGAGCACGGGCCACGACCAGCTTGTCTTCAGGCGCCAGTTCGTCCATGCCCAGAATCGCGATGATGTCGCGCAGTTCCTTGTAGCGCTGCAGGGTGCCCTGCACTTCGCGGGCCACCTTGTAGTGCTCTTCACCCACCACTTGGGGGTCCAGCTGGCGGCTGGTGGAGTCCAGAGGATCCACGGCAGGGTAGATACCCAGCGAAGCGATGTCACGCGACAGCACCACGGTGGAGTCCAAGTGGGCGAAGGTCGTCGCAGGCGAAGGGTCAGTCAAGTCGTCCGCAGGCACGTACACGGCCTGGATCGAAGTGATGGAGCCCACCTTGGTCGAGGTGATACGCTCTTGCAGACGGCCCATTTCTTCGGCCAGCGTAGGCTGGTAGCCCACAGCGGAAGGCATACGGCCCAGCAGCGCGGACACTTCGGTACCGGCCAGGGTGTAACGGTAGATGTTGTCCACGAAGAACAGCACGTCCTTGCCTTCGTCACGGAACGACTCGGCCATGGTCAGGCCGGTCAGCGCCACGCGCAGACGGTTTCCTGGAGGCTCGTTCATCTGGCCGTAAACCATCGCCACCTTGGACTCGCCCAGGTTCTCCTGGTTCACCACGCCGGCGTCCGACATTTCGTGATAGAAGTCGTTGCCTTCACGGGTACGTTCACCCACACCAGCGAACACCGACAGACCGCTGTGGGCCTTGGCGATGTTGTTGATGAGTTCCATCATGTTCACGGTCTTGCCCACACCGGCGCCACCGAACAGACCCACCTTGCCGCCCTTGGCGAAAGGGCAGACCAAGTCGATCACCTTGATGCCGGTTTCCAGCAGCTCCTGCGAAGGCGACAGTTCGTCGTACGCAGGGGCCTTGCGGTGGATGGCGGCCGTCAGGGTCTGGTCCACGGGACCACGTTCGTCGATGGGGTTGCCCAGCACGTCCATGATGCGACCCAGGGTCGCCTTGCCCACGGGCACGGTGATGGCGGAACCGGTGTTGGTCACCATCAGGCCACGCTTCAGGCCGTCGGAAGAACCCAGCGCAATGGTACGGACGATGCCGTCGCCCAGCTGCTGCTGCACTTCCAGGGTCAGGGCCGAGCCTTCCAGCTTCAGCGCGTCGTACACCTTGGGCATCTGGTCACGTGGGAACTCCACGTCCACCACGGCGCCGATACATTGAACAATCTTGCCTTGTACTTGAGCCATTCTTTGCTCCAATCTGTTTGTCTGTTAAAGCCGTTTACACAGCGGCAGCGCCTGCGACGATTTCCGACAGTTCGGTCGTAATCGCGGCCTGACGCGTCTTGTTGTAGACCAGCTTCAACTCGCTGATGACGTTGCCAGCGTTGTCGGTTGCGGCCTTCATGGCCACCATGCGCGCCGATTGCTCGGACGCCATGTTTTCCGCCACTGCCTGGTACACGAGGGACTCCACGTAACGCACCAGCAGATCGTCAATGACGGTCTGGGCATCAGGTTCGTAGATGTACTCCCACGATGCACCCGTCTTCTCGGCTTGCATTTGCTCGTTCGACAGTGGGAGCAGTTGCTCCACCACCGACTCTTGCTTCATGGTGTTGATGAACTTGGTGTAGCTCAGGTACACCGCGCTCAGCTTGCCTTCAGCGTATTGGTCCAACAACACCTTGACAGGCCCGATGAGCTTGTCGAGGTGGGGCTGATCGCCCAGTGCTGTGGCTTGAGAGACCACCTTGGCACCAATACGGCTCAGGAAAGCCAGTCCCTTGCTGCCAATCGCCACGGCCTCCGCCGAAGTGCCCGCATCTTGCAGTTCACGCAACTTGGTCGTGACGACACGCAACACATTGGTGTTCATGCCGCCGCACAAGCCCTTGTCGGTCGTCACCACAATGATGCCGGCCTTCTTCGCATCAGCATGCACTTGCATGAAGGGATGCTGATACTCAGGATGTGCTTCGCCAAGATGAGCTGCAATATTGCGGACTTTTTCGCTGTATGGACGGGCAGCCAGCATCCGTTCCTGCGCCTTGCGCATTTTGGATGCAGCCACCATTTCCATGGCTTTGGTGATCTTCTTGGTGTTTTCCACCGATTTGATCTTGCCGCGTATTTCCTTGCCTGCTGCCATGATGGCTCCTCGTCCGGTTTAAGCGAACGACTTCTTGAACGCAGCGATGGCAGCGGTCAATTCAGCTTCGTCCTTGCCTTCCTTGTCGAAAGCGCGGGTGGCGTTCAGGCGGTCCAGCAGGGCGCCGTGGCTGGTCTTGAGGAACTGGTGCAGACCGGCTTCGAAGGGCAGCACTTGCTTGACTTCGATGTCGTCCATGTAGCCCTTGTTCACGGCGAACAGCGTCGCGCCCATCAGCGCTGTGTTCAGCGGCGAGTACTGGGCCTGCTTCAACAGTTCGGTCACGCGGGCACCACGATCCAGCTGCTTGCGGGTTGCGTCATCCAGATCGGAAGCGAACTGCGCGAACGCAGCCAGTTCACGGTACTGCGCCAAGTCGGTACGGATACCGCCGGACAGGCCCTTAACCAGCTTGGTCTGGGCAGCACCACCCACGCGGGACACCGAGATACCGGCGTTGATCGCAGGACGGATACCAGCGTTGAACAGGCTGGTTTCCAGGAAGATCTGGCCGTCGGTAATCGAAATCACGTTCGTAGGCACGAAGGCAGAGACGTCGCCAGCCTGTGTTTCGATGATGGGCAGCGCAGTCAACGAACCGGTCTTGCCCTTGACAGCGCCCTTGGTGAAGGCTTCGACGTAGTCGGCGTTCACGCGAGCGGCACGCTCCAGCAGACGGCTGTGGAGATAGAACACGTCGCCGGGGAAAGCTTCACGTCCTGGAGGACGACGCAGCAGCAGCGAAACCTGGCGGTAGGCCACAGCTTGCTTGGACAGGTCGTCATACACAATCAGGGCATCTTCACCGCGGTCGCGGAAGTATTCGCCCATCGTGCAGCCGGAGTAAGCCGACACGTACTGCATCGCAGCAGATTCGGAGGCCGTTGCAGCCACGACGATGGTGTATTCCATCGCGCCAGCTTGCTCCAGCGCGCGCACCACGTTCTTGACGGACGAGGCCTTTTGACCGATCGCCACGTAGATACAGGTAACGCCTTGACCCTTTTGGTTGATGATGGCGTCGATCGCAACAGCGGTCTTGCCAGTCTGGCGGTCACCAATGATCAGCTCGCGCTGACCACGGCCCACGGGCACCATGGAGTCGATGGACTTGATACCGGTTTGCAGAGGCTGATCCACGGATTGACGTGCGATCACACCAGGCGCAACCTTTTCGATCACGTCGGTCATCTTGGCATTGATGGGACCCTTGCCGTCGATAGGCTGGCCCAGCGCATTCACCACGCGGCCGATCAGTTCGGGACCCACGGGAACTTCCAAGATACGGCCAGTGCACTTCACAGTGTCACCTTCGGCGATGTGGGTGTACTCACCCAAGATCACCGCACCGACGGAATCACGCTCCAGATTCAGCGCCAAGCCATACGAAGGCTGGCCATCGGCGGAAGCGGGGAATTCCAACATTTCGCCTTGCATCACGTCCGACAAGCCGTGCACGCGCACGATACCGTCCGTCACCGACACCACGGTGCCTTGGTTACGGATATCGGCAGTTGCTTCCAGCCCTTCGATGCGGCTCTTGATCAATTCAGAAATTTCTGCGGGATTGAGTTGCATGACTCTTTCCTTCTTTCTTTGGTTAGCCGAGACCTCAATCCGCTTACGCAGTGAGGGCCGCTTTCATTTGTTCCAGACGAGCCTTGACGGAGGTGTCCAACACCTCGTCGCCCACCACCACGCGAACGCCACCGATCAAAGATGCATCGATCTGGACGGACAGGTTCAGCTTGCGGCCGAAGCGCTTTTGCAGCGCATCGCTGATGTCGTTCAGAGCTGCATCCTCTACGGGGAAAGCGCTGTAAACGATAGCGTCGGACGAGCCATTGAGGCGGTTCACGATGGCACGGAACTGCACAGCCACTTCAGGCAGTGCGTCCAGGCGACCGTTTTCAATGATGACGCGCAGGAAATTGCGAGCGGCATCGGGCAAAGCCGAACGGGCCACGCCAGTGATGACGCCGAGCACTTGCTCGACCGTCACCTTGGGGCTGTCGGCCAGTTGACGCAATTGCGGATCAGCGGCAATCGCCGCCAATTCCTCCACCCAAGCGACAGTGCCGTTCAAGTCAGCTCCGCTGGCGGAGCTGGCCTTGAACAAGGCTTCAGCGTAAGGGCGGGCAATGGTGGCGAGTTCTGCCATTTTGCTTTCCTTACAGCTCTGTCTTCAGGCGGTTCAGCAGATCAGCGTGAACGCCGGCATTCACTTCCTTGCGGAGGATCTGCTCGGCGCCCTTCACGGCCAGTGCAGCGACTTGCTCACGCAGTGCTTCACGGGCTGCAACGGCTTGCTGCTCAGCTTCGGCGCGGGCAGCAGCAACAATCTTGTTGCCTTCTTCTGTCGCGCGGACCTTGGCCTCTTCAATGATGGCCTGGGCGCGGCGATCGGCGTCCGCAAGCCGCGATGCTGTCTCGTTGCGCGTCTGGCTCAGTTCCTGCTCAACGCGCTTGTTGGCAGCGCTGAGCTCGGTCTTGGCCTTGTCGGCAGCAGCGAGGCCATCGGCGATTTTCTGGGCTCGCTCATCCAACGCCTTCGCAATCGGGGGCCACACGAACTTCATCGTGAACAGCACCAAGATCAGGAAGACGATGCACTGAACGAACAGGGTCGCGTTAATACTCACGGCAACACCTTTCTTTCTAGGGCGTTGATCGGAGCTTAGGCCAGGACGAAGGGGTTGGCGAAAGCGAACAGCAGGGCGATAGCAACACCGATCAGGAAAGCGGCGTCGATCAGACCAGCCAAGATGAACATCTTGGTTTGCAGTTCGTTGATCAGCTCAGGCTGACGGGCCGAGGATTCCAGGAACTTACCGCCCATCAGTGCGATACCGATCGAAGCGCCGATAGCGCCCAGACCAACGATCAGACCACAAGCCAGAGCGACGAGACCGAGAATGTTTTCCATGATGACTCCTAGGGATTAAAGGAAAGTTGAAGTTGAAAGGGAAAGGTCAGTGGGCTTCATGCGCCTGGCCGAGGTAAATCAGCGTCAGCATCATGAAAATGAAGGCCTGCAGGGTGATGATCAGAATGTGGAAGATCGCCCAGATAGAGCCCGCAATGATGTGCCCCACAGGGAGCAACACACCAGAGAGCGACATGGCAGCCGCGCCGCCCATCAGGGCAATCAGGCAGAACACCAACTCACCAGCGTACATATTGCCGAACAGTCGCATACCGTGCGAAACCGTCTTGGCAACATATTCAATGATCTGCATCAGCAGATTAACCACGCCCAGGATCAGGGCGAAAACGGGATTCTTCGACGTACCGAAGGGCGCGGTCACCAGTTCGTGCGCCCAGCCGCCAGCACCCTTGATCTTGACGCTGTAGAAGAAGCACAGCAGCAGTACGCCCGTCGACAGACCCAGAGTGGTCGACAGGTCGGCCGTGGGCACCACGCGCAGATAAGCGTGCGAATCACCCTGAGCGGTCTGCCACAGCACGGGCAACAGGTCCACGGGCAGCAAGTCCATGGCATTCATCAGGAAGATCCAGACGAACACGGTCAGCGCCAGAGGGGCGATGAACTTGCGCGATTCAGCATTGTGGATGTTGGCCTTGGCCTGGGTGTCGACCATTTCCACCAGCATTTCAACCGCAGCCTGGAAACGGCCGGGCACGCCAGCCGTGGCTTTGCGGGCCGCCAGCCAGAGCACGAAAAGGCCGATCACACCGCAAATCAGGCTGACCGCGACGGAGTCGAGATTCACCACCGAGAAATCGATGATGGAGTTTTGCTTGATATTTTGCAGATGCTGCAAGTGGTGAACAATGTATTCACTTGCGGTTGGAGCGTGCGCGTCGGCTGCCATCGGTGAACTCTTCTCTCAATATCAATCGGTTTTTCGGACACTGGCCCGTCCTGTCACCAGAACCAGCCAATACGTTTTCATCGTTACCACCATCCCTGCCAGCAACGCCAGCCAATGCAGGTTTGGCACCAAGACAGGGGCTGCGGCCAACATGGCGATGCACAGCACCAGCTTGACAAATTCCCAGGCAAAAAGCCTTGCAATCGCACTCGACGCATACCCTGCACGCCCGCTGTTGCGGGCCACGCCACGGGCAAACAGCGCCGCAGGCACCACGATCGCCAGTGCGCCATAAGCGGCCGACCAGCCGGCCTCGCGACCTGCCACCAGCGCTGCCACCACGGCGCACAGCGCGCCCACCACCACCTGGGCGGCAAGCACACGCCACATGGACATCCGGGGCTGTCGCTGTCGCCACGCCTGCGCTTCTTCGGGCGTCAGGGGCTTGATTTGCGGCTCTTCGTCCTCAAATTCCGTTTCGTGGGCTTGGTGTTTCATGTTGTCAGATGCGCCAGCGCTCAAACCGGAATTTTCACAAAGCCTCTGATTATACGTAGAAACCCGTTTTGCAAGCGCCACCTGCAGCAGGTTGCGGGGGTTTTCCCGGACAATTCCCGCAGCTTATGTCGTCGTGCGGCAACAAGACATCGGGTTTACACCGTTGTAAAAGCACGTAAGTTGCCTTGCAAGACACCTAAACCCGCACCCACGACCAGCGGCGCAACCATAGCGCACAATGGTCTTCGCACCAAGCAAAACCCTTTGCTCCATTTTTCATCATGACCATGTCCGATACATCCGCTAGCACCGATTCCCGCAAGGACTCGCTGATCGAGTATCCAAGCCTGTTTCCCATCAAGGTGATGGGCCTGCACGCGGAAGACTTTGTGCACGCGATCACGCGCGTGGCCCTGCAGTTCGACCCTTACTTCGACGCCAGCACCATCGAGCAGCGTCCCAGCAGCGGCGGCAAGTACCTCGGTATCACCATCACCGTGACCGCCACCAGCCGCGAGCAACTCGACGACCTGTACCGCGCCCTGACCAGCCACCCCCTGGTCAAGGTGGTGCTTTGAGCCAGGTGGCACCGCACGCCATCGACGCGCGCCTGCTAGGCCGCGTGGACTATGCGGCCTGCAACCAGGCGATGCAGGACTTCACCGCCCACCGCGACGAGCACACGGTCGACGCACTGTGGTTGTGTGAGCACGCCCCCACATTCACCCAAGGCCTGGCCGGCAAGGCCGAGCATGTGCTGGTGCCCGGTGGCATTCCCGTCGTGGCCACCAACCGCGGTGGCCAAGTGACTTACCACGGCCCCGGCCAGGTGGTGGCGTATCCGTTGCTGGATTTGCAGCGCCGAGGTTACTTCGTCAAGGAATACGTCTACCGCCTGGAAGAGGCCGTGATCCGCACCCTGGCGCACTTTGGCGTCACCGGCCACCGCGTGGAAGGCGCTCCCGGCATCTATGTGCGCCTGGACGATCCCTTCAGCCACGCCATGCTGGCACAGCGCCCGCAGCGGCGCGCGCCCGGCAGCCCTGCGCCCCAGCCGGACTTCACCGGGTTGGGCAAGATTGCCGCGCTGGGCATCAAGGTCAGCCGCCATTGCACCTACCATGGCGTGGCCCTGAACGTGGCCATGGACCTGGAGCCCTACCACCGCATCAACCCTTGCGGCTACGCAGGCATGGCGACCGTCGACCTTTCTACAATCGGCATCCAGACAACCTGGAACGAGGTGGCGCAAGTGTTCGGCAGCCAGCTGATCACCCGCCTCGCGCCCTGAGACCACCATCATGAGCAGCAACGAAGTCGTGCGCGAAGCACAGTCCGCCGAGAACTACAACCCGCTGGCCAAGCAGAAGGCGGCCGCCAAGCTGTCGCGCATCCCCATCAAGGTCGAACAGGGCGAAGTCCTGAAGAAGCCCGAGTGGATCCGCGTCAAGGCGGGCAGCCCCACCACGCGCTTCTACGAGATCAAGGACATCCTGCGCGAGCAGAAGCTGCACACGGTGTGCGAGGAAGCCAGCTGCCCCAACATCGGTGAATGCTTTGGCAAGGGCACGGCCACCTTCATGATCATGGGCGACAAGTGCACGCGCCGCTGCCCGTTCTGCGACGTGGGCCACGGCCGCCCCGACCCGCTGGACGTGGACGAACCGCGCAAGCTGGCCGAGACCATCGCCCGCCTGCGCCTGAAGTACGTGGTGATCACCAGCGTGGACCGCGACGACCTGCGCGACGGTGGCTCGGGCCACTTCGTGGAGTGCATCCAGCAAACCCGTGCGCTGTCTCCCACCACCCAGATCGAAATCCTGGTGCCCGACTTCCGCGGCCGCGATGACCGCGCGCTGGAAATCCTGAAGGCCGCGCCACCCGATGTGATGAACCACAACCTGGAAACCATCCCGCGCCTGTACAAGGAAGCGCGTCCAGGCTCGGACTACCAGTTCTCGCTGAACCTGCTCAAGAAGTTCAAGGCCCTGCACCCGAATGTGCCGACCAAGAGCGGGCTGATGGTGGGCCTGGGCGAGACGGACGAGGAAATCCTGGAAGTGATGCGCGACATGCGCGCCCACGACATCGAGATGCTGACCATCGGCCAGTACCTGGCGCCCACCAACAGCCACCTGCCCGTGCGCCGCTACGTGCACCCCGACACCTTCAAGATGTTCGAGGCAGAGGCCTACAAGATGGGCTTCAGCCACGCCGCCGTCGGCGCCATGGTGCGCTCCAGCTACCACGCCGACCAGCAGGCGCACGCCGCGGGCGTCTGAGCCCGCACCGCGCACAAAAAAAGCAACCCGCGGGTTGCTTTTTTTTATAGCGCTTGGCGCTCTAGGAGTGCTGACTTCAGCAGCAAAACATTTCGAAAACAAGCAGCAACGCGCGCTGGCTGCTCCTGTTTCATGATCTACATTCACCGTGCGAAAAGATGCGTGGCTAACCGGGCAGTCCGCTGGCTGGCAAAAAACGACGCACAGGCTTGACAGGCCTGTTTGTCGCCCCACGATGAAACCTGAAAGGGCCGGTTCTTGGCATCCCCCACCAGAAGACGTGCTTCCAAGAACCTAGTGCTACGCATCATAGCACTGAATGAGAATTAATCTCAATTAAATTGCAACAATACGCAACCCGCTTTGCGACGGAATGGCGCGCGCGCCCCGGTTTCCCGTGTTACTGCGTCACTTCCAGCAGTGCCGCCGGACTTTCGGCCGCCAGTACCGTCTGCGCCCAGGGCTGCAGCTTGCGCGTGTCGGCGCGCAGCACTTCCTGCTTCACGCTCAGGATCTGCGCCGGGTGCATCGAGAAGCTGCGCAGGCCCAGGCCCAGCAGCAGGCGCGTCATGCCCGCATCGCCCGCCATCTCGCCGCACACGCAGACCTGCTTGCCCATGTCGTTGGCTGTCTGGATGACCTGGGCCACCAGGTGCAGCACGGCCGGGTGCAGGGGGTCGTACAAATGCGCCACGGCCTCGTCGGCGCGGTCGATGGCCAGCGTGTACTGGATCAGGTCGTTGGTGCCGATGGAGACGAAATCAAAATGCTGCAGCAGGCTGCGCACCATGATGGCGGCGGCGGGAATCTCGATCATCGCGCCCAGCTGCACCGGCCCCTGGGCCACGCCCCGCGCGTCCAGCTCGGACTGGGCCAGCTTGACCTGCTGCACGATGCTGTGCACCTCGTGCTGGTGCGACACCATGGGAAACAGCAGCTGCACCGGGCCCAGCGCCGCGGCGCGCAAGATGGCGCGCAGCTGGGTGCGAAACATCGCGGGCTCGGCCAGGCTCCAGCGGATGGCGCGCAGTCCCAGCGCAGGGTTCAGCGAGATGTCGCGGCTGACTTTGTCCAGCGGCTTGTCCGCCCCCACATCGATGGTGCGGATCGTCACCGGCAGGCCCTGCATGCCCTGCACGGCAGCCTTGTAGGCCTCGAACTGCTCCTCCTCGCCGGGCAGCTTGCCTTCGCGCCCCATGAACAGGAATTCGCTGCGGAACAGCCCCACGCCGGCGGCCCCGGCATGCACGGCCGCGCCGGCATCGCCGGGCTGCTCGATGTTCGCCAACAGCTCCACCTTCTGGCCATCCAGCGTGATCGCCGGGGTGTGGCGCAGGCGCGCCAGTCGCTCGCGCTCCAGCACGTCCTGGCGCTGGCGGAAGCGGTACTCCTCCAGGATGATGGGCGAGGGGTCCACCAGCACCACGCCGGCATTGCCGTCGATCACCACCCAGTCATCCTGGCGGATCAGCTGGCTGGCGGCGCGCGCGCCCACCACGGCGGGAATGTCCATGCTGCGCGCGACGATCGCGGTGTGGCTGGTCTTGCCACCGACAGCCGTCACAAAACCGGCAAACACGCTGCGCTTGAACTGCAGCATGTCGGCGGGCGACAGGTCCTGCGCCACCAGCACCAGGGGCGCGTCGGCCAGCCCCTCCAGCATGGGCTGCGAGCCATCCTGCGCCGGCGCGGGCGGTAGGGGCGGGGCCGCCACGGGGCTGGTGGCCTGGCCACGCATCTGCCGCAGGACGCGGTCGGCCACCTGCTCCAGGTCGGTCTTGCGCTCGCGCAGGTAGGGGTCCTCCATCTCGTCGAACTGGCGCGAGATCTGCTCCAGCTGCGTCATCAGCGCCCACTCGGCGTTGTACAGCCGCTCGGCCACCCAGTGGCGCACGCCCGCCGCCAGCACCTCGTCCTGCAGCAGCATCAGGTGCACTTCCAACAGGGCGGCCAGCTCGCCCGGCGCATCATCGGGCAGGTCGCTGACCAGGCGTTGCAGCTCGTCGACCACGGCCGCGCGGGCCTTGCGGGCGCGGTCCAGCTCCGCCTCGACCTGGTTCGCGTCGATGAAGTAGTGCCGCACCTCAACCCGGCTGGCGGCCACCACCACCGCCCGCCCAATCGCAATGCCGCGCGAAACGGCCAGCCCATGGATGGCAAATGTCATGCCTTGATCCTTTTCAACGATGCTCTTGCTGGGCACCGACGGTGCACCATGCAAAAAAACGCAGCCTAACTGCTGCGTTGCCCGTGTTTATTGGCCTTCGCCAAACTTGTCGTTGATCAGTGCCACGAGTGCGTCCAGGGCTTCCTGCTCCTGGGGGCCATCGGTTTCCAGCTCCACCACGGAGCCCACCCCGGCCGCCAGCATCATGACGCCCATGATGCTCTTGGCGTTGATGCGCCGCTCGCCCTTGCTCATCCAGACATCGCAGGGGAAGCTGCCGGCCAGCTTGGTCAGCTTGGCCGAAGCGCGGGCATGCAAGCCCAGCTTATTGCTGATGGTGATCTCTGTCTTGACCATGTTCTTTCCGGGAATTCTGGTTGCGTGGGGCATTGCTGGCCGCCACTTGCAGCATGCCTTGCTGACCGCCTGCCAGCGCACGCGCGGCCTGCTCGTCCAACGGTTCGTAGCGGTAGCAGATGGCGCGCAGCAGCATGGGCAGGTTCACCCCCACCAGCAAGCGCGCGGCACTGCCCTCCACCAGCCGGTGGGCCACATTGCTGGGCGTCGCACCGAACACATCCGCCAGCACCAGGGTGCGCTCGGCCCCGCTGTGCGCCAGCAGGGTGCGTGCCGCCTGCAGCGTGTCTTCGGGAGATTCGTTGGGCGGCACATCCAGCACGCTGACATCCTGGGCGCTGTCAGCAAACACGTGCAGCGCACATTCGCGCAAGGCGTGCGCCAGCGGGGCGTGGGCAATCAGGAGGATGTGGTTGGCAGTCGTGGTCATAAGGCCTTAGTCTGGATTGCCATTATGGCGCGCCAGCCACGCGGTGAACGCCGCACAGCGCAACTGTGCTGGCCGATCCGCTCAGGGGCGGGCTTGCAGCACGATGCTGTTGAAGAACTGGCCCGCGATCTTGTGGTGGGCCTTGGGGGCATAGACCACGGCATGGAAGATGCGCGCCTTGGCGCCCTCCTTGCGTGCAAACCAGACGCCGTGGGTGGTGATGGTCCAGCCTGCGGGGCCGACACCCTCCACCGTGGCGCGGATGGAACGCCCCAGGTCCATGGCGCCTGCGGGCACGAAGGGGGCACCGCTCTTGTCGCCCGCGCCTTCACCATCCACGGCCTTGAGGCGGGTCAGCACCGCGGCCTCCCAGAACGCCAGGGCATCGTCGGCCTGGCTGGCGTCATCCAGCACCCAGTGCGACAGGGCGAAGGTGGAATCCACGGCGTCGCAGCCCATCATGTTGACCGGCACGCGGCCCAGGGACATGCCGAAGTCCACCGGCGTGCGGGCGAACTGCGGATCGCACGGAAACTGCATTTCCAGCCCTGCGTCGTCCAGCGCGACGGGGCGCCAGGGCAACTCCGGTTCGTGCTTGCCACAGGCGCCCAAGGCCAGCGCAGCAGCGGCAACCATGGCACAACGCATCAGGGGGAAAATCTTGCTCATGCCTGGATTATCGGCAAACCCCGGACGAACTGGATGCTGAACTTCTTCGGGGTAAACCACTCCATACATGGGCGTGCTGCGGGGATCTGCCTGGGGCCGCATCCCGGCAACTTGGCACAATACGACGTATGGCAATCAAACATCTGGTGGCAGGCGTGGCGCTTGCTGCATTCGCAGGCCTGGGGGGCTATGTGCTGTGGGGCGAGTCCGCGCAGCCCGCGCCCAGTTCGCAATTCGTGCTGCTCGACGGCTCCAGCACCACCACGCAGCAACTGCGCGGCAAGGTGACGCTGGTCAACTTCTGGGCCACCAGCTGCGTGACCTGCGTAGCGGAAATGCCAGAGGTCATCGCGACCTACAACAAGTACAAGGACCAGGGCTATGACACCCTGGCCGTGGCCATGCAGTACGACCCACCCAGCTATGTGGTGAACTTCGCCCAGTCGCGTCAGTTGCCCTTCAAGGTGGCGCTGGACAACACTGGCCAAATCGCCAAGGCCTGGGGCGATGTGAAGCTGACCCCCACCACCTACATCGTCAACAAGCGCGGCGACATCGTGAAGACCTACATCGGGCAGCCCAACTTTGAAGAGCTGCACCAGTTGATCGAAAAGCTGCTGGCCGAGGCCTGAGACGCGCCAGTACCATCTCAAAAAAAGAGCTGCCAGCGCTGGATGGCGTTGGGTTTCGGGCTTTAAAAGCCTTGAAACCCAATCCACACCTGCGCTGGCAGCTCTTTTTTATTCAAATAACCAGGGGCTATCAACGGTTGCGGAAGGCGTCGTGGCAGGCCTTGCAAGTCTGGGCCGCAGGACCGAAGGCGGCCTTGAGCTGTGCCAGATCCCCGGTCTTGGCGGCCGCGGCCAGCTTGCCGGCTTCGGTCACGAAATCCTTGGCATGGCCGTCGAACTTGGCCTTTTCCTTCCAGACTTCGGGCTTGGTCTTGCCCCCCTCGGTGCCTGCGCCGAACGCCTGCCAGGGCAAGGTGGCCAGCGTCTCCAGCACAGCGCCGTTCTGCTTGGCCAGATCGGCGTTGAACTCGGCCCGTCCGTTGGCCATGGCGCCCAGCGAGCCAAAGTGCTGGCTCATCACGAACAAGGCATTCTGGCGGTACTTGACGGCATCTTCGGTCTTGCCAAACTTCAGCGTGTCGGCCGATGCCGTCGCACCCGCCAGCGCCGCATACAGAGCCAGCGCAGCCACGGACAAGGTTTTGAACTTCATGGGGAACTTCCTTTCTCGGTATGAACCAGACAACCCTGGTTGTAACAGGGGAGTATCGCCGCGCCCCGGCAGTTCCCCAACCCTCCGGCATTTTTTGATGCGCCGCAGCATCTTTCCCCTTCCGCCCCGTACATTCCACCCATGAGCTCACCCACCACCACCCGCCTGCGCATCTGGGACCTGCCCACGCGCCTGTTCCACTGGTCGCTGGCCGCCAGCGTGATCGCCCTGATCGTCACCGCCAACATCGGCGGCAACGCCATGGAATGGCACCTGCGCCTGGGGCACGTGGTCCTGACCCTGCTGCTGTTTCGCATCATTTGGGGACTGGTTGGCGGGCATTGGTCACGTTTCACCACCTTCATCCCCGGCCCCGCGCGGCTGCTGCGCCACCTGCGCGGCCAGAGCCGCCCCGCCGACAAGGCCGGCCACAACCCACTGGGGGCGCTGTCGGTGCTGGCCATGCTGGGCATCCTGGGCCTGCAAGTGGGCACCGGACTGGTCAGCGATGACGAAATCGCTTTTGCCGGCCCCCTGGTGCGCTTTGTCTCGTCCGACACCATCGCCTGGGCCACCAGCTGGCACAAAGGCTGGGGCCAGTGGCTGCTGTGGACGGTGATCGGCCTGCACCTGGCCGCCATCGTGTTCTACAGCCTCGTGCGGCGCGACAAGCTGGTGCCCGCCATGCTGCACGGTGACAAGGGCGGCCTGCCCGCCGACCTGCCCGCCAGCCGCGACGGCCTGGCCAGCTGGGCCTCCGCCCTGCTGTTCGCTGCGGCCTGCGCCGTGATGGCCTACTGGGTCTGGACCCGGGCTGCGTTCTAACCACGGTATCCCTGGCTGCGGCATGCCGCTACACTGGGCTTTTGTTTTGCCCTTGAACACCCAGTTTTGAACGTGGACCACCCCAGCGTGGCCGTCGCCCTCGCCGCGACGCCCCAAGACATGGCCAGCGCCGCATTGCTGTTCAGCGAATACGCCGACAGCTTGGCCCTGGACCTGGCCTTTCAAAATTTTGCCCACGAGTTGGCCACCCTGCCCGGCGACTATGCCGCGCCCCGCGGCAGCTTGCTGCTGGCCCATGTGGGCGATGCCCTGGCCGGGTGCTGCGCCCTGCGCCCCCTGGACACCGCCGACTACCCGAATGCGGCCGAGATGAAGCGCCTGTACGTGCGCAAGGCCTTCCGGGGCTTCGGCCTGGGGCGCCAGCTGGCCGAAAGCGCCCTTGATGCAGCGCGCCAGGCGGGCTATGCCTGCGTGCTGCTGGACACCCTGGACGACATGGAGGCGGCGCGCAACCTCTACACCGACCTGGGGTTCACGGCGATCGAACCCTACTACCACAACCCGATTGCCGGGGCGCACTACCTGAAGGTCGACATCTTCTGAACGACCGCCGCACCGGTCCAGACGCCTGCACAGTGCAAGGTATGGCACTGCAGGGACACACGCAGCCAAGCAAGGCACTGCACACGCCACAGGAAGGCTTGATCGCGTGGCGTGGTGTTACGCCGCATTCACCACAGATCCCACACATTCCCGGCAACCGCGTGGGCTCCACCCGCGCTTGTGCAGCCCTCGGGATTTGGCGCATCGCCGCCGTCGGCCTTACACCGCGATCGACACCTTCTTCCACCACATCACACCGCTGACGGCAGCGTGGTGTGTGTGACCGACACGCGGGATCCGCGCTGGATGCGGGAACGCAGCCCGTGAATAATGCAGCAACAGCGTCGATGGCCACTCCCGCACGGACCCGGCGTTGCGACACAGAACCGACCACTTGCCCATGATCCCCACCGACCGCCCCGTGCTGGGCCGAGACCTTGAGACCGTGCGCCAGGCCTTCGGGCTGGCGACCCAGGACATCATCTGGGTGCTCGGCATGTCCATCACCCGCTGGATGCAGATCGTGCGCCAGGCCCCGGATGCGCCGGTCAAAGACCCAGCCCTGGCCCTGCTGGTGCGCTTTCTGGCACAGCACCCGGAACTGGCCGTCGTACCCAAAGTCCCGACGGCTTCGGAAGTTTTCAGCCTGATGAACGAGGCCACGGACGTCGAGCTCAAGCGTTTTGCCACCTACTTTGGCGCCGAGGCATCCGCCTCCTACCGCTGGATGCGCCCCAACGCACGGCCGGCCTCGGTGGTGGTCCGCCTGATGCACTTCATGAAAACCGCCCTGCTGATGCACGACACGGCAGGACGCGCGCACCTGCTGGAGGGCTGGCGCCAGACTGTGGCCGGCGAAGCCAGCCACCGCGGCGTGCCCGATGTCTTCCAGTCCGGGCGCTGGAGTGTGGTGCCGTTGGTGGACAAAGGGGCCCCCTCGTCACAGCTTCCACCAGCCACCACCCCGCCCTAGCCCCCCCCCACCGGCGAGTGCCGCAGCTGGCGCCAAGCACCATAAAAAAAGCGCTGCAGAAGCAGCGCTTTTTTGCAATCCTCGGCGGCTTAGGCCTTGGCTTGGGCCAACAGCGTGGCGGCGTCCGAGACTTCAAACTTGCCGGGGCCTTCGACGTTCAGGCTCACCACCTTGCCGTCCTTGACCAGCATGGAGTAGCGGTTGCTGCGCAGGCCCAGGCCCTTGCCGTTCAGATCCAGGGTCAGGCCCGTGGCCTTGGCAAACGCGGCGTCGCCGTCGGCGATCATGCGCACCTTGCCGGTGGCGTTCTGCTCACGCCCCCAGGCGCCCATCACAAACGCATCGTTCACGGACACACACCAGATTTCGTCCACGCCTGCCGCCTTAAAAGCCTCGGCCTGCTCGATGTAACCAGGCAGGTGCTTGGCAGAGCAGGTCGGGGTGAAGGCGCCGGGCACGGCGAACAGGGCAATCGTCTTGCCTGCGGCAGCCTGAGGCAGCTCCACAGGGTTAGGGCCGATGCTACAGCCATTGCCTTCCACTTCCACGTACTCCATCAGCTTCACTGCGGGCAGCGCGTCTCCAACCTTGATCATTGTGTGTCCTCCAGGATGTGCATCGCCTTGGCTTGTTCCCGTGCGCACAGCGCCGGGCAAGGCGACAAATAAAAAAGCGACCCACATTGTGGGTCGCTTTTCAAGACTATGCAGTCAAAGCGGTTGAACGCTTAAACCAGAGCAGCCTTTTGCACCAAGCGGGTTGCCACCCAGTTCTTGGTCTTCGACAGCGGACGGCTCTCGGTGATTTCGATGGTGTCACCCATCTTGAATTCACCTTGCTCGTCGTGAGCGTGGTACTTCGAGGACTTCACCACAATCTTGCCGTAGATGGGGTGCATCACGCGACGCTCCACCAACACGGTCACTGTCTTAGCGCGCTTGTCGCTCACCACCTTGCCAATCAAGGTGCGCTTGAGGGATGTTTTAGCTTCCGTCATGTCGGCTCCTTACTTGGCGGCTTGCTTTTCAGCAAGAATGGTCTTGGCACGGGCGATCTCACGGCGTGTGGCCTTCAGAGTCGATGTGTTGCCAAGTTGTTGCGTGGCCTTTTGCATACGCAGACCGAAGTGGGCCTTTTGCAGGGACTTCACTTCAGCTTCCAGGGCGGCCACGTCTTTTTGGCGGAGTTCAGCAGTTTTAGTCATGTTGATTCTCCTTATTCACCAATGTGACGGGACACGAAGGTCGTACGCAGAGGCAGCTTTGCAGCGGCCAGGCGGAACGCTTGACGTGCCAGCTCTTCAGGAACACCCACGATTTCGTAGATGATCTTGCCGGGCTGGATTTCGGCCACGTAGTACTCGGGGTTGCCCTTACCGTTACCCATACGCACTTCAGCAGGCTTGGTGGAGATGGGTTTGTCGGGGAACACACGAATCCAGATACGGCCGCCACGCTTGACGTGACGCGAAATCGCACGACGTGCGGCTTCGATCTGACGTGCAGTCAGACGGCCACGGTCGGTAGACTTCAGACCGAAATCGCCGAAAGCAACAGCGTTGCCACGGGTAGCGATACCGGTGTTGCGGCCTTTGTGTTCCTTACGGAACTTGCGGCGTGCAGGTTGCAGCATGTTTATTCTCCTTTACCGTCCGCTGCTGTAGCGGGCGCGTCAGTCTTGCGAACGCGCTTAACGGAGTCAGCGCCGGCACCAGCAGGCTTGTCGCTGCCGTCTACAGGAGCTGCGTTACCGCCTGTGGGGCGGCGGGCACCACGGCCTGCGCCGTCACGGCGACCATCGCGGCGGGGGCCGCGTGGACGACGCTCGTCATCAGGACGGGGAGTCTCGACGGCGGGCAGGTCGTTGCGGCCCAAGGTATCACCCTTGTAGACCCAGACCTTCACGCCGATGATGCCGTAAGTCGTCTTGGCTTCGGAGAAGCCGTAGTCGATGTCAGCACGCAGAGTGTGCAGAGGCACGCGGCCTTCGCGGTACCACTCGGTACGGGCAATTTCGATACCGTTCAGACGACCGGACGACATGATCTTGATGCCCTGGGCACCCAGACGCATGGCATTCTGCATCGCACGCTTCATAGCGCGACGGAACATGATGCGCTTTTCCAGCTGCTGGGTGATCGAGTCAGCGATCAGCTTGGCATCGATTTCAGGCTTGCGCACTTCTTCGATGTTCACAGCAACGGGCACGCCCAGGCGAGTGGCGAGTTCCTTCTTCAGGTTCTCGATGTCTTCGCCCTTCTTGCCGATCACAACACCAGGACGGGCCGAGAAGATGGTGATGCGGGCGTTCTTCGCAGGACGCTCGATCAGCACGCGTGCCACAGCAGCGTTCTTCAACTTCGCCTTGAGGTACTCGCGAACCTTGATGTCTTCGGCCAGCATGCCGGCGAAGTCACGGTTGCTAGCGTACCAACGGCTAGCCCAGTTACGGCTCACAGCAAGGCGGAAGCCGGTAGGATGGATTTTCTGTCCCATATTCTTCCTTTAGGCCTCAGTTACCAACTGTCACGTAGATGTGGCAGGTAGGCTTGCTGATGCGATTGCCACGGCCCTTAGCGCGAGCGGTGAAACGCTTGAGCGTCGTGCCTTGCTCGACGTAGATGGTCTTGACCTTCAATTCGTCGATGTCGGCGCCGTCGTTGTGCTCGGCATTGGCGATAGCGGATTCCAGAACCTTCTTCACGATCACAGCAGCTTTTTTCTGCGTGAAGGTCAGAATGTTCAGAGCTTGATCCACCTTCTTGCCGCGGATCAGATCCGCGACCAGGCGACCCTTGTCAACCGACAAGCGGACGCCACGGAGGACTGCACGTGTTTCAGACATGGTCGTTCCTTACTTCTTGGCCTTCTTGTCGGCGGGGTGACCCTTGAAGGTACGAGTCAGTGCGAATTCGCCCAACTTGTGACCCACCATTTGGTCGGTGATGTAGACAGGCACGTGCTGCTTGCCGTTGTGCACGGCGATGGTCAGACCGATGAACTCGGGCAGAACCATGGAGCGACGCGACCAGGTCTTGACGGGCTTCTTGTCCTTGGTAGCGACGGCCTTTTCAACCTTGGCAACCAAGTGATGGTCAACAAACGGACCCTTTTTGAGAGAACGAGTCATTTGCTACCCCTTACTTCTTACGACGCGACACGATCATGCTTTGTGTGCGCTTGTTGTTACGGGTACGGTAGCCCTTCGTCAGGTTGCCCCATGGGTCAACAGCGTGACGGCCTTCACCGGTCTTACCTTCACCACCACCGTGCGGGTGGTCGATCGGGTTCATGGCAGTACCACGGACGGTAGGACGGATACCCATCCAACGCTTCACACCGGCCTTGCCGTACTGGCGCAGGCTGTGCTCTTCGTTGGCAACTTCACCGATGGTGGCGCGGCACTCGATGTGAATCTTGCGCACTTCGCCGGAACGCATACGCACTTGAGCGTAGACGCCTTCGCGAGCCAGCAGCGTAGCGGAAGCACCTGCGGAACGGGCGATTTGCGCGCCGCCGCCGGGTTGCAGCTCGATGCAGTGGATGGTCGAACCCACGGGGATGTTGCGGATAGGCAGGGTGTTGCCCACGCGAATCGGAGCTTCGGAGCCGCTCACGATGGTCGCGCCCACAGCCAGATTGCGGGGAGCGATGATGTAGCGACGCTCGCCGTCGGCATAGCACACCAGAGCGATGTGGGCCGTACGGTTGGGGTCGTACTCAATGCGTTCCACCTTGGCGGGGATGGCATCCTTGTTGCGACGGAAGTCCACCACACGGTAGTGGTGCTTGTGACCACCGCCCTTGTGACGGGTTGTGATGTGACCGTTGTTGTTACGGCCAGCCTTCTCCGACTGCGATTCCAGCAGTGGAGCATAGCCAGGGCCCTTGAACAGGTGGTCACGCGTCACCTTCACCGCGCCACGACGGCCAGGCGAAGTTGGTTTGAGTTTGATAACAGCCATGATTAAGCAGCCTCCCCAGACAGGTTCAGCTCTTGACCGGGCTTCAGACGCACATAAGCCTTGCGCACGTTGTCGCGGCGGCCAATGGTCTTGCCAAAGCGCTTGGTCTTGCCCTTGGTGTTCACCACAGAAACGCCAGCCACTTCAACCTTGAACAGCAGTTCCACTGCAGCCTTGATTTCGTGCTTGGTAGCGTTTTGCAGCACCTTAAAAGTCACAGCGTTGGACTTTTCGGCAGCCATGGTGGCCTTTTCGGACACGATGGGAGCGACCAACACTTGCATCAGACGACCTTCGTCAAACTTGAGCGTGCTCATGCGAACATCTCCTTGAGTTTGTCGATTGCGCCCTTGGTGATGAGCACTTTCTTGTAATGCACCAGAGAAACGGGGTCTGCGTAGCGGGGTTCCACCACGAACACGTTCTTCAGGTTGCGCGAAGCCAGGTACAGATTCTCGTCGATCTCTTCGGCGATCACCATCACCGACGACTGCAGATTCATGGACTTGAACTTGTCAGCCAGAACCTTGGTCTTGGGAGTGTCAACGGTCAGGGACTCCACCACTGCCAGACGGCCTTCGCGGGCCAGCTGGGACAGGATGGAAGCCATACCGGCGCGGTACATCTTCTTGTTGATCTTCTGCGAGAAGTTTTCTTCAGGCAGATTCGGGAAGACGCGACCGCCCCCACGCCACAGAGGCGAGGAAGACATACCGGCACGTGCACGGCCTGTACCCTTTTGCTTGAAAGGCTTGGCGGTGGTGTGACGGACCTGTTCACGATCCTTCTGAGCGCGCGTGCCCTGGCGTGCGTTGGCACGGTAAGCAGTCACGATCTGGTGGATCAGGTCTTCGTTGTACGCACGGCCGAACACAGTCTCAGGCGCGTCGAACTTGGACGCGGCTTGGCCTTGTTCATTCAGGAGTTCGAGCTGCATTAGTTCGCTCCTTTGGAAGCTTTAGCCTTGATGGCAGGACGCACCGACACGAAGCCACCCTTCGCGCCAGGGATTGCACCCTTGATCAATAGCAGTTGGCGTGCTTCGTCGATACGAACCACGTCCAGGTTTTGGGTTGTCACGGTCACATCACCCATGTGACCAGTCATGCGCTTACCGGGGAACACGCGACCTGGGTCTTGTGCCATACCGATAGAACCGGGCACGCGGTGCGAACGGCTGTTACCGTGCGAGTTGCGCTGTGCACCGAAGTTGTGGCGCTTGATCGTGCCCTGGAAGCCCTTACCGATGGAAGTGCCTTGCACGTCCACTTTCTGGCCAACGCTGAACAGATCGGCCACGGGCAGGGCTGTGCCTGCTGCGTACTTGGCAGCGATCTCTTCGGTCACTTGGAATTCTTTGGTGACTTCACCGGCTTCAACACCTGCCTTGGCGAGGTGACCGGCTTGAGGCTTGGTCACGCGAGATGCCTTGCGTGTACCGAATGTGACTTGCAAAGCCACATAGCCATCGTTCTCTTGGGTTTTGACCTGGGTCACGCGGTTGTTGGACACATCCACCACTGTGACGGGCACTGCGTCCCCATCATCAGTGAACAGACGCATCATGCCCACCTTGCGGCCCAGCAACCCCAGGGAGTTGCTCAGACTCATTTGTTTGCTCCAAAACTTTCGCCGCTGTAACTGCAATTGGCCCAGCGTTGCACCCAACCAGAATGCCCGGTAAAGCGCACGAAAGAAGGTTAATAAAACTTCGCCAGAAAAGCGAAGCCCCAAATTTTAACGCGAACTGCTTTTTCAAGCAAGTTCGCGTTAAAAGAAGACCTTACAAGGCACCGCGAACGGTGCCCGTGCGAGTTCTTATTGCAGTTTGATTTCGACGTCCACGCCAGCAGGCAGGTCCAGCTTCATCAAAGCGTCCACGGTCTTGTCGGTAGGATCGACAATGTCCATCAGACGTTGGTGCGTGCGGATTTCCAGCTGGTCACGCGAAGTCTTGTTCACGTGGGGCGAACGCAGGATGTCGAAGCGCTTCATGCGGGTAGGCAGAGGCACGGGACCCTTGACGATCGCGCCAGTGCGCTTCGCGGTATCAACGATTTCAGCTGCAGACTGGTCGATCAACTTGTAATCGAAAGCCTTCAGGCGGATGCGGATTTTTTGCTTGGACATGTTAATTCCTAGTTTTTTCTAAGAATTAAGCGAGAACCTTAGCAACCACGCCAGCGCCCACGGTACGACCACCTTCACGGATAGCGAAGCGCAGACCTTCTTCCATAGCGATAGGAGCGATCAGCTTCACAGTGATGGACACGTTGTCGCCAGGCATCACCATTTCCTTGCCTTCGGGCAGCTCGATGGAGCCAGTCACGTCCGTGGTACGGAAGTAGAACTGAGGACGGTAGTTGTTGAAGAAAGGCGTGTGACGGCCACCTTCGTCCTTGGACAGCACGTACACCTCAGCTGTGAAGTGGGTGTGGGGCTTGATGGAGCCGGGCTTGCACAGCACTTGGCCGCGCTCCACGTCTTCACGCTTGGTGCCGCGCAGCAGCAGACCCACGTTGTCGCCAGCTTGACCTTGGTCCAGCAGCTTGCGGAACATTTCCACGCCCGTGCAGGTGGTCTTCTGGGTGTCCTTGATACCGACGATTTCGATTTCTTCGCCGACCTTGATGATGCCGCGCTCGATACGACCGGTCACCACGGTACCACGACCAGAGATGGAGAACACGTCTTCCACAGGCATCACGAAGGCGCCGTCCACAGCGCGCTCAGGCGTGGGGATGTAGGAGTCCAGAGCTTCAGCCAGCTTCAGGATCGCGGGCTCGCCCTTGTCGGACTGATCGCCTTCCAGAGCAAGCTTGGCGGAACCACGCACGATGGGGGTGTCGTCGCCGGGGAAATCGTACTTGTCCAGCAGTTCGCGGACTTCCATTTCCACCAGTTCCAGCAGTTCCTCGTCGTCCACCATGTCGCACTTGTTCAGGAACACGATGATGTAAGGCACGCCCACCTGGCGAGCCAGCAGGATGTGTTCGCGGGTCTGAGGCATGGGGCCGTCAGCAGCGGAGCAGACCAAGATAGCGCCGTCCATCTGGGCAGCACCGGTGATCATGTTCTTCACATAGTCAGCGTGGCCAGGGCAGTCCACGTGAGCGTAGTGGCGAGTGGCGGTTTCGTACTCGACGTGCGAAGTGTTGATCGTGATACCACGGGCCTTTTCTTCAGGCGCGTTGTCGATCTGCGAGTAGTCCTTGGCTTCACCGCCGAAGTGCTTGGACAGCACGGTGGCGATAGCAGCAGTCAGGGTGGTCTTACCGTGGTCAACGTGGCCAATGGTGCCCACGTTCACGTGGGGCTTGGTGCGCTCGAACTTTTCCTTTGCCATTGCAAATTCTCCGAATAAAAGAGCAAACCTGTGTGGGGTTTTAAGGTCTGCATCGCATTGCTGATTCACTTCGCACAGGGAACAAAGTGGCACGCGATCGCAGACCGGCAATCTGTGTTGAAAGCGCCACGAGGGCGCCTTCAACCAAACCGTCGATTATGACCGATTTGCTAATTACTTAGCGCGGGCAGCCACGATGGCTTCGGCCACGTTACGAGGAGCTTCAGCGTAGTGCTTGAATTCCATCGTGTAGGTCGCACGACCTTGTGTCTGCGAACGCAGCGAGGTGGCGTAGCCGAACATTTCGGACAGAGGCACTTCGGCCTTGATGGCCTTGCCGCCACCGACCATGTCGTCCATGCCCTGCACCATGCCGCGACGGGAAGACAAGTCACCCATCACGGTGCCGGCGTAGTCTTCAGGTGTTTCCACTTCCACGGCCATCATGGGTTCCAGAATGACGGGACTTGCCTTCTTGGCGGCTTCCTTGAAACCGAAGATGGCAGCCATCTTGAACGCCTGTTCGGACGAGTCCACGTCGTGGTACGAACCGAAGGTCAGCGTGACCTTCACGTCCACCACGGGGTAGCCAGCCAGCACGCCGGAAGTCAGGGCTTCGATCACGCCCTTTTCCACGGCAGGGATGTATTCGCGAGGCACCACACCGCCCTTGATGGCGTCGACGAACTCGAAGCCCTTGCCGGCTTCTTGAGGTTCGACCGTGAACACCACGTGACCGTACTGACCCTTACCACCGGACTGGCGCACGAACTTGCCGTCCACGTCCACCACCTTCTGGCGAATGGTTTCGCGGTAGGCCACTTGGGGCTTGCCCACGTTGGCTTCCACGTTGAATTCGCGCTTCATGCGGTCCACGATGATTTCCAGGTGCAGTTCGCCCATACCGGCGATGATGGTCTGACCGGATTCTTCGTCGGTACGCACGCGGAAGGATGGATCTTCTGCAGCCAGGCGCGACAGGGCGATACCCATCTTTTCCTGGTCGGCCTTGGACTTGGGTTCCACAGCCTGTGCAATCACGGGCTCGGGGAACACCATGCGTTCAAGCACGATGGGAGCGTCTTGCGAGCACAGGGTTTCGCCGGTGGTCACGTCTTTCAGGCCCACGCAGGCAGCGATGTCGCCAGCACGGATTTCTTCCACTTCCACGCGATCGTTGGCCATCATCTGCACGATACGGCCAATACGCTCCTTCTTACCCTTCACAGAGTTCAGAACGGATTCACCCTTGGTCAGAACGCCCGAGTACACGCGCACGAAAGTCAGCTGACCCACGAACGGGTCGGTCATCAGCTTGAACGCCAGCGCAGAGAACTTCTCTTCGTCATCGGCCTTGCGCGACAGCTTGGTTTCTTCGTTGTCGGGATCGGTGCCTTCCACGTCAGGAATGTCGATGGGCGAAGGCAGGTAGTCGATCACGGCGTCGAGCATGCGCTGCACACCCTTGTTCTTGAACGCGGTGCCGCACAGCATGGGCTGAATTTCCACAGCCAGGGTACGGGCGCGCAGGCCGGCCTTGATCTCTTCTTCCGACAGCGTACCTTCTTCCAGGTACTTGTTCATCAGGTCTTCGCTGGCTTCGGCAGCCGCTTCGATCATGTTTTCGCGCCACTTTTCGGCAGTTTCCTGCACGTCAGCGGGGATCTCGGCGTAGTCGAACTTCATGCCCTGGGACGCTTCGTCCCAGATGATGGCCTTCATCTTCAGCAGGTCCACGACACCCTTGAAGTTGTCTTCGGCACCGATTGGCACCACGACAGGCACGGGGTTGCCCTTCAGGCGGGTCTTGATCTGGTCCACGACCTTGAAGAAGTTGGCACCGGTACGGTCCATCTTGTTCACGAAGGCTAGACGAGGCACCTTGTACTTGTTAGCCTGACGCCACACGGTTTCCGACTGGGGCTGCACGCCGCCCACAGCACAGTACACCATGCAAGCGCCGTCCAGCACGCGCATGGAACGCTCCACTTCGATCGTGAAGTCCACGTGGCCGGGGGTGTCGATGATGTTGAAACGGTGCTCAGGGTAGGACAGGTCCATACCCTTCCAGAAGCAGGTCACGGCAGCGGAGGTGATGGTGATGCCGCGCTCTTGCTCTTGCTCCATCCAGTCCGTGGTCGCAGCGCCGTCGTGCACTTCACCCAGCTTGTGGGTCACGCCTGTGTAAAACAGGATACGTTCAGTGGTAGTGGTCTTACCTGCGTCAATGTGGGCCGAGATACCGATGTTGCGATAACGGCCAATGGGGGTCTTGCGAGCCATGATTGATCCTTGATTGATCGTATGGGAGAGAGTCTGCGATCACCCTGCCTTGTGCGCCGGGGCCAGCAGTTCTATATGGGGGTGCCTTGAATCGAGACAAGGCCGCCGGCAAAAATTGCGAGCGGCCCGTCTGATTCAATCTGCGCTCGGCAGATTAGAAGCGGAAGTGGCTGAATGCCTTGTTGGCTTCGGCCATGCGGTGCACTTCGTCACGCTTCTTCATGGCGCCGCCACGACCTTCGGTCGCTTCCAGCAGTTCGTTGGCCAGGCGCTGGGCCATGGACTTCTCACCACGCTTGCGGGCGGCTTCCTTGATCCAGCGCATGGACAGAGCCAGACGACGGACGGGACGCACTTCAACGGGCACCTGGTAGTTGGCACCACCCACGCGGCGGGACTTCACTTCCACCATGGGCTTCACGTTGTTGATGGCAGTGACGAACACTTCCAGAGCTTCCTTTTCAGGCTGCTTCTTGGCGATCAGATCCAGGGCACCGTAGATGATGCGCTCTGCAACCGCCTTCTTGCCGCCTTCCATGATCACGTTCATGAATTTGGACAGCTCGACATTGCCGAACTTAGGATCCGGCAGGATTTCACGTTTGGGGACTTCGCGACGACGTGGCATTTTTTACCTCTATCTTTGCTTCAGTTGGTGTCTTTTCAGGCACCGCGAGAGCCATTCAACAAAAACTCTCACTTACTCGACCCACGCAAGACATTTGCGCTTTGGGCCACTACGTTTGACCGCGCCAGTCAGGCGAATCAAACACCGATTGTTTTCAAGCCAGGGCTGATTACTTGGCCTTAGGCTTCTTAGCGCCGTACTTGGAACGGGCTTGCTTACGGTCCTTGACGCCTTGCAGGTCGAGGGAACCGCGCACGATGTGGTAACGCACACCAGGCAAGTCCTTCACACGGCCGCCGCGCACCAGCACCACGCTGTGCTCTTGCAGGTTGTGGCCTTCACCGCCGATGTACGAGATCACCTCGAAACCGTTGGTCAGACGCACCTTGGCCACCTTACGCAAAGCCGAGTTAGGCTTCTTGGGCGTGGTGGTGTACACACGGGTGCACACGCCACGGCGTTGGGGGCAGTTTTCCATAGCAGGGCTCTTGGATTTGATAACTTCGACCGTGCGGCCCTGACGCACGAGTTGGTTAATGGTTGGCATATATACGTCCCTAAACGTAAAAAACGAAAACGTGAAACCCTTCGGAAATTCCGAAAAGCCCTCGAATGTACCAGTTTGGCAAACCCGGGGCAAGTCGCACGTGATTAACGGCAGCACCCCCAGGAGCCCAGAGGTGCTGCCGTCGGTCTGGAGCCGTTACCGGATCCAGAGACGGATGGAGTCCCACAGACGGCGGAAGAAGCCGCCTTCATTCACGGCCTCCAGGGCCAGCACCGGCAGCTCGGCCGCCACCTGGTCACCGACCAGCACCTTCAAGGTGCCCACCTGCTGGCCTTTGGTGATCGGCGCCATCAGCGGATCGGTGCGCACCAACTGCGTCGTCACCTTGCCGGCGCTGCCCGAGGGCACGGTCACCACGGTTGCAGCTTCGCGGCCCACCTTGATGGTGCCTTGGGAGCCCTTCCAAATCTGCGCTTCTTCCATGGGCTGGCCGGCATCGAACAGCTTGACGGCGTCGTAGGCGGTGTAGCCCCAGTTCAGCAGCTTCTGGCTTTCGTTGGCCCGCGCGTTGTCGCTGGCCGCGCCCAGCAAAATGGAGAGCAGTCGACGCCCGCCCACATTGGGGATTTCGCGGTTAGCGGTCGACACCAGGCAGTAGCCCGCGGCATTGGTGTGGCCGGTCTTGAGGCCGTCCACCGAGGGGTCGCGGAACAGCAGGGTGTTGCGGTTGCGGCTGTTGGCGGCCGGCGTGCCCTGGTAACGGTATTCCTTGATGGAGTAGTAGTGGGTGTACTCGGGGAAGTCGCGCATCAGGCGCATGGCCAGGATGGACAGGTCGCGCGCCGTGGTGTAGTGCCCGGCCTCGGTCAGGCCCTCGGGGTTCTTGTAGCTGGTGCCGGTCATACCCAGCGCCTTGGCCTGCTCGTTCATCAGGCGCACGAAGTTGTCCTTGGTACCGCCCACGCCTTCGGCCAGCGCCATGGTGGCGTCATTGCCGGACTGCACGATCATGCCCTTGAGCAGGTCTTCCACCGCCACCTGCATCTTGGGGTCGATGAACATCCGCGAGCCAGGCATCTTCCAGGCCAGCTCGCTGACGGGCAGGCGCTGCTCCAGCGTGATCTTCTTGGCACGCAGGGCATCGAACACCAGGTAGGCCGTCATCAGCTTGGTCAGCGAAGCGGGCTCCACCTGGGCGTCCACATCCTTGGAGGCCAGCACCTGGTTGGCGGTCACATCCACCAGCATGTAGGTGTGCGCGGCAATTTCAGGGGGCTGCAGCGGGGCGATTTGGGCGCTGGCCCACAGGGGCGCCAGCGCCGCGGTCAGGGCCAGCGTGCGCAAGGAGGAGAAAACAGGCTTCATGAACAACTCGGTTTATCAAAGAATCAACAAGGGGCTAGCGGTCACGTTGGCACGTGACCGGCGCTCAGGTGGCGGACCACCAGCCCTTTGAGCAACGGCAATTGTCCGTGGAAGAAATGACCTCCATCGGGCACAACTGTTACAGGCAGTATCTGCGGGCGCACCCAATCCATCACGGACTGCAGCGGCACGGTGTCGTCCTTTTCGCCATGCAGCACCAGGGTGCGCGCGTGCGCCGCCGGCGGCAGGGAGGCGGGTTCGAAGCGGCTGGCCGCCGTGCCCACCAGCACCACCTGCTCGACGCGGCCCTCGTCCCACAGGGCGGCCACGGCGTGCGTGGTGACAAAGGCCCCGAACGAGAAGCCGGCCAGCGCCAGCGGGCCCTGGGGGGCCACCTGGCGCACCACCTCCACCAGGTCCTGGGCTTCGCCGCGCCCGGCGTCGTGCACGCCGGCGCTGGCGCCTACGCCGCGGAAGTTGAAGCGGATGGTCTCCCAACCGGTTTGCACGAAGGCACGCGCCAGGGTCTGCACCACCTTGTTGTCCATGGTGCCGCCATACAGCGGGTGCGGGTGGGCAATCACCGCCACGCCCCGGGGGGTGCCCACCGGGCGGTCGCGCAGGGCTTCGATGGCGCCTGCGGCGCCGGTCAGGGTGAATCGTTCGGTTTGGGCGTTCACAGCAAACTACCTAATTCATAGCTGTCCGCGCTTGTCAGATCAGCACAAACTGCCAAAAACACTTGCAATGCGGCGTCTGAGTCGGTTTCAGCGGCCAAGTTCCGGCGGCACCAGCAAACGCTCCACCACCTGACCATGCTTGAGGTGCGACTCGACGATTTCGTCGATGTCGGCCGTGTCCACGAAGGTGTACCAGGTGCCTTCGGGATAGACCACGGCCACGGGGCCAGCGGCGCAGCGGTCCAGGCAGCCGGCCTTGTTCACCCGCACCTGGCCCTTGCCGGCCAGGCCGGCGTCCTTCACCGCCCGCTTGCAGTGGTCAAAGCCTTCCTTGGCGCCGTGCAGGTGGCAGCAGTCCTCACCGTTGGGGCGCTCATTGAGGCAGAAAAAAATGTGGCGGCTGTAGTAGCCAGGGGCAGTGTTGTCGCTCATGGTGCTGTGCATTCTAGGAGTCGCCCTGGCGCTGGGACAGGCGCAAGGCCACATACGCGAGCACGGCATAGGGCCAGAGCCAGCCCAGCCACTGACCCAGCCCGTAAAAGCGCATGAACCGGCCCTGCTCCCAGGACTGCAGGGTCTCGGCGAAATACGGGTTCAGCGGCGCCTGGTTGAGCCAGTTCAGCTGCCACATCAGTACCAGCAGCAACAGCACCGCGCACCAGCGGCGCCCGATGGGCAGCAGGCAGACGGCAAACAGCGCCGCCGCCACCATGCCGGCCTGGGTCGGCAGGGTCAGCCAGGCCCAGGCGTGCACCGGCCCATAGGCCATGGCCGAGGACAGCGCCGTCGCCGCCACGCCGGCCACCCCGGTCAGCAGCGCGAACACCGCGCGCCGGCCGCGGTGGACGATCAGCAGGTAGCCCAGCAGGCAGGGCGCCAGCAGGCCCAGCATGACGCACAGCATTTCGGCGCTGGGCATCAGGGGCACCAGCGGGGCCTCGCGCAGCGGCAGCCAGTCCATGAAGGGCGTGCCTTCGAGCCATTCGTCCAGCGTGGTGTCCAGGCGCTCCAGCACCTGCCCCAGGCCGAAGGGCAGCGCCGGCGGGAACAGCAGGGCCAGCGGCCACAGGCCGATCAGCACCAGGCCGCCATGCGGCTGGTGGCCGAACCAGCGCTCGCGGAATACGCTCCAGCGCTCCAGCAGGCCCAGCCACTCCAGGCCCGCCGCCAGCACCGCGCCCACTAGGGCGCCTGCGGCGTTGAGCACGAAGTCCATGTTGGACGGCACGCGCCGTGGCAGGTAGATCTGCAGGAACTCCATGCTCAGCGACAGCACGGCCCCGCACAGCGCCGCCCACAGGATGGCCCAGGCGCGCATGCCGCTGCGCACGCCGCCCAGCGCCAGCAGAAAGCCCAGGGGCACGTAGCCGATGATGTTGGTGTTGACGTCGAACCACGTCCAGTACGGCGGCGGCAGCAGCGCCGTGGCGAACACCCAGGGAGAGATGCCCTGCACCCGCCAGCCTTCGAACGGGAACAGGCTGGCGAACACGATCAGCAGGGTGTACAGCAGGGCCAGCGGCCATGCCGAGGTTTTGAACACAAACAGCCCCTTTCCAGTCCGGGCTCAGACGGTTGCGAGAGTTAGAACGGCTTGACCACCGCGAGGACCACGATGCCCATCAACAGGAACACGGGCAGCTCGTTGTACCAGCGGAACCAGCGGTGGCTGCGCGGGCAGGCCTCGGCCATCAGCTGGCGCAGCAGGTGGCCGCAGCTGTAGTGGTAGGCCAGCACCAGCGCCACCAGCACCAGCTTGGCATGCACCCAACCGCCCGACTGCCAGAAGCCATAGCCGAACAGCAGCCACAGACCCAGGCCCACGGCGGGCACCGCCAACAGGGTGGTGAAACGCAGCAGCCGCTGGGACATGCCGATCAGGCGCTCACGCTCGGCCACCGAGCCGGGCGGCACCATGGCCAGGTTCACAAAGATGCGCGGCAGATAGAACAAACCCGCAAACCAACTGGTCACGAAGACGATATGAAAAGCTTTGACCCACAACATGGACACAGTGTAAGCCCGCCCCTGGCCTGGGCTGGCGCACAAAAAAAGGCCCGGCATCAAGCCGGGCCGAGAAATTCCTCTGGAAGAGGCCTGCTCAGGGAGGTGAAGCAGGGAAAGCAGCAAGCCGCTTTCGAGGCGAAATCTAGCACCCCGCCGCCCCCGGCACACGGGGACTATCCCCAAGGCATGACCCAGCGGCACCCTGCGCAATCCCTCGCCAGCGCCGACCGACAGGCGCACAATGCGCGGCATGCATCTGTCGAACCCTACCCCTTTCCCGCAAAGCCGTCCGCGCCGCCTGCGCCGCGACGCCTTCACCCGCAACCTGGTGCGCGAAAACCGCCTGACAGCCCATGACTTCATTTACCCGGTGTTCGTGCACGAGGGCACGCAGCTGCGCCAGGCCGTGCCGTCCATGCCCGGCGTGGACCGCCTGAGCCTGGACCTGCTGCTGCCCGTGGCCGAGGAGTGCGTGAAGCTGGAGATCCCCTACCTGGCGCTGTTCCCCGCCATCGATGCCAGCCTCAAGACCCCCGACGGCAAGGAAGCCCTGAACCCCGACGGCCTGATCCCCCGCGTGGTGCGCGCGCTGAAAAAGGAATTTCCCCAGTTGGGCGTGATGACCGACGTGGCCCTGGACCCCTATACCAGCCACGGCCAGGACGGCATCCTCGACGAGAGCGGCTACATCCTCAACGATGAGACCGTGGAAGTGCTGGTCGGCCAGGCCCTGGCCCATGCCGAAGCCGGTGTGGACATGGTCGCCCCCAGCGACATGATGGACGGGCGCATTGGCGCCATCCGCGAGGCGCTGGAGCTGCAAGGTCACATCCACACCCGCATCATGGCCTACAGCGCCAAGTACGCCAGCGCCTTCTACGGCCCCTTCCGCGACGCCGTGGGCACGCGCGGCGCCCTGGGCAAGGCCGACAAGAACGTCTACCAGATGGACCCCGCCAACTCCGACGAAGCCCTGCGCGAGGTGGCGCTGGACATCGCCGAAGGCGCGGACATGGTCATGGTCAAGCCCGGCCTGCCGTACCTGGACATCGTGCGCCGCGTCAAGGACGAGTTCGGCGTGCCCACCTTCGCCTACCAGGTCAGCGGCGAGTACGCCATGCTCAAGGCCGCGGCCGCCAACGGCTGGCTGGACCACGACGCCGTGATGATGGAAAGCCTGCTGGCCTTCAAGCGCGCCGGGGCCGATGGCATCCTGACCTACTTCGCCATCGACGCCGCCAAGCGGCTGCGCGGCTTGTAAGCGCCCCTCGCCCGTGTCTGCGTGCGCGCAGACACGGTTTGGATAGCTGCCAGCGCCTGTACAGTCTGCGTTTTGCGGCCATTTGACCTTGTACCTATGCGACTGCTGCTGATCCAGCCTGCCACCAAGCAGGTGCTCGACCTGGGCACCTGGCCCGCGTCCGACGCCCCCCTGCCCGCGCCCGAGGCCGGCAGCTTCTACTGGCTGTCGTGCGAGCGCACCGAGTTCGAGACCCAGATCGCGGCCGTGCAACGCCTGCTGCTGCAGCTGTGCGGCACACCCCTGGTGGACCTGCACATCTCCGACCTGCTGAACGCCCAGATCCCGTCCACCTTCGACTACACCTCGGACTACGACGTGATGCTGTTCCGGCGCCTGGACCTGCCGCCGCCGCCCGCAACCGGCAGCGCAGACGCCGGCGCCCGCCCGGCCAGCGCCCCGCTGCTGAAGAACCTGGACACCGCCCCGGTCGGCTTTGCCGTGTTCGACCAGTTGCTGTTCAGCGTCCACCCCGGCGCGTGCCCGGTGCGCGCCCACCATGTGCAGCGCCTGCTGGCCCCCGGCACCACGCCGGAAAAGCGCGCCGGCAGCCGCCTGCCTGCCAGCAGCGCCGACCTGATGCTGCGCCAGCTGGACCTGATGGTGGACGGCTTCCTCAGCCTGCGCCGCGACATGGCCAAGCAGATGGACCAGTGGCAGATGGCCCTGCTCAACCCCAACTCGCGCTTTCACGACTGGGGCAAGGTGCTGCAGGCGCAGCTGGGCCTGCACCAGCTCAACGAAATCTGCGAAGACCAGCGCGCCGCCGTGCAGGACTGGATCGACATGCTGGAGAGCTGGCCCGAGGAAAGCGAGACGGCCGAGCGCCGCGCACGCGAGCTGCTGCGCGTGCGCTCGCGCGACGTGCTGGAGCACATCGAGCGCGTCAGCCACCACGTGCACCGCATGGAGCTGAGCGCCGAGGCCGCGGTGCAGATGCACTTCTCGGCCCAGAGCAACCGCGCCAACGACATCATGCGCACGCTGACCACGTTGACCGCCATCTTCCTGCCGCTGAACCTGATCGCCGCCGTGTTCGGCATGAACTTCGACGTGCTGCCCCTGGTGCACAAGGAAGACGGTTTCTGGTGGGCCATGGGCGCCATGGCCGGCATCGGCCTGGCCCTGCTGGTGTTCTTCCTGCGCCGCCGCTACATCGAGCGCGACACCCTGATGGGCGAGAACACCTGACAAACTGGGAGCACCCCGCGCGCACCCGCGCTGGGTTTGCGAGTTAAAACACGCCAAAACCTAGGCATGGCACGCGCCAACCGCTCTCCTTTTGCATCAGACCCGCATCAGGCCCGCGCCAGGTGCTGGTCGAAGAAGGCCAGCGTGCGGTCCTTGGCCTGGATGGCGCTGGTCTCGTCGTAGCTGCCGCGCTGGTCGCAGTTGAAACCATGGTCGGCGTCGTACACATGCACCTGCACCCCGGGGTGCGCCCGGCTGAAGGCCTGCACGCCGTCCAGCGCAATGTGCGCATCGCGCGCGCCAAAGTGGGCCAGCACCGGCACGCGCGGCGTGCGCGCCAGCTCCGGCGACACGGTCATGCCCCCGCCGTAGTAGCACACGGCGGCCGACAGCTCGCTCACCCGTTCGGCCGCGCGCCAGGCCAGCAGCCCGCCCCAGCAAAAGCCCACCATGCCCACGCCGGCCACGCCGTCCTGCTGCAGGGCCCATTGCGCCGCGGCGCGGATGTCCTGCAGCACGCCCTCGCCCGGCAGGGCCTCGGCCGCGGCCTTCAAGGCCTTGCCGCGCGCCATGCCCTCGGCGTCATAGCCCAGCTGCACATCGAACTCCAGCCGCGTGAACAGCGCCGGGGCGATCGCCACGAAACCGCGTGCTGCCAGGCGGTCGGTCACGGCGCGGATGTGGCTGTTGACGCCGAAAATCTCCTGCGCCACCACCACGGCCCCGCGCACCGGGCCCTCGGGCCGGGCCACCCAGGCCGGCACCGCCGTGCCATCGGCGGCGGTCAGTGAAATAAAGCTGCCCATGGATCGCATCTCCTTGTTATCGTTGGGCGGCCTGCCGTGTCCCTGCCGGCCGCAACACTGGCAACTTTAAGCAATCTGCGTTCCACTGAGAACCTGTCCACCCTTCCCCGCACTGCCCGCCCATGGATCTGAAACCGCTGATCACCCTGGTTGCCATCGTCAATCCGCTGGCCATCGTGCCGTTTTTCATCCACTACACGCAAGGCTTCGATGCTGCGCAGCGTGCCCAGACCATCCGCACGGCGTCGTTCAGCGCCTTCGTGGTGATCGCCGCCTGCGCGCTGATCGGCCTGCAGGTGCTGGATTTCTTCAACATCTCGCTGCAGAGCTTCCAGGTCGGCGGCGGCCTGCTGCTGCTGATCAGCGCGATGAACATGCTCAACGCGCGCCCGGCCGAAGACCGGCGCCACGAGGACACGCTGGAAGCGGGGGTCGAGAAGGCCGCCATGGGCAACAGCATCGCCGTGGTGCCGCTGACGATCCCGCTGCTCACCGGACCGGCCGCCATGTCAACCGTGGTGATCTACGCCGACCAGGCGGCCACTTTCTGGCAGCACCTGGCCCTGGTGGGCTATGGGGTGGTGGTGGCGGCCGCGGTGTGGGCCAGCTTTTCCATGGCCGAACCGATTGCCCGCGTGCTGGGCAAGACCGGCATCAACGTGATGACGCGGCTGATGGGCCTGATCCTGGCCGCCCTGGCCGTGGAAGTGATGGCCGGGGGCCTGATGAAAATTTTCCCTGCGCTGGCGGGCTGACAGCGCGTGCCGGCCGGCACAGGGGCGGCACTCAGACCGCCGACTGTGCCACCTTGTCGGCCTGGGCGCCGTGCTGGGCGTGGTCGTCCGGGGTGGAGCAGGCCCCGCCGCAGCCGCTGATGGGCTGCGCCGGCAGGGCATCGCTGTGCAGCAGGGCGCCGCTGGCGGGGTCAAAGCCCACGCTCTGCATGTGCTGGGCCAGGGCCGCATCCATGGTCTGGGCGTGGTAGCTGAACCAGGAGGCCAGCTCCGGCGTCATGCCGCGGATCATGCTGTAGTCCCCCTCGTCCCCGCGCTTGCCACCTTCTCGCATGATGTCCAGCACCACCTTGTGCTGCGTGGCGTGGCAGTTGCCCGTGGCAAAGCCGGTGGCCAGCATCCAGCGGTCTTCCTGTCCGAAGTGCTCCTCGGTGTGTGCCACCAGCGCCTGCCACACCGGCATCAGGGCCTCGTCCGGCGTGGCTTCCACCTGCGCCATCAGGTCCACGAACTCCTTGTGCGTTTCGTCCATGACTGGAACGTTCAACTCCAGGGCCGTGCTCCATTCCAATGTCGCCATAGCGCCCTCCTTCGTCCAAACTGTGCAAAGCCGAAAGCTTACGAAGCCTATCTCGTAGGGGTTTGAGACAGGTCAAAGCCCGGCCGGCACAGGGCGGCGGCCTACAGGCACCACCGGGCCAGACGGCAAAAAGCCCCGCATGCGGGGCTGGGGCTGACACAGGGTGGGTGCGCGCCTGCGGGCGGGATCGCGCCCGGGGACGACGCCCCCCTGCGGGCGACTATGGATCAGCGGTCAAAACGGAAGTCGGGGTGGCGCTTGTGCCATTCGGCCAGCTGCTTTTCCGCCTCTTCCTTGGCCAGGCCATGGCGCTCCTGCAGCTTGCCCAGGAACTGGTCGCGCTTGCCGGCGATCACGTCCACATCGTCGTCGGTCAGCTTGCCCCACTGCTCGCGAATCTTGCCCTTGAATTGCTTCCAGTTTCCTTGGATACGGTCTTCATTCATGGAATTTTCCTCAGCGTGAAATCAACATTGACTGCACATGGAATGCGTAAAAACCAACACATTCACATTCCTGCAGCGCGAAAACTCACTTTAAGAAAAATCCATGGCGCAACGTGTCGTCGATGCGGGACAGGGCCGGTCGGACCAGACCGACCCGGCGTGCCAGAGCGCGTTTAACGCTTGGACACGGTTTGCAGCCACTGGGTGAGGGCGCCCCCCAGCACGTCCACCCCCTGGGCCAGGGCCTGCACCCCGGCCGCGGCGTTCGGCGCCGACGCGGGCTGGCGCACCTCCAGCACCCGCTGGGCCAGCAGCACATCGCCCTGCGGCGCGGGGTCCACCAGGGTGGCGCGCACGCGCACCCAGCCCACGCTGTCCTGGGCACTGGTGAAGACATGGCTGAACTCCTCCAGCGCCAGGCGCAGCACAGGCACCTGCCGCCCCTGCACGCTGGGCGGTGCTTCGCCCGGGGCCGCCGACAGCACCACGCGCCCGCCCTGGGTCAGGTGCTCGCGCAAGCGCTGCTGCACCATCTGCGCGGGCGGCACACTCCAGCGCGCCTGGGTGTAGGCGCGCAAGACCTGCGCATCCGCATACGCCAGGCGGTAATGCACCAGGGTGCTGCCATCGGACAGCAGAGGCGCCTGCACGGGCCCCAGGGCCACGGCCGGCAAGGCCACGGCCGGCGGCGCCGCCAGTGCGGCCGGTGCCCCCAGGTCATAGCGGGTCACGGCCTGGGGCGGCCGCGGCAGGGTGCTGCAGCCCGCCAGCCAGACGACCGCCGCCGCCCAGAACCAGGCGCGGCGTGGAGTGATCAGTGCGCGCATATGCATCTTCCTTACTGGGCCACAGGGGCCACAAAACCGGGCTCGCCGGGCCCGGGTTGTCCGGCATCCACCCCATACAGCAGGGATTGCGGGTTGTCGCCAATCCCCGCCGCGGCACTGCCCATGCGGCGCGCGGCCGAGGAGACATCGCTGGCGGCCTGGCTGATGCCGGGCAGGGTGGCGCGGTCCAGGCGCTCAGCCGCCCGGGCCATGGCCTGCGAGCCTTCGGTGATCCGCGCCAGGGCACCATCCGGGCCTTGCACGGTCGTGGTCATGCGGCGCACCTCCTGCGCCAGCGCGCCGGCTTCCTGCCCGGCCTTTTCCATGGCCTGCAGGGCACGGCGGGCATCCTGGGTCATGCCGGGCAGCTCCTGCTGCAAGGTGGTGTGCATGGAGCGGGTCACGCCGCTGACATTGCTGGCCGCATCCGACAGGTTGAGCAGCAGGCTGCTGAAGCGCTCCTGGTTGTCATCGCCCAGCAGCTGGTTGATGCGCCGGGTGGCCTCGTCGACCTTGCTCAGGATAGTCATGCCCTGGTCGGCCAGCACGCTCAGCGGCGAGGACTTCATCAACAGCCGCGGGATGCCGCCAGGGCCCTCGGGCAGGGCGGCCATGGGCTCGGTCACGTCGTCCAGCTGGATGTGCGCAATCCCGGTCACGCCCTGGTAGCCCAGCATGCCGAAGGTGGTGGTGGGCGAGACCGGGGCCTTGCTGTCGACCGCGATGCGGATCAGCACATTGCCCTGCTGGGCCTGGTCGAAGGTGATCTCGGTCACCTTGCCCACGGCCACGCCCTTGTAGCGCACCGTGGCCTGGTTCTGCAGGCCACTGATGGTGTCGCCGGTGGACATTTCGTACAGGGTGTAGTCGTGGCGGTCGCGCGTCAGCCACAGGGCCAGCGCCCCCAGCAGGACCAGCAGCGCCAGCACGAAGCTGCCGGCCGCCATGGCGTGTGATTTGTTTTCCATTGCTCAATGCCCTCCTTGCGGAGCGGGTGCCATGGCCCGGCGGCCCCGCTCGCCCTGGAAGAAAGTGGTGATGAAGGGGTGCTGGAATTGCGCCACCTCCTGTGGCGTTCCGGTCACCAGCACGCGTTTCTCGGCCAGCACCGCCACGCGGCTGGACAAGGCGAACAGCGTGTCCAGGTCGTGCGTGACCATGACCACGGTCAGCCCCAGCTCGGCGCGCAACTCGCGCAGCAGGGCGCAGAATTCGTCAGAACTGGTCGGGTCCAGCCCGGCCGTCGGCTCATCCAGCAGCAGCAGCGGCGGGTCCATGATCAGGGCGCGCGCCAGGGCCACCCGCTTGACCATACCACCGGACAGGTCGGCCGGCATGCGCGTGGCGTGCTCGGGCTTAAGGCCGACCATGCGCAGCTTGACCATGGCGGCCTCGTCGACCATGGCCGCGGGCAGCGTGCCCAGCTCGCGCAGGGCAAAGCCGATGTTCTCCAGCACGTTGAAGGCCGAGTACAGCGCCCCGTGCTGGAACAGCATGCCGACGCGGGCGGCCGCGCCTTCGGTGCACAGCTCGGCCGCTGGCCGACCCAGCGTGGTCACCGTGCCGCGCCCCGGCTGCAGCAGCCCCAGGATCTGGCGCAGCAGCACCGTCTTGCCCGTGCCCGAGCCACCGACGATGGACAGCATGTCGCCCTGGTACACCGTCAGGTCCAGGTCCTGGTGCACGGCAAAGGCGTTGTCGCCCTCGCCGAACACGCTCCACAGCTTGTCGACCTGCACCATGGCGCGGGGCGTCTGCGGGCGGGGGGATGCGGCTGCATTCATGGCTCAGAACCCCACATCCTTGAAAGCGATGGCGAACAGGGCGTCGACCACGATCACCATGGTGATGGACGACACCACCGAGGCCGTCGTGCCCGCGCCCAGGCTCTGGGTGTTGGGCTGCACGCGCAGCCCCCAGTGGCAGCCGATCAGCGCGATGAACACCCCGAACACCACCGACTTGGCCATGGCCAGCACCAGGTTGCCGATCTCCACCGCGTCCGGCAGCGCCTGCAGGAAGTAGCCGGCCGAGATGCCCATGGTCATGTCGGCCGCCAGCATGCCGCCCGCCAGCGCCGCCAGCGTGGTCCACAGGCTGATGAGCGGCATGGCCAGCGCCAGCGCCAACGCGCGCGGCATGACCAGGCGAAAGCCATGGCGGATGCCCATGACCTGCATGGCGTCCAGCTCCTCGGTCACGCGCATCACGCCGATCTGCGCCGTGATGGCCGAACCCGAGCGCCCAGCCACCAGGATGGCGCCCAGCAGCGGCCCCAGCTCACGGATCAGCGAGATGCCCAGGATGTTCACGATGAAGGCCTCGGCGCCGAACTGGCGCAGCTGCAGCGCCATCAGGTAGGCCAGCACCACGCCGATCAGAAAGCCCACCAGGGCCGTGATCGGCAGCGCCGTGGCCCCCATGCTGTACAGGTGGCCAGAAAAATCACGCCAAGGCCCTTTGCGCGGATCGCGCAGCAGGCGGCCGATGTCCAGCACCAGCTGCCCCACCAGCTCCACCAGGTGCTGGAAATGGTCCAGCGCGTGCAGCACCAGCAGGCCCAGCTGGTTCACCCGGTCCATCATGCACAGCGGGGCCGGCGCCGGCGCGGGTTCCTGGCGCAAGGCGGCCACGCGCGCCAGCATGGTGCGCTGGGCATCGGTCAGGCGCACCCGCTGCGGCCAGGCGTACTGCCAGTGGCGCCACAGCAGCTGGGCGCCGATGTGGTCCAGCCATTGCAACGCCTGCAGGTCCCAGCCCGTGGCGGCGTTCGCCGGATGGCTGCGCAGGGCGCGCTGCAGCTGTTGCCACACCGGGCGCTGGCCCAGCTCCGCCGCGCCCCAGCGCCCCTGCAACTGCACCCAGGCGCCTTCGGCGTCCTGGAGGGTTTGCAAACGGGGAAGGGTATCGGTCATGGCGTGAAAAAAGTCGAAGCGCTGCCAGCTTACAAGCTTTGGCCCCGGCCGCGAACCACGGAACGCAAGCCAGCAGCCGGTGCATTTTGCAGTGCAACACCGAAATCGTCAGACCAAGACTACACGCTTTCCCTATCGACAGCCCCGGGGCATTCCACACAATGGAACCACGGTTTCCAATCCGGAGGCCGATTGATGCCCGGTCACACGGGCTTGCTTCATGAGTGACACCTCTTTCGACTACATCGTCATCGGAGGCGGCACTGCAGGCGCCCTGCTGTGCAACCGCCTCAGCGCCGACCGCAACGTGCGCGTCCTGCTGATCGAAGCCGGCCGCAAGGACGATTACCACTGGATCCACATCCCCGTCGGCTACCTGCACTGCATCGGCAACCCCCGCACCGACTGGCTCTACCAGACCGAGGCCGACGCCGGGCTCAACGGCCGCAGCCTGCGCTACCCGCGCGGCAAGACGCTGGGCGGCTGCTCCAGCATCAACGGCATGATCTACATGCGCGGCCAGGCGCGCGACTACGACCAGTGGGCCGGGCTGACCGGCGACGACAGCTGGCGCTGGGAGCAGGTGCTGCCGGCCTTCATGAAACACGAAAGCCACTGGCGCCTGGACGAGGGCCAGCCGCCCAACCCGGCCTTCGCCAGCCTGCACGGCCACAAGGGCGAATGGCGCGTCGAGAAGCAGCGCCTGCGCTGGGACATCCTGGATGCGTTCTCCCAGGCGGCGCAACAGGCCGGCATTCCGGCCACGCAGGACTTCAACGGCGGTGACAACGAGGGCGTGGGCTATTTCGAGGTCAACCAGAAGGACGGCTGGCGCTGGAACACGGCCAAGGCCTTTCTGCGCCCCAAGTGCTATGGCCGCCCCAACTTCGAGATGTGGACCATGGCCCAGGCCACGCGCCTGGTGGTGGAGCGCCAGGCCGATGGCGCCCTGCGCTGCACCGGCGTCAAGGTCTGGACCGGCGACGAGCTGGCCCACCTGACGGCCACCGAGGAAGTGATCGTCTGCGCCGGGGCCGTCAACTCGCCGCAGTTGCTGCAGCTGTCGGGCATCGGCCCGGCCGAGGTGCTGCACCAGGCCGGCATCCCGGTCACGCTGGACCTGCCCGGCGTGGGTGCCAACCTGCAGGACCACCTGCAGATCCGCTCGGTCTACAAGGTGCGCGATGCGCTCACCCTCAACACCCTGGCGGCCAGCCCCTGGGGCAAGCTGCGCATCGGCATGGAATACCTGCTGCGCCGCACCGGCCCGATGAGCATGGCGCCCTCGCAGCTGGGCGCCTTCACGCGCAGCCGCCCCGAGCTGGAGCACCCCAACCTGCAGTACCACGTGCAACCCCTGTCGCTGGATGCGTTTGGCGAGCCGCTGCACAGCTTCCCGGCCTTCACCGCCAGCGTCTGCAACCTCAACCCCACCAGCCGTGGCACGGTGCACATCAAGAGCCCGAACTTCGAGGACGCGCCGGCGATTGCGCCCAACTACCTGAGCACCGCCCAGGACCAGCAGGTGGCGGCCGACAGCCTGCGCGTGACGCGCCGCATCGTCAGCCAGCCGGCACTGGCGCAGTATGCCCCCGAGGAATGGAAGCCCGGCACCCAGTACCAGAGCGACGAGGAGCTGATCCGCCTGGCCGGCGACATTGCCACCACCATCTTCCACCCCGTGGGCACCACCAAGATGGGCCGCGACGACGACCCCATGGCCGTGCTGGACAGCCGCCTGCGCGTGCGCGGCGTACAGGCGCTGCGCGTGGTGGACGCCGGGGCCATGCCCACCATCACCAGCGGCAACACCAACAGCCCGACGCTGATGCTGGCGGAAAAGGCCGCCGGCTGGATCCGCGCCGAACGCAAGGCGCGCGAGGGCCAGCCCCCCATGGCGGCGGCCGCCCCCGAAGCACCGGCCCAGGCGTTGACCGTGTGAACGGTCTCGCTGCCGCCGGCTGGATTAAAAAGTGAGCTACCTGCGCTGATCAAAATCCAACTTCGGCACTGAACCGCGCTGAAATCCAGATTTTCCGCGCGCAACCAGCTCCTTTTTCAGGACTCCCCCGCTAACGCAGCCCGCCGATGTAGCGCCCGGCCTCGTCGCCCGGCGGGGCCGCATCGCGCAGGCGGTGCGCCACACGCTCCACCAGCGGCACCGCCGGGGCGGGGGCCGCAGCACCGGCGTCCAGCAGGGCCGCCAGCCGGTCGGCCAGACCGGCCAGGGCGGCATCGCCGTCCTCCGCAGCGCGGGCCCGCGCCACGCGCACGATCTCGCGAGCGTACTCGTCGTTGAGCGCCATCCAGTCGGTATCGGTCACGCGGCCCGCCTTGCGCCGCAGCGCCACGTGCAGGTGGGCGGCTGCGGCCATGCGTTCGGTGTTCGCCATCGGCATCCTCCTTGTGCGGGCGGCCCAGGCCGCCGGGTGGGTCAGGCGCCCACGTGTTCGCGGTGCTCGCTGATGTCCAGGCCCTGCTGCTCGGCCTGGGCATCCACGCGCACGCCCACCAGGCGGTCGGTCAGCCACATCAGCACGCAGGTGGCGGCAAAGCTGAACGCCGCCACCGCGACCACCGCCACGGACTGCGCCAGCAGGTTGCCGCTGGCCCCGGAAATCGTGCCGCTGACCAACACCCCGGTCAGCAGCGAGCCAACGATGCCGCCGATGCCGTGCACGCCGAACACATCCAGCGAGTCATCGGCCCCCAGCCAGCGCTTGAAACCCGTGGCCCCCCAGTAGCAGACCAGCCCGGCGATGGTGCCGATCAGCAGGCCCGCGCCCATGTCCACAAAGCCCGCCGCCGGGGTCACGGCCACCAGCCCGGCCACCAGGCCCGAGCACAGACCCAGCACCGACATGCGGCGGTGCAGCAGCCATTCGCCCAGCGCCCAGCCCAGGGCGCCACCCGCGGCCGCCAGGTGCGTGACCACCATGGCCAGGGCCGCGCGCCCGTCGGCCGCCAGGGCCGAGCCGCCGTTGAAGCCGAACCAGCCCACCCACAGCAGGCAGGCGCCCAGCATGGTCCAGCCCAGGTTGTAGGGCTGGAAGGCCTCGCGCCCATAGCCCGTGCGCTTGCCCAGGTAGCAGGCGCAGGCCAGGCCCGCCGCGCCGGCGTTCACGTGCACCACGGCGCCGCCGGCAAAGTCCAGCGCGCCCATGCGCGCCAGCCAGCCGCCCGGCTCCCACACCCAGTGCGCCACGGGCACGTAGACCAGCAGGGTCCACAGCGCCATGAACAGCATCAGCGCCACAAAGCGCATGCGCTCCACCAGGGCGCCGACGATCAGGGCCGCCGTGATGATGGCGAAGGTCAGCTGGAACAGGGCGTAGGCCGCCTCGGGGATGTGCGGCGCCATGTGGCTGACCGCCAGTTGCTGCTGCGCCAGTTGGTAGTCCAGGCCCCCGAACCACAACCGCTCCAGCCCGCCAATCCAGCGCGAGGAGGGGGTGAACGCCAGCGAATAGCCCACGGCAAACCACACCACGCTGACCACACAGGCCGCGCCCAGCACCGCCGCCAGGGTGTTGAGCACATTCTTGCGGCGCACCATGCCCGCGTAGAACAGGGCCACGCCGGGCAGCGTCATCAGCAGCACCAGGGCCGTGGCCACCAGCACCCAGACCGTGTCGGCCTTGTCGATGGCCGCAAACCCCACCATCTGCTGGGCCTGCCCGGCCGCTGGCAGCAGGGCCAGCAGCGCCACGCCCGGGGCCAGACGGCCCCACCTGCTTCGCATCTCCATGTCGCTCCCCCGCAGTGTTGTTGCCGCCAGCCAAGCACAAGCCATGCCTGCACACCGGCCGCCAAACACCCACAGCGCACAGTGTCATTCGGCCGTCACACACCGCACCACCAGCTTGCGGGAAATCCCCGATGCACCAAACCAACGCAGGGTCTACAGTCCAGACCACTCTAGCGCGCACCAAGGTGCAGCAAGGAGGGCCCGAGGAGACAACTCGATCCACAACCAGACCAATATCTAAAAAGCATCCACCAATGAGATGCCTTTCCCCCAGCGCCGGCCAGACCGGCGCTTTTTATTTGTGTTTTAGCGCTCCGTGAACAGCGCACAATCAGCGCCCATCATGGAATGGATTTTTGTCTCTCTGGCTTCGGCCCTGGCCGGTTTCGTGGATGCCATCGTGGGTGGTGGCGGACTGATTCTGGTGCCCGCAATGTTTGCCGCCTTCCCGCACGCGGCCCCCGCCACCCTGTTTGGCACCAACAAGAGCGCCGCCGTCTGGGGCACAGCGATGTCGACCTGGCAGTACAGCCGGCGCATCCGCATCACCTGGCCGATGATCATCCCCGGCATCGTGGCCGCCGGGGTGGGCGCATTCAGCGGCGCCTGGGCCGTCACCCTGGTCAACCCCGACTTCCTGCGCAAGCTGCTGCCCTTCATCCTGCTGGGCGTGCTGCTCTACACCCTGGCCAAGAAGGAGCTGGGGCGCGAACACACCCCCATGCACAGCCTACGCACCACGCAGTGGCTGACGGCCGGCATCGGCCTGGTCATCGGCTTTTACGACGGCTTCTTCGGCCCGGGCACGGGCAGCTTCTTCGTCTTCCTGCTGGTGCGCCTGCTGGGCTATGACTTCCTGAACGCGTCGATCAACGCCAAGCTGATGAACGTCACCACCAACCTGGCGGCCATCGTGCTGTTCGCGCTCAAGGGCCATGTCTGGTGGCACTTTGCCGTGCCGCTGGCGATCGCCAACGTGCTGGGCAGCGTACTGGGCACCTGGATGGCGCTGCGCCACGGCGCCGGCTTTGTGCGCGTGATCTTCATCGTGGTGGTCAGCCTGCTGATCTGCAAAACCGGCTGGGACGCCTTCGGCGCCTGAGCCGGCGCGGCACATCCCCCGTCAGTGGCGAGGCCTGCCGTCTGCACGGACGCTGGCCGGCTTTTATAATGGCAGCCTGCTTCGCCTGACGAGCCGCACATTCTTGGTGCATGTGCACCACCGCTTTGCGGCGTAGCCCGGCCCACCGCTGTGATGGTCTGATGTCCTCAGACCGGCGGTCCGGCGGCTACAGCCCCCTCCTTTCTTGACCGCTGCATCGCTGTGAGCGGCGCCCCATCCGCATGGGGCCGGGGCCCTTGCCAGCGCGATGGCGCCAGGAGCACCTCTTTCATGCAACGCTTTTCCGTCATTGCCGCCGCTGCGCTGGCTCTGCTGGGCACTTCGGTGGCCCAGGCACGTCCCCTTGAAGCCATCCAGAAGGACGGCACCCTGCGTCTGGCCACCGAAGGCTACTACGCCCCCTTCGCCTACTTCGAGGGCAAGAAGCTGACCGGCTTCGAAGTCGATCTGGCCGAACACCTGGCCCAGAAGATGGGCCTGAAGTTCGAGTGGAAGACGATTTCCTTCGATGCCCTGCTGACCGGCCTGAAGCAGGACCGCTGGGACCTGGTCATCTCGTCGCACGGCATCACGCCCGAGCGCGAGAAGGCCATCACCTTCACCGCCCCGCACTACTGCTCGGGTGCGCAGGTGATCGCCCGCGACGCCAGCATCCAGGGCGCCAAGGACCTGGCCGGCAAGACCGTGTCGGCCCAGACCGGCACCACCTACCTGGACTACGTGCAAAAGAACGTGCCCGGCGTGAAGCGCGTGGTGAACTTCCCCACCAACGAAGCCGCGATGAACGCCCTGATGACCCAGCGCGCCGACGCCTGGGTGACCGAGCGCTTCCTGGCCAAGGAAATGCTGGCCAAGAACCCCAAGATCAAGTTCCACCAGGGCGAGCTGCTGTTCGTCGAGCGCATTGCCGCCGCCGTGGCCAAGGACAACCAGCCCCTGGCCGCCGCCTGGAACCAGGCCTTTGCCGCCTCCCTGAAGGACGGCAGCTACGCCAAGATCTCGCACAAGTGGTTCCAGGAAGACATTCGCTGCCCACAATAAAACCTGCCCGGGCGGTGTGATCGCCAGGCCGGGTGCCTGGCACGCCGCCCCATGACGCCCTGAGGCTTTGGCCCCCAGGGCGTTTTTGCGTTGTTTAACCTGCTGTTCTTTCCATGCTCACTGCACTTTGGCCCTCGCACTGGAGCCGCACCCAGCGCAGCAATGCCACCCTGGTCACCGCCCTGTTGCTGATGGTGGTGGTCGTCGCCCTGCTGGGCGAGCTGCTGGCCCTGCTGCCCGAACCCATCGGCGACCACGCCGCCGAATTTGCCGATGGCGCCCGCACCACGCTGTACCTGACCCTGGTCAGCGGCGCGGCCGGCCTGCTGTTGGGCGTGCTGGCCGCCGTGGCGCGCACCTCTGGCCATGCCGTGCTGCGCAGCGTGGCCGGCGCCTATGTCTGGATCATCCGTGGCACGCCGCTGCTGGTGCAGATCCTGTTCATGTACTTCGCCCTGCCGGTGCTGGTGCCGGGCCTGAACCTGCCGGACTTTGCCGCCGCCTGCGTGGCCCTGGCGCTGAACGTCGGTGCCTACAACGCCGAAGCCGTGCGCGCCGGCCTGAACGCCGTGCCGCGCGGCCAGACCGAGGCCGCCCGTGCCCTGGGCCTGCCCAAGGGGCGGGTGTTCCTGGACGTGGTCTTTCCCCAGGCGTTCAAGATTGCGCTGCCGCCCCTGGTCAGCAACTTCGTGGCCCTGCTCAAGGACTCGTCGCTGGCCTACGCCATCGGCGTGGTGGAGCTGACCAACGTCGGCAACCGCATCCAGTCGTCCACCTTCCAGCCGGTGGAGACGCTGATCACCGTCGGCCTCACCTACCTGGTGCTGACCACGCTGGTGACCCAGGTCACCGCCGCCATCGAATACCGCTTTGACGTGGAGGGCCGCCAGAAGTGAGCCATGCTGCCAACACCCGCACGCCCTACATCGTCTGCGAGCGCGTCACCAAGTCGTTTGGTGCGCACCAGGTGCTGAAGGGCGTGTCCACCCAGTTCTGCCAGGGCGAGGTGACCGTGATCATCGGCGCCTCGGGCTCGGGCAAGTCCACGCTGCTGCGCGCGCTGAACCGCCTGGAGCCGCACGACGGCGGGCGCATCACCATCGCCGGCGTGGAGGTCACGGACCACGAGGCCACGCTGCAGCAACAGCGCTGCGAAGTCGGCATGGTGTTCCAGCAGTTCAACCTGTTCGGCCACATGACCGTGCTGGACAACGTGACCCTGGCGCCGCGCCGCATCCGCAAGACGCCGCGCGCCACGGCCAACGCCCAGGCCCTGCAGCTGCTGGAGCGCGTGGGCATGGCCGCCCATGCGCACAAGTACCCCTGGCAGCTGTCCGGCGGCCAGCAGCAGCGCGTGGCGATTGCGCGCGCCCTGGCCATGCAGCCGCAGGTCATGCTGTTCGACGAGCCCACCAGCGCCCTGGACCCGGAGATGGTGCAGGAAGTGCTGGAGGTGATGCGCGGCCTGGCCCGCGAGGGCATGACCATGATCGTCGTCACCCACGAGATGGGCTTCGCCCGCGAAGTGGCCGACCGTGTGATGTTCTTCGACCAGGGGCAGATTGCGCACGAGGCCCCGCCGGCCGAGTTCTTTGCCCGCCCGGGCAACGAACGCATTGCCGCCTTCATCGGCCGCATGGCCCACTAGACGCCCCCGCCATCATCACCATCAGGAGCAGTTGGCGCTTGTCATTCCTTGGTTTCAGACTGTTTTGACCATAAACCCCAGCAAATGCGAGCGTGAGCCGCTCCTTTTTTCATACATCGCATGCGCACCGAACGCCTGGGCCTGGCGGCCCTGCTGACCGTCACCGTGGTCTGGGGCACCACCTTCCCCGCCATGAAGCAGTTGTCCACCGACCTGTCGGCGCTGCAGATCATCTGGCTGCGCTTCGGTCTGGCGACCCTGGTGCTGCTGCCGCTGTGGCGCGGCATCCGGCGTGCCGAATGGCACTGGGGCTTGGGCCTGGGGGTGCTGAACTTCCTGGCCTTCTGGCTGCAGATCGAAGGCCTGGCGCTGACCACCAGCAACCGCAACGCCTTCGTCACCGGCCTGAACGTGCTGCTGGTGCCGCTGATCGCCTGGCTGGTGCTGCGCCGCCGCACCGGCTGGCAGGTCTGGGCCGCCTGCGCCCTGGCCATGGCCGGCATGTGCCTGATGTTCTTCGAGGACACACCCTGGAACCGGGGCGACACGCTGACGCTGTGCAGCGCCGTGGTCTACGCCCTGTACATCCTCGGGCTGGAGGCCGCCGCGCGGCGCCACCAGGCGGCCCCCCTGCGCGCCACGCGCATGGCGGCGGCGCTGGCCGGCTCGATGTGGACCTGCACCACGCTGATGCTGTGGCTGCAGCCCCAGGGGTTCGAGCGGCTGCAGACGCAGGCGCAGGCCCTGTCCCCCGGCGCCTGGCTGGCCATCGCCTACCTGGGCCTGGTGGCCAGCGCCCTGGTGGTGGTGCTGCAGGCCTGGGGCCAGCAGCGGCTGGACGCCATGCGCAGCGCCATCGTCTTCGGGCTGGAGCCGGTGTTTGCCGCGCTGACCGCCTGGTGGCTGATCGACGAGCGCATGGGCGCGCTGGCCCTGTGCGGCGCAGCGCTGATGGTGGTGGCGCTGATCTTCAGCCAGTGGACGCCACCGCAGGCTGCACCACGTGCCCGCAGCCTGCCTCCGGCCACGGCAAAGCCCAACGCCTGACGCCCAATACCGTGCTGCAGGCGGGGTGCGCACGCGCCTGTGCTGCGCGCCATGCAAGGCTGAGCACCCGATCCCGTAGAAGGACTGGCGCTTGTGCCCTGCAGGGACAACGCCCGCCACGCGGTATTGGCGGCATGCGCGCCTGCATGGCCCCAGCGCCTGGGACCGTCGATCCTGCCGTGGCGGGAGATGGCGTGCGGCCGACTGCCAGCGTCTGCGCGCGTGGGCGGGGCAGCACCATCCCGGACGGCACGCCCGGTGCGGCACATCGCGCCCGACCTGCCGGTGCTGGATGTGCCCCCCATCGGTGACTGCCTGCAAGGGCTGGCGCTGCGGCCCACGCGGCGCCCGGATAGCCCAAGCTGTCCGGCCCACCCGGACTGGCGCTCAGTCCTCGACCTCGGGCTCGGCCGGATTGCTGTCCTGTGCGTGCGGCACCGCCAGGTCGCCGCCGCTCAAGGTTTCGAGGGCGCGCGGCGCCCCCAGGCTGGGCAGGTCCACGCGCTCGTAGCGGGCCATCATCTCCTTGCCACTGCGTGGTGTGCCAATGGGGGTGGTGGCCTGGCCCTTGCGCATGGCAGCCATGTCTTCTTCGCTGGGGTAATGGTCCAGCAACCAGTAGTCGAAGACCCGCCGCGCAATCGGCGCGGCCGCGGCGGCGCCGAAGCCCGCGTTTTCCACGATCAGCGCCAGGGCGATCTTGGGGTTTTCGGCTGGGGCATAGGCCATGTACAGCGAGTGGTCGCGCTGGTGCTCGGCCAGCTTGGCCGCGTTGTACTTGTCCTTCTGGCCAATGGTCACGGCCTGGGCCGTCCCCGTCTTGCCGCCCGAGGTGTAGGGCGCCCCGGCGAACACACGGCGAGCCGTGCCTTCGACCGTCACGGCCGCCACCGCGCTGCGCACGGCTTCGACGTGCTCGGGCTTGTAGCCCATGGGCGTGCCCGGCTCCTTGTACAGCGCCTCGTACTGGCGCGAGACCGCCCCCAGCGTCGCCTTGCCCAGGTGCGGGCGGTGCTGCACGCCATGGTTGGCCAGCATGGCGGTGGCGTTGGCCACCTGCAGCAGGGTGAAGTGGTTGTAGCCCTGGCCGATACCCAGGGAGATGGTTTCGCCCGCATACCACTTGCGCTGCTCGGGGCGCTTGTAGGTGTTGCGCTTCCACTCGGTGCTGGGCAGCACGCCACGGCCTTCGCCCTGCACATCGATGCCGGTCGGCCTGCCAAAGCCCATGGGCGAGAGGTAGTCGTGGATCATGTCCACGCCCATGTCGTTGGCCAGCATGTAGTAGTACACGTTGGACGATTTGATGATGGAGCGGCGCAGGTTGGTCGGCCCGTTGGGGTGGCCTGAGCGGAAGGTGTGGCCGCCAAAGGTCCAGCTGCCGTTGTCTTGGATGGTGGTGTCCACCTTGCGCTTGCCCGACTCCAGGCCGGCCAGGGCCATGAACGGCTTGTAGGTGGAACCTGGCGGGTAGGTGCCACGCAGCGCACGGTTGAGCAGGGGGCGGTCGATGGAGTTGTTCAGCAGGTCCCAGTTTTCCTGGTCGATGCCGTCGACGAACAGGTTCAGGTCGTAGGACGGCTTGCTGACCATGGCCAGCACTTCGCCATTGCGCGGGTCGATGGCCACCAGCGCGCCGCGGCGCTCGCCATACAGGTCTTCCACCAGTTTTTGCAGGCCCACATCCAGGGTCAGCACCACCGAATCGCCCGGCGTCGCTGGACGGCTGTTGAGGCGGCGCACGGCAAAGCCGCCGGCCGTGGTCTCCAACTGCTCCCAGCCGGTCAGGCCGTGCAGCTGCTTTTCGTAGCTTTGCTCGATGCCCAGCTTGCCGATGACTTCGGTGCCGCGGTAGTTCGCATAGTCGTCGCTGTCCTCCAGCGCTTCCTGCTCTTTCTGGTTGATGCGGCCGATGTAGCCCACCACGTGGCCGGCCACGTCCTGCAACGGGTAGTTGCGGAACCAGCGGGCCTTGATGTCCACGCCGGGAAAGCGCCAGCGCTGGGCCGCGAAGCGCGCCACTTCCTCGTCGGACAGGCGGCTGCGCAGCGGCACGGACTCGAATCGCTTGGAATCCTCCATCAGGCGGCGGAACTTGCGCCGGTCGCGGGGCGAGATCTCCACCAGCTCAGACAGGGCGTCGATGGTCTCGTCCATGTCCTTGACCTTGGAACGCGTGATCTCCAGCGTGTAGGCCGAGTAGTTGGTCGCCAGCACGATGCCGTTGCGGTCCAGGATCTGGCCCCGGTTGGGCACGATGGGCACCACGGCCGTGCGGTTGTTCTCGGCGCGCTCGGCAAAGGCGTCGTGGCGCACCACCTGCAGCACGAACAGGCGGAACAGCAGAATGCAGAACAGCAGCAGCACCAGCAATGCCACCGCGCCGACGCGCAGCCGGAACTTGTACTGCTCGGCTTCGCTGTTGCGTACCTCAAACCGGCCCATGGCAGCTCCTGCAAGTGCCCAGGGCGGGAAGAAAGCGGAAGAAGCCCGGCATCAGACAGCCCTTACAGCGGACGGTTGCTGTCCGCATCGGGGGCGCGGCGCTGCGGCGCCAGCAGCACGGCGCTCAGCAGGGGCCACAGCAGTGTCTCCAGCACTGGGGCCAGGGCCACCGAGAAGCCGGGGAACATGCCACCCGCCACCATGCGGATCAGCATCTGCAGCAGGTGGGCGCCGGCAAACATGGGCAGCACCTGCAGCGCCTGGGTCAACGGCGAGAACCACATCATGCGCCGGCTGGCACGCTGCGAGGCATAGACCACCAAAACATAAGTAAGCGCATGCTGACCCAGCAAGGCCGTCTGCTGCACATCGACCCCCAGGCCCAGCACAAACGCCACCCCCATGCCCAGACGGTGCGGATGGTGCAAGGCCCAGAAGGCCAGCACCATCATCAGCAGATCGGGCATCCAGACAAAGCCGCCCAGGGGCAGCAGGCTCAGCAGGAACACCAGGGCAATGCTGAAGACGATGAAACCGGGCTTGACCGGCATCAGCAGTTGCTGACCGCGCGGCATGATCATGGCTGGGCTCCTGGTCCTGGTCCTGGTCCTGGCAGGTTGCTGGCGCCGGCACGGCGCTGGGCAGATTTGTCTTCGCGCTGCGCCTTGGCCTCCTGCGGCGTGGGCACGCTGGGCTGCACCTCGGGCACATGGGCGGCTTTCAGCACGTTCAGCGGTGTCAGCACCATCACGTGGCGTGCGCCGTCCAGGCGGGCCACGGGTTCGCAGTAGATGCGCAGGAAAGGCGACTGGTTGCGCCGCTCCACCTCGATCACGCGGGCCACCGGCAAACCGGCCATGTAGACACCGTCCACGCCGCTGGTGACCAGCTCGTCGCCCACCTGCACATCCGCATCATTGGGCATGAAGCGCAGCTCCATGCCGTCGGTGCGCAGGTTGGAGGCATCGCCGTAGGCCACGCCCCGCACGCCGGTGCGCTCCACCATCACCGGGATCACCTGGTCTCGGTCGGACAGCAGGGTCACCTCGCTGGAGAACGGCTGCACGCGGGTCACCTGCCCCAGCACCCCGACATCGTCCATCACCGGGCTGCCGGGCTCGACGCCGGCCACTTGGCCCTTGTCCAGCACCACGCGGCGCGTGTAGCTGTCCGGGGTTTCGTACATGACCTCGGCCGCCACGGTGGGCACCACCAGGCGGGGACGCAGGCCCAGCAGGCTGCGCAGTTGCTGGTTTTCTTCCAGCAGCTGCTCGGCATTGTGGGCCTTGATGGTCATCTCGGTCATCAGGCGGCGTGCCTCCACGGCCTCGGCCTGGGCGGCATGCAGATCGCCGAAATAGGCCTTGCCGCTGGACAGCCAACCCACGGGCTGCATCACCGCCCATTGCAGGGGGAACAGCACCACGGAGACGGCCTGGCGCACGGGCTCGGTGAGCTTGAAGCGCACGTCGGCCAGCATCAGCATCACGGACAGGGCGCTGAGCAGCAGCACCCGCGTCGTGGGCGAGGTGCCGTGCTTAAAGAGGGAGGGCGCGTCGCGCTCCAGCGTTCTCAGGCTCATGCCGCCCCCCTCACGGGATGCGGCATTTCACGGACGGGCGAACCGCCCGACCTGCTGACTGCGCGAGCTTTCACAGAGAACATGGAGAACCATTCCAATCAGGGCCTACCGCCAGGGCATCCAGGGCCGCGCGGCAGGCCGTCAAGCGCATCAGTCGCTGGTGAAGATGCTGCCTTGGCGGTCCAGGCTGTCCAGGGCCATGCCGCAACCGCGCACCACGCAGGTCAGTGGCTCTTCGGCGACCAGCACGGGCAGGCCGGTTTCCTCGGCCAGCAGGCGGTCCAGGTCACGCAGCAGCGCGCCACCACCGGTCAGCATCATGCCGCGCTCGGCAATGTCGGCGCCCAGTTCGGGCGGCGTCTGCTCCAGCGCATTCTTCACGGCCGAGACGATCTGGTTCAGGGGTTCGGTCAGGGCTTCCAGCACCTCGTTGGAGCTGATGGTGAAGCTGCGCGGCACGCCTTCGGACAGGTTGCGGCCCTTGACTTCCAGTTCCTTGACTTCGGAGCCAGGGAAGGCCGAGCCGATCTGCTTCTTGATCAGTTCCGCCGTGGGTTCGCCGATCAGCATGCCGTAGTTGCGGCGGATGTAGCTGATGATGGCTTCGTCGAACTTGTCACCACCGACGCGCACCGAGCCCTTGTAGACCATGCCGCCCAGCGAGATCACGCCCACTTCGGTCGTGCCGCCACCGATGTCCACCACCATCGAGCCGGAGGCTTCCGACACGGGCAGACCGGCGCCGATACCGGCAGCCATGGGTTCCTCGATCAGGTACACAGCCGTGGCACCGGCGGCTTCGGCAGCGTCCTTGATGGCGCGGCGCTCCACCTGGGTCGAGCCGCAGGGCACGCAGATGATGATGCGCGGGCTGGGCGTCATCACATTGCGGGGGTGCACCATCTTGATGAACTGCTTGATCATCTGCTCGGTGATCACGAAGTCGGCGATCACGCCGTCCTTCATCGGGCGGATGGCTTCGATGTTGCCGGGCACCTTGCCCAGCATGGCCTTGGCTTCGGCGCCGACGGCCTGGATCACCTTCTTGCCGTGGGGACCGCCTTCGTGGCGGATGGCGACCACGGAAGGTTCGTCCAGCACAATGCCCTTGTCGCGGGCGAAGATCAGGGTGTTGGCAGTGCCAAGGTCAATGGCCAGATCGGTGGAGAAGTACCGACGGAAAGCTCCGAACATTCAATTTTCCTCTCAGGCACAGCATGCGCTTCGGCCTGCCATCGCCGGGGTGTAGATCAACAGGAATCAGGGGGAATCAGGGATTGGCTTTTCTACACAATCACCACCCTGCGGGGGTGCGAATCGTGCAAAGACAAGATAATACCGTATCCCCTGTGAATAACTCATGGCGGCGCATGCCGTCTGACAGCTTTACATCCGGTTTCGAACCGCAGAAAACCTATGGCACTCACCTCCCAAGACATTGACCGCATCGCCAACTTGGCGCGGCTTGCCCTCTCTCCAGAAGAAAGTGAGCGCATGCTATCGCAATTGAACGGATTTTTCGGCATCGTCGAGAAAATGCAGGCTGTGGATACCTCGGGCGTGCAGCCGCTGGCCCACCCCGTGGCAGCCATCCAGGACATCGCCCTGCGCCTGCGCGAGGATGTGGCCAGTGAACCCAACCAGCGTGAGGCCAATATGCGCAACGCCCCTGCGCAGGGCGAGGGCTTGTTCCTCGTGCCCAAGGTCATCGAATAAGCGCAAGGCACAGCATTTCCCATGAGCACTACCGAACTGCACCACCTGAGCGTGGCCGAGCTGGCCGCCCAGCTGAAGAACAAACACGTCTCCGCCGTCGAAGCGGCCCAGCACTTCCTGGCACGCGCCCAGGCGCACCAAAACCTTGGTGCCTTTGTGGCTATCGACGAAGCCACCACCCTGGCCCAGGCCCGGGCGGCCGATGCGCTGATCGCCTCCGGCCAGGGCGGCCGCCTGGCCGGCGTGCCGATCGCGCACAAGGACATCTTCGTCACCCAGGACTTCCCCACCACCGCCGCCAGCAAGATGCTGGCCGGCTACCAGTCGCCGTTTGACGCCACCGTGGTGCGCAAGCTGGGTGTCACCGAAGGTGGCGCCGGCATGGTGACCCTGGGCAAGCTCAACTGCGACGAATTCGCCATGGGCGGCGCCAACGAGAACTCCGCCATCGCCCCCGTGGGGTTCGATGCGCCCCAGCCCGTGCGCAACCCCTGGAACCCCGAGCGCGTGCCCGGTGGCTCCTCCGGCGGTTCTGCCGCCGCCGTGGCGGCCCGTCTGGCCCCAGCCGTGACCGGCACCGACACCGGTGGGTCGATCCGCCAGCCCGCCTCGTTCTGCGGCATCACCGGCATCAAGCCCACCTATGGCCGTGCCAGCCGCTACGGCATGATCGCCTTCGCCTCGTCCCTGGACCAGGCAGGCCCCATGGGCCGCAGCGCCGAAGACTGCGCGCTCTTGCTGAGCGAGATGTGCGGCCCCGATCTGGACCGTGACTCCACCAGCCTGGACCATCCCGCCGAAGACTTCACGCTGAAGCTCAACGACAGCATCGAAGGCCTGCGCATCGGCGTGCCCGCCGAGTTCTTTGGCGAAGGCCTGGCCGATGACGTGCGCGCCGCCGTGGATGCCGCGCTGAAGGCATACGAAAAGCTGGGCGCCAAGCTGGTGCCCATCAGCCTGCCGCGCACCGAGCTGTCCGTGCCCGTGTACTACATCCTGGCGCCGGCCGAGGCCTCGTCCAACCTGTCGCGCTTTGACGGCGTGAAGTTCGGCCACCGCGCCCAGCACTTCACCGACCTGAACGACATGTACAAGCAGACCCGCGCCGAAGGCTTTGGTGACGAGGTCAAGCGCCGCATCATGATCGGCGCCTACGTGCTGTCCGAGGGCTACTACGACGCCTACTACCTGCAGGCGCAGAAGATCCGCCGCATGATTGCCGACGACTTCCAGGCCGCGTTCAAGGACTGCGACGTCATCGCCGGCGCCGCCGCGCCCACCACCGCCTGGGCGATTGGTGGCAAGGCCGACCCCGTCAGCAACTACCTAGCCGACGTGTTCACCCTGCCCGCCTCGCTGGCCGGCCTGCCCGGTTTGAGCCTGCCTGCCGGCTTTGGCAACGGCGGCCTGCCCGTGGGCCTGCAGCTGATCGGCAACTACTTCTCGGAGGCCAAGCTGCTCAACGCCGCGCACCGCTTCCAGCAGGCCACGGACTTCCACCTGCAACGCCCCGCCGGTATCTAAACCATAGCTGCCAGCGCAAGCGGGATCAGCGCCAGAGGCCAAAAACACTATCAGCCTCTACCCCTCCCGCCGCGCTGCCAGCACAGCATGCACAGCAGCAAGGACACACGACAACATGACTGCGAAACTGATTCAGGGCTACGAAGTCGTCATCGGCTTTGAAACCCACGCCCAACTGGCGACCCAATCGAAGATCTTCAGCCGCGCCAGCACCGCCTTTGGCGCCGCGCCCAACACCCAGGCCTGCGCCGTGGACCTGGCCCTGCCCGGCACCCTGCCGGTGATGAACAAGCAGGCCGTGGAATGCGCCATCAAGCTGGGCCTGGCCCTGGGCTCCCACATCGCGCCGCGCAGCATCTTCGCACGCAAGAACTACTTCTACCCCGACCTGCCCAAGGGCTACCAGATCTCCCAGTTCGAGATCCCCGTGGTGCAAGGCGGTGAGGTCAGCTTCTACGTCGGCGACAAGCAGCACACCGTGCGCCTGGTGCGCGCCCACCTGGAAGAAGACGCCGGCAAGTCCGTGCACGACCAGTTCCCCAGCGAATCCGGCATCGACCTGAACCGCGCCGGCACACCGCTGCTGGAAATCGTGACCGAACCCGATATCCGCAGCACCGAAGAAGCCGTGGCCTACGCCAAGGAACTGCACAAGATCGTCACCTGGATCGGCATCTGCGACGGCAACATGCAGGAAGGCTCGTTCCGCTGCGACGCCAACGTGTCCGTGCGCAAGCCCGGCGCCCCCCTGGGCACCCGCCGCGAGATCAAGAACCTGAACTCGTTCAAGAACATGCAGATCGCCATCGACTACGAGATCCGCTGGCAGATCGAGCAGATCGAGGACGGCTACAGCATCCAGCAGGCCACCGTGCTGTTCAACCCCGACACCGGCGAAACCCGCGCCATGCGCACCAAGGAAGACGCGGCCGACTACCGCTACTTCCCCGATCCCGACCTGCCCCCGCTGGTCGTGGCCGACAGCTGGGTGCAGCAGGTCAAGGGCGCCATGCCCGAACTGCCGCGCGCCATGGCCGCGCGCTTTGTCGAGCAGTACGCCCTGCCCGAGTACGACGCCACCACCCTGACCCAGTCGCAAGCCATGGCCGCCTACTTTGAGCGCACCGCCCAGGCCTGCGGCCAGGCCAAGCTGGCCAGCAACTGGGTGATGGGCGAAATCTCGCGCCGCCTGAACACCGAGGAAATCGGCATGGACGCGGTCAAGGTCAGCAGCGAACAGCTGGCCGCCCTGATCGGCCGCATCAGCGACGGCACCATCAGCAACAACGCCGCCAAGCAGGTGTTTGAAGCGCTGTGGACGGGTGAAGGCGCTGACGTGGACGCCGTCATCGACGCCAAGGGCCTCAAGCAGATGAACGACACCGGCGCGCTGGAAGCCATCATCGACGAGGTGATCGCCGCCAATCCCGGCAACGTCGAGCAATACCGCGCGGGAAAGGACAAGGCGTTCAACGCCCTGGTCGGGCAGGTGATGAAGGCGTCCAAGGGGAAGGCGAATCCCGGGCAAGTCAATGAGCTGTTGAAGGCAAAATTGATCGCATAAAAAAGATCGTTACAAGCCACGCATTGCGTGGCTTTTTTTTATAAAAAAATGAGACAAGAAATTCACCAAACAAACGAAGTCTTCACCCCTAGCAAGCCTGCGAAGAAGACTTTTATTGAACGAGAAACTGTTCGCGAAAAATTAGTCCGAGCCCTAATGACCCCAGGAAAGCAGATCGTCGTGTTCGGTCATTCCGGTGTTGGGAAAAGCACACTTTTACAAAACAAACTTCTTCAAACCTACGAGCATCACATTACTACCAGATGTATGCGAGGAATGAAATTTGATCAAATCATTTTTGATGCGTTTTCACAGCTAGACTCTTACTACATATCAGAGAAAACTCAAAAAAATGAAATAGGCTTTAAAATATCCGTCGAGCCTCCAAAACTTTTCACAGATATAAAAAGTCAGTTCGAGATCCATAGAAAATCAGAAGGTCAAAATAAACTAACACCAATTATTCCACCGCAACTTACCCCTCCTACGCTTGGAAAATTAATTGGTGAAAGCAATGCCTGCTGGGTTATTGAAGATTTCCATAAGATTGAAGATGGAGAAAAGCATTATCTATCTCAACTTATGAAGGTTTTCATGGATTTATCAGATGATTATCCATCATTGAAAATAATTGCAATCGGCGCAACAAATACAGCTAGACAAGTCATTGATTATGACCCTGAAATGAAACATCGCGTTTCAGAGATTCACGTCCCATTAATGACTGCAGAAGAAATAAAATCAATAGTTGTAAAAGGAGAAGCCCTTCTCAACATAGGATTCCCAGAATTATTTAAAAATCTAATTGTTCAACACTCTGCAGGAATGGCTTCTGTTGCACATACTCTCTGTTTGAACATTTGCTATTCCGCGAATGTTCTAGAAACAGCACCCTCCTCAATAAAAATAACAAAGAAAAATTGGGATGAGGCACTTCTCAGCTATATAGAAGAATCCTCTGACAATATTCAAAGCTCGTTCGAAAAAGCGCTGAATCAAAAGAGAAAATCAAAATTTCATCACGAAAAAATAATCATCCAAGCTTTGTGTGACTTTAAGAATGGCGAAGCAGGTCGATTAGATTTATTGCAAAAAATCCAACGCGAGTTCCCTGAATACCCAAACACCGGATTCAAACAACGCTTAGAAAAATTAAGCCTTCCAGAAAAAGGGCGAATTTTGAAGTTCAATGAAAACTCTGGCACATTTTCTTTTTACGATCCGATCTACCATGCTTATGCACTTGCGCATAGGCGTGCAATTTTCGAGTCTAAGGAAAACTCCAGCATATCGCCAGAAGTAACTGCTTTTTTAGAAGCCTTGGAAGAACTACTCAGCAAAAACAAGCCTGCCGAGGTTGAGTAATCGAGTGTTTAAATGCGCCAGTACTTCGTTCTCGGACGACTTACTTTCTTGTTGCGCAACAAGAAAGTAAGCACAGAAATGCTCCCTGCTGCCCGCGACCCTTCGCTGTGCGCTGCGGCACGGGCAGCAGGGAGTTAAACGACCGGCAAGGGCTGTGCTTTCAGTGAAAAGCCGTTGATTTTTCCCGACGGTCGCGACGCGCTTTCAAGCCAGCGTGCAGGAACTTGAAGCGTTTTTGGCCTCTAGCCCAATATTCACCTGCGTCAGCAGCTATCAGTTTCACTGCAGCCTGGCTTCCTCTCCATCAACCCTTCTGACTGCGCCAAGGCGCGCAGACCCCGGGACGGGCGGGTGTGCCGAAGGACACACCCGCTTCGTAGACTGATCCGCCGCGGGGCGCTGTTGCATAAATCCAATTTGAGGCGATTGACCCCAACCCCCAGCCGTGGCTATGCCACGGCTGCCGTCTGAGGACGGCCAAGTTCAGTAAATCGATTCAAGATGGCTGCTCGGATATGCAGCTCGTTCACTTGGCGTTCAAAGGTGCGGGACATCACCCGCTCGCCCAAACGTTTGATGCAGTTCATCTTGGCTTCCACCAAGCTTCGCCGGTGGTAGCCAATCCAGCGTTTCCATATACTTCGCCCCAGCCGCCTGCACGCAGCAATCGCTGCATTGCGGCGCTCGAACACAGCACCCCTGCGCACTCGTGCATTCTTGCGGGGAGGAATGATGGGGATTGCACCGTGCCTGATGACCGCTTCATAGGCGGGCTGTGTATCGTAGGCGCCATCACCGATAAGACTTTGAAGCGTTTCATCGGGCGGCAGTTGCTCCAGCAAGTCGCTGAGCACTGAGGCATCACTGACGTTATTACTCGTCACGCAGATGGCCCGAATCTGCAAGGTATCCGCATCGATACCAATGTGCAGCTTACGCCATTGACGGCGGTATTCAGCGCCGTGCTTTTTGCATTTCCACTCGCCTTCACCCAGAAACTTGATGCCTGTCGAATCAACCAGCAGGTGCAAGCCTGCTTTACTGCGGGTGTACGGAATCTGGACATCCAAATCTCGCTGCCGCCTGCACAGGGTGCTGAAGTCTGGAGAGGACCAGGCAAGGCCACACAGTTGCAGCACCGACTCCACCAAGCCTGTAGTTTGTCTCAGCGCCAAGCCAAACAGGTTCTTGAGCGTCAAACAGAATTGAATGGCAGCATCCGAGAACTTCGGGCTTCGCCCGCGTTTGCCGCTTGCAGCGGCAAACCAACACATGCGCTTGTCCAGCCACACCGTCAAAGAGCCGCGGGCCTTGAGAGCTGCGTTGTACTGTTTCCAGTTTGTGGTGCGGTAGCGGGGCTTACGGGAGTGGCTCATGCCGCAAGCCTACCTGTCAGGTCCCGGATGATTACGCACGTTCTTGACGAATAAATCAGGTGCTTTCATCTTCCATTTTTTGAGTGCTTGGACTGGGGCTTCATGCCCCAGTGCCTTTTGTGGCAAGTGGTGGTTGTACAGCCAGACAAACCTGTGCAGTGTCTTCTCCAAATCCTCTGCGCTGTTGAAGTGATGCGAGCGCAGCACCTGGCTCAGGCGGCCATTGAAGCGCTCAACCATGCCGTTGGTTTGTGGCGTCTTTGGCTTGGTCAGCCGATGCTCTATCCCCAATGCTTGGCATAACTGGTCGAATTCGTGCTCGCCTGAGGGCTGACGTGTGCGGCTTCCAAACAATCGGTCTGTGAACTCTTTGCCGTTGTCGGTGAGGATGGTGTGGATCTTGAACGCTGCAGCTTTGCGTACGGCAGCCAAGAAGGCTTTGGCGGATGCTGCCGTCTTGTGCTGCTTGATATCAATGAACACCCAGCGTGTAGCTCGATCGATGGCAACAAAAACATAGCGGCGCTTGTCCTCATCGTGCATCTGGGGCAGGTACTTCACATCTACATGTACATAGCCAGGCTCATACGCCTTGAAGGGTTTGTGCTCGCCCTCAGGCTTGGGCTGTACGGGCAATCTGGAGTGGCCTCGTCTGCGCAGCAAGCGATCCAGCGCCGAGCGGCTCATGGCAGGCTCAATGAACTCTCGCACCACCGCCAATAAGTCATCCAGAGGTAGCCGCAGCTGGCTGCGCAGATAAATAACCAGCTCTTCCTGCCCTGCATTGAGAGTCGTTTGCAGGCGGTGGGCCGTGTGGCTGGCGTCATGCACCGTGGTTCTGCCCCGCCACTTACGCACGGTCCCTATGCCAATGCCGTATTGCTGCGCCAACTCTCGATCAGTACCACTGGCTTGCTGCAATGCCAAACGGGTGGCAGGTGTGGTCGTAGCGTTCTTATGAAGGCTGATCAGCATGGCAACTCCTTGGCACGGGATTGCCATGTTGCCAGAACTGCTTGCAGTACCTCTCGGCCATGCAGCATCAGCATGGCAACTCCTTGGCACGGGATTGCCATGTTGCCAGAACTGCTTGCAGTACCTCTCGGCCATGCAGCAACGGACGCTTGTTTTTAAGCAGCCAATCGTCCGGGACCCGACACCTACCGCTTGCTGAGCAACGATTTATGCAACAACGCCCCGCCGCGGCTGTTTGAGCGGAGCGGCCTGCCGCGCAGCGAGTTCCGCGGCGCCGCCCCGGGGTCGAGCACCGCGGCTGCCCCGATGCGCAGCATCGGGGTCGCAGGCAGAGGGCCGCCTTTTCTTTGGTTCCTTTCTTTTGGCGGAGCAAAAGAAAGGAACTGCGCCGCCGGGCGCACATCCCGGCCCGCTGCGCCCCGCGCATCCCCAAACACCAGCCAAGAGGCGCAGCGCCAAGACAGCACAGCCGAAAAGCGCTTCTCCCTCAGCCCCCTAGGACTTAAAGCCTTTTTGGCCTCCAGCCCAGTCCGCACCTGCACTACCAGCTATCACTTTCAATGAAAGCACCTCAGCAGGCGGTGCACCCGGACACGCGCCTCAGTCCACCGAAGCCCCCGACTGCTTCACCGCCTGCCCCCACTGCGTGATCTCCGCCGCCACAAACGCATCCATCTCCGCCGGCGTGGTGGGCACGGCCTCCGAACCGCGGTCGCTGATGAACTTGCGCATCTCGGGGCTGCGCAGGATGGCCACGGTTTCGCGGTTGAGTTTGTCGATGATGTCCTTGGGGGTGCCCTTGGGCGCCATCAGGCCCAGCCAGCCCACGGCCTCGAAGCCACGGAACTCGGGCAGTCCAGATTCGGCGATGGTGGGCACCTCGGGCAACTGGCTGGATCGGGTGCTGGAAGTCACGCCCAAGGGGATGGCCTTGCCGGCCTGGATGTTGGCCAGGGCGGCGGTGACTGAATCCACCATCAGCGGCACTTGCCCGCCCAAAAAGTCGGCCTGCGCCGGGCCGCTGCCCTTGTAGGGGATGTGCTCGATCTGCAGCTTGGCGCGCGCCTTGACCATCTCGCCGCTCAGGTGCTGGGTGCCACCGATGCCGGCACTGGCGTAGTTCCAACGCCCGGGCTCGGCACGGGCCTTGTCCACCAGGTCTTTCATGCTGCGCACGCCCACGCTGGGGTGGGCCAGGAAGACCAAGGGCACCTTGGCAATCAGGCTGATGCCCACCAGGTCCACACGCGGGTCGAAGTTCACCTTTTTGTACAGCGTCTGGTTCACGGCCATGGCGCTGCCGGCGACCAGCAGGGTGTAGCCGTCGGCGGGGCTGCGCACCACCTGCTCACTGCCGATGTTGCTGCCCGCGCCGGCTTTGTTTTCCACGACCAGGGGCTGGCCCAGGGATTGGCCCAACTTTTCAGCCAGGGCGCGGGCAAAGATGTCGGTCGCCTGCCCGGGTGGGAAGGGCACGATCAATTTGATGGGTTTGTCGGGGTAGGCCGCAGCCACCGGGGCCGCAAAAGTCGTGGCAGCGCAGGTCGCGGCCGCCAGAAGCAGGGTTTTGTGCATCGTGTTGTCTCCTGCCATCCAGCTTAGTCCGTCGCCCACGCTGCCGCATCGCGACAATCCCGCAAGCCCCAGGGCAGGATGCCTCCCGCGGAATTGTTGGCCGTTGTGCCACCTTGCCCCATATCAGCAGGCATCCGCCGCTGTCCATCTCGCTGCGATCAACGCGACAGTGGATGGGTCACGCGGCCCTCTGATGTGTGGGGCACTTGGGTTGGGCGCGCCCCACATCACCTGCGCCGCCGGGCGCCTCCCGGCCACAGCCAGACCACCAGGCAAGTCACCTGTAAAGCCACCACACACAGAACTTTTCCCTGCCCAGCCCGCCTAATACGGGCAACGTCTGCGCTTCGCCCTGGCCCGCGCCGGCCCTCACCCTGCAACACCTTCGCGAGAACCCCCACCCTATGGACTCTCTGACCCAAGCCGTGCTCGGCGCCAGTGTGACCGTGGCCGTCATGGGCCGCCGCACGTCCTTTGCCAAGGCTGCCCTGGTGGGCGCCGTGGCGGGCACGGTGCCCGATCTGGATGTGCTGATCGACCATGGCGACGATCTGCTGAACATGGTGCGCCACCGGGCCGAGTCGCATGCGCTGTTCTTTCTGACGCTGGCGGCGCCGCTGTTCGGCTGGCTGACGCACCAGCTTGTAGACCGCAAGGCCCCTGCGGGGGCGCCCAATCTGACGTGGCGCTGGAGCCTGGCCTGGCTGCTGGCCCTGCTGACGCACGTGGGCATCGACGCCATGACCAGCTATGGCACGCAGTTCCTGCAACCCTTCACCGACCACGCCTTTGCCGTGGGCAGCGTGTTCATCATCGATCCGCTCTACACCCTGCCACTGCTGCTGGGCCTGCTGTGGTCCGGCCTGCGCGCGCGGCGCGGGGTGGACTGGCGCGGGCCCAACCGCTGGGCGCTGGTCTTCAGCTGCTGCTATTTGCTGTGGAGCGTGGGCGCCCAGCACCAGGTGCGCGGTGTGGCGCAGCAGGCCCTGGCCGATCAAGGCGTGCCGGACGCGCAGTTGTTTGTCTATGCCACGCCGTTCAACACCGTGCTGTGGCGGGTGCTGGCGATCACGCCCACGCACAGCTACGAAGGTTTTTACAGCCTGCTGGACCAGGGGCAGCACATCCCCCTGACCGCCACGCAACGCGGCCAGGAATACCTGCAGCGCTGGGCCAGCGTGCCGGCGGTGCAGGCCATGCAGCGCTTCACCCAGGGCCCCATCCGCATGGAACTGCGCGACGGCCGCGTGCTGCTGACCGACCTGCGCATGGGCCAGGAGCCGCACTACAGCTTTGTCTTCGACCTGGGCACGCCCGCGCAGCTGGATGCCGGGCAAACCCAGCCGCACAAGGTCAGCGCCGTGCTGTCGTCCGGCTTGGACCTGGCTGGCCTGGTTGATCGCATCCTGGGGCGTGATCTGCGTGCCCCCGTCGCGCCGGTGCACCCATAAGCGCAGGCCGCACGGAGACTCGCGTTTTCTAAAAAATGAGCATCCAGCGCTGACTGGATCAGCGCCAGCCGCCCATTTCATCCAAAGTAGCGAACACCACCCTCGGTACACCGTAGCTGCGCCTGGCCGTACCCGGCGTACTGTCTGCGGCTTCACGCCTTGTCGCTACCGCCCACCTGTGGTGGGCGGGGTGGTGTTGGCCACGCTCAAAACCTGGTCGCCCCGCCAGCGCCACCGGCTCAACACCCCGTAGCGGGCATCCCAGCGCGTGCGCGTGCCAAGACGCGCACGCTTTCGGGTTTGCTTCTGATTCCCGGCAGTGGTTTGAACGGAGTGACGCCGTCGCACAGGGCGCTCTGCCGGACCACCCGCTGCCAGCGTCGTCTTGTCTTGGGTCTCCACGCACATGGCTGCGCACGATACGTGGCGCCCCGCGCAAGCGCGAACCCCGGCTTCTTTGGACGCAGCAAAAGCAATCGGGTCGCTGCCAGGCGCCTTCTGCCCCCTGTCGCAAGCACCCGCGCAGCATCAAAAAGCGCCACAGACCGCATCCGCACGCCGCCGCCCATGGTGCGCCCTGCCACAGCACCGCCACCGCCCCAAGGCATACTCCCCCCTCACGCCCAACCCGTCCCATCCGCACCACCGCGCCCCCCCTCGCATGTCCGCCACGCCCCTGCCAACCGCAGCCCCTGCCAGCGCCAGCACCCTGGCCTCCCTCAACGCCCTGGACGATTTCCTCCTGCACCCGCCGCGCCACTGGCAGCCGCGTGGGCTGCAGCGTGCGGGGCTGGAGTTTCTGTGGTTCGGCATCAAGGAGGCGCGCAGCTGCCTGTTTGTGGGCCTGTTCTTCCTGGCCGTGTTCGCCGTGCCGCGTGCGGGCGTGCTGGGCCTGCCACGCTACGACGTGCTGCTGCTGGCGGCCCTGGCCATCCAGATCGCCATGGTGGCCACCAAACTGGAGACCTGGGACGAGCTGAAGGCCATCTCCCTGTTCCACATCGTGGGCTTCGCGCTGGAGGTGTTCAAGACTTCCAGCGGCATCAAGTCCTGGGCCTACCCCGACTTCGCCTACACCAAGCTCTGGGGCGTGCCGCTGTTCTCGGGCTTCATGTACGCGGCCGTGGGCAGCTACATCATCCAGGCCTGGCGCCTGTTCGACCTGCGCATCCACCACCATCCGCCGCACTGGATGGCAGCGCTGATCGCGGTGCTGATCTACGCCAACTTCTTCACCCACCACTACATCGGCGACTACCGCTGGTACCTGGCAGCCTGCGCCCTGGGCCTGTACGCACGCACCACGGTGGTGTTCCGCCCGCTGGACCGCGACCGCCAGATGCCGCTGCTGCTGGCCTTTGTGCTGATCGGCTTCTTCATCTGGCTGGCCGAGAACATCTCCACCTTCGCCGGGGTCTGGAGCTACCCCAACCAGCTGGGCGCCTGGTCGGCCGTGCACGTGGGCAAGTGGAGTTCGTGGTCCATGCTGGTGGTGATGACCTTCACCATCGTGGCCAACCTCAAGCACATCAAGACCAAGATCCACGTGCCGCACTGAGGCGCTGCTGCGCATCTGGAGCGGCCATGGGCCCGGCCACCAGCGTGGAGGGTGTGCGCTGCAAAGTTCTTTTCAACCTCCCCCGGCGCGGTGCCGCGCGACGACCCGGTCAGAGGCCGAGGGGCTGCTTCCCTGTCGGACCGGCTGCACAGTGCTTTGCAGCGGGCATGCCCCAAGGCATGGGCATGCCAAGACGCGCAAGCGCATGGCGGTTCTTGGTCCTGAAGGCGGTCTGTCTGCAGGCCGTGCCGCCGCAGCGCAGTCCAACCCACGGCACTGCCTGCGGCCACCGTTGTCTGCTCTGGGACCTTTACACGGCGGCGGCGCATTCGGCCTTCCATCCCTACGCCAGCGCGCACCCCGGTTCTGTGGCCACCGCTCCAGCCATCGGAGCAGCGCCAGGCGTTTGCGTGGTTTGATCCACCCCATAGCGCCACAGCCACCGCCCCTGGCACGGAGGTCCGCCCGCAGGCATCAGACGAACCACGTCCAGCGCCCGATGATTACCACACATGCCATGGCCCGCCCGCGACTGCCGTGGATGCCGCCCGCTTGCCAAGCCAGGCACCGCCACCACAGAATCGCCGCATCTCCATCCCGAAAGCCACCGTGGAACTGATCTTGCTGCGCGCCCAGGATGCGCACCCGCTCTGGGTGTTGGAAACCACGCACCGCGCCTACTTCGAAAGCTGGGTCAATCCCCGCCCCGACAACTTCTACACCCCCGTCGGCTTTGACCATGCCCTGCAGGCGGCCCTGCAGCTGCAGGCCGCGGGCCAGGCCTTCCACTACCTGATCTGGCTGGGTGGCGAGCTGGCAGGGCGCATCAACCTGACCCAGGTGCGCCCCGCGCCGTACCACAGCGCGTCGCTGGGCTACCGGATTGCGCCCACGCACAGTGGCCAGGGGCTGGCCAGCGCCGCCGTGCAGGCGGTGATGCACAAGGCTTTTCAGGTGCATGGCCTGCAGCGGCTGGAAGCCACGGCGCGGCCGGAGAATCCGGCATCGATCCGGGTGCTGGAGAAAAATGGTTTTCACCGTTTCGGCCACTCGCGCTGCAGCATCCAGCTGCACCGCCAGTGGTTCGACCTGCTGTACTTCGAGGCCCACGCCCAGCCCCAGGCGCCCGCCGCCCCGGTGTGAGCGGCGCGCCACCCGCGCCCGTGCCGCGGTGCCCCAGCGGGGCGGCGCGGCGCGAGTCTGCGGCGCTCAGAACAGCACGCGGCAGCGGATGGTGCCGGTGATCTCGGCCAGCTGCGCCAGCGGCAGGTCCTGGGCTTCGGCGCCGATGTCCATCACCACATAGCCCAGCTTCTCGTCGGTGCGCAGGTACTGGCCGACGATGTTCAGGCCATGCTGCGCAAACACCTGGTTGATGGCCGACAGCACGCCAGGCACGTTGTGGTGCACGTGCAGGATGCGCTTTTGCCCGGGGTGGGCCGGCAGTGCCACTTCGGGGAAGTTGACGGCCGAGGTGGTGGTGCCGTTGTCGCTGTACTTGACCAGCTTTTCCGCCACTTCCAGGCCAATGTTGGCCTGCGCCTCCATGGTCGAGCCACCGATGTGCGGGGTCAGGATGACGTTGTCCAGGCCACGCAGGGGCGAGGTGAACTCGTCCTTGTTGGTGCGCGGCTCGACCGGGAACACGTCGATGGCCGCCCCCAGCAGCTGGCCCGCGCGCAGGGCGTCGGCCAGGGGATCAATCTCAACCACGGTACCACGCGAGGCATTGATCAGGATGGCGCCGGGCTTCATCGCGGCGATTTCGGCGGCGCCGATCATCCATTGCGTGGACGGCAGCTCGGGCACGTGCAGGCTGACGATGTCGCTGGTGGCCAGCAGCTCCTGCAGCGAGGCGGCCTGGCGCGCATTGCCCAGCGGCAGCTTGGTGACCACGTCGTGGAACACGACCTGCATGCCCAGGCCCTCGGCCAGCACCGACAGCTGGGTGCCGATGGAGCCGTAGCCGACGATGCCCAGGGTCTTGCCGCGGATTTCATAGGCGTTGTCGGCGGTCTTGAGCCAACCGCCACGGTGCGCCACCGCGTTCTTGGCGGGAATGCCGCGCAGCAGCAGGATGGCTTCGCCCAGCACCAACTCGGCCACGGAACGGGTGTTGGAGTACGGGGCGTTGAACACCACCACGCCGTGCTGGCGCGCCGCGTCCAGATCGACCTGGTTGGTGCCGATGCAGAAGCACCCGACGGCCACCAGCTTCTGGGCAGCGGCAAACACCTCGGCCGTCAGCTGGGTGCGCGAGCGGATGCCGACAAAGTGCACGTCGGCAATCTTGCGCAGCAGCTCCTCGGGCGGCAGCGCCCCGGACACCGTTTCGATGTTGGTGTAGCCCGCGTTGTGCAGCACCTGCAGGGCGCTGGGGTGGATACCTTCCAGCAGGAGAAACTTGATCTTCGACTTGTCCAGCGACGTCTTGGGGGTCATGACTTGGCTCCGATTGCTCAATCCCCCATTACAGCGGATTCGCGATACCGCTACGCGGGATAGGTGCTCCGCCGGCCCGCCACAGCCCGGCGCCTGGGCCCTGGGTTGCCTGGTGGGGGCGGGCATCCGTTCTCATAAAAAAAGAGCTGCCAGCGCAGTCAGGACAAGCGCTGGCAGCCATTTTCATGCCCAACACACCGTGCAGGCCCCGAAGGGGAGATGCGGGCCGTGCAGGCGGTTCAAGCTCAGAAGGTTTCCCAGTCGTCCTCGGCCGTGGTCGCCAGGGCCTTGGCCTTGGGGGCGGCAGCAGGGGTTGCAGGGGCCGGGGCGGGTGCCGCGGCCGCACTGGGTGCCAGGGCCGGGGACCGTGGCGTGGTCGCTGCCGCAGCAGTGCGGGCCGGCGCGGATGGCGCGGCCGGGGCCCCCCGCGGCGCCAGCACCGGGCTGCGCAGCGGGTTCACGGGGCCGCCCTGCAGACGGAAGATGGAGACGGCGCGCACCAGCTCTTCGGACTGCTTGCGCAGGCCTTCGGTGGCCCCGGCCATTTCCTCGACCAGGGCGGCGTTCTTCTGCGTGGTCTGGTCCATGTGGGTGACGGCCTCGGCCACCTGGGCCACGCCGTTGCTCTGCTCGCCGCTGGCGTGGCTGATGTCGGTGATCAGCTGGGTGACCTTCTCGATCTCGGTGATGGCCTGCTCCATGGTCTCGCCGGCGTGCGCGGCCTGCTGGTTGCCGGCATGGATTTCGGCCACGCTGTGGCTGATGAGCTGCTTGATTTCCTTGGCGGCCTCGGCACTGCGGCCCGCCAGGGCGCGCACCTCGCCCGCCACCACGGCAAAGCCGCGGCCATGCTCACCGGCGCGCGCGGCTTCCACCGCCGCGTTCAGCGCCAGGATGTTGGTCTGGAAGGCGATGCCGTCGATCACGCCAATGATGTCGGCAATCTTCTTGCTGCTGGCATCGATGCCCTGCATGGTCTGCACCACCTTGCGCACGGCCTGGCCGCCTTCGGTGACCACGCGCTGGGCTTCGCGCGTGCGCTGGTCGGCGGACTGGGCATGGTCGGCGTTGTGGGCCACGGTGGAGCCCAGCTCCTCCATGGCGGCGGCGGTCTCTTCCAGGGCGCTGGCCTCGCTTTCGGTGCGGGTGGCCAGGTCCTGGTTGCCCTGGGCGATTTCGGCGCTGGCCAGGGCCACGCTGTGGGCCTGCTGGTGCACGGTGCTGACCACGCGGGTCAGGCCGGTGCTGGTGTTGTTCATGGCCTCCAACAGGTGGCCGATCTCGTCCTGGCGGTCGCTGCGGATGCGCACGGTGAGGTCGCCTTCGGCAATCGCGTCGGCCATGCGGCTGGCTTCGTTCAAGGGGCGCACGATCATGCGGCGGATCAGCCAGAACCACACGGCCGCCAGCACCAGCACCGCACCCAGGCCCATGGCGGCGAACTTGATGATCAGCGCCTGGGTTTCGGCGGTGAATTCATCCACGTAGGCGCTGGAGGCGAACACCCAGTTCCACGGTGCGTAGTGGCCAAACACGGCCAGCTTCTCGCGCGCCTGGCTCTCGCCGGGGTTGGTCCAGGGGTAGGTGATGCTGCCCTGCTTGCGGTCCAGCATGTCGCGGATGAAGAAATGGCCGTCGCTGTCCTGCGAATCGCTGATGTTCTTGCCTTCCTGCGCGGGGTGCACCACCAATTGACCGCGCTGCGGGCCATCCTCGGCGCGCAGCACGAAGTAGTAGCCGCTCTGGCCGACCTGCAGGCTGCGGATCGAGGCCTTGAGGTGGTCCAGCAGCTCCGAGAAATCCTGTCCCACAAAGGCGATGCCGACGGTGGTGCCCGCAGCGTCCTTGAGCGGGCGGTAGTGCGTCATGTACTGGCGGCCGAACAGGTTGGCCAGGCCCATGTAGCTCTGCCCCGACTGGATGGCAGCGTAGGCAGGGTGGGCACGGTCCAGCAGACTGCCCAGGGCGGCTTCGCCCTGCTCGTTGTTCAGCGTGGTGGCGATGCGCAGGAAGTCACCCTGGCCCTGGGCCGCGAACACGGTGGCCACGGCGCCGGTGCTGCGTGTGAAGCCCTGGATGTGCACGTCGTTGCCGTTGAGCAGCTCGCCATTCAGGCTGAGCAGCGGCTCGCTGCCGCTGCGGTCCAAGGTGAGCGTGCCCTGCAGGCTGCGCGCCAGGCTGTCGGCCAGGAACTGGGTGCGCTGGCGCAGGTCCTTGTCGTTGGACTCAATGAAGCGGTGCAGCATCTGGATGCCTTGCTGCATCTCGCTGTGCATCTTGGACTGCAGGGAATGGCTGACGCCCCAAGCAATGCCCAGGACCAGCAGTCCCAGGATGGACGCGACCCAGACAAAATTGGTGATCGCCAGCTTGGCGCCCAGCCCTTGGCGGCGCCAAAAACGTTGGCCGATGTGCATCGGTCATCTCCTTCACGGCGTTCCACGCCGTTGTTGTGTGCGCACGGGTGTGGAATGCCGCTGCACAGCACCCCCAGTCATGCTTTTGCGCAAAAACATGCTGACCAAGCGCAAGGCTTGGTGAATCTGGGGCTGGAGCGTAGCGAGACTGCCGCAGCTCGCCCTTGATGTCGATCAAGCGGTAACCAAGTGTTGCAATCTGTGACTCAGGGTTTGTCCCGCGCCGTTTGCAAGCTGCACGCAAGCTGGCGGAAGGCAGGCCGGTGCCGCGCCAAGGGTGTCACACGCCAAATTGCGCTGCAGCACTCGTCCTTGCTGCGCAGGGCGCTCTCAAATTGTCTCAATGCGAGCCCTGCGGCTCAGGCTGCCTCGGTCGCCACCTCGTCCACGCCCACCTGGCCGGTGCCGCCCTCCTTGGCCTGGTAGAGCAGCACATCGGCGCGGTGCATGGCAATCGCCAGGGTGTCGGCCTCGCGCACCATGGCCAGGCCAAAGCTGGCACTGACCGGCTCCGGTGCGCCCGCCTCGGGACCCTCCCAGAGCTGCTCCTGCACCTGCAGGGCGATGCGCTGCACCAGGGCCTGGGCATTGGCCATGTCGATCTGGCGCAAGGCCAGGGCAAAGGCCTCCTCGCCCAGGTGGGCCACATGGTCGCCCTCGCGCACGTTGGCGCGCAGGATCTGGGCAAAGCGGCGCTGCACCTGGGCACGCGGCCCCCGCTGCACCGGCAGGTGTTCCACATCGCACAGCGCCAGCACGCGGATCTGGCGTACAAACGGCCGCAGCCCGCAGGCGGCCTCGAACGCGTGCCGGTCGGCCAGACCGGTGTCGCTGGCGGAGCGGCGGTCGGCCCCTCCGCTGCGGTGGCGCGTGTCGGCCCAGACGCAGGCCAGCATGGTGGTGGTCAGCAGCCCGGCGCCGACCAGCAGTTCCAGCACGCCCACGCCCCAGCCGGGCACATAGGCCAGCCCCCAGCGGCCCACCCAGGGCTGGGCCAGGACGCCCAGCAGACCCAGCAGCCAGACGCCCAGCAAGGCGGTATCCCCGCGGTGGCGGATGGGCGCGCGCCACGCCCCTGGCAGGCCATGGCCCAGCACCACGGTCAGGCCCAGGGCCTGCAGCTCCCCACCGGAGACACCGGGCAGCGCGGTGGCCCCCAGCAGGCCCGCCAGCACCAGCGCCGCGCCCGCCACACACCCCAGCCACTGCACCCGGCGGCCAAAGCGCTGGGCCAGTGCCTGGGCCGCAGCCACCACAGCACCCAGCGCCCACAGCGATTCCCACCCGGCCACATCCCAGGCCCCCAGCACCGAGGACGGCAGCATCGACAGGGCCGCCAGGCACAGGCTGGCCGCCAGCCACAGCAATTCGCCATGGTTGCGGCGCCGCCACCAGACGGTGGCACACACCAGAGCAGCCACCACCAGCAGCCCCGAAGGAACAAAAACCAGGCTCATCGTGCCTCACACTGCGCGAAACAAAAGGGACCGGCGTGCACACCGCGCAGCACACGCCATCCAGCCCCAGTATTGGGGCGTGGCAGGCGTCCGCGCCACGTCGCAGCAATGCCTGCCTGCACGCCAGACAAGGGCGCAACTTGGTCGCGCCAGGGCGGATGCCGCACGCGGGACAGCGCGCTGTGCGCCGGCATGAACGCCTCCGCTGACACCCCCATGGCAGCCACCGTTGCCCCCTTGTGGTGGGTCGCAAGCCATGCCACAGTCAAGGCCATGCCGACTTCGCCTGGTTCTTTTTGAGGAGACATGCCATGACCAGCAGCCCCGCCCCGATCAACCTCGACAAGCTGCGCAATGCCGTGCAGCGGTTTGGCCGCATGAGCTTCACCACCTCGCAACTGGCCGCGGATTACCACCGCGGCGATGAGATCCTCAGCGCCCCGGAGACGGCACTTTTTGACGAGCTGCTGCGCCGCCACGCGCCGCTGCTGGGGATTGCCCCCCAGCCATCCAGCGCCGGTGGCGATACGGTCTGGCTGGCCTTGTAAGCCCGCCTGCAGTTTTCATGGGCATGCCCGCGCGGCATGCCTTTTTTATGGGCGCGGCGGCGTGCCCGCCTGCGGGTTCCACAGCGGCTGCAGGCGTTGCAGCTCGGCATCAAAGCGGTTGTGCATGCGCCGGGCATCGTCCTGGTGGCCCTGCAGCAACAGGCGCTGCTCCTGCATTTCCTGATCGACCTCCTTCATGCTGGTGCGCAGGCGGGCCGGCGCCTTGCCGGGGTCCTTGGCGTAGAACTCCAGCTCCTGCTGCAACTGCGCCTGCTCGCGGCCCAGCAAGCCCAGGCGCTGCTGCACCATGGCCTGCTGCTCCTCAATGGTCTGCAGGCTGTCGCGTCGCGCCGCATCATGGCTGCGGCGGTCTGGGTAGCGCGCCAACAGGGCAGCATCGCGGCGGCGCTGCTCTTTTTCACGTTGCTGTAGCAAGGCAGCCTGGCGGCGCTGCTCCAGACGCTCCGCCATCTCGGTCTCGGTCAGCGCCGGGCCGAGCCGTGAGCGCTCCATGCCGCTGGGGCCCAGCACGCGCTGTTCACGGTCCTGGCACTGCGGAATGGGGCGGTCCGAGGTCAGGTGCTGCCCCGAAGCGTCCGTGCAGGTGTAGACGCTGGAGCTTGGCGCTTTTTGCGCCATCACCGCGGCCGTCAATCCAAGGTTCCAGAAAATCAGGCATCCAATGTATCGAGCAAGCCGCATGCGGTGATGAAGGTGTATCAGTCGTTCACTCCATAGCGCTGGCGGTAGGCGAGCACCCGTTCGTGGTGCTGTGCCATGTCACCCTCGCCCCCCCGGGACCCCAGGAAGGACAGCAGGTCCGACAGCGTGGCAATCGCGCAGACTTGCAGGCCCAGCTGGTTGCGCACGTATTGCACGGCACTGTGGTCCACATCTTTGCCATTCTCGGTGGCTTTTTCCTGGCGGTCCAGCGCAATGGCTACGGCGTGTGGCGTGGCGCCTGCAGCTTGGATCAGGGCAATCGATTCGCGGGCGGCCGTGCCCGCGCTCATCACGTCGTCGATGATGAGCACGCGGCCGCGCAGCGGGGCACCGACCAGGGTGCCGCCTTCGCCATGATCCTTGGCTTCCTTGCGGTTGTAGGCAAACGGCACGTTCTTGCCCAGGCGTGCCAGCTCGACCGCCACAGTGGCCGCCAGGGGGATGCCCTTGTACGCCGGACCAAAGACCATATCGAATTCCATGCCACTGGCCACAATGGCTTTTGCATAGAATTCGGCAAGATGCGCCATCTTGGCGCCGTCGTCAAACAAGCCGGCATTGAAGAAATACGGGCTCATGCGCCCTGCCTTGGTCTTGAATTCACCAAACCGCAGGACCCCTGCATCCACCGCAAACTGCACAAATGCTTGCGCCAGTTGATCGTTCTGTTCCTGCTGCGCGCCACTGATAGACATGGATTCTTCCCTTTTCAAATTGACCAGCCTCAACCTCAACGGCATCCGCTCTGCCGCGTCCAAAGGTGTGGAGGACTGGATCGCGGCGACCGGCCCGGATTGTATTTGCGTGCAAGAGGTCAAGGCCCAAGCTGTGGATATCGAGGGCAAGTTCGACACCCTGGCCGGCATGCCCGGGGTATTCCATTTTGCGCAGAAGAAGGGCTATTCCGGCGTCGGCATCTACAGCCGTCACGAGCCCAGCGATGTGATCGTCGGGTTTGACCCCGAAGAGTTCGATGCCGAAGGACGCTACGTGGAAGCGCGCTTCGACACCCCTGCGCGCAAGCTGTCCATCATCAGCAGCTACTTTCCCAGCGGTTCGTCCGGCGAAGACCGCCAGGCCGCCAAGTTCCGTTTTCTGGCCAAGATGCACTCCCACCTGATGCGCCTGAAGGGCGAGCGAGAATTCGTGCTGTGCGGCGACATCAACATTGCCCACCGCAAGGAAGACCTGAAGAACTGGCGCAGCAACCAGAAGAACAGCGGCTTCACGCCCGAAGAACGTGCCTGGATGGACATGCTGCTGGCCGAGACCGATACCGGCGGCATCAAGGACGTCTACCGCTGCCTGCAACCCGATACCACGGATACCTGCTACACATGGTGGAGCAACCGGGGCCAGGCCTATGCCAACAACGTGGGGTGGCGCCTGGACTACCACCTGGCCACCCCGGCCCTGGCCGCCCTGGCCCGCGCCGAGTCGATCTACAAGGGTGAGAAGTTCTCAGACCACGCACCGGTCACGGTGGGTTACGACCTAAGCCTTTGACACAAAGGCCTTGATCCGATTGAGCTGCTGGCGCAGCCAAACACGTATCTTGGATTTCTTTTTATTGGCGTTGGGGTTGGCCATGCTCACGCCTTCGCCAATGTGTGTACACAGGCTTTGCGTCGCATACGCCACAAAGTGGCCATGCTTCTTCATATGCACAGAAACATGGCGTTCTTTTTTGAATTGAACAAAATTACCAATATCTCTTATTTTTTCTATCTTGATCAAATGTGGGTTAAAACTGTACCCATACCACTCCGGATGCACATGGCTTAGATTGTAATAATCAACATCTTGTGCAGACTCTTCGCTTATTTTATTTCGTTCTGTCTCTTGCAAAAATTCGGCGGGATTTCTCAAGCAATAAGACGTCACTTTTTGATTGGCATCCAAGAATTTCTTGATTTTTCCAAATGAAATTTCTTCAGGAAAAATCCAGTCATCTTCGGTATGAAAAATATACGGTGTCTGGATACCAGCATACAGTCTATCAATCGCGCCATGGTGCCCGCGTTTGATGCCGTCAGACAGCAGGAGACCGTTTGGATAGATAGACTTGAAAACATCGTCACAGCGTGGATCTGCAAAATCATTGATGGCCGCCACCTGCGCAAACTGCCATTTCTCCTGAATGCTTTTCAAAGACTGCTCCAGCAAATCTGGACGCCCCCCCATGGTGAGGCACAGCGTAATATCTGAAAACTCTTGAGGCTTAGGCATTTTTGACTTTCATCTCCAGGGATTTCATGGCAGAGAAGAAAAACACCATGGAGAATATATAAAACATATGGCCTATGCTGAGATCGAAAAAAGTCTCCGTCAATCCATAGACCACATAGCATACGGGCACAGACAAACCGACAATCCGCAAAGCCAGATAGTGCTGTCTATCCGGCAACGCCACCTTGGTCAACCGTCGCGGTGTGGGATAGAAAATAAACGCAGGCACCGCATAAATCCCCAACAGCATCAGCACACCCAGCGCGCCACGGCGTGACCACATTTCTAAAAACTCATTGTGCGAATGTGCCATTTCCAGCATATACGGATGGGTGTCCCCGCGCTCCACATAGGCACGCTTGCCTTCTTTGACGCCTTTGTCACCCCAGCCGGTCAGCGGTTTGTCCAGACCCAAACGCCAAGACAGTCGCCAATGCTCCAGGCGCGCACCCACGGAAGTCTGCGCTTGCTCACCACCATCTTCCCAATAACGCTGCGTCTGCTCCAAGGCTGTTTGCACACGCGTTTCAACAGCTGGCACTTGGAACACCACCCAACACACCAGCACCACGCCCACCATCAAGCTGCCACCCAGCTTGATTCTTGTCTGTATCTCTTCAACAAACAAGATCCATAGCATGGGGAAAACTGCCATCACCAACCACCCCCCACGGGACATGGAGAGCAGCGACGCCAGACACGCGGCGCTAGCACCCACGACCAGCAGCGACCGCTCCCAAGTTGGCCGATTTCTCAACGTCGCGAAACAAGCACAAGCAAATGCGATGGAAAGGGCAATATCCCCAAAACGAATTGCATTCGTAAATCCCTCAGCACGACCGACGGTTTGGTGCTGAAAAATCGCCAACACCGCGGCCCCTAGGGCACCAACGATCAGCCCCCAACGAAGAAACTTGGTGTTGACAAAGATTGCGCTGCTGGCGACCAAACACAACGCTCCCAAACCATACCGCAGCCCAGCATCGTTGTTGCTGCTCCAGGTCCACCATCCATCAAAAGAGTGGCTCCATAGCACCCCCACGGCCAAGAAAAAAAACAGAAACAACTTGGCATCGGCATCTAGTGTTTTTTTACGCCATGTGGGAATACCACACACGGCCGCCAGTACAGCGACCAAAGCACCGACCGAATATCCACCCGGCAAAGACAGGCACAATGCAAAAAATAAAAAAACTGCACTGTTTTGCAAAAAACTCAAATTATTGATCGACATACTTGGATTCACTTAGCCACGTTTCTTGGCTTGCTCCAGAAAATCTCGATCAATCTCGAGCGCAACATATCGAAAAAAGCATTCCAGGGCGACAAAGAAACTGTGCAGAAACCCCGCACGCCCGCACAAAAAACCACGGTGGAAGAAATACAGGCGAATGAAATTGGCGATCGCCGACCCCATGCCACGCAGCACGCCTCCGCGTTTGCCGGACTGCATGCGTTTGTAGGCACCCAACTGCACATACTGGGCCAGTTTCTGCAGGCTGCCGTAAATCGTTTCGCGCGAGTAATGCGGCAGGCGCTGTTTCAGCAGGCGCACCGGCAGCGTCGGGTCTTTCAGCTTCGCGCCTTCGTGCACCACGCCTTCGAATTGCAGGATCTGCGCCCGCGGGAACAGCCGCGGGATCCCGCCCGAACTGCGCATGCGGCCCAGGGACTGGCCATAGGCGATCTGCTCCCAGGCCACCTCCCACACACACGCCACATTGGCATCGACGATGGCACGCATTTCCTGCGCCAAGGCCGGCGTGACCACCTCGTCGGCATCGAGAAAGAAAATCCAGTCCCCGGTGGCATGCTGCAGGATGCGGTTGCGCTGCACCGCAAAGCCCTGCCAATCGGGATAGCTGTAGACCTCCACGCCCTTCGCCGTGGCGATCTCCACCGTCGCGTCGCTGCTGCCGCTGTCGACCACAATGATCTGGTCGGCAAATGCCGCGCTGTCGATGCACGCCGCAATGCGACGCTCCTCGTTCATGGTGAGGATGCCAATGGTCAAAGTTGCCATGTGAAATTTTTGTCAGTAATGGGTGGGCGCGCCCCACAGGCCGCGGATGCGCCCCCACAGGCGCGAGACATGCTTGGGCGACGGAGCCACAATGCGCAGCGCCAGCAGCGCCAGCGCGCCAGTCAGCGATTGCAGGCGGTGCGCCGCCGCCGCCTGGGGCCCCTGGTGCTTGGCCGTGAACAGCACCTTGGAGCGCGCATGGTGGTAGCCACGCCCATACTCCACGCGCAGCGGACGGGGGCCACGCACCGAGCCGCGGTTCGAGTGCGCCACACGCACGGCGGGCTGCACGATCACCGGCTTGCCGGCCTGCAGCAGGCGCAGGCACATGTCCTCATCCTCGTAGTAGAGGAAGAAGCGCTCGTCGAACCAGCCTTCGGCCGGGGCCTGGTCCATGCGCAGCAGCATGGCCGCTCCACAGGCATTGCCGACACAGGTCACGCCTTCGGCCGCCGGCCCCTTGGACGACCACCAGTCACGCACCCAGCCGTAGTTGACCTGCAATCGGCCATCACTGCCCACCAACTGCGGCACGACGATGGCTGCATCCGGCCATTGCTGTGCCGTGTCGAACAGGGCCTGGGCATCGTCCGACTGCAAAGCGCAGTCGGGATTGATCATCAGGCAGTAGGGCGTGGCCGCCGCCTGGAACCCGCGGTTGTTGGCCACGCCAAAGCCCATGTTCTGCGGCAGGGCGATGATCTGCGCCTGCGGCAGCACGGCGCGCATGCGCTCGGGCGTGCCGTCGGCGCTGCCGTTGTCGACAATGGTGACATGCGGCCAGCCGCGCAGCTGGGCCCCCAGGGCCTCGGCACAGTGGGCACTGTTGAAGGTCACGATCACCGCCGTGATGTGCGCCAAAGCAGGACAGCGCTCCCTGAGAGCGCTGTCCTGAAAATCTGTCACGGGGTGCGTAGCAGCGGTCATTGAAAAAGCTTAGTGGCCACCGGCAAACACTTCGCCGGCCTTGAGCTTGTAGACCGTGCCGCAGTATGGGCACTTGCCTTGGCCGTCGTGTGCCACATCGATGTACACCTTGGGGTGGCTGTTCCACAGCTTCATGTCGGCCTTGGGGCTGGGGCAGTAAACACCGCCTTGCTGGTTCAGGTCCTTGGCAGCCAGTTCGACGACGGCAGTAGTACTCATGGTGGGTGTCTCTCTCGCAGGTGGCGCCGCTGGTGCGTGCCAGCGGCTTGAACGTCAAAATCGGTGGGGTCGTGCCCCTTCGGCCGGGATTTTAAAGGCCTTGGGCGCCGTCTGGTTGCTTGTCGGCCTCCGCTGCCTCGGCGGGGCTGGGACGCACCAGGGTCCACTGCACCAGGCGACCGTGCACGAACTCGCAGGTCACATGGGAGTCCGTGCCGTCGGTCCAGCGGTAGATTTCCGGGTCCTGCCCCTCTTCGGACAGACGCTGCCCCAGCGAACGGGTCATGGCCACCACGTGCATCAGGTTCACCTTGGGCTTGAGCTTGGCATTGAGCATCACGGCGCTGCCGACATAGCCCATGGGCCGCTCGGAGGCACGGCGCATCACCGTCATCAGCCGCGTGAAATGCAGCAGCAGCCACATCACGATGCCGCCGCCCACGGCGGCCACGCCCATCCAGCCCAGCGCGTCATAGGCCAGGTACAGCAGGACCGCCAGGCCCAGGGGAATCACAACATTGCGCATATTCATGGGCGCTATTGTCTTATGGAGCGCGCAGGCCCTGCGTGCGGGCAGTGCGTAGTCTGGGGTTTTGCCGGGCCCGTCACCCCATGGCGCGCACGATGTTCATGGCCTCGTCCACGCGCTCCACGGCGTGCAGGGTCAGGCCGGGGATGGGCTTTTTGGGTGCATTCGCCTTGGGCACCACGGCCACGGTGAAGCCCAGCTTGGCGGCTTCCTTGAGCCGGTCCTGGCCGCGCGGCGCGGGCCGCACCTCGCCGGCCAGGCCGACTTCGCCAAACGCGATAAAACCCTTGGGCAGCGCTTTGCCGCGCAGGCTGCTGGTGATGGACAGCATCACCGCCAGGTCGGCCGCCGGCTCGCCGATGCGCACGCCGCCCACGGCGTTGACGAACACGTCCTGGTCGGCGCAGGCCACGCCCGCATGGCGGTTGAGCACCGCCAGCAGCATGGCCAGCCGGTCCTTGTCCAGGCCGACCGACAGGCGCCGGGGCGCAGGGCCGCCGCCATCCACCAGCGCCTGGATTTCCACCAGCAGCGGGCGCGTGCCTTCCAGCGTCACCATCACGCAGCTGCCGGGCACGGGCTCGGTGTGCTGGCTCAGGAAGATGGCACTGGGGTTGCTCACGCCCTTCAGACCTTTTTCGGTCATGGCGAAGACGCCGATCTCGTTGACCGCGCCAAAGCGGTTCTTGATGGCACGCACCAGGCGGTGCGGGCTGTGGGTGTCGCCCTCAAAGTACAGCACCGTGTCGACCATGTGCTCCAGCACGCGCGGGCCGGCCAGCGCACCCTCCTTGGTGACGTGGCCGACCAGGATCACCGTGATGCCCGTGCCCTTGGCCATGCGCGTCAGGTGGGCCGCACACTCGCGCACCTGGGCCACCGAGCCGGGAGCGCTGGTCAGCTGGTCGGAGTACATGGTCTGGATGGAGTCGATGACCACCACGGCGGGCTGCGTGGCCTCCACCGTGGCCAGGATTTTTTCCAGCTGGATCTCGGCCAGCAGGTTCACCTGGCTGCCGTCTATCCCTAAGCGCCGCGAGCGCAGCGCCACCTGGGCGCCGCTTTCCTCGCCGGTCACATACAGCGTGGGCAGGCCGGCGCGCTGCAGTGCGTCCATGGCCTGCAGCAGCAGGGTGGACTTGCCGATGCCGGGGTCGCCGCCGATCAGCACCACCCCGCCCTCCACCACGCCGCCGCCCAGCACGCGGTCCAGCTCCTCGATGCCGCTGGGCGTGCGCGCCACGTCCTGGGCCTCGATGGCGGCCAGCGGCGTCACGGGCTGGGCATTGGCCAGGCCGGCATAGCCCTGGGGGGCGCTGAGGCGGTTCTTGCCGCCCGAGGCGGCCTCGGGCACGCTTTCGATCAGGCTGTTCCAGGCGCCGCAGTTCGGGCATTTGCCCAGCCAGCGCGGCGTGGTGCCGCCGCAGGCGTTGCAGGTGTAAATGGTTTTGTCTTTGGCCATGCCCGCACTATATCGGCGGCACCCGGTCGCGCTGGGCTGGCAACGGATGTCCCCGATGGGGCGCACCGCTGGATCGACGACAGGAGCGGGGCGCCGCCGGGTACGGCCGTGTCTGCACGCACTGGGGGGCGCCAATTTCTAAAAAGAGAGCAGCTTGCGCAAGCTCTCTGCGACTTTCAGCAACCAAAGTCCTGCAAACAATGATTTGGCAAGCGCCAAGCGCTCTCCTTTAGGGAGTGGTGGGTGACGACGGATGGCGTGCCGCCTGGACCGCGACCCGCTCAGGGCCGCAGCGCGTCCTCGTCGCTGACCACGGGCACGCGCGCGGCCACGGCGCACATCAGTTCGTAGCCCACGGTGCCCGCGGCGGCGGCCACTTCGTCGATCGACAGCACGCTGCCGTGGCGCGGCGAGCGCCCCCACAGCACCACCTCGCTGCCCAGCTGCGCGTCGGGCACGGGCGTCAGGTCCACACAAACCATGTCCATGCTGACGCGGCCCAGCAGGCGGGTGCGCACGCCATTGACCAGCACCGGCGTGCCGGTGCCGCACAGGCGCGGATAGCCGTCGGCATAGCCGCAGGCGACCACGCCCAGGCGCAGGTCGCCCTCGGCCGTGAAGGTGGAGCCATAGCCCACGGTGTCGCCGGCGTGCAGCTGCTGCGTGCCGATGATCTGGCTGGTCAGGCTCATGGCCGGCTGCAGGCCCCAGTGGTCCGCCGTGTGCGTGGGGTAGTCGGGCGAGCTGCCGTACAGCACGATGCCGGGGCGCACCCAGTCGCCGCGCACGGCCTCGCGCGTGCCCTGCAGCAGGGCCGCAGCGCTGTTGCTCAGGCTGCGCTCGCCGGGCAGGTCGTGCGTGGTCTGCTCGAACACCTGCAACTGGTGCGCAGTGCCGCGCGGGCCGTCGGCGTCGCTGAAGTGGGTGATGAAGGAGATCTCCTCCACCTGCGGCAGCGCGTTGAGGCGCGCCCAGGCGCTGCGAAAGCGCTCGGGCGTGAAGCCCAGGCGGTTCATGCCGCTGTTCATCTTCAGGAACACGCGGTGCGGCACCTGGGTCTTGTGCGCGGCCAGCCAGTCGATCTGGGCATCGCAGTGCACGGTGTGCCACAGGCCCAGGCGCGAGCACAGCTCCAGATCGCGCGGCTCGAACACGCCCTCCAGCAGCAGGATCGGGCCGCGCCAGTCCAGGGCGCGCAGGCGCTGGGCCTCGGCAATTTCCAGCACGGCAAAACCATCGGCCGCACGCAGGCCCTGGAAGGCATGCTCCACCCCATGGCCATAGGCATTCGCCTTGGCCACGCACAGCAGCTGGGCGTCCGGCGCGGCGCGGCGCACCTGTTCCAGGTTGTGGCGCAGGGCTTGGGGGTGGATGGTGGCGAGAATGGGGCGCGGCATGGCGAAAAGTTTCCTGAGGGCAAACGACAGGCATTCTGGCACTGATGGCTAAGGGCTGCGTGATATAACCGCCAGTCGTTCGCCACTGGGACAACCCTTTTTCGTGCACTGGCCCCCGTGGTCGCGCGTGCGCACAGCATTTCATGAAGCGCGGTTTCTACACCATCATGTCAGCGCAGTTTTTCAGCTCGCTGGCCGACAACGCCCTGTTCGTCACAGCCGTGGAGCTGCTGCGCACCGGCGGTGCGCCCGAATGGCAGAGTGCCGCCCTGGTCCCCATGTTCGCCCTGTTCTACGTGGTGCTGGCGCCCTTTGTCGGCGCCTTTGCCGATGCGCTGCCCAAGGGCCGGGTGATGTTCATCAGCAATGCCATCAAGGTGGTGGGCTGCCTGCTGATGCTGTTTGGCCACCACCCGCTGCTGGCCTATGCTGTGGTGGGTCTGGGGGCCGCGGCCTATTCGCCCGCCAAGTACGGCATCCTGACCGAGCTGCTGCCCCCGTCGCAGCTGGTCAAGGCCAACGGCTGGATCGAGGGGCTGACCATCACCTCCATCATCCTGGGCGTGCTGCTGGGCGGCCAGCTGGTCGGCCCCGTCATCTCCGGCCACCTGCTGGCGCTGAACCTGCCCGGCGTGGACAACGCCGCCGAAGCGGCGATCGGCGTGCTGGTCTTCGTCTACGCCCTGGCGGCGGCCTTCAACCTGCGCATCCCGCGCACCACAGCGCCCCTGGTGCCGCTGCGCCAGGACCCGACCCAGGGCCTGTTCGGCAATACCCTGGCCCTGCTGCCCGACTTCCGCGACTGCAACCGCCGCCTGTGGCGCGACAAGCTGGGCCAGATCTCGCTGTCCACCACCACCCTGTTCTGGGGCGTGTCCGGCAATCTGCGCTACATCGTGCTGGCCTGGGCCGCCGTGGCCCTGGGCTATGGCACCAGCGAGGCCTCGGCCCTGGTGGGCGTGGTGGCCATCGGCACGGCCGTGGGCGCGGTGATGGCCTCGATGCGCATGCGCCTGCAGCACGCCACGCGCGTGATCCCCATGGGCATTGCCATGGGCCTGCTGGTGATCTGCATGAACTTCATCAGCAACCTGTGGGTGGCCGTGCCCTTCCTGATCGTGCTGGGCGGGCTGGGCGGCTTCCTGGTCGTACCGATGAACGCGCTGCTGCAGCACCGGGGCCATAACCTGATGGGCGCCGGGCGCTCCATCGCCGTGCAGAATTTCAACGAACAGGCCTGCATCCTGGGCCTGGGCGCCCTGTACGCCCTGAGCACCCTGTGGGGCCTGTCGGCCTATGGCGCCATCACCGGCTTCGGCGTGATCGTGGCCTTCACCATGTGGCTGATCGGCCGCTGGTACCGCCACAACTGCCGCAAGCACGGCGGTGAGGTGCGGCGCCTGCTGAGCATTGCCCGCTACGATCACCACCACTGAGCGCCCCACGGCCCCTCTCTTTCATTCTTCATAGCATCCGGCGCAGGCAGCACCTGCGCCGGAACCATTTTTGACATGCATTCCTGGCCCTACCTCGCCCTGTTGTTCAATGCCATGGTCTGGGGCCTGGCCTGGTGGCCGTTCCAAACCATGCGCGCCGCCGGCCTGGCCGCGCCCTGGGCCACGGGCATGATCTACAGCGTGCTGGCCCTGGGCACCATCCTGTGCCTGCGCGGCAGCCTGGCGCAGTTCCTGCGCCACCCGGTGCTGTGGCTGCTGGCCCTGTCCTCGGGGCTGACGAATGTGTCGTTCAACACCGCGGCCTCCACCGGCGACGTGGTGCGCGTGATCCTGCTGTTCTACCTGATGCCCGCCTGGACGGTGCTGCTGGCCTGGCGCTTCCTGGGCGAACGCCCCACGCCCCAAAGCCTGCTGCGCCTGGTGCTGGCCTTCAGCGGCATGGCCCTGGTCATCGTGCCGCCGGGTGCCACCTGGCGCAGCCTGACCGCGGGCCTGGGCCTGCCCGAGTACCTGGCCATCTTCGGCGGCCTGTGCTTTGCGATGACGAATGTGATCCTGCGCCGCTGCTTTCACACGCCCAGCATGGCGCGGGTGCTGGCCATGTTCCTGGGCTGCATGGGCATGGGGCTGGCGACCGCCACGGCCGGCTACCTGGGTGGCCAGTTCCCCGGCATCCCCGCGCCGGCGCCGGGCTGGATCGCCTGCGCCGTGGGCATGGCCGTGCTGGTGGCCATCGGCTCGTGGGCCTTGCAATACGGCGCCTCGCGCATCCCGACCAGCACCACCTCGTTGATCATGCTGTCGGAGGTGCTGTTCGCCAGCATCTCGGCCTGGCTGCTGGGCGCCACCGAACTCACGCCGCGCATGCTGCTGGGCGGGGCCCTGATCGTGGGCGGCGCCCTGCTGGCCGTGCTGCAGCACCGGCGCCCGCACTGAGGCGGGGCCACGGCCGCAGGCGCTGTGCTACAACCACAGTCCCCGCTTGCACCCCGAGGCCCGCATGCCCCAGCTGTCCGACTTCTCCGCCACCCGCATCGACGGCCACAGCGCCCCCCTGTCCGCTTACGCAGGCCAGGTGGTGCTGGTGGTCAACACCGCCAGCGCCTGCGGCTTCACCCCGCAGTTCGCCGGGCTGCAGCAGCTGCACCAGCGCTACGCCGGCCAGGGCCTGGTGGTCCTGGGCTTTCCCTGCAACCAGTTCGGCCAGCAGGACAAGGGCAGCAACAGCGAGATTGCCGGCTTCTGCCAGCGCAACTACGGCGTGGACTTTCCGATGATGGCCAAGGTGGATGTGAACGGCCCGCAGGCCCACCCGCTGTTCCAGTGGCTCAAGGCGCAGGCCCCCGGCCTGCTGGGCACGCGCCGCATCAAATGGAATTTCACCAAGTTCCTGATCGGGCGCGACGGCCAGGTGCTGCGCCGCTACGCCCCCCAGACGCCGCCCGCCCGGCTGGAGGCCGACATCGCCCAGGCACTGGCCACCCAGATCTGAGCCACAAAAAAGGGCCCCGAGGGCCCTGGTGGTGCGGACGGCGGCGCGGCGTCAGGCCGTGCGCGCGGCCTGCAGTTGGCCCGCGCGGTGCAGCTGGCGCATCACCGTGTGGGCGTTCATGCCATACATCTCGGCAAACGCGTGCACATCGCCCGAGCCGCTGGCCACGTAGGCGCGGTGCACGGCTTCGGCCTTGGCGTCCTGCTCGGCCACCTCATCCAGGGCGACGTCCAGCAGGGCCTGGGTGTCGGCATCGCGCACCTGCAGCGATTCCAGGTAGGCCTCGCGCGACAGGCCACTGTCGATGAAGGCCAGGGCCATGCGGCGGCGCAGCTTGGCCTGCAGGTCCTCGCCATCGCGCGGCTTCTTGCGCTTGAAGACCTCGACCAGAGCGTGGAACACATGGCCCGGGGCCATGGCTTCCACCACGGTGCCTTGCAGGTCGTGGCGCGGCGCACCGGCGGCCACGGCGTTCAGGTAGCGGGTCGAGCGCGTGTGGATGGCCAGGGCCACCTTCAGGCCCGCCTTGTCCAGGGCTTCGCCATGCAGGGCCAGCAGGTCCTGGTAGATGCCGCGCTTCAGGGGCAGGACCGTGGCGCCGAACAGCGTGGGGTGCAGGGTGGCCAGTTGCGCCAGCACGGGGTGCACTTCGCGCGCGGGACGGGCTGCGGCCGGCGCCGCGGGGCGGCCACGGCCACCGCGCTGCTGCGGGCGACGGTCTGCGCGGGCCGGCGCTGGCGCCGAGGCACCGGGCACGGAGTTGTCAACGGTGGAGGACACGGATTCGGTCATGGGCTGGGGCCAGTGCAGGAAAAATCAAACCCGCGATGATGCCAGCATTGCACGGTCTGTGTGAATCCCCGGCACTTTGGCCGCACGCTCCGCCCCCTCAGGCCAGGGCTTCGTCCAGCACTTCCACCCAGTGGCGCACCGGCACCGGGGTGCCGCTTTGCAGGTGGACGATGCAGCCGATGTTGGCCGACAGGATCGCCGCCGGCTGCGGCGCCACCTCGTCCAGGGCCTGCAGCTTGCGGTCGCGCAGGGTCTTGGCCATGGCCGGCTGCAGCACCGAGTAGGTCCCCGCCGAGCCACAGCACAGGTGGGATTCGGTGCGCGCCGTCAGCAGCTGGAAGCCCAGCCGGGACAGCTGCGCCTCGACCACCCCCTTGAGCTTTTGCGCATGCTGCAACGTGCACGGCGGGTGGTAGGCCATGGGCTGCGCCGGCACCCGGGCGCGGTCCTGCAGCTTGTCGGCCAGCTCGGGCAGCAGGGCGGGCAACAGCTCGCTCAGGTCGCGCGCCAGGGCGCTGGTGCGGGCCGCCTTGTCGGCGTAGTCCGGTTCATCGCGCAGCACATGGCCCCAGTCCTTGAGCATGGCCCCGCAGCCCGAGGCATTGCTGACGATGGCCTCGACCTCGCCGGCCTCGATCAGCGGCCACCAGGCATCGATGTTGGCGCGCATCTGCGCCTTGCCGCCGTCGTGGTCGTTGAGGTGGTATTTCACCGCGCCGCAGCACTGCGACTGCGCCACCACCAGGGTCTGGATGCCCACCGCGTCCAGCACGCGCGCCGTGGCGTAGTTGATGTTGGGCAGCATTGCTGGCTGCACGCAGCCCTGCAGCAGCAAGACCTTGCGCGCATGGCTGCGCGTGGGCCAGGCGCCGTGCTCACCCTTGGGCGGTACCTTGGCCTGGATGGCGGCAGGCAGCAGCGGGCGCACGGCCTGGCCCAGTTTCATGGCCGGGGCAAACAGTGGCGACGTCAGGCCTTCCTTCAAGGCCCAGCGCTGCAGGCGCTCGCCCAGCGGGCGCGGCACCTGCGCGTCGACCACCTTGCGGCCGATGTCCACCAGGTGGCCGTACTGCACCCCGCTGGGGCAGGTGGATTCGCAATTGCGGCAGGTCAAGCAGCGGTCCAGGTGTTGCTGGGTGGCGCGCGTGGGTGCCTGCCCTTCCAGCACCTGCTTGATCAGGTAGATGCGGCCCCGCGGGCCATCCAGCTCGTCGCCCAGCTCCTGGTAGGTGGGGCAGGTGGCGGTGCAAAAGCCACAGTGCACGCATTTGCGCAGGATGGCTTCGGCCTCCTGGCCTTCGGGCGTGCCACGGTATTGCGGGGCGAGGTGGGTTTGCATGGTGGGGTGTCTCTGGAATGGTTTTGATGGGGTGCCGGGCCGTGCGGGCCCCGGTTCACGCCATGGTGCGCCCGGGGTTGAAAATGCCCACCGGATCGAAGGCCTGGCGCAGCTGGGCCTGGATGCGCTGCACCGCCGGGTTCTGCACATCAAATATCGGGCTGGCGCTGATCTGGTCTGCGCTTTCAGCTCTGAATAGCGAAGCACTACCCCCCACAGACTGCGCCAGCGCCTGCAGCGCCGGCCCCTGGCTGCGCGGGGCCTGCACCCAGCGCAGGCCACCGTGCCACTCGATGAGCGGCGCGCCCACCCCGTGCGGCAGCGCCAGCACCGGTGCGGTCTGCGGCACCGACAGGCGCCACAGGACGTGGTCGGCCGCACGCTGCGCAAACCAGGGCAGGGTCTGCTCGCGGCAGGCCTGCCAGTCGGCGGCCGTGGCGGCATCGTCCAGGCGCACCCCGCCCAGGCTGCGGCAAGCGGCCTCGACAGCGGCGCGCGCGCCGCGCAAGCGCAGATACAGCGTGCCGGTGTCGGCACCCGCCGCGTCGGGCACCCAGCAGCTGGCATTCAGCGGCAGTGGCTGACCGCCCCACTGGTTCAGGCGCTGCAGGGCCTCGGCCTGCGACAGGCCGTCAAAGCGCAGCGTGGTCTCGCCCGGCGCCACCGGCAGCACCTTGAGGCTGACTTCGGTGATCAGCCCCAGCGTGCCCCAGCTGCCCGCCATCAGGCGCGAGACGTCGTAACCGGCCACGTTCTTCATCACCTGGCCGCCGAAGCGCAGCAACTCAGCGCGCCCGTTCAAGATTTCCACGCCCAGCACATAGTCGCGCACCGCACCCACGCTGGCGCGGGACGGGCCGGACCAGCCGGTGGCCACCATACCCCCGACCGTGGCGGCGCCGAAGTGCGGTGGCTCGAACGCCAGGCACTGGCCCTGGGCGGCCAGCACGGCCTCCAGCTCGGCCAGCGGCGTGCCGGCGCGCACCGTCACCACCAGCTCGCTGGGCTCGTAGCTGACGATGCCGCGCCAGTCCCGGGTGTCCAGCAGGTCCCCCTGCAGTTGCAGGGCGTGGAAGTCCTTGCTGCCACCGCCGCGAAGCCGCAGCGGGGTGTGGTCAGCAAGGGCGGCGCGTATGCGCTCGGTGATCTGGAAAAGGGCTGCGTCCATGGCCGTGCATCGTAGCCGTGCTGCCGGAATTTGCCAGTCGCTGCCGTGTGAATTTTTTGAACGCCGGGTGTGAATCAGCAGGACGCGCAGCGCCCTGGGCCTGCGGCGGCCATGCATCTCAGGCACCACGCCCCACCGCAGGCGATCACCCGCCTGCCAGGGGGGAGCTGGACCGCTGGCGGCGGACCGGCCATGAAAAAACCGCCCCGAAGGGCGGTTTCAGCTTGCGCGGGGGCGGGGGTGCCGCCCGGGCGCCTTGCTCAGCGGTTGTAGGCCGACTCACCGTGGGTGGTGATGTCCAGACCTTCGCGCTCAGCATCTTCAGCGACACGCAGACCCACCAGGACATCTGCGACCTTGAAGCAGATGAAGGAGACCACACCGCACCAGACCATGGTCACGATCACGCTCTTGAACTGCACCCAGACCTGCGCACCCATGGCGAAAGTGTCGGGGGTCAGACCACCCGTGCCGCCCAGGCTTTGCGAGGCGAACACACCGGTCAGGATGGCACCCAGGATACCGCCCACACCGTGCACGCCGAACACGTCGCAGGTGTCGTCGACCTTCAGCATCTTCTTCAGGCCCGACACGCCCCACAGGCACAGAGGGCCAGCGATCAGACCCATGACGATGGAACCCATGGGGCCCACGAAACCAGCGGCAGGGGTGATGGTCACCAGACCCGCCACGGCACCCGAGGCGGCACCCAGCATGGAGGCCTTGCCCTTGTGCAGGGCTTCGGCCACGATCCAGGACACGGCGGCGGCGCCGGTCGCCAGGATGGTGTTGATGAAGGCCAGGCCAGCGATGCCGTTGGCGGCACCGGCGGAGCCGGCGTTGAAGCCGAACCAGCCCACCCACAGCAGGGAGGCACCGACCATGGTCAGGGTCAGGCTGTGCGGAGGCAGGGCTTCCTTGCCGAAGCCGATGCGCTTGCCCACCATGTAGGCACCCACCAGGCCGGCCACGGCCGCGTTGATGTGCACCACGGTGCCGCCGGCGAAGTCCAGCGCGCCATCGGCCGCCAGCAGACCACCGCCCCAGACCATGTGGGCCATGGGGATGTAGCTGAAGGTGAACCACAGCACGGAGAAGATCATCACGGCCGCGAACTTGATGCGTTCGGCAAAGGCACCCACGATCAGCGCCACGGTGATGGCGGCAAAGGTGGACTGGAAGGCCACGAATACGTATTCGGGGATGGTGGGCAGCATGGCCGACAGGGTGTCGGGCGTGATGCCGGCCAGGAACAGCTTGTCGAAGCTGCCGAAGAACTTGCCTTCACCGCCGAAGGCCAGCGAGAAGCCGTAGATCGCCCACAGCACGGTGATCAGCGAGAACACGGTGAACACCTGGGCCAGCACGGACAGCATGTTCTTGGAGCGCACCAGGCCACCGTAGAACAGGGCCAGGCCAGGGATGACCATCAGGATCACCAGCATGGTGGAGGTCAGCATCCACGCGGTGTCGCCGGCGCTCAGGACGGGGGCAGCAGGCGCGGCCGCTTCGGCGACGACTTCGGCCACCACCGCCACGGCGGGGGCAGCTTCTTGCGCAATGGCACCGGTGGCGGCGGCCAGCAGGCCCAGACCCAGTGAGATGGCAGGGAGCGATTTTTTCATGTCAGTCTCTTGCATTAGGGGGTGGGTTACAGGGCTTCCTTGCCGGTCTCGCCGGTGCGGATGCGCACGACCTGCTCCAGGTCGTAAACGAAAATCTTGCCGTCGCCGATCTTGCCGGTGCGGGCTGCGCCTTCGATGGCTTCGATCACCTGCTCGAGCACGGCATCGTCGACCGCGGCTTCCAACTTCACCTTGGGCAGGAAGTCGACGACATACTCGGCGCCGCGGTACAGCTCGGTGTGACCTTTTTGGCGGCCGAAGCCCTTCACCTCGGTCACGGTGATGCCCTGTACGCCAAGCTGTGACAGTGCTTCGCGCACCTCGTCGAGCTTGAAGGGCTTGATGATGGCTGACACCATTTTCATAAGACGTTCCTCCGGGAAGCTGGCAGTTGTAAAAAGTGTTGTGACAAGCCCTTTAAGCATGGAGCGTGCCAACCAACGGCCTTGCAGCGGAGCAGGCCCGCGTTCTACAGTGCACATCTGGAAACATCGCGCGTTGCACCACTTTAGTGCAAACCCACGGTGGCATGTGCTGCTTTTTTGTGCACCTTTTGAGGGAGGACCGCCCCATGAGCCTGGCTTGCGTCCAAAGTCGTGCCCTTTTGGGGCTGCAAGCGCCCGCCGTCACCGTGGAAGTGCATCTGGCCAACGGCCTGCCCAGCCTGGCCCTGGTGGGGCTGGCCGACGTGGAGGTCAAGGAAGCCCGCGAGCGCGTGCGCTGCGCCATCGTCAACAGCGGCCTGGAATTTCCAACCAACAAGCGCATCACCGTGAACCTGGCGCCGGCCGACCTGCCCAAGGACTCCGGCCGCTTCGACCTGCCCATCGCCCTGGGCATCCTGGCCGCCAGCGGGCAGATCGATGCGGCGCGGCTCCACGGCTGGGAGTTCGCGGGCGAGCTGTCGCTGTCCGGCGAGCTGCGCCCGGTGCGCGGGGCCCTGGCCACCAGCCTGGCCCTGCCCTGGGGCCAGACCCCGGCACGCCTGGTGCTGCCGCTGGACAGCGCCGCCGAGGCGGCCTGCGCCCCGCAGGCCGAGGTCTATGGTGCCGCCCACCTGCTGGATGTGGTGGCGCAACTGCTGCCCCCGGGTGCCACCCCGCATGACCGCGCCAGCACGGGCTGGCAGCGCATGCTGCCGCCACCGCGCCAGGCGCCCCGGGTCCTGCTGGATCTGGCCGAGGTCAAGGGCCAGGTCCAGGCCAAGCGCGCCCTGGAGATTGCCGCCGCCGGCAGCCATGCCGTGCTGCTGGTCGGCCCGCCCGGGTCGGGCAAGTCCATGCTGGCCCACCGGTTTGCCGGCCTCCTGCCGCCCATGACCGAGCAGGAAGCCGTCGAAAGCGCGGCCATCGCCAGCCTGTGCGGGCGCTTCCAGGCCACGCAGTGGGGCCAGCGCCGCACCGCCCACCCACACCACACGGCCAGCGCTGTGGCCCTGGTCGGCGGGGGCTCACCGCCCAAGCCCGGTGAGATCTCCCTGGCCCACCATGGCACGCTGTTCCTCGATGAATTCCCCGAATTCAGCCGCAGCGCGCTGGAGGCCCTGCGCGAGCCACTGGAGACCGGCTGCATCACCATCGCCCGCGCCACGCACAGCGCGGAGTTCCCGGCGCGCTTCCAGCTGATTGCGGCCATGAACCCCTGCCCCTGCGGCTTCTGGGGCAGTGCCCAGCGCAACTGCCGCTGCACGCCCGACCAGGTGGCGCGCTACCAGGGCAAGCTCAGCGGCCCGCTGCTGGACCGCATCGACCTGCACGTCGAGGTGCACAGCCTGCCGGCCGAGCAACTGCTGGCCAGCACCGAGGGCGAACGCAGCCAGGCCGTGCAGGCCCGCGTGGCCCAGGCGCGGGCGCGGGCCCTGCAGCGCCAGGGCTGCAGCAACCAGCTGCTGCAGGGCGACGCGCTGGAGCAGCACCTGCAGCTGGAGGACAGCGCCGCCGCCCTGGTGCGCAAGGCCGCCGACCGCCTGGGCTGGTCGGCCCGCGCCACCCACCGCGCGCTGCGCGTGGCGCGCACCATCGCCGACCTGGCCGGCAGCCCCCACATCGCCAGCGCCCACGTGGCCGAGGCCATGCAGTACCGCCGCACCCTGGTGCCCGCGAGTCCCTGAGCGTCGCCTCAAAAAAACCTGCCAAATTGGCCTGCAGCGCTTGCTGCGCCTGCGCAGGGCGCTATGCCATCAGGAGTTCTTCGGCTTCGGCCATGGCCTGGGTCGGTGCCACGGTCTCGTGCAGCAGCTGCACCCAGGCGCGCAGCGCGGGTGACCAGCTGGCCTCGGGGCCGGTGACCAGGCAGGTGTCCACCCGGGCGATGTCGGTCAGCCCCGGGGGCAGCGCGCAGCCCTGCACGCCAAAGCGCGCCTGCTGGGCCTGCACCACGGACTGGGGCAGCAGCGCATAGCCCATGCCGGCGGCGACGCAGCCCAGGATGGCGTCCAGCGAACCCAGCTCCATGATGCGCGCCGAGGTGATGCCCTGGCTGGCCAGCAGCAGCTCGATGCGCTGGCGGTAGCTGCAGCCCTGGCGGAAGGCCAGAAAGGGCTGCTGGCACAGCTGCTGCGGCGTGGGGAACTGCGCCAGCGGCGCACTGCCGACCAGCACCAGGGTTTCGCGGAACACCGGCCAGGCCTGCAGCCGCGGCTGCGGTGGCTGGCCGGCGACCAGGGCGCAGTCCAGCCGCCCGGCCAGCATCTCGTCGACCAGAAAGGCCGTGGGGCCGGTGCGCAGCTCCATCACCATGCCGGGGTGGCGGCGGTGCAGCTGGGCCAGCAGCGGCGGCAGGCGCAGCGCGGCCGTGGTCTCCATGGAGCCGATGCACAGCGCCCCCGGCGCCGCCTGGCGGCCCTGCAGCAGGGCCAGCACCTCGTCGTGCGAGGCCAGCATGTGCCGCGCATGGCCACGCAGCAGCCGCCCGGCCGAGGTGGGCACCACCGGCGTGCTGCGCTCCAGCAGTTGCGCGCCCAGCTCTTCCTCCAGCTTCTTGATGTGGGCCGTCACGTTGGACTGCACGGTGTGCAGCTGCTGCGCGGCCGCGCCGAAACTGCCGGTCTCGCACACGGCCTCGAAGATGCGCAGGGATTTGAGTTGCATGCCACCACCTCATCACGAAAGAAGATTTTTGCCTTCATTTTGAATCATTGGACAAGATGCAGCACGCCGCTAAGCTGTGGACTCCTGCCACCCGACCCTGCGCGCCGTGATCCAACGCAACGAACTTCCGCTTTTCCTCACCGGCTTTCTGGCCACGCTCAGCGGCGTCGGGCTGGCGCGCTTTGCCTACACCGCGCTGATGCCGCAGATGGTGCTGGCCGGCTGGTTCACCGGCGAGCAGGTGGCCTACCTGGGCGCGGCCAACCTGCTGGGCTACCTGATCGGGGCGCTGGCCGCCGCGCCGCTGGCCGAACGCCTGGGTGCCGTGCGCGTGCTGCAGGGTTGCTGGATCGCGGTGACGCTGAGTTTTCTGGGCTGCAGCATGGCCCAGCCCATGGCCGTGTTCTTCGTCTGGCGCCTGGTGTCCGGCATCGCCGGGGCCACGCTGATGGTGCTGGGCCCCTCGGTGGCCATGGCGGCCACGCCGCTGGCACGCCGTGCGGCGCTGGGGCCGCTGATGTTCAGCGGCATCGGCGTGGGCGCGCTGCTGTCGGCCACCCTGGTGCCGGCCCTGGCCCAGCAAAGCCTGAGCGCCGTCTGGTGGGGCCTGGCCCTGGTCTGCGCGGCCACCACCTGGTGGGGCGTGCGCCAGGCGCGCCAGCTGCCGGCGCCCGTGCCCATGGCGGTGACGCCCGGCCCCCAGGTGCCGAGCCCGCCCGCCCTGGTGTGGAGCCTGCCGGTGGTGCTGGTGTTCCTGGCCTACACCACGGATGGCTTCGGCTTTGTGCCGCACACCGTGTTCTGGGTGGACTACCTGGCGCGCGAGCTGCACCTGGGCGCCGGCTATGCCTCTACCCAATGGGCCATGTTCGGCCTGGGTGCCGTGGCCGGCCCGCTGTGCGCCGCGCTGTGTGCCACGCGCTGGGGCTGGTGGCGCACCACCACCGGGGCCTACGCCCTCAAGGCCGTGGCCATCGGCCTGCCCCTGGTCTGGGCCGGCTTTGCTGGCCATGCGGTCTCGGGCTTCATCGTCGGGGCGCTGTCGCCCGGCATGGCGGCCATCACCTCGGGCTACCTGATGCAGCTCATCGGCCCGGCGCGCCACAAGCGCATGTGGGGCTATGCCACCGCCGCCTTTGCGCTGCTGCAGGCCACGGCCGGCTATCTGATGGCCTATGTCTACGCCAGCACCGGCAGCTACCGCAGCCTGTTTGCCCTGGGCTGCACGGCCCTGGCGCTGGGCACGCTGCTGGTGGCGTTTTCGCGCCAAAAAACCGCGCCCGCCCAGTCCTGACCAGCGCTGACAGCTTCTTTTTTTTGCATCTCACAGTGAACCCACCATGCAACTGTTTCTGAACGCCACCTCGCCCTTTGCCCGCGTGGCCCGCATTGCCGCCCTGGAGAAAGGCTTGGCCGAACGCGTGCAGCTGGTCTGGTCCGACCCCTGGAACCACGACCCGGCCCTGCTGGCCGTCCACCCGCAGCTGCGCATCCCGGTGCTGGTGACGGACGAAGGCCAGGCGATCGCCGAATCCCTGCTGATCGCCCAGTACCTGGACCAGATCGGCACCGGCCCGGCCCTGGTGCCCCCCGCGCAGTGCGCCGCGGTGCTGGCCCAGGCCAGCGTGGGCTATGGCCTGATGGAAGCCGCGTTTGCCGTGGTGATTGCGCGCAAGTACCAGGGCACCGAGGCCGATGCCAGCGTGCTGGGCCAGCGCCGCCTGGCCGCCCTGGGCCGTACCCTGGCGCAGCTGGAGCAGACGCCGCCGCGCCCCGTGGGCGCCGACTTCGGCCTGGACCAGATCACCGTGGCCGTGGGCCTGGAGTACGTGCGCTTTCGCCTGCCGGCGCTGCTGCCCGCCGAGGCCACCCCGCGGTTGCACGCCTGGCTGGAGGCGGCCCGCCAGCGCCCCAGCCTGCACGCCACCCGGTTTGAGTGAGGGCCTGGCCCCGGCACCGCCGCTGCGGGGTGCTGTCACACCCCACCGCACCCCCATAAATCGATAGCTACTTCCGCAGGCAGCACAGGCCATCCAGTCTTTTTTCATGCCCCGTCTACTACACTGGCCCATTGCTAATTTTTGGGGATGGTCCTGTGTCTTCTTCTGTTTCTGCCTGCGTTTCCCGCCGCCACTGCCTGCTGGCGGGCTTGTTCACCGCCTCGGCCCTGGGCCTGGCCGGCTGCGCCACCGCGCCTGCTGACACCGCCGCCCCCGCGGCCACCCCCGAGGAACTGCAGGATGCCCTGGTGCAGCGCTTCTACCGCGCGCTGGCCGATGGTGATTTCGACCGGAGCATCAGCATGGTCTCGGCACGCAGCCTCTCCAAAGAGCAACTGGCCGAGTTGACCCCCAAGCTGCGCCAGATGCTGGCCGGCGCCAAGTCCAAGGTCGACGCCAAGGGCGGGCTGCAAAAGGTGGAGATCGTCGAACGCGTGCCCTCTGCCACCCGAGAGAACGTCATCCAGCTGCGGGTGCTGGTCACCTACGGCGATGGCAACACCCGCCGCGAGCGCATGAACCTGTTCCTGGACAACGGCGTCTGGAAAGTCCAGCTGTGAGTGTGTGGCGACGCCACGGCGTCGCCTTCGGTCTGGCCCTGCTGGTCGGTGGGCATGTCGGGGCCACCCCGCCACTGCCCGCACAGGCCGCCGCCGGTGACCTGCTGTTCCGCCAGGGCACGGAGACCATCAGTCACCTGGTGCGCGCCGTCGACACCGGCGACTTCAGCCACGTGGGCCTGCTGGTGGCACCGGCCGATCCCACCGGCCCCTGGCAGGTGCTGCATGCCACCCCGTCCGAAAAGCCCGGCCAGCCCGATGCCGTGGTGCTGGACACGCTGGACTTCTACCTAGACCCGCAACGCGCCCGGGCCTACCAGCTGTACCGGGTGCCCGCCAGTGCCCCGGCCCGCCAACAGGCCGTGGCCTGGGCCCTGGCCCAGCAGGGCCGCGCCTTCGATCTGGTGGATGCCGAACGCGGCCTGTACTGCACCACGCTGGCGGTGCAGGCCTGGCAGCACGGCGGTGTGGCCCTCGACGTGGCCTACACCGAGGTGACCCTGCCGCTGCTGCGTGGCCGCTACCTGCTGCCCAGCGGCCTGCGGCGCGCGCCCCAGCTGCAGGCCCTGACGCCCGTGCTGCCGATCACGCCGTAGCCGGCCGCGGCTCAGAGGAACATGCCGCCCGAGGCCTCGATGCGCTGGGCGTTGATCCAGCCCGTGCCCGGTTGCAGCAGGGCGGCAATCACCCCGCCGATGTCATCGGGCTGGCCGACACGGCCCAGGGCCGTCTGGCTGGCCACCATGGCATTGAGCTGGGCGTTGTCGCGCACCGCGCCACCGCCAAAATCGGTCTCGATGGCGCCCGGCGCCACCACGTTCACGGTGATGCCGCGCGCGCCCAGCTCCTTGGCCATGTAGCGGCTCAGCACCTCGATGCCGCCCTTCATGGCCGCATAGGCGGCGTAGCCCGGCAGCGCAAAGCGCGCCAGCCCGGTGGACACGTTGAGGATGCGCCCGCCATCGTTCATCAGCGGCAGCAGCTGTTGCGACAGGAAGAACGTGCCCTTGAGGTGGATGTTGACCAGCTCGTCGAACTGCGCCTCCGTGGTCTCCATGAAGCTGGCGTGGATGCCGATGCCGGCGTTGTTCACCAGAAAGTCGAAGCGCTCGCGCTGCCAGTGCTGGGCCAGCGCGGCCTGCACCTGCTGGGCAAAGGCGGCAAAGCTGCGGCTGTCGGCCACGTCCAACGGCAGGGCCAGCGCACTGCGGCCCAGGGCCTCGATCTCGGCCACCACGGCCTGGGCCTCGGAGGCCTGGCTGCGGTAGGTCAGGATCACGTCGGTGCCGGCACGGGCCACGTGCAGCGCAGCGTTGCGGCCCAGGCCACGGCTGCCGCCGGTGATCAGGGCGATAGGGGAAATGCTCGGGGAGGGGGTGGTCATGGACAGCTCCTGGGGGGTGACAAGGTCGATGGCTAGACTTTATTGATGACCACTGGCCAGATAAACCCTGCAAAATCGATCACATCGTTCACAACCGACGAACAATGAATCCCTTGGAGCGCATGCGCATCTTCACGCGGGTGGCCGAGCTGGCCAGCTTCACCCAGGCCGCCGACACCCTGGGCCTGCCCAAGGCCAGCACTTCCACGGCCGTGCAGCAGCTCGAAACCCAGCTGGGCACCCGCCTGCTGCACCGCACGACCCGGCGCGTGCAGCTCACCCAGGACGGCCAGGCCTATTACGAACGCTGCAAGGACCTGCTGGCCGACCTGGACGAGCTGCAGGCCATGTTCCAGCACCGCGAGGGCGGCCTGCAGGGCCGGGTGCGCATCGACATGTCCACCGGCATGGCGCGCAACGTGGTCGTGCCACGCCTGCCCGAGCTGCTGGCGCGCCACCCCGCGCTGGAGCTGGAGCTGAGCAGCACCGAGCGCCGCGTGGACCTGGTGCGCGAGGGCTTTGACTGCGTGCTGCGCACCGGCGCGGTGGTGGATGCCAGCCTCGTCGCCCGCCCGCTGGGCCAGGCGCGGCAGGTCAACTGCGTGAGCCCCGGCTACCTGCGCCAGCACGGCACCCCGCAGTCGCTGGACGATCTGGGGCACCACCGGCTGGTGCACTTCGTGAACACCCTGGGCGCACGCGCCACCGGCTTCGAAGCCGTGGTGGACGGCGCGCTGCTGGTCCTGCCCATGCCGGGCGCCATCACCGTCAACAATGCCGAGGCCTACATGGCCAGCTGCCTGGCCGGGCTGGGCATCATCCAGGTACCGCGCCTGGGTGTGGTGGACCTGCTGGCGCGCGGTGAACTCGTGGAAGTGCTGCCGCAGCACACCGCACCGCCCATGCCGCTCACGCTGATGTACGCCACGCGCCGCCACCTGCCGCGCCGGGTGCGGGTGGTCATGGACTGGCTGGCGGCGGTGGTGGCCGAGCACCTGGCGGCCGAAGCGACGGCCGGCTGAAGGTTGCGCCAAGGCAACAAAGCGGCAGATACACGCCCGGCTGTCGCCGGCGGCGCCGCGCTTTGTAACAAAACTCCTACACTCCCGCGGCCCCTCTGAAGGCCCTTTCGGCGCCGTCACGGGGCCCCCGTTCCGCGGCCTGTGCCGCGGCCCCTGGTCTTCTCCTTTGCTTCACCATGCCCTCCCATTCGGCTTCCTGGCTTGCCAGCACCGCCCGTGCCTTGCTCCTGGCCTCCTGTGGTCTTTTCCTCGGCGGCTGTGCCTCCGTCTATGTGGACACCGCGACCCGCGACATCCCGGCCGCAGACATCCAGCCCCCCGCGGCGCCGGCCCCCGCGCGGTTCACGTTCGAGTTCCAGACCCAGGGGGCGCCCAACGCCCAGGCCACCCAGTTGCTGGCCGCACAGGTGCGCGCCCAGGTGGCGGCCAGCGGCCTGTTCCAGGAGCTGCGCGACACGGCCGGTGACGGCGGCTGGCTGCAGGTCACGCTCAACAACGTGCCCATCACCAAGGATGCGGCCCAGCAGGGTTTTGTGACCGGTCTGACCTTCGGCCTCGCGGGCTCCGCCGTGACCGACGGCTACATCTGCACGGTGAGCTACCTGCCGCCCGCAGGCGGCGCGGCCGTGGTGGCCTCGGCCCGCCACGCCATCCACACCACCCTGGGCAATGCCTCGGCCCCCGCTGAAGCGGTCAAGGCGCAGAACATGGAGGACGCCGTGCGCACCATGGTCCACCAGGTGCTGGCCCATGCCTTGCGCGACCTCTCGCGCGAACCGCGCTTCCAGCAGCCCTGATGCGCGCACCCGCGCCTGGGTCACTGTCCATGCATTGCGCCACCCGGCTCTTCGCCCTCGCCGGCGTGCTGCTCACCACCGGCTGCGCCCAGATCACCATGGGCCCGCCCCAGCCCACCGTGGAAAACACCCAGGCGCTGCGCGGCAGCCCGCTCGCGCCCGCCCAGGTGGGTGTCTTCACGCTGGAGGCCGGCAAGCCGGCGGCCATGGACCGCAGTCACGCCCTGCGCGGTGCCAACTCGGTGCAATCGCCCATCCAGGGCTCCTTTGCCCAGTACCTGCGGGAAAGCCTGGTGGTCGAACTCGATGCTGCCGGCCTGTTGCGCCCCGATGCGCAGACCGTGATCACGGGCACGCTGCTCCACAGCGCCGTGGATCCAGCCATGGGCACGGGCACGGCCTCGCTGCAGGCCCGTTTTGTGGTGACGCGCAGCGGGCAGCCGCGTTACGCCAAGGAACTGGGCGCCCGCGCCGAATGGGAGTCGTCCTTCATGGCCGCGGTGGCGGTCCCGCTTGCGGCGGCCCACTACCAAGGCCTGTACCGCCAGCTGGTGGGCCAGCTCGTCAGCGACCCGGACTTCCGCCGCGCCCTCGCGCCATGACACCGCCCACCGCCTAGACCCCCAGGTACTGCTGGCGCACGGCGGCATCGCCCGCCAGCGCCGCCATGGCGCCGGACCAGACGATCTGCCCCTTCTCCAGCACATAGGTGCGGTCGGCCACGGCCTGGGCGAAGGGCAGGTTCTGCTCGGACAGCAGGATGCCGATGCCCGCCTGCTTGAGCTGCAGGATGGTGCGCGCCATCTGCTCCACGATCAGCGGCGCCACGCCCTCCGAGGGCTCATCGAGCAGCACCAGGCAGGGCTGGCCCATCAGGGTGCGCGCCACGGTCAGCATCTGCTGCTCGCCACCGCTCATGCGGCCGCCCAGGCGATCGGGCATTTCGCCCAGGTTCGGAAACAGTGCAAACAACTTTTCAGGCGTCCAGTGCGGCACCGCCGTCCCGTCGGGCCAGGTGCGCGGCGGCTGGCGGCCGACTTCCAGGTTCTCCAGCACCGTCAGCTCGGTGAAGATGCGCCGGTCCTCGGGCACATAGCCCAGGCCACGCTGGGCGATCTGGTGCGCGGCCTTGCGCGCCAGGTCCTCGCCCCTGAAAAGAATTTTTCCTTCGCGGCGCGGCACCAAGGCGGCAATGCTTTTGAGCGTGGTGGATTTGCCCGCGCCATTGCGCCCCATCAGCGCCACGACCTCGCCGCGCCCGACCTGCACCGACACGCCGTGCAGGATGTGGGCGGCGCCGTACCAGGCGTGCAGGCCGTCGACCTGCAACAAGGGTGTTTTAGGCTGTTCGCGCGCGTCCTGCTTGCCCATGCTGCTCTCTATTTCCATCATTTTTCTGCCTCCAGCACCCAGCCCGTGCCCAGGTAGGCCTGCTGCACCCGCGCATCGTCGCGGATGGCCTGCGGCGTGCCTTCGGCCAGCAGCTGGCCGCGCACCAGCACGGTCACGCGGTCGGCCAGACCAAAGACCACATCCATGCTGTGTTCGGTGAACAGCACGCCCATCTGCCGCGCGCGGGCCAGGTCGCGCGTCAGCTGCATCAGCGCCACGCGCTCGCCCGGCGCCATGCCGGCCGTGGGTTCGTCCATCAGCAGCAGCTGCGGGTCGTGGGCCAGTGCCAGCGCCAGCTCCACGCGCTTCACGTCGCCATAGGCCAGTTCGCTGCAGGGCCGGTCGGCCTGCGCCGCCATGCCCACCTGCTCCAGCAGGGCCAGCGCATCGTCCCGGCGGTGGGCTGCGGCGCGCGGCCACCAGCGGAAGGTGCGCCGGTCGTGCGACAGCAGGGCCAGCTGCACGTTCTCGACCACGCTGAACGAGGCAAAGGTCTGCGCGATCTGGAAGGTCCGCCCCACGCCCCGTCGCCAGATGGCGCGCGGCGCCAGCCCGGCGATGTCCTGGCCGCGCAGCAGCACGCGGCCACGGTCCGGCACCAGCTGCCCGCCGACCATGTTGAAGGTGGTGCTCTTGCCCGCGCCGTTCGGCCCGATCAGGGCCAGCATCTCGCCGGCCTGCAGCGCCAGGGACACGCCCTGCACGGCCTGCACGCCGCCAAAGGATTTGCTCAGTTGTTCGACCTGCAGCAGTGTCATGCCCCACCTCCGCGCCGCGCCAGCCAGCGCCCCAGCCGCTGCGCCGATCCGGCCAGCCCCTGCGGGAACAGCAGCACCAGCAGCAGCATGATGGCGCCCATCAGCGCGCGCCAGTAATCGGTGTTGCGCGCCACCGTGTCGTGCAGCCAGGTGAAGGCCGCCGAGCCGACCACCGGCCCCGCCAGGGTCTGGATCCCGCCCAGCAGCACCATGACCAGCGCATCCACGCTGCGGGTCACGCCCAGGCTGTCGGGGGCCACGCTGCCCTTGGAAAACACGAACAGTGCCCCGGCCACGCCCGCAAAGCCCGCGGCCACCACCAGGGCCGTCCACTGGATGCGGCGCACGTCCAGGCCAATCGCATCGGCGCGCACGGCGGAGTCGCGCGCGGCGCGCAGTGCATAGCCCAGGGGCGCAAACAGCAGGCGGCGCAGCAGGTACAGGCCCGCGGCGCAGACGGCCAGCGCCAGCCAGTAGAAGGCGGCCCCCTGCTCGGCCCAGGCCGAGGGCCAGACCCCGGTCAGGCCGTTGCTGCCGCCGGTGACCGCATCCCACTGGAACACGATGGCCCAGGTGATCTGCGCAAACGCCAGGGTCAGCATGGTCAGGTACACGCCCGACAGGCGCACGCAGAACCAGCCGTACAGCAGGGCCCCGGCCACGGCGGCCAGGGGCCCCACCAGCAGGGCCGCTTCCATAGGCAGATCCAGCGCCCGCACGGCCAGGGCCGCGCCATAGGCCCCCAGGCCGAAGTACGCCGCATGGCCGAACGAATGCAACCCGCCCGGGCCCAGGATGCAGTGCAGGCTCGCCGCAAACAGCGCGGCGATCAGCATGTCGGTCAGCAGCACGGTGGCATAGCTGTCCTGCCCGGCGGCCAGCGGCAGCAGCACCAGGCCCAGCAGCAGCACGGCCCAGGCGGTGCGGCCGGCCCCTCCGGCGGGGCGCAGCGGCTGCTCGGGCGTGCCTGCCGCGCGCGCCGGGGCCTGGGGCCGGCCCAGCAGGCCCCAGGGGCGCCAGATCAGCACGGCGGCCATGACCAGGAATTCCACCACCAGCGTCAGCTTGGAGAACGACACCGTCACCCCCAGCACCTCCTGCACGCCCAGCCAGATGCACACGGCCTTGATCTGCGCAATCAGCAGCGCGGCGATGAAGGCGCCGGGGATGCTGCCCATGCCGCCCACCACCACCACCACGAAGGCGGCGCCGATGGTGGTCATGTCCATCTCCAGGCTGGCCGGCTCGCGCGGCAGCTGCAGCGCACCGGCCAGGCCCGCCAGCAGCGTGCCCAGGGCGAACACCGCCGTGAACAGCCAGGCCTGGTTCACGCCCAGCGCGCCGACCATCTCGCGGTCCTGCGTGGCTGCGCGCACCAGGATGCCGAAGCGCGTGCGCGTCAGCAGCAGGGTCAGGCCCAGCAGCACCAGCGGGCCGACGGCGATCAGCAGCAGGTCATAGGTGGGAAAGCTGCGGCCCAGGATGTCGACCGCACCCTCGAAGCCCGCGGCGCGCGGCCCGAACAGCTCTTCCGGCCCCCACAGCCACAGGGCCGCGTCCTTGATGACCAGCACCAGGGCAAACGTGGCCAGCAGTTGGAACAGCTCGGGCGCCTGGTAGATGCGGCGCAGCAGCAGCATTTCGGTCAGCGCACCCAGCACGCCGCAGACCAGCGGCGCCAGCAGCAACGCCGGCCAGAAGCCCAGACTCGGCGCCAGGGTCTCGACGCTGGTGAACGCCAGGTAGGCGCCCAGCATGAAGAACGAGCCGTGCGCGAAATTGATGGTGCGCGTGACCCCGAAGATCAGCGACAGCCCCACGGACACCAGGAACAGCGACGACGCGCTGGCCAGCCCGTTGAGCAATTGGGCCAGCAGGCCAGATGCGCTCATGCGGCAATGCTCCTCAAACTCAGGATTGCTGTGTGGCAGGTGTGAAAAAGCCACCCGGGCGCCCAGGCCCGGGTGGCTGTTCGCCCCGGTGGCTTATTGTGCGCTGGCGGGACGCAGCTTTTTGACCTCGGCGTCCGAGGGCTGGTAGTCCTTGCCATCGGCATAGTAGAAGTCCACCATCACGCCACGCTGCAGCTCCTTGCTGTAGGTGGTCTTGCCCACGTAGGCGCCCATGGTGGACTGGTGGTCCTGCGCGCGGTAGGTGATGGGGCCCCAGGGCGTGTCCACGTGCAGGCCCTGGAAGGCGCGGATCAGGGCCTCGGTGTCGGTGCTGCCGGCCTTGCGGATGCCCGCGGCCAGCGACTGGATGGCGTTGTAGCCGACGATGGTGCCCAGGCGCGGATAGTCCTTGTACGCGGCCTGGTAGGCCTTCAGGAAGGCATCGTGGGCCGGGGTCTTGATGGCGTACCAGGGGTAGCCGGTGACGATCCAGCCCTCGGGCGCTTCCTGGCGCAGCGCGTCCAGATACTCGGGCTCGCCCGACAGCAGGCCCACCACCTGGCGGCCCTTGAACAGGCCACGGGTGTTGCCTTCGCGCACGAACTTGCCCAGGTCCACCGAGAACAGCACGTTGAAGATGGCATCGGGCTTGGCATCGGCCAGTGCCTGCACCACCGCGCCGGCGTCGATCTTGCCCAGCGGGGGCGCCTGCTCGGCGACGAACTCGATGTCCGGCTGGGCCTGCTGCATCAGCTGCTTGAAGGTGGCCACGGCCGACTGGCCGTACTCGTAGTTGGGGTAGACGATGGCCCAGCGCTTCTTGTTCAGCTTCTTGGCCTCCTGCACCAGCATCGCCGTCTGCATGTAGGTCGAGCCGCGCAGGCGGTAGGTGTAGCGGTTGCCATTGGCCCACACCACCTTGTCGGTCAGGGTTTCGGAGGCCAGGAAGAAGCGCTTCTTCTGCCCGGCGTAGTCGGTCAGCGCCATGCCCACGTGCGACAGGAAGGAGCCGGTCAGCACGTCGATCTTTTCGCGCGTGTACAGCTCTTCGGCGGCGCGCACGGCGTCGCCGGGGTTGCCGTTGTCATCGCGCACCACCAGCTCCACCTTCTTGCCCAGCAGCCCGCCCGCGGCGTTGATCTCCTGCACCGCCAGGTCCATGCCCTTCTTGTAGGGCTCGAGGAAGGCCGGCATGGCCTTGTAGCTGTTGACCTCCCCAATCTTGAGCACCCCCTGCGCCCAGGCAGGAACAGCGGCCAAGGCCATCAAGGGCAACGCCCAGCGCTTTTGCATATGTCGTCCTCCACGGCGCCACCCGGTGCAGCTCTGCGCGTCTGCTGGCGGATGTCGCCCATTAATACTCAAATTGAGTATTTTTGATCTAAAAAGTGCCGCCACAGCGCGCACGGTCACTTATGCTAATTCCGAGCATTAATCCTTGTCAAGCCAGACAGGCAGGTGCTTATTACTAATCCATATCAAATCTCGGACGGCAACCGCACCCGTGGGACCGCATTTCTCGGACAATAGCGGTCTACCTTATAAGAAGCCGGCCCGCTATACCCGCTGTGCATATGCGCAGCACCCCAAGGTTCGCCACCTGGCTGCTAACGCTCGGGCAGGCTGTGCCCATTTTTGCTTTACCCGTCTTTTGCCATCATGAGTGCTTTCCTCGAAGAACGCGTCCTGTCCGTGCACCACTGGACCGACCGCCTGTTTTCCTTCACCACCACCCGCGACACGTCGCTGCGCTTTTCCAACGGCCACTTCACCATGATCGGCCTGAAGGTCGACGGCAAGAACCTGTTGCGCGCCTACTCCATCGCCAGCCCCAACTACGAGGAGCACCTGGAGTTCCTGTCGATCAAGGTCGAGGACGGTCCCCTGACCTCGCGCCTGCAGCACATCCAGGTCGGTGACACCATCATCGTCGGCAAGAAGCCCACGGGCACACTGCTGATCGACTACCTGCTGCCCGGCAAGAACCTGTACCTGATCGGCACCGGCACCGGCCTGGCGCCCTGGCTGGCCGTGGCGCGTGACCCCGAGACCTACGAGAAGTTCGACAATGTGGTCGTGGTGCACGGCGTGCGCGAGGTCAAGGAACTGGCCTACCAGGAGATGTTCGAGCAGTTGCCCGAGCATGAATTCCTGGGCGAGATCGTCAAGGGCAAGCTGCACTACTACCCCACCGTGACGCGCGAGCCCTTCCGCAACCAGGGCCGCATCACCGACCTGATCAACAACAACGTCTTCCCGCAGAACCTGGGCCTGCCCGCGCTGAACCCCGAGACCGACCGCGTCATGCTCTGCGGCAGCCCCGCCATGCTGGCCGATCTGAAGCACATGATGGAAGTGCGCGGCTTCAAGGAAGGCAACACCACCACGCCCGGCGACTTCGTGATCGAACGCGCCTTCGTCGAGAAGTAATCCCGCTCTCTCTGCCCAAGGCCCGCCCCGGTTCGCCGCGGCGGGCCTTTTTGTTGGCGAAAGCCCTGTGGCGCCGCGCGCCGGGGGTTTCCATAATCCAAGGCATGCCTGCCCTTCGCGACCCGGCCCTGCCCGCCGCCCCCGACCGCAACTACATCACCGCCCTGGCACGCGGTCTGGAGGTGCTGTCATGCTTTCGCTCCGGCGAGAAACTGCTGGGCAACCAGGACATCGCGCGCCGCTGCGGGCTGCCCAAGTCCACGGTCTCGCGCCTGACGCACACGCTGACCGCGCTGGGCTACCTGATCCACGTGCCCGAAGAAGGCAAGTACCGCCTGGGCACGGCCACGCTGGCCCTGGGCAGCGCCATGCTGTCGGGGCTGGATGTGCGCAAGATCGCGCGGCCGCTGATGCAAAAGCTGTGCGACCTGACACAGGCCGAGGTGGCCCTGGCCGCGCGCGACCGGCACAGCATGGTCTACATCGAACACTGCCCCAGCCCGCTGCCCATGGACTCGGACCTGGACATCGGCACACGCCTGCCGCTGGGCACCACGGCCGTGGGCCGCGCCTGGTTGGCGGCCTGTCCGGTGAAGGAACGCCTGCAGGCGCTGGATTACCTGCAGGCCCATGCGCCCGAGCAGTGGGCCGCCGTCCAGCCCCTGGCGGCGCAGTGGCCGCAGCACCAGGAGCGCCCCCACCCCTGGCTGACCACCTCCTTCGGCGACTGGCTGCCGCACGTCAACGCCATCGCCCTGGCCTTCTCGCCGGGCCGTGGCCTGCCGCTGATGGCCATCAGCTGCGGCGGCCCGGCGCGGCTGATTTCCGCCGACCTGCTGATGTCCCGCGCCCGGCCCGAGCTGGAGCGCATGGTGCGCCGCCTGCAGCAGGCCATCTACCAGGCCTAGCGCCGCGCCGGCGGCAGTTACCGAGACGACAGCGCCGCCGCGCCGCCTCTCCTAGGATGTTTGCTGGAGCGTTCCGCGCTGCGGGCCCTCCAGTCCACACCAACAAGCAAGGAGACACGGCATGAGCGTCCGACAACTGTTCAACCTGGCCGGCAAGACCGCGCTGATCACCGGGGGCTCGCGCGGCCTGGGCCTGCAGATGGCCGAGGCCCTGGGCGAGATGGGGGCCCGCCTGGCCATCACGGCGCGCAAGGCCGACGAGCTGGCCGCCGCCAAGGCCCACCTCGAAGGCCTGGGCATCCAGGTCGCCACCTTCACCAACGACCTGCAGCAGTTCGACGCCATTCCGGCGCTGGTCGATGCCGTGCTGGCCGAGCTGGGCAGCATCGACATCCTGGTGAACAACGCCGGCGCCACCTGGGGCGCCAAGGCCGAGGACTACCCCGACGCAGCCTGGCACAAGGTCATGAACCTCAACGTCTCCGCGCCCTTCTTCCTGACGCGCGAGGTGGCCAAGCGCGTGATGATTCCCAAGGGCCAGGGCAACGTCATCATCACGGCCTCGGTCGCGGCCTTCAAGGGCACGCCACCGGGCATGCACACCGTGGCCTACAACACCTCCAAGGCCGCCGCCGTGCACCTGGCGCGCACCCTGGCGTCCGAGTGGGGGCCGTACGGCATCCGCGTGAACGCCATCTGCCCGGGCTTTTTCCCCAGCAAGCTGGCCAACGGCCTGATCGACCAGCTGGGCGACCAGCTGATCGCGCGGGCACCGCTGCGCCGCATCGGCGGCGAGGAGGACCTGAAGGGCGCCGCCGTCTACCTGGCCTCGGACGCCTCGCGCCACATGACCGGCCAGGCCCTGGTGCTGGACGGCGGCGCCAGCCTGATCTGATCGAAAAAAGGAGCGGTTCGCGCTGAACATTCAACGATTTCAGACACAAAACACTTTGAAATCATGGTTGGGCGCGCGCAAACCGCTCTTTTTACTGATGATTCCATGGCCAGGATGGCCCAACAAAAAGCGCACCGAGGTGCGCTTTTTGTGGGGGGTGTGACCGACCTGTCGGTTTATTTCTTTTCGGTGCTGATCACGGTGATCTTGCCGTCCTGCACCGCACCGCCGCGCTCGCGGGTCAAGGTGCCGCCCTTGTCGTCCACGCCCAGCACACCGCCGGGGTTCACCTGGGGCGACAGCGCCTTGTAGCCCGCATCCAGCTTGGCGTGGATGGCCTTGGCATCGGTGGCCGAGCCGGCCAGCTGCATGGCCTTGGCCGTGGCATGCACGGCGGTGTAGTTCCACAGGGCCTCGGAGCCGGGCACGCGGCCCGCGAACTTCTGGCCGAAACGCGCGATGAAGGCCTGGTTGTCGGGCGAGGGGTCGGCCGACACGGGCAGCACGCCGATGGCGCCTTCCAGCACCTCCAGGCCGCCGACGACGCGCGCCATCTCATCCAGCTTGGCCTGGTCCATGACCAGGAAGCCGCCCTTGAAACCCAGCTCGCGCGCCTGCTTGACGACCAGGGCCGTGGGCTCGGAGGCCCCGCCGACGAACAGCACATCGGGCTTGGCCGCCAGCGCCTTGCTGACGCCGCTGTAGAAGTCGGTGGCACGGTTGTAGCTCATGGGGTTCTCGGCCACCACGCTGCCGCCCAGCTTTTCCCAGCCGGGCTTGAAGGCCGCGGCCCAGGCCTTGGCGTAGTCGTGGTCCGCCCCCACCATGGCCACCTTCTTGCCGTAACGCTGCATCAGGTAGCTGGAGAAGGGCTCGATGTAGGTGGTGAACTCCGGCGGAATGCGCAGCGTCAGCTTGTTGCCGCGGTTGGTGATCTGCGGCACCGAGCTGTAGGCCAGCACGATGAAGTTGCTGCGCTCGTTGGTGGTCTGCACCGCGAAGATGCCACCGGAATGCGGCACCAGGATGGCCGCCGTCTTGTGCTGCTGCACCAGGCGCTGAGCGTTGATGGCGGTCTCCGACGGGTTGTACTTGTCGTCCAGCGGCACGATCTCGAACTTCACCTTCTTGCCGCCCACCTCCAGGTTGGCGGCATTGAGTTCGTCGGCCGCCAGCAGCATGCCGTCCAGCGCATTCTTGCCGTACTGCGCGGCACCGCCCGACAGCGGCCCCGAGTAACCGATCTTGACCACGTCCTGCGCCATCGCCGGCGCAGCCCAGGTGGCCGCACAGGCCAGGGCCAGCCCGGTCAGCTGGCGGCGATTGAGTCGAGAAAATGCACGCATGGTTGTCTCCTTGTGTGTGGTGTGTCTTGCGTTGCGGAACCAGAACTGCGCACCTCGGCGCAGTGAAAATCGCTCACCTTCGCGGGGGACATCGCGCCAGGCCCGCCCCACAGCGAGGATGTCGCCCCCTCCGGCGGACCCGCCAGAGCGGAGGAAGGCGCAAACCGCCTCAGGGGGTCATGCCCCGATGTACGCCTTGCGGATCGAGTCATCGGCCAGCAGCGCCGCGGGCGCGCCTTCGCGCACGATGCGGCCGTTTTCCAGCACGTAGGCGCGGTGGGCGATCTTCAGCGCCGCAAACGCGTTCTGCTCGGCCAGCAACACCGTGGTGCCGGCTGCATTGATGCGCTCGATGACCTCGAACATCTGCTTGATCACCAGCGGCGCCAGGCCCAGCGAGGGTTCGTCCAGCAGCAGCACCCGGGGGCGGCCCATCATGGCGCGGCCGATGGCCACCATCTGCTGCTGCCCGCCCGACAGCGAGCCGGCCGGGTCGTGCTGCTTGTCGCGCAGGATGGGGAACAGGGCGAACACCTCCTCCAGCGTCTGGCGGCTGGGGCCAGGGTCGCGGCGGTGCACGTAGGCGCCCAGCTCCAGGTTTTTGCGCACGCTCATCTGCGGGAACAGCTTGCGCCCCTCGGGGCACTGCACCACGCCGGACTGCACGATGGCCGAGGGCTTGCGGCCCACCAGCTCCTGGCCATTCCAGGTGATGGAGCCGCCGGCGGCCTTGTGGATGCCGCTGGCCGTCAGGAACAGCGAGCTCTTGCCGGCGCCGTTGGCACCCAGCAGCACCACCAGCTCGCCCTGGGCGGCATGCAGGCTGACCTGGTCCAGCGCCAGGAAGCTGCCATATTTCAGCGAAACGTTCTCAAACTTCAGCATGCTCGCTCCCCAGGTAGGCGTCGATCACCGCCGGGTTGCGGCGGATCTCGTCGGGCGTGCCTTCGGCGATCTTCTCGCCGTAGCTCAGCACCAGGATCTTGTCGGCCAGGCTCATGATCATGCCCATCTTGTGTTCGATCAGCGCCACCGTCATGCCGTGCCGCACGAACTTGCGGATCAGCTGGGCCAGGCCCTCGGTCTCCTCCGGGTTCACGCCGCCGGCCGGCTCGTCCAGCAGCAGCAATTGCGGGTCGGTGGCCAGCGCCAGCGCAAAGGCCACGCGCTTGCGCTCCTCCTGCGTGATGTCGCCCGCCAGGCGGTGGGCGATGTGCGACAGACCGACGAAGTCCAGCGCATCGCGCGCCTTCTCGCGGCACACGCGCTCCTCCTCGCGCAGGCGGCTGGAGCCGCGCAGCACATCCCACAGCCCGGAGCGCGTGCGCAGGCGGTGGCCGACGATCAGGTTGTCCAGCACCGAGGCCTTGTCGAACAGCGACGTGGCCTGGAAGGTGCGCGCCACGCCCAGCTGCGCCACCTGGTCCGGGCGCAGCGAGGTCACATCGCGCCCGTTGAAGGTGATGGTGCCGCTGGTGGGCTTGTGCATGGAGCTGATCAGGTTGAAGAACGTGGTCTTGCCCGCGCCGTTGGGACCGATGATGGCGTTGATCTTGCCGGCCTCGATCACGGTGCTGACGTCGTTGACCGCCGCCAGCCCGCCGAAGCGCTTGGTCAGGTGTTCAATCTTGAGCATGGGGCCGGCCCTCCTTGGCCGCACGGCGCGCGCGCCACGCCAGAAAACTGCCCACGATGCCGTGGGGCAGGAAGATGACCAGCGCCACCAGGATGGGGCCGAAGACGATGAAGCGGTACTCCTGCAGGAACTGCAGCGACTGCGTCAGCCACGGCATGCCGATGGCGCCCAGCAGCGGGCCCAGCACCGTGCCCAGGCCGCCGACGATCATGAAGATCATCATGTCGAAGGTGTGGTGCGTGCCGGCCAGGTCCGGGCCAATGAAGCGCACGAAGCCCGCGTACAGCCCGCCCGCCATGCCGGCGTAGAACACGCTGAGCATGAAGGCCAGGGTCTTGTTGCGCATCAGGTTGATGCCCAGCGCCTCGGCCAGCTCGTCGCTGTTGCGGATGGCGATGAAGGTGCGCCCCAGCAGCGACTTGACGATGCGGCGCATGGCCCACACGGCCAGCACCAGAAAACCCAGCGTGAGGTAGTACAGCGCCAGCGGAGACTCGAAGCTGATGGCGCCGATCGGCTCGGGCGCGGGGATGCCCATGATGCCCACCGTGCCGTGCGTCAGGCCCTCCCACTTCTCGATGATGAGGAACATGATGTAGCCCACGCACAGGGTGAAGATGGCAAAGAAGTGCCCCTTCAGCCGCAGCGACAGCAGGCCCACGCCATAGCCCAGCACCACGTTCACCACCCCCGCCATGGGGAAGGCGGCCCAGAAGCTCCAGCCATGGTCTACGGTCAGGATGCCCACGGTGTAGGCACCGACGGCCATGAAACCGGCATGCGCCAGGTTGAGCTGGCCGGTGTAGCCCGTGATCAGGTTCAGCCCCAGCGTGGCGATGGCGAAGATGTAGGCCGTGCTCATCACCGTCAGGTGGTAGTCGTTGCCCGCCACCCAGGGAAAGGCCAGGCTGGCCGCCAGCAACAGCCCCCAGGCCAGTTTGCTATCAATAAAAGCTTGCATCTCAGCGCCCCCTCTTTGCAAACAGGCCCTCGGGGCGCATCGACAGGATCACCACCAGCAGCACGAAGGCGATGATGTCCTTGTAGTCGGTCGAGATGTAGTAGGCGCCGAAGCTCTCGGCAAAGCCGATGATCAGCCCGCCCACGATGGCACCGGGAATGCTGCCCATGCCGCCCAGGATGATGATCACGAAGGCCTTGGTGATCACCAGATGGCCCATGGCCGGGTAGACCAGGTTGATGGGCGCGTACAGCGTGGCCGCCACGGCCGCCAGCACGCCGGAGATGGCAAAGGTCAGCATGGCCACGCGCTGAGCGTCGATGCCGACGATGGAGGCCCCGTCGCGGTTTTGCGCCATGGCGATGATGGTCGAGCCCACCAACGTCCGCGTCAGGAACAGGTGCAGCGCCACCATCAGCGCAAAGGCCGCGGCAATGATCAGCAGGCGCTGGGCCGGCGCAGTCACGCCGCCCAGGTCGATGATGCTGGTATAGGGCGTCTGCATGCGCTGGAAATCCGCACCCCAGAGCGCCTGGGCCGCCGCCTCCAGAAACAGCAGCACGCCGATGGCGGCCACCATGGGGTGGATGCCCGAGGCGTTGCGCAGCGGCGTGAAGACCAGCCGCTCGCTGACCACGGCCATCGCCGCCACCACGCCTGCGGCCACCAGCATCGCCAGCCAGTAGCCCAGGCCCCAGGCGTTCATCGCGTGGAAGGCGACGAAGGCACCGACCATGTAGAACGCACCGTGCGCGAAATTGGGTACGTGCAAGATGCCGTAGACCAGGGTCAGCCCCAGCGCCACCAGCCCGTAGATACCGCCCAATGTCAGGCCATTGAGCACTTGCTGCAAAAGAACGTCCATCACGCCCTCCTGCCCTGGTGGCCGTCGCGCACGCCTGCGCCAACGGCCGTGGTGTTGTTCTGCATCCCTGTCTCCTTGATCGGTTGGCAGCGCTGGCCGGCACCCCGCTGTCAGTCCAGACTAGGGCCAGCTTTCGCAAATAAACAGTGGGAAATTCCGCCATGCAGAACAATTCCGGGCAAACCCCGAAGGTTTGAAGGCCCGCGCAGTAACCTAGTTGACGCGGCCTGCGGGGAAACCTTATGAGGGCAACCACGGTGACCTGTCAGGGATTGGCGAAGCGGGGACAATCGCACCATGAGCGATACATCCACCACCTTGCGCCACCACCTGCAGCAACTGGAAGCCGAACTGCGCGCGGCCGCCCTGTGGGGCGCGCAGCCGCCGTCGGAGCAGGCCCTGGCATCGACCATGCCCTTCATGTACGACACCCTGCAGATCGAGGAATGGCTGCAGTGGGTGTTCGTGCCGCGCCTGCATGCGCTGCTGGACGCCAACGCCCCCCTGCCCGGCAACTGCAGCGTGCACCCGCTGGCCGAGCACGAATGGAACAGCCGCTTTCCCCAGGGCCCCCACGCCACGGCCTTGCAGGTGTTGGCCCGGATCGATGCCACACTGACCGTGGCCGCCGCGGGCTAGGCCACACCCGGGCATCCCCCCAAAAAGCAAAGCGCTGCCTCGGCAGCGCTTTTTGCAGGGGGCGGCGCCGTGCGCTCAGGTCACCGGCGCCGGGTTGAACAGCACCAGCTGGTTGGCCAGCTTCCACTGTTCGGCCCAGGTCTTCTTGCGGCCGCTGGCCACGTCCAGCATGAACTGGAACATCTCCCAGCCCACGTCGGCAATCGTCTTCTCGCCCGTGGCGATGGTGCCGGCATTGATGTCCATGAGGTCGTGCCAGCGGCGCGCCAGGTCGTGGCGCGTGGCCACCTTGATCACCGGCACCTCGGCCAGCCCATAGGGCGTGCCACGGCCCGTGGTGAACACGTGCAGGTTCATGCCGGCGGCCAGCTGCAGCGTGCCGCAGATGAAGTCGCTGGCCGGTGTGGCGGCGTAGGTCAGGCCCTTGCGCTGCAGCTTCTCGCCAGGTGAGAGCACGCCCGTGATGGGGGCGCTGCCGCTCTTGACGATGGAGCCCATGGCTTTTTCCACGATGTTCGACAGACCGCCTTTCTTGTTGCCGGGCGTGGTGTTGGCGCTGCGGTCCACGCGACCTTTGTTAAGGTAATTGTCGTACCAGGCCATCTCGCGGATCATGGCCTCGGCCACCTCGGGCGAGGACGCGCGCGAGGTCAGCTGGTCGATGCCGTCGCGCACCTCGGTCACTTCCGAGAACATCACGGACGCGCCCGCGCGCACCAGCAGGTCGGTGCAAAAGCCCACGGCGGGGTTGGCCGTGAAGCCGCTGAAGGCATCGCTGCCGCCGCACTGCACGCCGACCACCAGCTCGCTGGCGGGCACGGTCTCTCGGCAGCGCGCGTTGAGGCGGCGCAGGTGCTGCTCGGCCTGGCGCAGGATGGAGTCCACCATGGACATGAAGCCCACATGGGCGTCGTCCTGCAGGCAGACCACGTCGAGTGCCTGTTCGCGCTCGTCCACGATGGGGAAGCTGCCCGGGGGCAGCAGGCGCTCGGGCTGCAGCTTCTCGCAGCCCAGGCTGACCACCATGACCTCGCCGCCGAAGTTCGGGTTCAGGCTGAGGTTGCGCACGGTGCGGATGGGGATCACGGCATCGGGGGCGTCAATCGCCACACCGCAGCCGTAGGTGTGGGCCAGGGCCACCACGTCGTCCACGTTGGGGTACTTGGGCAGCAGCTCGGCCTTGATGCGCTGCACGGCAAAGTCGGTCACGCCGGCGACGCACTGCACGGTCTGGGTGATGGCCAGGATGTTGCGCGTGCCCACGGAGCCGTCGGCATTCCGATAGCCCTCGAAGGTATAGCCCTCCAGCGGCTCCAGCACGGGCGGCTGCACGGTGGCGATGGGCAGGCCTTCCAGCGAGCGCGCCTCGGGCATCTGCAGCAGTTTTTCGTGCACCCAGCTGCCTGCGGCAATCGGCTGCAGCGCGTAGCCGATCGCCGCGTTGTAGCGGCGGATCACCCCGCCGGTGGGGATGTCCACCAGGGCCACCTTGTGCGCCTGGGGCACGGCGTCACGCAGGGTCAGGCCGCTGGGCAGCACGGTACCGGCAGGCAGGCCGCCATCGTTGGCGATGATGGCCACGTTGTCGGCCGCGTGCATGGTGATGGCAAGGGGAAGGGGGGTGCTCATGGCAATCTCGTCTCGGTTATCCGGGGCCCCGCACGCGGGACCCCGCGCACCGCAACCGCCGCCCGGAGGCGGCGGCACGGCGCGCACAGGGGTGGGCTCAGTCGGCCTTGATGCCAGCCGCCTTGATCACGGCCGCCCACTTGGTCACTTCGGCCTTCTGGAACTCGGCCAGCTCGGCGGGCGTCATGCGCGAAGGCTGCATGCCAAAACTCTTGAGGCGGGCCTGCACCTCGGGCGTGGCCACGATCTTCATGATCTCATCGTGCAGGCGGTCGACGACGGCCTTGGGGGTGCCGGCCGGCGCAAACACGGCCTGCCAGGAACCCATGTCGAAGCCTTTTTCGCCGGATTCGGCGATCGTGGGCACATCGGGCAGCGACTCCAGGCGCTTGGAGCTGGTGACGGCAATCGGACGCAGCTTGCCGGCCTGGATGTGCGGGCCCACGACCAGGGCGGTGTCGAACATCATGTCCACCTGCCCGCCCATGACGTCCTGCACGGCGGGGCCGCTGCCCTTGTAGGGCACGTGGGTGAACTTCACGCCGGTCTGGTAGGCCAGTAGCTCCATCGCCATGTGGTTGGAGGTGCCATTGCCCGGCGAGGCCGAGGTCAGGCCGCCGGCCGAAGCCTTGGACTTGCTGCCGGCCAGCACTTCGGCCAGGGTCTTGTAGGGGCTGGACGCCGGCACCACCAGCACCAGCGGACCGGAACCCAGCATGGCGATGGGGGTGAAGGACTTGACGGGGTCATAGTCCAGCTTGGAATACAGGCTCACGTTGATGGCGTGCGAGCTGATGGTGCCGCCCAGGATGGTGAAGCCATCGGCAGGCGCACGGGCCGCCAGGGCCGAGCCCACGCTGCCACCGGCACCGCCCTTGTTCTCGATGATCACCGACGTGCCCAGCGCCTTGTTCAGCGGCTGTGAAATCACGCGTGCCAGGGTGTCGGTATTGCCCCCGGGTGGGAAGGGCACCAGGTAGGTGATGGGCTTGCTGGTGGGCCAGTTGCCCTGCGCCAGGGCGGGCGCGGCGAGCATGGATGCGGCCAGCAGCAGGGAGCTGGCGGCGAGGGTGCGCTGGATCAGGGTGCGACGTTGCATGGTGGTTGTCTCCTGTGGAACAAAAGCGTCTTCTTGCGCTGTGGATGGGTGAATCAAAAACGGGGTTGGTGGCCGGTGAAAGACGGGTCGTACTTGCGCATCTGGCCCAGGTCGTCGCGGTTGCGGATGCCGCAGTGCAGGTAGTTGTCGTGCAGGCGCGCCAGGGCCGTACGGTCCAGCGTCACGCCCAGGCCGAGCGTGGTGGGCACGCGCAGGCTGCCCTGCTCGAACTGCAGGCGGCCACCTTCGACGACTTCCTCGTCCTGCCAGGGGTAGTGGGTGTCGCAGGCATAGGTCAGTTGCGGCACGCTGGCGCACAGGTGCGTCATGGCCACCAGGCTCACGCCCAGGTGGGAGTTGCTGTGCATAGACAGGCCCAGATCGAAGGTTTGGCACAGCGTGGACAGGCGCTGTGTGGCGCGCAGGCCGCCCCAGTAGTGGTGGTCGCTGAGCACGATCTTCACCGGGCAGCCCATGTCGGCATTGCGGCGGAATTCGGCAAAGTCGGTCACCACCATGTTGGTGGCCAGGGGCACATCGCATTCGCGCGCCACGGCGGCCATGCCGTCCAGGCCCGGTGCCGGGTCCTCGTAGTACTCCAGCACGCCGCGCAGCTGCTGCACGATCTGCAGGCTGGTTTCCACGGTCCAGTTGCCATTTGGGTCGATGCGCAGCGGTGTGCCGGGGAAGGCCTCGGCCAGCGCCAGGATGCCGGCGGCTTCCTGCTCGGGCGGCAGCGTGCCAGCCTTGAGCTTGATGCTCTGAAAGCCGTACTGGTCGATCATGCGCCGGGCCTGGGCCACGAGCTGCGCCGGCGTCAGGGCTTCGCCCCAGGCGTCGGGGGCGTAGGGCTGGCCCACGTGCTCGGCGTACTTGTAGAACAGATAGGCTGAATACGGCACGCGGTCGCGCGCAGGTCCGCCCAGCAGGTCGACGATGGGGGCCTGGGCCATCTGGCCCTGCAGGTCCAGCATCGCGACTTCGAAGGCGCTGACCACCTTGGCCACGGTCTTGGACACATGGGTGCCCGGGGCCAGCGAGACCTGCTGGCCGAGGAATTCCGAGGCCGTGAGCTTGGGCGGCGTGACCAGGGCCGCCACGCGGGCCTCCATGTCGTTCAGCGCCCAGGGCGACAGGCCGACCAGGGCCGGCGCGGCCTTGGCCAGCGCCTCCAGCATGGGCTGGTCGCCATAGCTTTCGTTGATGCCGACCAGGCCCGAGGCGGTTTCGATCTCGATGATGGAGCGCAGGGCCCAGGGCTCGTGGATACCGGCCGCGTTGAGCAGCGGGGGATCGCGGAAGGCAATGGGCGTGATGCGGATGTGGCGGATCGCGTGGGAAGTACTCATCGTGCAAGATCAGGGATGGATATCGGGCGCAGGCCTGTGTATCCAGCGTTCCGGGAACGCGGGCGCCGCCTGCCGCCCGGCACCCGCAAGCGAGCGGCCAGGGCAGCGACAGGGGGTGACCCGGGCTGGGCCACACAGGTTTTGAGGTACGTTGTCATACAACATAAAGCGATTATCATCATGCCCATGCGCAGCCTGACATCGGAATTACCCCAAGCCCCCGCCACTTCCGTGCCCCAGGAGGGTGCTGCCCTGCGCAGCAAAGCCGGGCGCGGCAGCCGCAACCTGGCCAGCCTGTTGTCGGAGGAGTTCGGCCACAAGATCCGCCAGGGCCTGCTGCGCGAGGGGGACAAGCTGCCCACCGAATCCGAGCTGGTGCGCAATTACGACGTCAGCCGCACCGTGGTGCGCGAGGCGCTGTCCAAGCTGCAGGCCGCTGGCCTGGTCGAAACCCGCCACGGCATCGGCACCTTCGTGCTGCCGACGCGGCACAACCCCGGACCGGTGCTCAGCGCCCATGAACTCAGCGAATCGGTGGATGTGCTGGCCGTGCTGGAGCTGCGCATCAGCCTGGAGACCGAGGCCGCCGGCCTGGCGGCCCAGCGCCGCCAGCCCCAGGACCTGGAGGCCATGCGCGCCACGCTGGAGGCCTTTGAATACCACTTCGCCCAGGGCAACGACACGGTGGCCTACGACCTGGCTTTCCACCTGAGCATCACGCAGGCCACGGGCAACCGCTATTTCCAGGACATCCTGGAGCACTTTGGCAACCTGCTGATCCCGCGCAACCGCATCACCTCCATCCACACCTCGCCCCGCGACCCCGACTACCTGCGCCGCGTGAACCGGGAGCACGAGGAAATCTATTCCGCCATCGAGCGCCAGGATGCGGAATCGGCCCGCGCGGCCATGCGCATCCACCTGACCAACTCGCGCGAACGCCTGCGCCTGGCCCAGCGCCTGAGCCAGTCCGCCCAGCCCAGCGCCGACGCCTGAGCCCCGGTCGAGCCGGGCCGCGCCCGCCGCGCACCACGGCGCGGACCACCAACGTGGCAAAACAAAAACCATAGCTATTGGCGCTTGATGCAACTGCGCCAGCGGGCATTTTGACCCTCAAAGCGCCCACCACCCGCCAGCGCCAGGACCGCCCATCCCCGCGTTTCCCCTAGTACTCGACGGCTTGGAATTGCAAACCCCTAGTTGTATGATGACTGATCACAACAAGGAGACAAGCACCATGGTCCGTCGCTCTCGCGTCCTGCTCTCACTACTGGCCCTGGCGGCCACCAGCCTGCTGACCGGCCCGCTGCTGGCGGCCGATGCCTGGCCCAGCAAACCCATCCGCCTGGTCGTGCCCTACCCCCCGGGCGGCAGCTCCGACATCATTGCGCGCACCATCGGTCCCTTGCTGACGCAGCAGCTCAAGCAGCCCGTGATCATCGAGAACAAGCCCGGCGCCAACGGCAACCTGGGTGCCGATTTCGTCGCTAAGGCCCAGCCCGACGGCCACACCATCCTGCTGTGCGACCTGGGCGCGCTGGCCATCTCGCCTTCGCTGTACACCAAGCTGCCCTTCGACCTGGGCAAGGACCTGCGCGGCACGGCCATGCTGGCCTACTCGCCCCACCTGCTGGTGGTCCACCCCTCGGTGCCGGCCAACAACCTGCAGGAGCTGGTGGCCCTGTCCAAGAAGCAGGACCTGAACTTCGCCGTGACCGCCACCGGCAGCGCCCCCCACCTGGCCGGCGTGGAGCTGGCCCGCGCCACCGGCGCCAAGTGGGAATACGTGCCCTACAAGGGCGGCGTGCAGTCCATCCAGGACACCGTCGCCGGCCAGACCCAGGTGCTGATGAACGGCATGCTGGCCACCTTCCCCCATGTGCAAAGCGGCAAGCTGAAGCTGCTGGGCCTGTCCAAGGGCGCCCGCATGCCCCTGGCCGCCGACGTGCCCACCATCGCCGAACAGGGCGTGCCCGGTTTCGAGACCGGCACCTGGCAGGGCGTGGTCGTGCCGGCCAAGACCCCCGAAGCCGTGGTGCAGCGCCTGCACGAAGCCCTGGTGACCGCCATCCGCAACCCGGAAGTGCGCGCACGTCTGACCGGCCAGGGCGCCGAGGTCGTGACCATGAACCCCGCCGAGACCGCCCGCTTCATCAGCACCGAACGCCAACGCTGGCAGAAGGTGGTGCAGGAAGTCGGTCTCAAGCTCGACTGACCCCCCGTTTTTCCGCTCTCCCGTCCACCCTTTTCTTCAGTGAACACCATGACCCCCCAAGACCTGAAACAAGTGATGAGCTCCGGCCTGCTGTCTTTCCCCGTGACGGACTTCGATGCCCAGGGCAACTTCAATACCAAGGGCTATGCCGCACGCCTGGAATGGCTGGCCCCCTATGGCGCCAGCGCGCTGTTCGCCGCCGGCGGCACGGGCGAGTACTTCTCGCTGTACGGTGAGGAATACGGCCAGATCATCAAGACCGCGGTGGACACCTGCCGCGGCAAGGTGCCCATCATCGCCGGCGCCGGTGGCCCCACCCGCACCGCCATCGCCCACGCCCAGGAGGCCGAGCGCCTGGGCGCCCACGGCATCCTGCTGCTGCCCCACTACCTGACCGAAGCTGGCCAGGAAGGCCTGATCGCCCATGTGGAGCAGGTCTGCAAGAGCGTGAAGTTCGGCGTCATCGTCTACAACCGCGACCGCAGCCGCTTCACCCCCGAGTCGCTGGCCATCCTGGCCGATCGCTGCCCCAACCTGGTGGGCTTCAAGGACGGCATGGGCAACATCGAGACCATGTCCTCGATCTTCATGAAGATGGGCGACCGCTTCTCCTACCTGGGTGGCCTGCCCACGGCCGAGGTCTATGCCGCCGCCTACAAGGCGCTGGGCACGCCCGTGTATTCGTCCGCCGTCTTCAACTTCATCCCCAAGACGGCGATGCAGTTCTACGAAGCCGTGCGCACCGACGACCAGGCCACGCAGCACAAGCTGCTCAAGGAATTCTTCATGCCCTACCTGCAGATCCGCAACCGCGTGGAAGGCTATGGCGTCAGCATCATCAAGGCCGGCGCCAAGATCGTCGGCCACGATGCCGGCCCGGTGCGCGCCCCGCTGTCGGACCTCAAGCCCCACGAGGTGGAAGAGCTGAAGGCCCTGATCGACAAACTCGGCCCCCAATAAACCGATCCCCGGCAGGTGCCCGCACCTGCCGGCCCCAGGAGACACGCGCATGAAAAAAATACTGATCGCAGTGGGCGCCCTGCTCGCACTCTCGGCCCAGGCCTCCGGCAGCTTTCCGGACAAGGCTGTCAACGTCATCGTGCCCTTCCCGGCCGGCGGCTCCACCGACATGGTGGCCCGTGCCGTGGCCCTGAGCATGGGAGAGCAGCTGGGCAAGCCTTTCGTGGTGGAAAACCGTCCTGGGGCCACCGGCACCATCGGCGCCGGCGCCGTCAAGCGCGCCCCGGCCGATGGCTACACCCTGCTCGTCGCCTCACTGGGCCCCTTCGTGGTGACGCCCCACCTGATCAAGAACGTCCCCTACGACGCCAGCAAGGATTTCGACTACATCACCATCCCCGTGCAGGCGCCCAACGTGCTTGTCGCCAGCACCTCGCAAAAGGCCCGCACCGTGGCCGAGGTGATCGCCACCCTCAAGGCCAACCCGGGCAAGATCAGCTTCGCCAGCTCGGGCAATGGCTCCTCCGACCACCTCTCGGCCGAGCTGTTCTGGCAACAGACCGGCACCGAGGCCATGCATGTGCCCTACAAGGGCGGCGCACCGGCCATCACCGACCTGCTGGGCGGCCAGGTGGACTTCTCGTTCCAGAACGTCAATGCCGTCCTGCCCCACCTGCGCAGCGGCAAGCTGCACGCGATTGCCGTGACCGGCACCCAGCGCTCGCCCGTGCTGCCCGATGTGCCCACGCTGGCCGAGGCCGGAGTCGAGGGCGCCGAGGTCTACTCCTGGCAAGGCATGGCCGCCCCCAAGGGCCTGCCCGCCGATGTGAAGGCCAAGCTGGCCAAGGCCGCGATTGCCGCCGTGCAGCAGCCCGACATCCGCAAGCGTTTTCTGGAGCAGGGACTGGAGATCGTGGGCAACACGCCCGAGGAATTCACGCGCTTCCAGGCCCAGGAAAACGAACGCTGGAAGCAGTTGATCCAGACCCGAAAAATCACGGCGGATTGACATGCCGCACCGCCTGCGTCGCTTGGCCCCTTCGCCCTTCCTGGCTGTGCCAGAGCTGGGCGGGGCGGCCCGTGCGCGGTGCCCACGACCTCTGCACGCGCCCGTTGCAAACGGCCTTAAGGACCCCGCGCACGACGGGCCACTGAGATAGAAGCGTGGGTTGGCCTCCAGGCCATCTCCGCAGGCCTGCCACCCGGCAGGCCCTTTCCACCGGGGCTTCAGGCCCCCGCAAATTCCAAGGATTTCCCAGCATGGCGACCACCCGACCACGCGTTCTGCAATACGGCAAGATGCCACTGCCCCAGCTCGATGCCGAGCTGGCCCAGGCCTATGCGGTGACGCTGCTGTCCGAGCAGCCGGACCCCGACCGCTTCCTGGCCGATCACGGTGCGCAGTTCGAATACCTGGTCACCTCGGCCGCCATGGGCCTGCCCGCCCGTGTGGTCGACGCTCTGCCAAAGCTCAAGTTCGTGAGCAGCTTCGGCGTGGGCTTTGACGCCCTCGACAAGGACGCCCTGCTGCGCCGCGGCGCGCGTGTGGGCTACACGCCCGGCGTGCTCGACGACTGTGTGGCCGACCTGGCCTTTGCCCTGCTGCTGGACGCTACACGCGGCCTCAGCGAATCCGACCGTTTCGTGCGCCGCGGCGACTGGAGCCGGGGCCGCTTTGGCATCCGCACCCGCGCCAGCGGCAAGCGTCTGGGCATCTTCGGCATGGGCCGCATCGGCAGCACCGTGGCGCGCCGCGCCTCGGGCTTCGACATGGAAGTGGCCTACCACAACCGCCGCCCCGTCGAAGGCTCGTCCCACCAGTACCTGCCCTCGCTGCTGGAGCTGGCGCGCTGGGCCGACATCCTGGTCATCACCGCCGCCGGCGGTGAAGGCACGCGCCACCTGGTGAATGCCGAAGTGCTGGCCGCGCTGGGCCCGCAGGGCTTCCTGGTCAACGTGGCCCGCGGCAGCGTGGTCGACGAGGTCGCCCTGGCCGATGCCCTGGAGAACAAGCGTATCGCCGGTGCGGGCCTCGACGTATTCGAGGACGAGCCCCGCCCCCTGCCGGCCCTGCTGGCCCTGGACAACGTGGTGCTGGCACCCCATATCGCCAGCGGCACGCATGAAACCCGCCGCGCCATGGCCGACCTGGTGCTGCGCAACCTGGCGCAATTCATCGCCACGGGCGAGCCCGAGGCCGAAGTGCCCTGGTCGGCAGCGCAGCAGACGGCCACCGCCGCATAGACCCTTTCTTTTCCGACACAGCCCCCAAAGACCGCCATGTCCAGCACCCCGACCATCACCGAAATCGAAGTCATCCCCGTCGCCGGCCGCGACGGCATGCTCATGAACCTCAGCGGCGCGCATGCGCCCTACTTCACCCGTAACATCGTGCTGGTGCACGACAGCGCGGGCCGTACGGGGGTGGGCGAGGTCCCCGGCGGCGAAGGCATTCGCCAGGCGCTGGAGGACAGCAAGCCGGTGCTGATGGGCCGCTCCATCGGCCAGCACCTGCAGCTGCTGCAAGAGGTGCAGAAATCCCTCGAAGGCCGCGACACCGGCGGCCGTGGCCTGCAGACCTTTGACCTGCGCATCGGCGTGCACGCCGTGACCGCCATCGAATCCGCCCTGCTGGACCTGATGGGCCAGCACCTGGGTGTGTCCGTGGCCGCGCTGCTGGGCGAAGGCCAGCAGCGCGAGCGCGTGGAAATGCTGGGCTACCTGTTCTTTGTGGGCCCCAGCGACCAGACCGGCATGGACTACGTCAAGCCCGGCGAAGACACACTGGGCACGGACGACTGGCACCAGGTGCGCCACATGACGGCCATGACGCCCGAGACCATCGTGCGCCAGGCCGAAGCCGCCTACGCGCGCTACGGCTTCAACGACTTCAAGCTCAAGGGCGGCGTGCTGGCCGGCGAGCAGGAGGTCGAGGCCGTCACCGCGCTGGCCCAGCGCTTCCCCGAGGCCCGCGTCACCCTGGACCCCAACGGCGGCTGGCTGCTCAAGGATGCCATCCGCCTGATGCGCGACATGCGCGGCGTGCTGGCCTATGCCGAAGACCCCTGCGGCGCCGAAGGCGGTTTCTCGGGCCGCGAAGTCATGGCCGAATTCCGCCGTGCCACCGGCCTGCCCACGGCCACCAACATGGTCGCCACCGACTGGCGCCAGATGGTGCACGCCCTGTCGCTGCAGTCCGTGGACATCCCCCTGGCCGACCCCCATTTCTGGACCATGGCCGGCTCCGTGCGCGTGGGCCAGACCTGCCGCGACTGGGGCCTGACCTGGGGCTCGCACTCCAACAACCACTTCGACATCTCGCTGGCCATGTTCACCCACGTGGCCGCCGCCGTGCCCGGCAAGGTCACGGCCATCGACACGCACTGGATCTGGCAGGACGGCCAGTACCTCACGCAGAACCCGCTGCAGATCAAAGGCGGCTTCGTGGAAGTGCCCAAGACCCCCGGCCTGGGCGTGACCGTGGACCGCGCCGCCCTCAAGCACGCCAACGCCCTGTACCTGGAACACGGCCTGGGCGCGCGCGACGACGCGATCGCCATGCAGCACCTGATTCCCGGCTGGAAGTTCGACAACAAGCGCCCCTGCATGGTGCGCTGAACCCCGCCGCGCCCGGTTCACCCCCTCGACACACACAGGAGACACGCCATGCCATCCACCCTCAACCGCCGACGCCTGCTGCAGGGCGTGGGCGCCTCGGCACTGGGTGCCATCGGCGCCAGCGTCGGTGCGCAGTCCTTCGGCTTTGTGCCGAACCAGCGCTACCCAGACCCGGCCGTCTACATCCTGGACCCCAGCTTTGCCAAGTACCGCATCTACAGCAGCACCGTGGAGCAGTTGGGCAGCGGCATGCGCTGGGCCGAAGGGCCGGCCTACTTCCCGGACACGGGCACGCTGATCCTGTCGGACATCCCCAACAACCGCCTGATGAAGTACGAGGAAAAGACCGGCCGCTTCTCGGTGCACAAGGAGGGCGTGAACTATGCCAATGGCAACGCCTGCGACCGCCAGGGCCGGCTGATCAGCTGCGAGCACTCGGTCACGCGCCGCGTGGTGCGCACCGAGAAGAACGGCCAGATCACGGTGCTGGCCGACCGCTTCGAGGGCAAGCGCCTGAATGCACCCAACGACGTGGTCGTGAAGTCGGACGACAGCATCTGGTTCACCGACCCGCTGTTCGGCATCAATGGCGAGTGGGAAGGATCGCGCGCCACGCCCGAGCAGGCCACCACCAATGTCTACCGCATCGGCCGCGACGGCCAGATCACCGCCGTCATCACCGACCTCGTCAACCCCAACGGCCTGGCGTTCTCGCCCGACGAGAAAAAGCTCTACGTCGTCGAATGGAAGGGCACGCCCCACCGCAGTGTCTGGAGCTTCGATGTTTCGGCCGATGGCCACACCCTGTCCAACAAGACCAAGCTGATCGACGCGGCCGGCCCCGGCGCCCTGGATGGCTTTCGCGTAGACCGCGACGGCAACCTGTGGTGCGGCTGGGGCTTCTCGGGGGCCTTCGCGCCCGAGGCCTCCGACATCGGCGGCGGCATGCAGGCCCACCTGCCCCTGGGCAAATCCGAGGAGATGGACGGTGTCAAGGTGTTCAACGCGCAGGGCAAGCCCATCGGCTTCATCCGCCTGCCCGAACGCTGCGCCAACCTGGCCTTCGGCGGCCCCAAGCGCAACCGGCTCTACATGGCCAGCAGCCACTCCCTCTACGCGCTCTATGTGGAAACACATGGCGCCGTGTGACACACAGCCCCTCTTTCATCCCCCAGTACACCCATGACCCAGTACCACAACCTCATCGACGGCCAATGGACCCCCGGCCTGTCCTACGCCCCCAACACCAACCCCAGTGACCTGTCCGATGTGATCGGTGAGTACGCCCAGGGCGGCGCCTCCGACGTGCAGGCAGCCGTGGCCGCCGCCACTGCCGCCTTCCCGGCCTGGTCCACCTCGGGCATCCAGGCGCGTTCGGACGCCCTGGACAAGATCGGCACCGAGATCCTGGCGCGCAAGGCGGAGCTGGGTGAGCTGCTGGCCCGCGAGGAAGGCAAGACCCTGCCCGAAGCGATTGGCGAAGTCGGCCGTGCCGGCCAGATCTTCAAGTTCTTTGCCGGTGAATGCCTGCGCCTGAGCGGCGAGACCGTGCCGTCGGTGCGCCCCGGCATCGGTGTGGAGATCACGCGCGAGCCGATCGGCGTGGTCGGCCTGATCACGCCCTGGAACTTCCCCATCGCCATCCCGGCCTGGAAGATCGCCCCGGCCCTGGCCTTCGGCAACTGCGTGGTGCTCAAGCCCGCCGACCTGGTGCCCGGCAGCGCCTGGGCCCTGGCCGACATCATCCACCGCTCGGGCATTCCTGCCGGCGTGTTCAACCTGGTCATGGGCCCAGGCCGTGTGATCGGGGAAGCCCTGGTCAACCACCCCGATGTGGCGGCCATCAGCTTCACCGGTTCGGTGGGCGTGGGCCGCGGCATTGCCGAGGCCTGTGTCAAGCACGGCAAGAAGGTGCAGCTGGAGATGGGCGGCAAGAACCCGCAGATCGTGCTGGACGATGCCGACCTGAACCAGGCGGTGGAGCTGTCCGCGCAAAGCGGCTTCTACTCCACCGGCCAGCGCTGCACGGCCTCGAGCCGCCTGATCGTGACCGACCAGATCTACCCGGCCTTCATCGAGGCGCTGCAGGCCCGCATGGCGCGGATCAAGGTCGGTGATGCGCGTGCCGCCGGCACCGACATGGGCCCGGTGGTCAGCCAGGCCCAGCTGGAGCAGGACCTGAGCTATGTGGAGATCGCCAAGGCCGAAGGTGCCCGTCTGGCCGCCGGTGGCGCCCGCGTGGCCTGCCACACGGGCAGCGGCAAGGACGGCTACTACCTGGCGCCCACGCTGTTCGTGGACACGGAAGCCGGCATGCGCATCAACCGCGAAGAAGTGTTTGGCCCCGTGGTCAGCGTGATCCGCGTGAAGGACTACGAGCAGGCGCTGGCCATGGCCAACGACACACCGTTTGGCCTGTCGGCCGGCATTGCCACCACCAGCCTGAAGTACGCCACGCACTTCAAGCGCCACAGCCAGGCCGGCATGGTGATGGTCAACCTGCCCACGGCGGGGGTGGACTACCACGTGCCGTTTGGCGGGCGCAAGGGCAGCAGCTACGGGCCCCGCGAGCAGGGCCGCTATGCCCAGGAGTTCTACACCACGGTCAAGACGGCCTACACGCTGGCGTAAACCGGGTTCCACTTTCTTCTCTTGATACCGGGCCTTCGGCCCGGTTTTTTTACGCCCGGGCAGCGGGCATGCGAACCAAAACAGGCTGCAGCCCAGGTGCCACAAGCGCCAGGCGCTCTGATTTTAGAAGAACAGCGCCGCAGCACGGTGCCGACCAGGCCCCTGCACCGCCAAGCGCACCCAGCCTCAGGGCGGCACTGCAGCCCTAAGGTCCAGCGCCTTGGCCACGCTGGCGGCCAGCAGCAGGATGGCGGACGTCACGTAAATCCACATCAGCACCACCACCAGCGACCCCGCCGCGCCATAGGCCGAAACCACGGCCGCCGTGGACAGGTACCAGGCCAGGGCCTGCTTGCTCAGCGTGAACAGCGCGGCCCCGACCACGGCACCGCAGACCAGGTGGCGCAAGGCCGGCCGGATCCCGGTGCCCAGGCGCATCAGCCCCACAAACAGCACCGTGACCACGGCAAAGGACACGGCTTCGTTCAGCACGCTGATGAGCAGCCCCGGCGGTGCCATGTCCAGCCAGGCGCCGGCCAGCTGGGTGAACAGCTTCAGCGCGGTGGACAGCAGCATGGTCACCAGCAGCAAGAAGCCCAGCACCAGCACATAGGCCAGCCCGCGCAGGCGCAGCGTGGCCAGCTTCCACCAGACTTTGCGCGGTGGCGGGGCATCGCTGCGCCCATGGCGCCACAGCTTGTCCAGGGCGTTCTGCAGTTCCACAAACACCCCGGTGGCGCCCGACAGCAGCAGCACAAAGGCCACCAGCGATGCCAGCCGCCCTTCAGCAGGCCGCTGCGCGCTGGCCATGGCCGCCTGCACCACGCTGGCGCCGCGTTCGCCCATCACGCCGTGCACCTGCTCCAGCAAGGTGCTTTCGACCACGCTGCGGTCCATCCACCAGCCCAGCAGGCCGACCACCAACAAGACCAGCGGCGACAGGCTGAGCAAGCCATAGAAGGTCATGGCCGCGCTCATGCGCAGGCCGTCGGCCTCCAGCCACAGCCGCACGGCGTCGATCAACGGGGTGAAGGGGCGCGCCAGTCGTGCCGCGCCAGCTGTCCAGCGAGAAAGTGCAAGGGCCATGCCGGCGATTGTGACCGCCACCGTGGTCGGCCCCGTGTCAGCCCATGCCGTCGCCGCGCCCACGGGGTTGGCCTGCACCGGTTTTTGGGGGCGCCCGGCGTGGACCAAAGCACGGCTGGCACCCTCTGCGCCACCCGCGTTTTCCCTGATCAACTACGCTGGCATTGGGCTGGGGCTTGTGTTTCACTGCGGGTTGCCGCCTAAGGTGCAACCCTAAAAAAGACAACAAGGCGCACATGCAACGACAGTGCCGCCGTGGAGACCGCCCCTATGCACACGACTTTCACCCACGCTTCCCCCGCGGACCGCGTGCTGTGCCCCGCCCTGCGCGAACGCATCATGACGGCCGACCAGGCAGCCAGCCTGATCCAGTCCGGCATGACGCTGGGCATGAGCGGCTTCACGCCAGCCGGCGCCCCCAAGGCCGTGCCCCAGGCGCTGGCGCGCCGCATTGAAGAACAGAACGCGCAGGGCGGCAACTTCCGCATCAGCCTGTGGACGGGGGCCTCCACCTCGGCCGAGCTGGATGGCGCCCTGGCCAAGGTGCACGGCATCGAACGCCGCCTGCCCTACCAGTCCGACCCGACGGTGCGCAAGGAGATCAACGACGGCCGCATGCAGTACGTCGACATCCACCTCTCGCACGTGGCGCAGTACGTGTGGTTCGGTTTTCTGGGCCACCTGGACGTGGCGGTGATCGAGGTGGCGGGCATCCTGCCCGACGGGCGCCTGATCCCCTCGACCTCGGTGGGCAACAACAAGACCTGGCTGGAGCAGGCCGACAAGATCATCCTGGAAGTCAACAGCGCCCAGCCGGCCGAGCTGGAGGGCATGCACGACATCTACTACGGCGCCGCCGTACCGCCCAAGCGCAAGCCGATTCCCATGGAGCACCCGTTCGACCGGATTGGCGACCCCTACCTGCACTGCGACCTGAGCAAGGTGATTGCCGTGGTGCCCACACAGCAGCGCGACAAGCTGGCCGGCTTCACGCCGCCCGATGCCGACTCGCAGCGCATTGCCCAGCACATCATTGACTTCCTGCAGCACGAGGTGCAAGTGGGCCGCCTGCCGCCCGAGTTGCTGCCCCTGCAGTCCGGTGTGGGCAACATCGCCAACGCCGTGCTGGCCGGCCTGAACCACGGCCCCTTCGACCACCTGAACGCCTACACCGAAGTGCTGCAGGACGGCATGCTGGACATGCTGGAATCCGGCAAGCTGGATACGGCCTCCACCACCTCACTGGCGCTCAGCCCCGCCGCCATGGAGCGCTTTCTGGCCAACATCGAGTACTACCGCCAGCGCATCATCCTGCGCCCGCAGGAAATCTCGAACCACCCCGAACTGATCCGCCGCATGGGTCTGATTTCCATGAATGCGCTGATCGAGGCCGACATGTACGGCAACGTCAACAGCACGCACGTCATGGGCTCGTCCATCATGAACGGCATCGGCGGCAGCGGCGACTTTGCGCGCAACGCCTACCTGTCCATCTTCATGACGCCGTCCATGGCCAAGGGCGGCAAGATCAGCTGCATCGTGCCCATGGTGTCCCACGTGGACCACACCGAGCACGATGTACAGGTCATCGTCACCGAGCAGGGCCTGGCCGATCTGCGCGGCCTGGCGCCGGTGCAGCGCGCACGCTTGATCATCGAGAAATGCGTGCACCCCGACTACCAGGCCGCGATGACCGACTACCTGGAGCGCGCGCTGCGCGAGGCGCCGGGCAAGCACACGCCGCACCTGCTGGACGAAGCCTACGCCTGGCACCAGCGCTACCTGAAGACCGGCAGCATGCACGCGCCCGCCCCGATCCTGCGCGCCGCCTGAGTGGCAACGCCACGCAATTCAGCATCCGATTGGCTTCTAGCGTTTGCCCCATCAGCGCTAGAAGCTATATTTTTAGAAGAATATATTCCGCACCCAGGGCGCCGCCAGCACATTCACGGCGCCGGCAATCATCATCACCAGCGAGGCCACCACGGCCTGCACCTCGCCGAACTGGCGCGCCTTGGCCACGCCGCTGCCGTGGGCCGCACCGCCGAAGATGGCGCCGGCTGCCAGCTTGCTGCGCACGCGCGGCAGCAGGCGCAGCACGGTCTCGCCCATCAGCATGCCGCTGACGCCGGTCAGCAGCACGAACAGCGCCGCCAGATCGGTGGGCCCGCCCAGCACCTTCTCGGCCTCGATGGCGAAGGGCGTGGTGACGGAGCGCACGGCCAGGCCCTTTTGCAGCGCTTCGGACAGGCCAAACAGATCGGCAAACGCGATGGTGGTGGCGATGGACACCGTGCTGGCCACCAGCACGCCGGTGGCGATCGACATCCAGTGCTTGCGCAGCAGCTGGCGGTGTTCGTGCAGCGGCAACGCAAACGCCACCGTGGTCGGCCCCAGCAGCCACACCAGCCAGTGCGTCTGGGCGATGTACTGCGGGTAGCTGACACGGGTCAGCAGGGCCAGGCCGATCAGCACCATGGGCGTGGCGACGATGGGCATCAGCAGCGGGTGCGGGTGTTGGCGGTACAGGCGCTTGTTGAACGCGTAGCAGGCCACGGTGGCCAGCAAGGACAGCACGCCGATGACTTCGTTCGACAGCATGGCTCAGCCCCTCGACGGTGTGGTGGTCTCGCGCGAGGACCGGCGCCGCGCCAGCCACAGCTCGAAACGGTAGACCCGGTCCACGGCCAAGGCGGTCGCGGCCATCACGCAGGCGGTGCTGGTGACGATGACCGCCAGGATGCGCAGGCCCTGGTGGCGGATCAGGTCGGGGTATTCGGTGACCACCAGCATGGCGGGCACAAAGAACAGCAGCATCTCGGCCAGCAGCCAGTTGGTGCCGCTTTGCAGCCAGCGGGCCTGGACCAGGCCGGTGAACAGGCCCACGGCCAGCAGGCCGAAGCCGATCAGGCCGGCCGGCATGCCCCAACCAAAGTGCTGGCGCAGCACGTCCATGCTCACCCAGATGGCGCTGAGCAGGCCCACCTGCAGCACCCCCTTGGCCAGCGGCCAGGCACGCTGCGCGGCACGGGCGGTGAAGGGCTGGGCGGTGAGGAACGAAAACTTTGACATGGCGCAAAGTCTAGGGTTTACCCATATATTCGTAAAATGAATAATTCCCATCAAAGCGATGCCATAAAGGAATCCCTATGGACCTGCGTGCCCTGCGCTATTTCATCGAGGTCGTGCGCCAGAACGGCTTCACCCGCGCGGCCCAAACGCTGCATGTGACCCAGCCGACCATCAGCAAGATGGTCAAGGCGCTGGAGGACGAGCTGGGCGGCCCGCTGCTGCTGCGCGAGGGCCGGGGCGTGCAACTGACCGACGCCGGCCAGGTGGTTCATGACCGCGGGCTGGAGATGCTGGAGCAGGCCCGGCTGCTGCGCCAGCAGGTGGCCGAGGTGGATGACATCACGCGCGGCGAACTGTCGGTGGGCATCATGCCCACCGCCGGCCACTACATGGCGCCGGTGATCGCCCGGTTCCAGCAGCGCTTTCCGGGCGTGAACCTGCAGGTCAACGAACAGGGCGCGCGCGCCCACTACCAGATGATCCAGGAGGGCCAGCTGGACCTGGCGCTGGGCCTGTTCGACGCGCCCGACCCGGCGGTGGAACGCTACACCGTGGCGCGCCAGACCACGCGCGTGGTGCTGCCTGCGCACCGCGTGACCGACCCCAACCTGCCGATGCGCTGGCAGGACCTGCGCGAGCTGCCGCTGGTGCTCTACACCTCGGACTTCGCGCTGCACGAGCATGTGCTGCAGCAGTGCGCGGCGGCGGGTTTCACGCCCCGGGTCACGCTGCAGACCCGCTACTGGGACTTCATCGGCCACCTGGTGGCCGCCGACGTGGGCGTGGCCGTGATGTTCGAGCACGTGATCGCCCAGTACGACCCGCAGCGCGTGGCCAGCCGCCCGCTGGTCGGTCCGGCGATCACCTGGGACGTGGCCCTGATGTGGCGGCCGGGCTACCTGTCACGCGCTGCCCGGGCCTGGCTGGACTGCGTGCGCGAGGTCTATCCGCCCGCGGATGGTCACACCCCAGCCACAGCAAAAACATAGCTGCCCACGCAGTCAGGGCAAGCGCTGCAGCCTGTTTTGACTTCAACTCGTTAGAGCGACTGCGCCAGCTTGCGCAGGAACTGCTCGCAGCGCGCCAGCTGCGCCAGCTCCACGTATTCGTTGGCCTTGTGCGCCTCGGTGATGGCGCCGGGGCCGCAGACCACGCTGGGGATGCCGGCCTGCTGGAACAGGCCAGCCTCGGTGGCGTAGGCCACCTTGCGCTTCTCGCGGTCGCCGGTCAGCGCCTGCACCAGGACGTTGATGGCCTCGGTGTCGGCGCTGTTGAAGGACGGTGCGCCGGCCAGCGATTCGAACTCGATGCGCGCCTCGGCGAACTCGCGGCGCATGCGCGGCAGCAGCTCCTGCTGCACATAGGCTTCCACCTGGGCCTGGATGTCGTCGGGCGCCATGCCGGGCAAGTTGCGGAACTCGTAGGCGAACTCGCAGTGCTCGGGGATGGTGTTGACCGCAATCCCGCCGCTGATGCGGTTGGTGGTCATGGTGGTGTAGGGCACGTCGAAGAACGGGTCGTACGGCCCCTGGGCCTTGAAGGCCTCGGCCAGGTCGCGGATGCGGCAGATCAGGCGCGCCGCGTATTCGATGGCGTTGCTGCCGCTGGGCGTCAGCGAGGAATGCGCCGCCTTGCCATGCACCTTGCAGCGCCACACGTTGATGCCCTTGTGCGCCACCACGGGCTGCATGCTGGTGGGCTCGCCCACGATGCAGCCGTCAAAGCGCTGGCCCTGCAGCTTCAGCTGCTCCAGCATCACGGGCGCGCCGATGCAGCCCACCTCCTCGTCGTACGACAGGGCAAAGTGCAGCGGCTTGCGCCGCGGCATGGCCAGGAACTCGGGCACCAGGGCCAGCCCGGCGGCGATGAAACCCTTCATGTCGCAGGTGCCGCGCCCATACAGGCGGCCGTCGCGCTCGGTCAGCGCGAACGGGTCGGTGTCCCACTGCTGGCCATCGACCGGCACCACGTCAGTGTGGCCCGACAGCACGATGCCGCCCTGGGTGCCGCCATCCTGGGCCGGCAGCGTGGCGAACAGGTTGGACTTGGCGCCGTCGGGCGACTTGAACAGCTGCACCGGCACGCCGTGCGCGGCCAGCGCATCGCGCACATGCTCGATCAGGTGCAGGTTGGAGTTGCGGCTGGTGGTGTCGAAGGCCACCAGGGTCTGCAGCCAGTTGCGGGTGTGGGGTGTGGTCATGGAAAAGTCGCTAGGCAATCCGCCCGGGCGCACCGCGCCGGGCCTCACGGCGAGTGTACGGTGCAGCCCGGCTGTGCCAGCGGCCCGCGCAGCCATCGCCCCTGCCCCCGGCGTGGCAAACCCCGCCCCTTGGCGGACTGTTGCCCAGATGGCCCGCCATCCTGTTAAGCTGGCGCCCGTTGTTTTCTGCCGATGGAGCGATGGCAGACAATGGTTGCCCGGCGGCATCGCTCCGCTCTTTTGAACAGGCCCCACACCGCAAGCCAGCAGTCCGCGCACGTGGGCTGGGCTTGGAAAGTCCCGTATGACTGACATTCACATGCCGCTGCGCGTGGATGGGCCTGCCCTGGTGCAGCGCCGCTGACCCCCTGGCCCCGCCACTGCCTGCGTCCATGCCTGCGTCCAACGCCCCCCTTTTCCCCGTGTGCTGGCACACCACCGCCGGTGGTACCCTGCACCGCGCCTGCTGGTCCTGGCAGCGCGGTCCACGGCCAGCAGACACCCCCCGTTTCAGACCCTGAAGGCTTGCTTATGCGCGTCCTCAACCCCTCTGTCCCGCACATCGAGAAAGTGCACAACTGCCAGCAGGCCTACGTCCTGCGCACCCGCCACTGGACGGGCAACAACCTGTGGAGCCCGCACCCGGTGCTGGAGGCCCAGCTGCTCGACATGGAGCCGCCCCTGTGGCCCCAGCTCGAAGAGCTGCTGCACGCCCTGCTGCAGGCCGTGGCCCTGCCGGACCGCGTGTGCGAAGGCCATCCCCAGTCCAACGGGCGCGGCACCATCGTGCTGGAGGCCAGCGAGGCCGCCCTGGGCCGCTGCGTGCTGCAGCAGGCCCTGGAACTGCTGGCCCTGTCCGCCACGCAGCGCGCGGTCGAATGGGCTGCCGCCCTGGCCCGCATCCGCTTCGTGATCGATGAGGAATGCCTGGGCCCCAGCACCGCCTGCATCGCCAACGCCGCCCTGCAGCGCTACCTGCCCGCCTACCGCCTGTTCCCCAAGGGCAACCTGGTGCAGCTGGGCATGGGGGCGGCGCAGCAGCGCATCTGGACGGCCGAGAGCGACCAGACCGGGGCCATCGCCCAGGACATCGCCTCGGACAAGGCCCTGACCAAGCGCCTGCTGGCCAATGCCGGCATTCCCACGCCCCAGGGCGACCTGGCCGCGTCACCGGCCCAGGCCTGGCAGATCGCCCAGCGCCTGGGCGTGCCGGTGGTGGTCAAGCCGCTGGACGGCAACCGCGCGCGCGGCGTCAGCCTGGACCTGGTGGACCAGGCCTCGATCGAAGCCGCCTGGCAGCTGGCCAAGCGCGAAGGCACCCAGGTGCTGGTGGAGCGCTGCATCCGCGGCCATGAGCACCGTGTGCTGGTGGTCGGCCACCAGGTGGTGGCGGCCACGCGCGGCGAGACCCTGGGCGTGGTCGGCGACGGCCAGTCCACCGTGGCCGAGCTGGTGGAAGCCCAGATCAACCAGCACCCACGCTGCCTGGTGGACATGACGCTGGAGCGCATCGAGCTGTCACAGAACGCCAAGATCCTGGTCGAGCTGCAGCGCCAGCAGCTGCAGCCGGAATCCGTGCCCGCCGCCGGCCAGGAAGTGCTGCTGCTGCGCACCGGCAACCTGACCGTGGACTGCACCGACGAAGTCCACCCCGACGTGGCCCACCACGCCATCATGGCGGCGCGCACCATCGGCCTAGACATTGCCGGCATCGACATGGTGCTGCAGGACATCCGCCAGCCCATGCTGGAGCAAGGCGGCGCCATCGTCGAAGTCAACGCCGGCCCCAGCCTGCTGATGCACCTGTACCCCGTGCACGGCCAGCCGCGCGCCGTGGGCGAGGCCATCTGCACCCACCTGTTCCCGCACCCGGCCGACGGCCGCATTCCCGTGACCGGCATCCTGGCCGAGGCCGACACCGGCCTGCGCATCGCGCAGACCCTGGCCGTCTGGCAGCAGGCCCAGGGCCACACCACGGGCGTGGCCAGCGGCGATGCCATGTACCTGCAGGCCCAGCGCATGCTGCCGCCCGCCAGCCCAGCCCCCTCGGCCGGCCAGCGCGTGCTGATGCACTGCGCCGTCACGGCTGCGGTGATTGCCCAGGACCTGGACACCGCCGTGCAGGACGGCTGGGCCTACGCGCAGTGCGACCTGGCCATCATCCAGCCCGAATCCGGCACCGACGCCGCCGTGCAGCGCCGCGTGCTGGCGGCCCAGCTGCGCAGCGTGCGCCCCGGCGGCACGGCCGTGCTGACCCCGGGCGACGCCGCGCTGGAAGACCTGGCGCCGACCTGCCCCGGCCGTGTGGTCTGGGTGCACCCGGATGAACAGCACCCGGTGCTGCAGTCGCACCGCCGCCAGCAGGGCAGCGTGGCCTTCCTCCGCGACGGCCAGGTGGTCTGCGCCGACGGCACCACCGAAACCCGGCTGCCCCTGCCACCCCAGCAGGCCCACTGGGATCCGTACGCCTGGCTGGGCGTGGCCGCCGCCGGCTGGGCGCAGCAATGGCCACTGCCGGTGCTGGACGTGATCGCCCAGCAAAGCGGCGTGGACCCGCGCTGAGCACCTGCACAGGGCTTTTCAGCTTTTGTGGCTGACTGCACAGGCAGGACGTGCCTGGGAGGTGGTTTCACCCCTCAGGCACGCGCGGGCTGCAAAAGCCTTTTCAGCCCTGGCCCGCGAAGCGCGCCATGTCGATCACGAACCGGTACTTCACGTCGCTGCGCAGCATGCGCTCGTAGGCGGCGTTGATGTCCTCCAGCGCGATCACCTCGGTATCGGCGGTGATGCCGTGCTGGCCACAGAAATCCAGCATCTCCTGCGTCTCAGCGATCCCGCCGATCAGCGAGCCCGCCAGCGCCTTGCGCCCGACCACCAGGGCGCTGGTATTCAGCGGTGGCTCCTGGCTGCCCAGAAAGCCCACCAGCACCAGCGTGCCGCCCGTGGCCAGGGTGGGCGTGTAGGGATTGAGGTCGTGCGCATACGGCACAGTATCGAGGATCAGCTCGAACTGGCCGCGCACCGCCTTCATCTGCGCCTTGTCGGTGCTGATGACCACGCGGTCCGCGCCCAGGCGCCGGGCGTCGGCCTCCTTGCCGGGGGAACGGCTGAACAGCGTGACCTCGGCCCCCAGGGCCCTGGCCAGCTTCAGGGCCATGTGCCCCAGCCCGCCCAGGCCGACCACGGCCACCTGGCTGCCCGGCCCCACCTTCCAGTGGCGCAGGGGCGACCAGGTGGTGATGCCGGCACACAGCAGCGGCGCCGCACCGGCCAGGTCCAGCCCGCCCGGCACCTTCAGCACGAATTCCTGGCGCACCACGATCTGTTCCGCATAGCCGCCCTGGGTGGGGCTGCCATCCACGCGGTCGACGCTGTTGTAGGTGTAGGTGGCGCCGCGCTCGCAGTACTGCTCCCAGCCCTTGGCGCAGGCGCGGCAGGCCTGGCAGCTGTCCACCATGCAGCCCACGCCGACCACGTCACCGGGCTGGACACGCTGCACCGCACTGCCCACGGCGCGCACGCGGCCGATGATCTCGTGCCCCGGCACCGTGGGATAGACCGTCCCCCCCCAGTCGTTGCGCGCCGTGTGCAGGTCCGAGTGGCACACGCCGCTGTAGAGGATGTCGATCACCACGTCCTCGGGACGCGGGTCGCGCCGCACAAAGTGGAACAGCCCCAGCGGGCTGGTGGGCGACTGTGCGGCATAGCCGCGGGTGGCTTGGCTCATGGAATGCTCCTGTGCAGGGGTAAGAAATGGCCTACATGCTTTCACTGGCCGGGGCGATAGGCAGCACGGCCATTGTCCCTAGCATGGCAACAACCACCATTAAAAAACGCTATCGTTCCTGCCCATGACGCACCACCCCACCGCCCGCCGGGCCCTTCTGCTGTCGCTGGCCACGGCAGCCCTGCTGGCCGGCTGCCAGAGCCCGCCCCCCACCGAAAGCGTGCCGCCGCCGCACATCGACCTGCTGGGCCGTGGCCCGCTGGGGGACGTGCCGCAGACCATGCTGGACTGGGCCGGCACCTACCAGGCCATCCTGCCCTGCAACGGTTGCCCCGGCATTGCCATGAGCGTGCAGCTGCGCGCCGACCAGACCGCCGTGGTGCGCGAACGCCGCCTGGGCGGCGATGCCGAACCCACGCCGGCCCAGACCTACCAGGGCCCCTTCCGCTTCGACCCGCCCGCCGGCAGCATGGTGACGCTGGGCCAGGAGGCCGAGCCCCCGGCCTACCGCTTCTTTGTGGCCGAAGGCTGGATCGAACTGCGCGACCGCCACACCGGCGCCGCGCTGACCAGCACCCCGGCCTACCGCCTGCGCAAGACCAGCCTGGCCCCCTGAGGCCCCGCGCACACCCCTGCTCACGCAGCAGACCTTCACAGCCCAGCGCGGCGCCACGGTCTCGCACCCAGCGCCCGCCCGCCGGCACACCACCGTTCAGGGCGCCGCCAGACACGCGTGGGACACGCTGGCCGGCGCGCCGGCACCACACATTCGCTTGCACGCAGTAACAATTGTTAAACTTTGGCACTTCGAGGCCTGCCCCGCGCAGCTGCCATCGGGCTGAAAACGGTTTCAGTCGTGCTGCCAAGAGAAATTGTTCATGCGTTTGCCACATTGGGCGGCACTGGCCGCTGCGTTCGTTCTGTCCGGGTGCTTTGACGAGCACGCCCTGCCTGAGACCCTGATGTTCCCGCCCGGGATCGATATCGAATACCTGGGCAAGCCCGCCAAGCTCTACGGCACCTCGCAGTGCGCCCAGGGCCAGCTGACCGGCAACTCCTGCCTGATCTTCCCCCCACACGAACCCCGCGCCACCGGCGTCATCCTGTCGGGCCAGCAGGTGCGCGAGGTGGCCCTGACCGCCATCCGCGACCCGCAGGACCCCGTGCGTTTCATCGTCCAGGACGCCCAAGGCCGCCGCCTGCTCAGCACCACCGGCCGGCACGACGAACACGCCAACATCCAGCTGGCACCGTACTGAGCCGGCCTGCGGGTGGGTGCCTGCAAGTTGCAAGCCTTTTTGGGCTGCAGCGCTTGTGCAGCAAGCGTGAGCAGCTACGTTTTTCGAATCCAGCCTCTCAAGGACCGAAGGCTCACCCCTGCTCCACCCAGCCCCAGAAGGTCTGAGCCAAAGCCTGGGCCTCATCCCACACCTCCAGCATGGCGGCCGTGGGCTGGACCGTGTCCATGGACCAACTCCATGCAGGGACTTCCCCCTGCACCGGCATGAAACGCATGGGCAGCATGTCGTAGCAAGGGGCCAATGCCCAACGCCTGCCAGTCCACAGCAGCGAGATATTTCCGTAGTGGCGGTCGGTGTTGGCAATCAGCTGACCAAAGGCATCCCACAGCTTCAAACGCCGCATCTCCTCCTGGCTCAGCAAACCCAGGTCGTGCAAGCGCTGCGCAGTTCTCGACCACTGATCGACCGTGCCCGCGAACTCGGCGTTGAAGGACTCCAGCGACACCATGCCGATGCGTCCCGGCGTCTGTCCCAACAAATCAGGCTCTGAACGGTCAAAACGCTCTGCAGCCAGAAAGACGCGGCCCTCCAACGCATGCAATTCGGTGTGTGCGACAGGCTGTCCTGCCGCTTGCAGGGTTTGCAACGCCAGGTGCTCGCAACGCAGCAGCCTGCGGACACGATCCGCCACCGGGTTGCTTTCCGCGGAGGAAAATTTCACGATCCAACTGCGCCCCTCACCATCTACACAGCAGAACTTGGGCTGCTCCCCGCCTGCGCTGGAGCCTGGCACAGCACCGTCCATGGCAGCCTGTGCCAACGCAGGGTAGTCCTCGGGCTCCGCCACGGGCCACCCTTGGCCGACCTGCTGCAAGTGGCGCTGCAAGGCAGGTTCTCCCACGATGAGATTGCCCGGCAAATCGTCACCAAACATTGAGATCGCGAGCAACATATCGTCGTCGCTCCACTGGCGGGGATCGCTGCCCAGCGCCTGCCCCCAGTGCTGCTTGGCAAAACGACGCCCTAAAAACCCCTGGGGGCGCATGTCCTGGATCAACCATGGCAATCCATCGAAGTAGGCACCGCCACTCAACATGGCGCGCAGCCCCTCACCGTCGACCCAATAGCCACCGCCATGCAACGCATGCAGTGTGCCCAGGGCCTGCAAGCGACCGGTCACATCCACCGCCGTCACCGGTATCTGCGGCCCAACGCCGAACACATGACGCGGTACCCCGTAGTGTTGATTGCGTCCCTGCCCCAGCTTGACCACATCCCCGCTCTGCACCAGCGCCGCTAACGCACGCGAGGCAGTAGGCTGGCTCACCTGCAGTCGTTCCTGCAACTGCACGCTGCGCAGCGGCTGCCCATGCTGGAGCAAGACCGACAGCATGCTCTGCATCAATTCAGACCGGGCATTGGACATGATTGTGGAAGATGAATAAATATTTGAATAGATTATTGAATAGATAAAAAATGATTGCCAGTAATACATTTCATAAACTTAAAGGCAATTTTGGCTAATTTTTACAAACAAGTTGCCACCGGATTGAATAGAAAATACAAAGAAAAAGGCCACGCACCGCGTGGCCTTTTTCTCGCTCTCAACAACTCGCCCATCACCCCAGATTCGGCGCCAGGAAGCGTCGCAATGCGTCGATGTCCATGCCACGGCGCTCGGCCATGTCGGCCAACTGGTCTTCACCGATCTGGCCCACGTTGAAATAGCTGGCCTCGGGGTTGCCGATGTAGAAGCCGCTGACGCTGGAGGCGGGATTCATCGCCAGGCTTTCGGTCAGCGTCATGCCAATCTCTTCGGCCTGCAGCACCTTGAACAGGTCGATCTTGGCCGTGTGGTCCGGGCAGGCGGGGTAGCCGGGCGCGGGGCGGATGCCCTGGTACTGCTCCTTGATCAGCTGCTCGTTGCTCAGCTGTTCGTCGGCAGCATAGCCCCACAGGTCCTTGCGCACGCGCTCGTGCAGGCATTCGGCAAAGGCTTCGGCCAGGCGGTCGGCCAGGGCCTTGAACATGATGCCGCTGTAGTCGTCCAGCGCGGCCTCGAATTCCTTGTCCTTCTTCTCGGCGCCAATGCCGGCGGTCACGGCAAACAGGCCGGCGTAATCGGCAATACCCGAATCCTTGGTGGCCACGAAGTCGCTCAGGCAGCGGCTGGGGCGCAACACGCCGTCCACGGCCTGCTTTTCGGTCTGCTGGCGCAGGCCATACCAGGTGGTCAGCACCTGGCTGCGTGACTCGTCGGTGTAGAACACGATGTCGTCGCCCACACGGTTGGCAGGGAACAGGCCCATCACGCCGTTGGCCTGCAGCCAGCGGCCTTCGATGATCTTCTTGAGCATGGCCTGGGCATCGGCCAGCACCTTGCGCGCCTGCTCGCCAACGATCTCGTCCTGCAGGATGGCAGGGTAGGGGCCGGCCAGGTCCCAGGTCTGGAAGAACGGGCCCCAGTCGATGTACCTGGCGATCTCGGCCAGGTCGAAGTTCTTGAACACGCGGCGGCCCAGCACGCGTGGCACCACGGGGGTGTGGGCCACCACGGCGGCATTCGCGCGCGCCTGGGCCAGGGGCCACAGCGGGGTCTTCTTCTTGTTGGCGTGCTGGCTGCGCACCTTGTCGTAGTCGGCGCCCAGTTCATCCAGATAGGCCTGCTTGCCCTCGCCCAGCAGGCTTTGCGCCACGCTGACCGAGCGCGAGGCATCGGGCACATAGACCACCGGGCCTTCGTAGTTGGGCGCAATCTTCACGGCGGTGTGCACGCGCGAGCAGGTGGCGCCGCCGATCAGCAGCGGGATCTTCTTGATGCGGAAGTAGTCGTCCTTGTGCATCTCGCCGGCCACGTACTGCATCTCTTCCAGGCTGGGGGTGATCAGGCCGGACAGGCCGATGATGTCGGCCCCCTCGGCCTTGGCGCGCGCCAGGATCTCGTGGCAGGGCACCATCACGCCCATGTTGATGACCTCGAAGTTGTTGCACTGCAGGACCACAGTGACGATGTTCTTGCCGATGTCGTGCACGTCGCCCTTGACGGTGGCGATGACGATCTTGCCCTTGCTGGTCACGTCCAGGCCAGCAGCTTCCTGCTGGCGCTTTTCTTCCTCGATGTAGGGCACCAGGTGGGCCACGGCCTGCTTCATCACGCGCGCGGACTTGACCACCTGGGGCAGGAACATCTTGCCGGCGCCGAACAGGTCGCCCACGATGTTCATGCCGTCCATCAGCGGGCCTTCGATCACATGCAGCGGACGGCCGCCCTTGGCCAGCACCTGCTGGTAGGCCTCTTCCGTGTCCTCGGTGATGAAGTCGGTGATGCCGTGTACCAGCGCGTGCGCCAGGCGCTCGCCCACGGTCTTGGGGGCCTCGGGCGTACCGCGCCATTCCAGCTTTTTGCTGTCGTCCTTGGCGGCGCCCTTGGCGCTGTCGGCAATCTCCAGCAGGCGCTCGGCGGCATCGGGGCGGCGGTTCAGCACCACGTCCTCGACGCGCTCGCGCAGCGTGGGCTCCAGGTCGTCGTAGACACCGATCATGCCGGCGTTGACGATGCCCATGTCCATGCCGGCCGCAATCGCGTGGTACAGGAACACGGTGTGGATGGCCTCGCGCACGGGGTCGTTGCCGCGGAAGGAGAACGAGACGTTGGACACGCCGCCGGACACCTTGGCACCGGGCAGGTGCTGCTTGATCCAGCGCACGGCCTCGATGAAGTCCACGCCGTAGTTGTTGTGCTCTTCAATGCCGGTGGCCACGGCAAAGATGTTGGGGTCGAAGATGATGTCCTCGGGCGCAAAGCCGACTTCATCGACCAGGATGCGGTAGGCGCGTTCGCAGATCTCGATCTTGCGGGCAAAGGTGTCGGCCTGACCTTTTTCGTCAAACGCCATCACCACGGCAGCCGCGCCGTAGCGCTTGACCAGCTTGGCGTGCTTCTTGAACTCCTCGACGCCTTCCTTCATGGAGATAGAGTTAACGATGCCCTTGCCCTGCAGGCAGCGCAGGCCGGCCTCGATCACCTCCCACTTGGAGCTGTCCACCATCACCGGTACCTTGGCGATGTCGGGCTCGGAGGCGATCAGGTTCAAAAAGCGCACCATGGCGGCCTTGCTGTCCAGCATGGCCTCGTCCATGTTCACGTCGATGATCTGCGCGCCGTTTTCCACCTGCTGGCGCGCCACGGCCAGGGCTTCTTCGTACTGCTCGTTCAGGATCAGGCGCGCAAAGGCCTTGGAGCCGGTGACGTTGGTGCGCTCGCCCACGTTGACGAACAGCGTGTCCTCGCCGATGAACACGGGCTCCAGGCCCGACAGGCGCATGGGAGGAATAGAAACGGGGGCAGCAACGGTCATCGCACTCACCTGTGTGAAAAAACTCAGTCAATCGTGGGAACAGGTGAACGCCGTTGCAGTGGCGGCTGCTGCACAACAGCCGCAGGCCCCAAGCCTGACAGCGCAGCCAATCACTGGCTCGCGCGCTGCTGCAGCGCTCCTTGGGGCGAAGCCCGTGATTTTAGAGGGCTGCGGCGGATTGCGGCAGCCTGCATGCGCTATGCCCGGTGACGGCGGGGGCGCTGGCGGGCGATGGAAGGTGTTTTTGGCTGCCAGCACTTATGCAGTCAGCGCCAGCAGCTATCAAAAACGTAGATCAGACCTGGGGCGCCAGCACCTGGGCCGAGGCCGGCAGGCCGAAGACACGGTCAAAACACCAGTTGAAGACGTAGGTGTAGATCAGGAAGAACACCAGCAAGCCGGCCTCCAGCACCGTGGCTTCCCACAGCGAGATGCCGAACCACCAGGCCATCAGCGGGATCAGGATCAGCGCCAAGCCGCCCTCGAATCCCACGGCATGCACCACGCGGCGCAGCACCGAGCGGCCCTTGGTGGCCTGGCGGGCCTCCCAGCGCTCGAACAGCCAGTTGAAGCTGAGGTTCCACAGGATGGCCAGGGTCGAGGCCACCACGGCCATCACGCCGGAGCTGCCCGCGCCCTGGCCGATGGCCATGAACAGCAGGCTGGAGGCCACGATGGCGATGAGCTCGTACAGACCGACAAACACAATGCGGCGCTTGGCGCCTTGCAGGCCCACGGCCTGGGAAACAACTGACACGGTAGAAGACACGGAAGAAACAGACATGCGGCGCAGTGTATGTTCATAAAATTGACAGCAAAAGTTAGGTTATTTCAGTTTTATTGATAGGTCAGCCATGCCCTTCCCCCCCGAACAAGTGCCGCTGTTCCTGGCCGTGCTCGACACCGGCTCGTTCTCAGCCGCCGCGCGCCAACTGGGGCGCGTGCCCTCCGCCGTCAGCATGGCCGTGGGCCAGCTGGAGGCCGAACTGGGCCTGCAGCTGTTCGACCGCCGGGGCCGCGAGCCCACGCCCACGGCCGCCGCGCGCGCCCTGGAACCCCAGGCCCGGCTGCTGGCCCAGCAGCTGCAGCAGTTGAACCAGCAGGCCCTGGCCCTGCACCAGGGGCTGGAAGAGCGGCTGACGCTGGCGATTGCCCCGGAGCTGCTGACCACCCCCTGGGCCGACGCGCTGCGCCCGGTGACCGAGCGCTACCCAGCCCTGGCGCTGGAAGTGCTGGTCGCCCCGCAGGCCGATGCGCTGGAGCTGCTGCACGCCGGCCGGGCCCAGCTGGCCCTGGTGTTCGAGCGCAGCAGCCTGGACGGCCGCGAGGACTTCCAGGAGATGGGCCACGAGGTGCTGGTGGCCGTGATGGCCCCGCACTTCGCCCCGTGGCAGGCGCAGCAGGCCCTGCACGGCGCCGGTGCGCGCCTGAGCGTGGACCACCTGCTGGGCCAGCGCCAGGTGCTGGTCGCCAGCCGCGACCCGCAGCAGACCGACCCGCGCTTCGTCTTTTCGCGCCAGCTGTGCCGCACCGACAGCCACCAGGCGGCGCTGCAGCTCATCAGCGCCGGCCTGGGCTGGGGCTGGCTGCCCAAGGGCCTGGTGGAGTCGCACATCGCGGCCCAGACGCTGCTGGAGATCCCGATGCAGAACCTGAGCAACGGCACGCGCCTGTTCGTTGACTGGGTGTGGTCCCAGCAGCGGCCGCTGGGCCTGGCTGCGCAGCACTTCGTGCAGGGGCTGCGCCAGCACGCGCCCTGGGGGCGCACGCCCTGACCGCGCGGCGCGGCACTGTCCTTGCTTGCGGGGGGCACCGGCTGGCGGCCTCGGGTCCACCCTCTTGAGGGGGTGACCGCGGTGCGCCAGCATGCCTGTCTGCCCCACCCCGCACCAAGGAGTCCCCGCATGATCGATCGCCGCCAGTTCCTCTCCGTCAGTGCCGCCGCCCTGGGTCTGCCCAGCAGCGTGCTGGCGCAAACCGCCTGGCCCACCCGCCCGGTGCGCGTGGTGATTCCCTACGCCGCCGGCGGCGTCACCGACAGCGTCGGCCGCAAGCTGGCCGAACACCTGGGCCAGCAACTGGGCCAGGCCCTGGTGGTGGAGAACAAGGGCGGTGCCGGCGGCACCCTGGGCATGGCCGACGTGGCCCGCGCCCCGGCCGACGGCTACACCCTGGCCCTGAGCGCCATCAGCCCGCTGACCCTGTCGCCCCACCTGGGCAAGCTGCCCTACGACCCGTTCAAGGACATCGTGGCCGTGGCCCCGATGATGTATTCGCCGGTCTATGTGCTGGGCACCAGCGCCCTGTCGGCCACCAGCTGGCAGGAGCTGCTGACGCGCGCCAAGGCCCAGCCCGGCAGCATCCGCATGGCCACCTCGGGCATGGGCTCGGTCGGGCACATCATGCTGGAGCAGATCCAGGCCCAGACCGGCGCCCGCTTCACCCACATCCCCTACAAGGGCGTGGGCCAGACCGTGAACGATGCGGCCGGCGGCCACTTCGAGGTCATGCTGGGCAACCCCTTTGGCACGATCAACGGCCTGATCGAACAGGGCCGCCTGCGCGTGCTGGCCACCACCGGGCCGCAGCGTGCGCCCAACCAGCCCCAGGTGCCGACGCTGGCCGAACTGGGCATGCCCGCGGCCAACCTGACCTCGCTGTTTGGCTTCATGGCGCCCGCCGGCACGCCCCCCGAAATCGTGGCCCGGCTGAACCAGGAGGTGCAGCGCGCCCTGGCCGCCGCCGACGTGCAGCACACGCTGCGCAGCACCGACAACGTGGCCCTGCACCACAGCCCGCAGGAATTTGCCGCCCTGCTGCAGCAGGAAAGCCGCAACAACGCCGCCATCATCCGGCAGGCCAACATCCAGCTCTGAGCCACCGGCGCACGCGCCACCCGGCCGTGCATGGGCACGCCAGGTTTTGCACTACAGTCGGCGCGTGACCCAAGCCCTTCCCCCCTCCAGCAGCACCCCGCCCCTGGCGGCCCCCTCCGTCACGCCCCCCGGCGCCAGCACGGGCGGTGCGGGCTTTGGTGCGGCAGCGGCCGCCCAGGGCTTGCCGCCACCGGCCAGCACCGGCACGCCGGCGGCCCCGGCATCCCCAGCGCCGCCGACGACCACAGCCACCACAGCCACTACAGCCACTACAGCCACCACAGCCACCACAGCCACCACAGCCACCAGCAGTGTCACGGCACCGGCCCGTGCAGCCCAGGTGGCACCGGTGGTGGCCGCCGTGCAGGCGGCCCTGGCCCAGACCGTCAACCTGTCGCCCCAGGCGCAACTGGCCGTCAAGCTCGACGCCTTCCACCATTTAGTGGCCAATCTGGTCACCCAGATTCCGGCCGGCAGTGCCACCCTGCCCGGCAACTGGCCGGCCGCCGGGGTCAGCCCACAGCTGCAGGCCTTCGTGACCGCCCTACTGCAGAACGCCACCGCCGGCCAGCCGCTGCCGCAGCAGCTGGTCAGCCTGCAGGCCTGGCCCACGGCCCTGGCCAATGCCGTGCTGCAACTGGCCGGGCAGGCCGCGGCGGCAGAGGGCGCACCGCCCGCCCTGGCCGCCCCCCCACAGGCCGCCCAGGCGGCTGGGACGGCCACGGCCGACATCCGCCTGCCCAGCCTGCAGAACTGGCTGGTGCAACAAGGGGTGGTGCAGGGCACGGATGGCGAACGTGCTTTCACGCTGTCGCTGCGCGTGCCGGTGGCCTGGGCCCAGGCCCAGGCGGCCCTGGGGGCGGCCTTGCCGCGTCCAGCCGAAGGCCCTGGCGCGACCCCCACCGGTGCTGCGCTGCCCATCGCCTGGGCGGGGCCATCCACCCCGGCAGGCATGCCCAGCCTGGCGGGCCTGCTGCAGCTGCCGTTTGCCGGCAGCGTGCAGCAGTTGAGCAGCGGCAGCATGGGCCTGGTGATGCAGCCGCAGGTGCTGCCCGGCACACCGGCCGCGGCCGCCGCCCAGGCCATGCGCACCAGCGCCATCCTGCAGCTGGAGTTTCAGCCATTGGCCCAGGCCGTGCAGAGCGCGCAGGCCGCGTCGGTCTATCTGCCCGCCCACCTGGTGCCGCAGGAGGTGCAGGCCATGCTGCAGAACAAGGCCACCGACCCCTGGCTGCTGATGGCCCAGGCGCAGGCCGAAGGCCAGGGCCGCAAGCAGCCGAAGAACGCCAACGAGCAATCGCTGTTCTGCAACCGCGCCGGCTGCCAGTACCAGGGCCGCGCCCTGTGCGCCCAGCCCTTTTGCGCCGAAATGAACTACCTGTGGTCCGTGGACCGCGCCCAGCGCCGCTGACTCAGGCGGGCGGGACTGCGTGGTGGCGCTGCACGGCGGCCATCAGTTCCTGCACATGGCTGGCCGGCGCCACGCCTTCGCGCACCAGCATGTAGCGCGGGCGCACCGCCCAGGCGTCGCTCAGCGCGATGCGGCACAGCCGGCCATCGGCGGTGCTGCGCAGGGCCGCGCTTTCCGGCACCACCGCCACGCCCACCCCGGCCGCGACCATGCGGCACATGGCATCGAAGTTCGACACCTGGATGCGCAGCTTGAGCGTCTGCCCCAACTGCTGGGCGATCTGGCTCAGAAAGGTCTGCAGCGTGCTGCTGCGGTGCATGCCCACGAAGCGCTCGTGCAGCACCTCGGCAAAGGCCACCGCGGCCACGCCCTGCCAGCGCGCATCGTTGGGCGCCACCAGCACCAGGCGGTCGGTGCTGAAGTGCAGGCTGCGCAGGCCGTGCGTGTCGACCTCGCCGGCAATGATGCCCAGGTCCGCGCGGCCTTCGCGGATGTCGCTGGCGATCGCGGCGTTCGGGCGCTCCTGCAGGTCCACGCTGATGTGCGGGTGCGCCATCAGGTAGGCGGCCAGGATGTCGGGCATGAACTCCGTCACCGCCGTGGTGTTGGCAAAGACCCGCACATGGCCGCGCAGGCCGGCGCCGTACTCCTGCAACTCGGACTGCAGCTGCTGGGCCTGCTGCAGCATCGCCCGGGCGTGGAACAGGAAAGCCTCGCCCGGCGGCGTTAGGCGCACGCCGCGAGCCTCTCGAATCAGCAAAGGCATGCCGGCCTCTTCCTCCATCGCCTTGATGCGTGCACTGGTGGCCGCCAGTGACAGGTGGGATTGCTCCGACGCCTTGGTGAGGCTGCCGCTTTTGGCCACCTGCAGGAACAGCTGGAAGTCTTTCAATTCAAGGCGCATGGTGATTCCGGGTTAGTACCAGGGTGCGCCTGGCTTTTGAAAAACCGAAGGCTTGCTCCCAAAAGCTGTGATTGTAGAAAGCCTGGCGGCGCCAGAAGATGGCGGCAACACCCCCTGCTCCAGGCCGCGTGCCTGATGGAGAGAACGCCGCATGAACCACGCTGTGACACCCCAGATCGACCCCGCCCTGCTGGCCCATCTGCAATCCTGGCAAGGCAAGTCCGAGACCACGCCCGACACCATCACCGCCGCGCCGCTGCGTGCGCTGTCGGCCACGCTGGACCGCGATGACCCCGCCCCCCACGCCGGCACGGCCGTGCCGCCGCTGTGGCACTGGCTGTACTTTCTGCCACACGCCCGCCAGAGCGAGATCGGCCCCGACGGCCACCCGCAACGCGGCGGCTTTCTGCCGCCCGTGCCCCTGCCACGCCGCATGTGGGCCGGCGGGCGCCTGCGCTGGGACACGGCCAACCCGCTGCAGGTCGGGCAGGCGATGGAGCGCGTGTCCACCATCCGCTCGGTGACGCACAAGGCCGGGCGCTCGGGCGAGTTGCTGTTCGTGCTGGTGGAGCACCAGTTCCGCAACGCCCAGGGCGTGTCCCTGACGGAGGAGCACGACATCGTCTACCGCGCCGCCGCGCAGCCCGGGGATGCGGCCCCCGTGCCCGTGCGCCCGCCGCTGGACGGCCAGCCAAGCTGGTCGCGCGTGATCACGCCAGACGACGTGCTGCTGTTCCGCTACTCGGCGCTGACCTTCAACGGCCACCGCATCCACTACGACCGCAAGTACGTGACCGAGGTGGAAGGCTACCCAGGGCTGATCGTGCACGGCCCGCTGATCGCCACGCTGCTGATCGACCTGCTGCGCCGCAGCCTGCCCCAGGCCCAGGTGCAGAGCTTCAGCTTCAAGGCCGTGCGCCCCACCTTCGACCTGCACGCCTTCAGCGTGCATGGCAAGCCTTCGGCCGACGGCAAGACCATCGAGCTGTGGGCCCAGGACCACGAAGGCTGGCTGACCATGCAGGCCACCGCCACCCTGGCCTGACACATCCAAAACAGGAGCTGCCAGCGCTTGCCGGACAAGCGCTGCAGGCCCAAAACGCTTGAAACCGCCATGATCGAAAAAACCCTCTCCCACAACCACCACGAGATCCGCGACGCCATCCGCGACCTGTGCCAGGCCTTCCCCGACGAGTACTTCCGCCAGGTGGACGAGGCACGCGCCTACCCCGAGCAGTTCGTCCACGCACTGACCGAGGCCGGCTGGCTGGCCGCGCTGATCCCGCAGGAGTACGGCGGCTCGGGCCTGGGCCTGACCGAGGCCAGCGTGATCATGGAAGAGATCAACCGCTGTGGCGGCAACTCCGGCGCCTGCCACGGCCAGATGTACAACATGGGCACGCTGCTGCGCCACGGCTCCGAGGCACAAAAGCAGAAGTACCTGCCCAAGATTGCCTCGGGCGCCTGGCGCCTGCAGTCCATGGGCGTGACCGAGCCCACCACCGGCACCGACACCACCAAGATCAAGACCAGCGCCGTCAAGAAGGGCGACCGCTACGTCATCAACGGCCAGAAGGTCTGGATCAGCCGCATCCAGCACAGCGACTTCATGATCCTGCTGGCGCGCACCACACCGCTGGCCGAGGTGACCAAGAAGAGCGAAGGCATGTCCATCTTCATGGTCGACCTGCGCGAAGCGGAAAAGAAGGGCATGACCGTGCGCCCCATTCCCAACATGGTCAACCACGAGACCAACGAGCTGTTCTTCGAGGACCTGGAGATCCCCGCTGAGAACCTCATCGGCCAGGAGGGCCAGGGTTTCAAGTACATCCTCGACGGACTGAACGCCGAGCGCACGCTGATCGCCGCCGAGTGCATCGGCGACGGCTACTGGTTCATGGACCGCGTGACCCAGTACGTCAAGGACCGCAACGTGTTTGGCCGCCCCATCGGCCAGAACCAGGGCGTGCAGTTCCCGATTGCCGAGAGCTTCATCGAACTGGAAGCCGCCAACCTGATGCGCTGGAAGGCCTGCGAGCTGTTCGACGCGCACGAAGCCATGGGGGCCCAGGCCAACATGGCCAAGTACCTGGCGGCCAAGGCCAGCTGGGAAGCGGCCAACGTCTGCCTGCAGTTCCACGGCGGCTTCGGCTTTGCCTGCGAGTACGACGTGGAGCGCAAGTTCCGCGAGACACGCCTGTACCAGGTGGCGCCGATCTCGACCAACCTGATCTATTCCTACGTGGCCGAGCACCTGTTGGGCCTGCCCCGTTCTTTCTGACATGGACAACCCCCTGAGCGGCTGCACCGCCTCCCCCTTCGCTCGCGCTGTGCGCTGCGGGCAGGGGGACGACGCCCTCGCTGCGGGGCGGCCCTGGCTCGGCGTCTCTGGCCCAGGCCGCGCCGCATTGCAGGCCCACTTCGGATATTGGATTGCACATGATTCGACCTCTTGACGGCATCACCGTCGTCTCTTTGGAACACGCGGTGGCCGCACCGTTTTGCACGCGCCAGCTGGCCGATTTGGGGGCGCGCGTCATCAAGGTGGAGCGGCCCGGCAGCGGCGACTTTGCGCGCGGTTATGACCAGCGCGTCAACGGCCAGTCCTCGCACTTCACCTGGATCAACCGCAGCAAGGAAAGCCTGGCGCTGGATGTGAAACAGCCCCAGGCCAAGCAGGCGCTGCTGGAGCTGCTGAAGGCCGCCGACGTGCTGGTGCAGAACCTGGCACCCGGCGCGGCCGCGCGCATGGGCCTGTCGTACGCGGCCTTGAAGGCGCACAACCCGAAGCTCATCGTCTGCGACATCAGCGGCTATGGCGCCGATGGCCCCTACCGCGACAAGAAGGCCTACGACCTACTGATCCAGAGCGAGGCCGGCTTCCTGTCGGTCACCGGCACGCCGGAGACGCCCAGCAAATCCGGCATCTCGGTGGCCGATATCGCCGCGGGCATGTACGCCTACACCAACATCCTGTCGGCCCTGCTGCTGCGCGGCAAGACGGGCAGCGGCAGCCACATCGACGTGTCCATGCTCGAAGCCATGGGCGAGTGGATGGGCTACCCGCTGTACTACGCCTACGACGGCGCGCCACCGCCGCCGCGCACCGGTGCCAGCCACGCCAGCATCTACCCCTATGGCCCCTTCGTCGCTGGGGACGGCAAGACCGTGATGCTGGGCCTGCAGAACGAGCGCGAATGGAAGGCCTTTTGCGACACCGTGCTGCAGCAGCCCGCAGTGGCCACCGACGCCCGCTTCTGTTCCAACGCCCAGCGCAACGCCCACCGCGAAGCCTTGCAGGCGCTGATCCTGCAGACCTTTGCCGCGCTGACGGCGGCGCAGGTGGTGGAGCGGCTGGAGGCCGCCGGCATTGCCAACGCCCGCGTCAACGACATGGCCGACCTGTGGCAGCACCCGCAGTTGCAGGCGCGCCAGCGCTGGCGCACCGTGGGCACGCCCGCAGGCGAGGTGCCGGCCCTGCTGCCACCCGGCGTGAACAGCGCCTTCGACTACCGCATGGACCCGATTCCCGCCGTGGGCCAGCACAACGCCAGCATCCTGGCCGAGCTGGGCTGGAGCGCCGAGCAGATCGCCGCGCTGGCCGCTGCCTGATGCACCAAACATAGCAGTCAGCGCAAGCCCTGCCTGTACCGGAGACCTTATGAAGCAAGAAACTGCCATCCAGATCCATCCCCTGGCCACCTTTGCCGCCCAGCTGCGCTGGGACGATGTGCCCCAGCCTGTGCAGCGCAAGGCCGAGGACCTGTGGGTGGACTGGTTCGGCTCGGTGCTGGCCGGGCAGAACGCCCGCCCGGTGCACAGCATTGCGCGCTTTGCGCTGTCGCAGGGCCCGGCATCGGGGCCATGTGAAGTCATTGGCCAAAGCACCACAACATCCCCCATGATGGCCGCACTGGCCAATGCTGCGGCCGCGCATGTGGCCGAACAGGACGATGTGCACAACGGCTCGGTGTTCCACCCCGCAGCAGTGGTCTTCCCGCCGGCCTTGGCCGTGGCCCAGAGCCTGGGCGCCAGCGGCGCGCAGCTGATGGCCGCCTGCGTGGCGGGCTATGAAGTCGGCATCCGCGTGGGCGAGTTCCTGGGGCGCAGCCACTACCGCATCTTCCACACCACGGCCACCGCCGGCACGCTGGCCGCGGCCGCCGCCGTCGGCCACCTGCTGGGCCTGACACCGGCGCAGATGCAGCACGCCTTTGGTTCGGCCGGCACGCAGTCGGCGGGCTTGTGGGAGTTTCTGCGCACCGCCGCCGACAGCAAGCAGCTGCACACCGCGCACGCCGCCGCGGCCGGCCTGATGGCGGCCTACTTGGCCAAGGACGGCTTCACCGGCGCGCAGGACATCTTCACCGGGCCACAGGGCCTGGCCGCCGGCATGAGCACGGACGCCCATCCCGCGAAGCTGAGCGACGGCCTGGGCACACGCTGGGCCACGGCCGAAACCAGTTTCAAGTGGCATGCCTCCTGCCGCCACACCCACCCGGCCGCCGATGCGCTGCTGCAGGTGATGCAACACAACCATTTGCAGCCCGCCGACCTGGCCCAGGTGACCTGCCATGTGCACCAGGGCGCCATCGATGTGCTGGGCCCCGTGGTGGAGCCCAGCACGGTGCACCAGAGCAAGTTCTCCATGGGCACCGTGCTGGCCCTGGCCGCGCGCTTTGGCCATGCGGGTTTGACCGAATTCGACAGCCACTTCCTGGCCCCGGACACTGTGGCGCTGCGCGAGAAGGTGCGGATGGTGCTGGACACCGAGGTGGACACCGCCTACCCGCAGCGCTGGATCGGCAAGGTCACGGTGCAAACCACCGATGGCCGCACGCTGCACGGCCGGGTGGCCGAGCCCAAGGGCGACCCGGGCAACACCTTGAGCCGCCAGGAGATCACCGACAAGGCCTTGCGCCTGGCGGCCTATGGCAGCCAGGTGCCCGCCGCGCAGGCCGTGGCCCGGCTGTGGCAGGTGGCCCTGTGGCCCCGTGTGCAGCGCCTGCTGGACTGAGCAACTGTTTTTGCATGCCGGTGGCGGGGGCCGCCGGCATGTGTTCCCCCCGGGCACAGAGGCGACACCGACAACGCCCGTCCCATGTTCTACCTAGGAGACCACCATGACCCACCCATCCACCTCTTCCTCGCGCCGCTGGGCACTGAAGGCCTGCGCCGCAGGGGCCGTGCTGGCCTGCAGTGTGGGCCCGGCCCTGGCCAGCAACTGGCCCGACAAGCCCGTCACCCTGGTGGTGCCCTATAGCGCCGGCGGCCCCACCGATGTGGTCGCCCGCCTGCTGGCCGTGCCCATGGGCCAGAGCCTGGGCCAGAGTGTGCTGGTGGAGAACACGGTGGGCGCCGGTGGCACCATCGCCCCCACGCGCGTGGCCAAGTCCAAGAACGACGGCTACACCATCCTGATCCACCACATGGGCATGGCCACCGCGCCGGCGCTGTACAAGAAGCTGCCCTATGACCCGCTCAAGGACTTCGAGTACATCGGCCAGGTGCTGGACGTGCCCATGACGCTGCTGTCGCGCAAGGACTTCCCGGCCAACAACTTCCAGGAGCTGCAGGACTACGTCAAAAAGAACCAGGACAAGGTGTCGCTGGCCAACGCCGGCATCGGTGCGGTGTCGCAGCTGTGCGGCATGCTGTTCATGCACCAGTTGGGCGTGAAGCTGACCACCATCCCGTACAAGGGCGCCGGCCCGGCCATGAACGACCTGATGGGCGGCCAGGTCGACCTGCTGTGCGACCAGACGACCCAGACCGTGCCCGTGATCAAGGATGGCAAGCGCGCCAAGGTGTTCGGCGTGACCACGTCCGAGCGCCTGTCCTCGCTGCCCGACATTCCGACCCTGAACGAGCAGGGCCTGAAGGGCTTTGACGTGAAGGTCTGGCACGGCATGTACGCCCCCAAGGGCACGCCCAGCGAGGTGGTCACCAAGATCAACCAGGCGCTGAACGTGGCCCTGAAGGACGCGACCGTGAAGGCCCGCATCGCGGACCTGAGCTCGGACCTGGTCTCGCCCGAGAAGGCCACGCCGGAAGGCCTGCGCAAGCACCTGGAAGCCGAAGTGGCGCGCTGGGGCAAGGTGATCCGTGAAACCGGGGTCACGGCCGAGTAAGCCCCCGACAGGCGCGCGGCGGCCGGTGGCGGCCCCGCGCGCCGCCCACCTGGAGACTGTCCCCATGATTGACCACCTGGACCACCTGGTGCTGACGACCACCGACGAGGCCGCGTGCACGCACTTCTACTGCACCGTGCTCGGCATGCAGCTGGAAGTGTTCGGCGCGGGCCGCAAGGCCTTCGTCTTCGGCGCGCAGAAGATCAACCTGCACATCGCCGGCCGCGAGTTCGAGCCCAAGGCACAGCACCCCACGCCCGGCGCCCTGGACCTGTGTCTGATCACGCGGCTGCCCATGGACCAGGTCCAAGCCCGGCTGGCCGCGCATGGCATTGCGGTCGAATGCGGCCCGGTGGCCCGCACCGGCGCGCAAGGCCCCATCACCTCGGTCTATGTGCGCGACCCCGACCAGAACCTGATCGAGCTTTCCCAATACCCGTGACGCCGTCGACCATGTCCCCCCTGCTGCGCAATGCCTGCTCTTTCCTCTTCGTTCCGGCCAGCCAGCCCGAGCGCCTGACCAAAGCCCTGGCCAGCGGCGCCGACCTGGTGATTGCCGACTGGGAGGACGCCGTGGCCCCGGGCGCCAAGGCGGACGCCCGCCGCATGCTGGAAGCGGCCGTGCAGGCCCTGCCGGCCGCGCAGCGCGCCCGGCTGCTGGTGCGCACCAACGCCACCGGCACGGCCTGGTTCACGGCGGACGTGCAGGCCCTGGCACGCCTGGTGCAGCTGGGCGTGGCCGGCGCCGTGGTGCCCAAGGCCGACCACCCCGCCACCTTGCAGCAGCTGGCCCAGGCGACCGGCCCCCACTGCGCCCTGGTGCCGCTGATCGAAAGCGTGGCCGGCCTGGATGCTGTGGATGCCCTGGCCCAGGCGCCGCAGGTGGTGCGCCTGGCGTTTGGCCACCTGGACTTCCAGGTCGATGCCGGCATGCAGTGCGGCCCCGACGAAGGCGAGCTGCTGCCCACCCGCATGGCCCTGGTCATGGCCAGCCGCCGCGCGGCCCTGGCCGCGCCGATTGACGGCGTGACCGTCGACACCCGCGATGCGGCCCGCACCGCCGCCGACAGCCAGCGGGCCCTGCGCATGGGCTTCGGCGGCAAGCTGTGCATCCACCCGGCGCAGCTGGCAACGGTCCACCAGGTGTTTGCCCCGAGCGCCGCCGCCGTGGCCCAGGCCCAGGCCGTCGTGCAGGCCATGGCCGACGCTGCCGGGGGCGTCTGCACGGTCGACGGCAAGATGGTCGATGCCCCGGTGCTGCAGCTGGCGCAGCGCACGCTGCAGCGGCATGCCTGGGCACAGCAGCGCACGGCCCCCACGGCATGAAAAAAAGCGGCCCAAAGGCCGCTTTTTTTGAGAGGTGCGCGCAGCGCACGATCAGGGGTACAGACCGCGCATTTCGCGGGCGTGCAGGATGCGCTTGCACGCCACGATGAAGGTGGCCGTGCGCAGGCTGACCTTGTTCTCCTGGGCCACCTGCCAGATGGAGGCAAAGGCCTCCTGCATGATGCGCACCAGGCGGGCGTTGATCTCGTCCTCGCTCCAGAAGAAGCTGGAGAAGTCCTGCACCCATTCGAAGTAGCTCACTGTCACGCCGCCAGCGTTGGCGATCACGTCGGGCAGCACCAGCACGCCCTTGTCGTTCAGGATGTCGTCGGCCTCGGGGGTGGTCGGGCCGTTGGCGCCCTCGATCACCAGCTTGGCCTGGATGCGGTGGGCGTTGTCCTTGGTGATCTGGCCTTCCAGTGCGGCCGGAATCAGGATGTCGCAGCCCACGCCCCAGAAGTCGTCGTTCGCCATGGATTCGGCACCGGCGAAGCCGCCGACACCTCCCTGGGTGCGCACGTGCTCCAGCAAGGCCGCCACGTCCAGGCCGCTGGCGTTGTAGATGGTGCCCGTGTGGTCCTGCACCGCCACCACCTTGGCGCCCGCATCGGCAAACAGCTTGCCGGCGGTGCCGCCCACATTGCCGAAGCCCTGGACCGCCACGCGCGCCCCTTCCACGGGCAGGCCGGTCAGCTTGGCCGCTTCCACGCCCACGGTGAACACGCCGCGGCCCGTGGCCTCGACACGGCCCAGCGAACCGCCCAGGTCCACGGGCTTGCCCGTGACCACGCCGGTGGCGGTGGCGCCGGTGTTCATGGAGTAGGTGTCCATCATCCAGGCCATGATCTGGCCATTGGTGTTCACGTCCGGTGCGGGGATGTCCTTGGAGGGGCCGATCAGCAGGCCGATCTCGCTGGTGTAGCGGCGCGTCAGGCGCTCCAGCTCACCCTTGGACAGCTTGCGCGGATCGACGCGGATGCCGCCCTTGGCGCCGCCGTAGGGCACGTTCACGGCCGCGTTCTTCACCGACATCCAGGCCGACAGGGCCATCACTTCGGACAGCGTCACGTCCTGGTGGAAACGCACGCCGCCCTTGCCGGGGCCGCGGCTGAGGTTGTGCTGCACGCGGTAGCCCTCGAAGTGGGCGATCGAGCCGTCATCCATTTCGATCGGCACATCCACGATCAGGATGCGCTTGGGGCGCTTGAGCGTCTCCACCCAGCGAGCCAGCGATCCCAGATAGGGCGTCACGCGGTCCACCTGCTTCAGGTAAGTGCCCCAGGGGCCGACGTCGTCGGGGTTCAGGTAGGAGGGCAGCGCGTGCTGCATCAATTGCGCGGAATGGTCATGGACTGGCATGGAAACAACCTTTGAGAAATGGTGCGACAGACGCACAGCAAAAAGCAGGCAGGGCTCGCTTTTTTTCAGCGTACGCACGGCCCTTCTTGCTGTCCAAAGCCTCTTGCTTGTCAATCTATGCATTTAATGCATATGGATGCTTTTCCACTCAACAATCAGCAACTCAGCATCAACGCCAAATTATCTACCTGCAATTGTGAAATGCCTATCCGCGATATTTTTTGCGTGCCGCCACTGCCCGGTGCAGGCACCAATCCCGCGTTTGCGGCAAGGGAATCCGCCTGCGCTGTGCGGGATCCTGCGCGCCTCCGCGCCACGCCGCGCCAGCTTTTGCCATGATGCCGAACCATGTCGACCGATTCCCCCCAAGATTGCACCACGGGCTTCTGTGCCCAGGGCCCGTCCCCCTTTGCCAACCAGCCGCCAATGGGCCTGAACCTGCTGGCCAAGGATGACCCCGAGGACATCCTGCCCGACTGGCCCCAGGTGGCACCCGAGCTGCCCGCAGACGCCTATGCGATTGCCGACGCCCTGTGGTGGTCGCGCAAGCTGGGCGAGCGCTCGGCACGCGCCGAGGACATGGCCTTCATGCTGCAGGACGCGGACGCAGCCCGCGCCGTGCAGCGCGCCCTGGCGCGCACCTGGCGCTGGTGGCCCGAGGGCAGCGTGCCCCGCTACTGGAAGTCGGGCGCCCCGCAGCGCAGTGCCCCCCTGGTCCATGCGCCCCTGCCCGAGCCGGGCGTGCATGTCGGTGTGGACGTGGCCCCCGCGCCGGGCACGGTGTTCAGCCTGCGTGGGGTGGAGGGCGAGATCGCCCTGCGCCTCGGCCAGGACGTGAGCGCCGCCGACGCGGCCGCACTCACCCCAGACACGGCCGCCGCCCTGGTGGATGCCTGCGCCGTGGCGATTGAATGGGTGGACAGCCGCTGGCGCGAAGGCCTGCAGGCCCCGGCACTGACGCTGCTGGCCGACGGCCAGTGCCACGGCGGCCTGGCCCTGGGGCCCTGGCAGGACTTTGCCCCCCTGCGCCAGCACGACTGGATGCGGCAGACCTGCACGCTGCAGATCAACGAGGGGCCGGCCCAGGCGTTCACCGGCACACACAGCCTGCAGGACCCCACCTGGCTGCTGGCAGGCTGGCTGCAGCACGTGACCCAGCACTACGGCACGGTGCCGGCCGGCACCGTGGTCACCACCGGCACCTGGACCGGTTGCCCCACCGTGCAGGCCGGCGACCGGGTGCAGCTGCAGTTTGAGGGCCTGGGCGCGGTGGCCTGGCAGTTCTAAGCACTACGATCTCGCAGCACTTTCATAGCATCCAGCGCTGGTTGGACGGGCGCTAGACGTCGATTTGACTCCATAAGGCATGGGCCACCATGCCGGGGGGCGGCCCGGATGCCCAAACAGGCCGGCCGCCGTCCAGCGAAAGACCAGGCAGCCCAGCCCCTCTGGCGCCCACCCCCTCCCCGCCCAGGGCGGCGGGCGGCGCTCACTGTGGCAAGGCCAGCGACGACCGGTGGCGCTGGGCGAACGCGGCAAAGGCCTGCGGCTCCAGCGGCCGGCTGTACCAGTAGCCCTGCATCTCGTCGCAGCCATAGGCCTGCAGCAGCTGCGCCTGCTCGGCGGTTTCCACGCCTTCAGCAATCGTGCGCAGGCCCAGGCTCTGGGCCAGGCGGATGATGGCGGTGACGATGGCTTGGTCGCTGCCCTGCTCCGCCAGGTCGCGCACAAAGGACTGGTCAATCTTCAGCTTGTCGATGGCATAGCGCTTCAGGTAGCTCATCGAAGAGTAGCCCGTCCCAAAGTCGTCCAGCGCCACGCGGAAGCCCGCGGCATGCAGCTTGCGGATGGTGATCTCGGCCTGCTCGGGCTGCTTCAGCGCCACGGCCTCGGTCAGTTCCATCTCGATGCGCTGCGGCGCCACCCCGACCCGCTGCAGCGTGGCCAGCACCTCCTCCACGAACTGGGTGCGGCCGAACTGCGCCGCCGACACATTGACCGCCACCACCAGCTCCGGCAGTCCCTGGGCGTCCCAGGCGCGCAGCTGCAGCGCGGCATGCTCCAGCACCCACAGATCGATGGCCACGATGGTGCCGCTTTGCTCGGCGATCGGGATGAATTCCGCCGGCGAGACCAGTCCCCACTGCGGATGGCGCCAGCGCAACAAGGCCTCGGCACCGGTCAGGGCGCCGCTGTCCAGTGCGCACTGCGGCTGGAAGACCAGGAACAGCTCACCGTGCCGGGTGGCGTGCTTGAGGCCCGAGGCCAGCTCCAGCGAGCGGCGCGTGTGCGCCTGCATCTCGGGTGCGAAAAAGCGCAGCGTGTTGCCCCCGTCCTGCTTGGCGCGGTACATCGCCACCTCGGCCGCCGAGGCCAGGGTGCCCACCGTCTGGGCGTCGTCCGGGAACACCGCCACGCCGGCCGAGGCGCCGGTCATCAGCGTGTGCCCCTGCAGGCGCACCGCCGTCTGCAGCAGGGTCAGCGCGGCCTGCACCATCAGCGCCACGGCCGCCTGGTCCGCGCGGGGCACGATGGCCACATACACGTCGCTGGAATAGCGCGCCAGCGGCACCTGCGTGCCCAGGCTGCGGCGCAGGCGGTTGGCCTGCTCCACCAGCAGCTCGTCGCCGGCCGCGTGACCCAGGCTTTCGTTGACCAGCTTGAACTGGTCCAGGTTGAACCACAGCAGCGACAACCGATCGTGCTGGGCCGTGCTGCGTTCGATGGCCTGGGCCAGCTGTTCCTCGAACGACTTCTTGTTGCTCAGCCCGGTCAGGGTGTCGAAGTTCGACAGCGCGCGGATGCGTTCCTCGTCCTCGCGGCGCCGGCTGATGTCCTCCTTGTGCGCCACGTAGTGCGTCACCTGGCCGAAGGCGTCGCGGATGGGGTAGAGCGAGGCGCTCTCGGTGTAGGTCTGCCCGTTCTTGCGGCGGTTGATCAGCTCGCCCTGCCAGGACTGGCCCTGGGGCAGCTTGTGCCACATCTCGGCATAGGTGCTGCGCGGCGTCAGCCCGGACTGCAGCAAGCGCGGGTTGCGGCCCAGCACCTCCTCGGCGCTGTAGCCGCTGACCTCGGTGAAGGCGCGGTTGACGTAGAGGATGTTGGCCTGGGTGTCGGTCATCATCACCGGCGAGGGGCTCTGGTCCAGCGCCTCGGACAGGCGGTGGATGATGGCCTCCTGGCGCCGCTGCATGATGCGTTGCCAGATGGTGTCGGCCAGGGCCTGCAGGGTCTGCACGTCCTGTTCGCTGTAGCCCTCGGGCTTGTTGCCCACCGCCAACACCATGCGCACCCGCCCGCCCTCCACCACTGGCAGACAGGCACAGCGCTGCACCAGGGTGGTGTCGCCGCACTGGCTGGGCCACACCACGGCGCGGCGCTGGCGCAGCACCTCCTGCCAGGGCAGGGCCTGGGCCACGGCCTGCTGGTCCAGGCCCTGCGGGATCAGCGCCATGGCCAGGTCCATCCCCTGCTCATCGGGCCGCGCAAACAACAGCAGCGCCACGGGGCTGTGGCTCAGGCGCCGGGCATGTTCCACGCCGCGGTGCAGAAAATCGCTTTCCAGCTCGTAGCCGTCGTGGTGCTGCAGGTCCAGCAAGGCGGCATTCAGAAAGGACTCGGCCATCAGGTGCTGCTCGTTGTGCACGGCATTCGTGACATCGCGCAACAGCACCAGGTAGGTGGATGGTTGCCCGGGGGGCGCCGCCTTCTTGGCCACGGCCAGCTCGAAATAACGCAGCCCGTCGGCCTGGGACAGGCAGATGCGCTGGCCGCGGGCCACGCCCTGGGAATCGGCCTGCGCCAGCGCCGCCAGGCAGGTGGCTGCGGCCTCGGGCGGCAGGACCTCGGTCACAGACCTGCCCAGCAGTTGCTGGTTCGAGGCCGCCAGCCTGTCGGGATCGTTGGCATGCACCTCCAGGTACACCCCGCTGCGGTCCATTTCGAACAGCAGGTCGGGCAGGGTTTCCAGCGTGGCGCGCTGGCGCGCTTCGGCCTGCTGCAGCCCCAGATAGGGCTGGCGCACGGTTTCGACGAACAACCCGCGGTACAGGAAACCGTAGGCGATGATCTTGTACAGGTGCCCCGCCAGGTTGTAGACATCGGTCACATTGGCGTACAGCGTGAAGAAGTACTCGCCAATCCCCAGGATGAACGCCGCCAGCGCCAGGTAGATGCGCCCGGGCTCGCGCGTGCCCTGGGCCACGAAGCCCAGCCCCGCCACGAGGTAGGCCAGCATCAGCGCATATTCCAGCTGGATCTTGAGGGGCGTCAGCCCGCTGCCGGGCACGAAGGTGCGCGGAATGATCTGTGGATGGACCAGCAGCAGGTAGTGCACGGCCCCGACGATGCCGCCCATGGCCAGCAGGCTGAGGTAACGCCCCCGCCGGTCCAGCCAGCCGCTCCAGCCCTGGGGCCACAGCGCCGCCCACAGCAGCGCCGCCGCGGCCATGGCCCGCGCCGCCAGCCAGAAGTTGATGGCCTTTTCCGGGCCGCTGGGGGTGATGAAGTCCGGCATGCCGGCGTACGACAGGGCGTGCGACAGATCCAGCAGCGCCACGCCCAGCAGGCCGATGCCCAGCACCAGGGCGCGACCGTTGAGGCGGTATTTCTGCGTGACCCAGACAATGCTGAAGACCATGGCCGCCACGGCGATCGACAGCATCTCCATGATGGTGTGCAGCGGCAGGTAGCTGGCCAATCCGCGCGCCGCATCGGGCGCCGGCAGGATCCGCACCAGCAGCAGCCCGGCCAGCAGGGCCAACAGCCAGTACGCCGATTCGCGAAGCTCCCGGTGGTGGGTCATGGGTGCAAACTTCTTTCAGACATGCAGAAATGCCCCATGACGGTGCGTCACGGGGATCTGCACGGATTGTTGCATTCACTGACCCATTTGCGGCACAGCAAGATGCGCGCCCCCGCGTGGTGATTCGAATTCACCACAACGGCATGGCAGCGGCAGGGCGCATCAAAAAGCAGAGCGCCTTACGCGCTCGCAGCAAGCACAAGCGGTCAATTTGACCTGCAGTCGCCCGGTAAGGGGGCGGCAGGCCGTGGTGCGCGCCTCAGGCGTTGGCGGGGTAGAACAGCTTGCGGCCCTGGTCGGCCGACACGGCCTTGGCGATGGCACCGATGTGGTCGGGCGTGGTGCCGCAGCAGCCGCCGACGATGTTGACCAGGCCTTCGGCGGCGAACTCGTGCACCAGGCGGCTGGTCACGTCGGGCGTTTCGTCGAAGCCGGTGTCGCTCATGGGGTTGGGCAGGCCGGCATTCGGGTAGCAGCTGATGAAGGTGTCGGGCGCGGCCTTGGCCAGCTCCTGGATGTAGGGGCGCATCAGCGTCGCACCCAAGGCGCAGTTCAGGCCCACCGACAGCGGGTTGCTGTGGCGCACGCTGTGCCAGAAAGCGGTCACGGTCTGGCCCGACAGGATGCGGCCCGAGGCATCGGTCACGGTGCCGCTGATCATGATGGGCAGCAGCTCGCCCGTGGCTTCGAACGCTTCCTCGACGGCGAACAGCGCGGCCTTGGCGTTGAGCGTGTCAAAGATGGTCTCGACCAGGATCACGTCCGCGCCGCCTTCGATCAGCGCCACGGTCTGCTCGAAATAGGCCTTGCGCAGGGTCTCGAAGTCCACGTTGCGCGCACCGGGGTCATTCACATCGGGGCTGATGGACGCCGTCTTGGGCGTGGGGCCCAGGGCGCCGGCCACATAGCACTTGCGGCCGTTGACGCTGTACTTGTCGCAGGCGGCGCGCGCCAGCTGGGCGCTGCGCAGGTTCATCTCGCGCGCCAGATCGGCCATGTGGTAGTCCTCCTGCGCCACGGTGGTCGCGCCGAAGGTGTTGGTCTCGATCAGGTCGGCCCCGGCGGCCAGGTACTTTTCGTGGATGTCGCGGATCACATCGGGGCGGGTCAGCGACAGCAGCTCGTTGTTACCCTTCACGTCGTGCGGGAAGTCCACAAACCGCTGGCCGGCACCGTCGGCGCCCGCATAGCCCTCGCCCCGGTACTGGGCCTCGCCCAGCTTGAAGCGTTGGATCATGGTGCCCATCGCGCCATCAAGGATGGCAATACGCTGTTGCAGCAGGGCGGGCAGTTCTTGGGCGCGGGTGTAGTGGGGCAGGCTCATGGGGCCCGATTGTAGGAAGCTGTGCATGCCCTGCGCCGCTGCCCGTGGATTCCCGGCCCCCGCATCTGGCGCACGCCCTCCCAGCCGATGGCGCAGCTCAGCCGCGGTAGGGGCGCTGCGCCATGCGGAAGGTCAGATTCCAGCGCTCGGCCCCCAGCAGGTGGTGCTGGCCCGCCGGCAGCGGCCGCACCCCATGAAACACCATGCGCGAGGCCCCGCCCCAGACCAGCACATCGCCATGCTCCAGCCGCAGGCTGCGCACCGGGTCGCTGCGCTGCAGGCCACCCCAGACAAAATGACAGGGCAGGCCCAGCGACACCGAGACGATGGGTGCGGTCTTGTCGCGCTCATCGGCGTCGTGGTGCAGGCCCATGCGGGCACCGACGGCATAGGCATTGACCAGGCAGACATCCGGGTCAAAGCCCGGATAGCCCGCCTGCGCAGCCAGGGACTGGGCCTGCTGCTGCAAAAAAGTGGGCATGGCCGGCCACGGGCGGCCGCTCAGCGGATCGCTGCGTGTGTAGCCATAGCCCTGGTGCCCGGCGGCGGCCCAGCCCCATGTGCCGCAGTTGCTGGTGCGCACCGACATCGGCCGCCCGCCGGCCGTGAAAGCGGCCTGCAAGGGCTGCTGCGCCAGCACCTGCCGCACGGCCGCGATCCAGGCCGCGTCCTGGCGCGCAGCCCAGCCGCGCAGCAAGACCGCGCCCTCGGCCAGCGGCTGGGCGGGCTGGGGCTCGGTGTCGAACAGCGGCAGGCTCATGCACTCATGCGCGGGCGAAGTCCAGCGCCGCCTGCAGCAGGCGCTGCAGCGTGGGCTGGATGCGCGCGGCGCGCTCGGGCAGGAAGTCGAACGGCATCTGCTCCTGCATGTAGCTGCACTGCGTCATCTCCAACTGCACGGCGTGGATGCCGCGCGCCGGCGCACCGTAGTGGCGCGTGATATGGCCACCCTTGAAACGGCCGTTGAGCACGGCCGTGTGGCCGGGCGCCGTCTGCGCGATCTGCAGCAGCTGCTGGGCCAGGCCCGCATCGCAGCTGGCCCCGTCAGCCGTGCCCAGGTTCAGGTCGGGCAGCTGGCCCTCGAAGAAGCGCGGCAGCACCGAGCGGATGCTGTGCGCATCCCACAGCACAACCCGGCCGTGCGTGCGCTGCAGGCGGTCTAGCTCGGCGCGCAGCTGGTCGTGGTAGGGCTGCCAGTACAGGCGCTTGCGGCGCTCGATCTCGGCCGCATCGGGCTCTTGCGCCGCCGACGCATACAAGGCGGTGCTGGCGAAGCTGTCAACCGGGCACAGGCCGGTCACGCTCTGGCCCGGATAGAGGCTGGCGCCATCGGGCGCACGGTTGAGGTCGATCACATAGCGCGAATGCGTGGCCACCAGGAGGGAGGCCCCCAGGGCCTGGGCGCAGGCGTACAGCTGGGGCATGTGCCAGTCGGTGTCGTGCACCTCGCGGGCCTCGGGCGTCAGCCGGGCGGCGATGTCGGCGGGCAGATGGGTGCCGGCATGCGGCATGGAAATCAGCAGCGGCGCCGTGCCTGGATGGAAAACAAAGGGCAAAGGAGCTTGGGACATACGCAATCAGCTATCAAAAAACATGCCATGGCCCCGGCGCCGCACAGCGCCGCGGGCCCGGGCCATCAGAACACCTTGCCGGGGTTCATCAACCCCAGTGGGTCCAGCGCGGCCTTGATGGCACGCATGGCGGCCAGCTCCTGGGGCGTGCGGCTCAGGGCCAGGAAGGGCTTCTTGTGCAGGCCGATGCCGTGCTCGGCGGACACGCTGCCGTGGAAGGCGCCCACCACGCGGTACAGCTCAGCCTCGACCGCCTCGCACGCGCCGCCCACCGTGGCGCCGTCGGTGGAGACGTGCAGGTTGCCGTCGCCCACATGGCCGAAGAACAGCGTGTGGTGGCCGGGCCAGCACGCGTCAAACGCAGCCTGGATGGCTGCGGCGAAGCGCCCGATCTCGGCCTGTGGCAGGCTGACGTCGAAGTTCACCGGCGGGTGCATCTGGGTGTTCAGCTCGGCCGGGGCTTCGCGCAGCTTCCACAGCGTCTTGGCCTGGGTCTGCGACTGGGCGATCACGGCATCCACCACCTCGCCAGCTTCCATGGCGTCACCCAGGGCGGCTTCCACGGCCTCGCGCAGGCTGGCCTCGTCCTTGCCGTCCACGTCGATCAGCGCCAGCAGCGGATGGCGCTCCGCCAGCGGGGCCTGCAGCTGCTGCCACTGCACGGAGGCCTGCACGAAGTTGTCCCACATCAGCTCGAACGCGGCCACGCTGTTGCCGAAGCGACCCTGCATGCGCTGCAGCACGGCCAGCGCCTGGTCAAAACCCGGCAGGGCCACCAGGGCCGTGGCCTTGGCCTGCGGCAGCGGGCGCAGGCGCAGCAGCACGCGGGTGATCACGCCCAGCGTGCCCTCGGCGCCGATGAAGAACTGCTTGAGGTCGTAGCCCGTGTTGTTCTTGAGCATGGGCCGCAGCATGGGCAGCACCGTGCCGTCGGCCAGCACCACTTCCAGGCCCAGCACCTGCTCGCGCATCATGCCGTGCTGCAGCACGCCATTGCCGCCGGCATTGGTGGCCACGTTGCCACCGATCTGGCAACTGCCGCGCGCGCCCAGGTCCACGCCGAACGCCAGGCCCGCGTCCACGGCGGCTTCCTGCACGGCCTGCAGCGTGGCCCCGGCCTGCACCGTCATGGTGGCGGAGCGGGCGTCGATGGCTTCGATCGCCGGCATGCGCTCCAGCGACAGCGCCACACAGTCGGCGCTGGGCACGGCGGCGCCGGCCAGGCCGGTCAGGCCGCCCTGGGGCACCACGGGCACGCGGTGCTGGTGGCACAGGCGCAGGGTGGCGCTGACGTCTTCGGTGCTGCGGGGGCGGACCAGGGCCAACGGAGCGACGGGGGGCGTGCCGCTCCAGTCGGTGTGGTAGCGCGCGGGCACGGCATCGCCGGACAAGACCGCTTCGGCACCCAGGGTTTGGCGCAAGGCCTGCAGAAATTCTTGGGGGGACATGACTCAACCTTTCACTGCCCGCATTGTGCGGCGGCCAGCCATCCAGTGCCGGCAGCACCCGCCATCGCCAACCGGCAAGGCGGCGCTTGCATCATCCATTACACACATATAGTGATGCACCAAATGCATAGATTTACCGCATTCATGGATGGCATTTTTATGACGGCTCCCTAGAATGGCCGCCTGCTGCTGCAAAAAGCAGCAACCGGACCGTCAGAAAACGGTTGTGCCAGCCTCCGCCATGGGGCCTGGCATAACCGCTTTTAAACATCCTGGAGACTTCTGATGAACGCCCCCGCCCCCCAAGCCCTGCAAGTGCAGGCCCCGGCCTATGTGAAGAACCCCAAGCTGATCGCCTGGGTCAGCGAAATGGTGGCCCTGTGCAAGCCCGCCAAGGTGCACTGGTGCGATGGCTCGCAGGCCGAGTACGACGCCCTGTGCGAGCAACTGGTTCAGGCGGGCACCTTCAAGAAGCTCAACCCCGCCAAGCGCCCCGGCAGCTACCTGGCCTGGTCCGACCCGTCGGACGTGGCGCGCGTGGAAGACCGCACCTACATCTGCTCCGCCAAGAAGGAAGACGCCGGCCCGACCAACAACTGGATGGCCCCGGCCGAGATGCGTGCCACGCTGAACCCGCTGTTTGACGGTTGCATGGCCGGCCGCACCATGTACGTGGTGCCCTTCTCCATGGGCCCCCTGGGTTCGCCCATCGCCCACATCGGCATCGAGCTGTCCGACAGCGCCTATGTGGCCGTGAACATGAAGATCATGACCCGCATGGGCCAGGCCGTGTACGACGTGATCGGCACCGATGGCGAGTTCGTGCCCTGCGTGCACACCGTGGGCGCCCCGCTGAAGGACGGCGAGAAGGACAGCACCAGCTGGCCCTGCAACCCCACGACCAAGTACATCGTCCACTACCCCGAAACGCGCGAAATCTGGTCCTATGGCTCGGGCTACGGCGGCAACGCCCTGCTGGGCAAGAAGTGCTTTGCACTGCGCATCGCCTCCACCATGGGCCGCGACCAAGGCTGGCTGGCCGAGCACATGCTGATCCTGGGCGTGACCAACCCCGAAGGCCAGAAGTACCACGTGGCGGCGGCCTTCCCCTCGGCCTGCGGCAAGACCAACTTCTCCATGCTGGTGCCCCCCGCCGGCTTCGCCGGCTGGAAGGTCACCACGATTGGTGACGACATCGCCTGGATCAAGCCCCAGGCCGACGGCAGCCTGCGCGCCATCAACCCCGAGGCGGGCTACTTCGGCGTGGCCCCCGGCACCAACCTGCTGACCAACCCCAACTGCATGCGCAGCCTGGACAAGAACGTCATCTTCACCAACGTGGCGCTGACCGACGACGGCGACGTGTGGTGGGAAGGCCTGGAAAAGGACCAGGGCAAGCTGCCCGACCACCTGATCGACTGGAAGGGCCAGGACTGGACCCCCGCCATCGCCAAGGAAACCGGCGCCAAGGCCGCCCACCCCAACGCCCGCTTCACCGTGGCCGCGACCAACAACCCCGCGCTGGACGAAGCCTGGGATGACCCCAAGGGCGTGAAGATCGACGCCATCATCTTCGGCGGCCGCCGCTCCACCACCGTGCCCCTGGTGACCGAAGCGCGCAACTGGACCGAAGGCGTCTACATGGCTGCCACCATGGGTTCCGAAACCACCGCCGCCGCCTTTGGCGCCCAGGGCGTGGTGCGCCGCGACCCCTTCGCCATGCTGCCGTTCGCCGGCTACAACATGAGCGACTACTTCGCCCACTGGCTGAAGCTGGGCGCCCAGATCGAAGCGCAAGGCGCCGCCCTGCCCAAGATCTTCACCACCAACTGGTTCCGCAAGGACGCCGACGGCAAGTTCGTCTGGCCCGGCTACGGTGAAAACATGCGCGTGTTGAAGTGGATGATCGACCGCATCGAAGGCCAGGCCCAGGGCCAGGACACCGCCTTCGGCGTGGCGCCCCAGTACGGCGAGATCAACTGGACCGGCCTGAACTTCAGCGCCGAGCAGTTCGCCACCGTCACCGGCATCGACAAGGCCGCCTGGAACGAAGAGCTGAAGCTGCACACCGCCCACTTCGAACAGCTGGCCCAGGGCCTGCCCCAGGCCCTGCTGGACACCAAGGCTGCACTGGAAGCCCGCCTGTCCGCTTAAAAAGTGAGCTGCTTGCGCTGGTGTTTGAAGACGTTCAGGCATCCAGCGCAGCCAAAAGCAAAAGGAGCATGCGCTGCATGCTCCTTTTTTTATGCACCCACAAAAAAGCCGCTGACGGCGCAGCGGCGGTTTTGGGGTTTTGGGGCGTTGGCCCGCAAGGGCCGGGGGCGCCTTAGCGCTGGCCGGCGGTCGCCGACATGGCGCGCGACAGGTCGGCCATCACGCGGGCATCCTGCAGGGCCATGTCCCACGTCAGCTCATCGGCGCGCACGGCACGGCGCGCGGCCTTCCAGGCCTTCCACTGCTGTGCAGCGATGGAGATCAGCCAAGGGAACAGGGCTTGGGGAGCCTGGCGGGGAGTGGAATGGGCGATGGTCGAGGTGGTCATGGTCAGGGCCTAAAACGTGCGCCTGGGTGTGGACTTGTGGTCCATCGGTCAGTGCACAGCCGCAATACTAGGGTTATCCCTAAAACACTTCAAATTTATATTTTGAATCATCATCATTCACCACAGTGATGATTAAATCTTCCGCCATGACGCCCCACGACTTTCGCCTGCTGGACCTGAACTTGCTGCGCGTGTTCGATGCCGTCATGGCCGAGGGCAGCCTGACGCGCGCTGCCGACAAGTTGGCGCTCACACAACCTGCTGTCAGCAACGCCATGCGCCGCCTGCGCGACGCCCTGGGCGATGAGCTGCTGGTGCGCCGCGGCCATGGCGTACAGCCCACGCCGCGCGCCCAGGCGCTGTGGCCCGTGGTGCGCGAGGCCCTGGACAACCTGCAGCACAGCCTGGCGCCGCAGCGCTTCGACCCGGCCAGCGCCACCACCACCCTGGTGCTGGCCATGGCCGATGCCACGGCCTCTACCCTGATCCCCAACCTGGTCGGCATCCTGGAGCGCGAGGCCCCGCAGCTGGCCATCCGCATCGTGCCGCTGACCACCCGCGACCCGCGCGGCCTGCTGGATGCCGAGACCGCCGACATGGCCGTGGGCTACTTCCCCGCCGTGCTGGCCGACCTGACCGCCCGCGCCCAGGCCGGCACCCTGGTGGCGCACGAGCACCGGCGCCTGTACGACGGCGAATACGTGGCCGTGATGCGCAAGGACCACCCCCTGGCCTGGATGCCGTTGACGCTGGAGCACTACTGCGCCGCCCGCCACCTGCTGGTCAGCTTTTCGGGCCGCGCCTACGGCTTCATCGACGAGGCCCTGGCCGCCCTGGGCCGCGAGCGGCAGATCGTGATGACCGTGAACCAGTACACCACGGCCGCCCGGGTGGTGGCCCAGTCCGACCTGGTGACCGTGCTGCCGCGCCACTTCGTGCCCATCACCGGGCTGGCGGCGCAGCTGCAGGTGCACCCGCTGCCGCTGGAAGTGCCCGCCGTGCACGTCGACGCGCTGTGGCACAAGCGCGGTCCGCACCGCCCCGCCTACGACTGGCTGCTGCAAGCGCTGAACCGCGCCGCCCTCAAAGCCTTCAGCCCCTGAACACCCTGCGTCCCGGCGATGCCGGACAATGGCCGCCGAGCACCTTCTTGTCGCCATGAACCTGCAACTGCTGTCCGACCTCCACCTCGAAGTTCACCCCCACTTTCAGCCCACCCCGGCCGCCGATGCCCAGGTGCTGGTTCTGGCCGGAGACATCGGCTCCTACCAGGCCGGCAGCCTGCTGCAGGGCGAGTATTTCGGGCTGGAGCGCTTTTCGCCCCTGCCCCAGTTCGCCGGCTGGCCCTGCCCGGTGGTGTTCGTCCCCGGCAACCACGAGTACGACGCCCAGGACTGGGACGCGGCCCACGACCGCCTGCGCCGCGTCTGCGATACGCTGGGCCTCATCTGGCTGGAACGCGCCACCACGGTGCTGGACGGCGTGCGCTTTGTCGGCACCACGCTGTGGACCGACTACGACGCCATCGCCCTGCTGGACGATCAGGTGCAGGCCGGCGACGTCGGTCGCCTGCTGAAGCTGCGCGAGAAGTCCTTCCGCGCCGCCAACTTCTACCTCAGCAAGACCGGTGGCACCCGCCACGGCCAGCCCTTTCTGGCCGAGCCCATGCGCGCCCAGGCGCTGGAATGCCAGGCCTGGCTGCGCAACGCGCTGCAGCAACCCTGCGACGGCCCCACCGTGGTCGTGACCCACTTCGCCCCCAGCCTGCGCAGCAGCGACCCGCGCTACGGCCTGGTGCCCGGCACGGCCGGCTTTTGCAATACGCTGGACGAGCTGCTGCCCCAAGCCCAGCTGTGGCTGCACGGCCACCTGCACGCCCCCAGCGACTACACCGCCCTGGGCCGCCATGCCGATGGCCGCCCCTGGCAGTGCCGCGTGGTGGCCAACCCGCTGGGCTATGCGCGCAAGGGCGAGCAGGCGCATTTCCAGCCCAGCCGCTGCATCCGCTTATGATTTCTGGGCTTTCCCGCTGCGTCGCCCCAAAAACATGACGTAAGTCAAGACAACATTGGCGCCAGTGATTACGCTGTCCCTTGTCCTTTTGGAGAATTTGCCATGAAAATCCTGCTCGCTGTCGACGGAAGCCCCTTCACCAAGAAAATGCTGGCCTACCTGGCTGCGCACGAAGAGCTGATCACCGCAGGCCGCCATGAATACACCGCCCTGACCGTCCAGCCGGCCCTGCCTCCCCGCGCCCGCGCGGCCCTGAGCAAGGACATGGTGGATGAGTACTACGCGGAAGAATCGGCCAAGGTGCTGGACCCCGTCACCAAGTTCCTGGCGCAAAGCGGCATCACCGTGCACACCCGTGCCGAAATCGGCCCTGCCGGCACCACGATTGCCAAGATCGCCGAAGACGACAAGTTCGACCTGATCATCATGGGCACCCACGGCCACGGCTCGCTGGGCAAGCTGGTGATGGGCTCGGTCTCCACCCAGGTGTTGGCCAACTGCTCGGTGCCCGTGATGCTGATCCGCTGATCCCGCACACGCACACTGCCAAAAGGGCTGCCAGTGGCAGCCCTTTTTTGTGGGTGGAAGGTTCCTCCGGCGCGGTCTCAACCGGCCGCCTGCAGCGGCAGGCGCAGCACGAAGCTGGCGCCGGGGCGCCCGTCGCGGCGGTCCTCGCAACGCACGCTGCCACCATGGCGCTGCGCAATGCTGCGCACCAGGGACAGGCCCAGGCCCACGCCCCCCGAGCGCTCGCTGGCCCCGGGCAGGCGGTAGAACTTTTCAAAGATGCGCTCGCGCTGCGCCGGCGGCACACCGGTGCCGATGTCCTCGACCCGGATCACGGCCATCGCCCCCTCGCGCGACAGCGTCAGGCTGACCTCGCCATGGCTGTAGCGGCGGGCATTCTCCAGCAGGTTGCGCAGGGCGCGGCGCACCAGCTTGGCAATCGCCGGCACCTCCAGGCCCTCGGTGGCCTCGACGTCCAGGTCGGCATCCACGCGCGCGCATTCCTCGGCGGCCAGCCCGATCAGGTCCACCGCTTCGGTGCTGCCCACGTCCACCTCGGGCGACTCCAGCCGGCTGGCCAGCAGGATCTCGTCCACCAGTTGGTCCAGCTCGGCGATGTTGCGCTGAATCTCGGCCTTGGCCGCCGCCACCGAAGCGCTGTCGCCGCCCATCAGCTCCAGCCCCATGCGGATACGCGCCAGCGGCGAGCGCAGCTCGTGCGAGGCATTCGCCAGCAGCGATTTGTGCGACTGCACCAGGGCCTCGATGCGGCCGGCCGCGGCATTGAACTGGCGCGCCAGGTCGGCCACCTCGTCGCGCCCCTCGGTGGGCACGCGCACGCTCAGGTCGCCTTCGCCGAACCGCTGTACGCCGCGCTGCAGGTTCTCCAGCCGCTTGAGCAGGCGCCGGATGATGGGGAACACGCCCACCACCACCACCAGGCCGATCAGGCCCAGCAGCCACAGGAAGCCGAACGGCGGCCGCAGCCAGAAGGCCCAGTCCTGGCCGCCATGCCCTGGGGGCGGGCGGCCGCCCCCGGCGCGTTCGCGCGGATTGCCGCCACCAGGCTGGGCCCGCGGGGCCATCTCCAGGTGGTAGGTCTGACCGTCCGTGCCCTCGATGTTGAACACCACGCCGTCCGCGCCGGGGCGGCGGATGCGCTCGAACGGGCCCTGCAGCAGGATCTGCCCCTGCCCGTCCCGGATCACCAGTTCGCGCGCGTTGTTGGTCTGCTGGGCGTTGTTGCTGGCGTTGTATTCCTCCGCCACGCGCCAGGCCCAGCCGACCACCAGGGTCAGCACGGCCACGCCGCCCACCACCGCCAGCCAGATGCGCAGGTACAGCCGCTGGGAAAAGACCTTGAACATGCGCACCTCAGTCCTGCTGCTTGGCGAAGACATAGCCCACGCCGCGCACCGTCAGGATGCGCTTGGGGGCCTTGGGGTCGGCCTCAATGGCCGCGCGGATGCGGCCCATGTGCACGTCGATGGAGCGGTCGAAGGCCTCCAGCTCGCGGCCACGCACGGCCTCCATGATCTGGTCGCGCGTCAGCACGCGACCGGCGCGCTCAGCCAGCGCCACCAGCAGGTCGAACTGGTAGCTGGTCAACTCCGCCGGCTGTCCGGCCACGGTCACGGTGCGGGCGTCCCGGTCGATCTCCAGGCTGCCGAAACGCAGGGCCGGCGTGCTGCGCACCGCGCTGGCGGCGGGCGCATCGTCGCCACGGCGGCGCAGGATGGCGCGGATGCGCGCCAGCAGCTCGCGCGGCTCGAAGGGTTTGGGCAGGTAGTCGTCGGCGCCGATCTCCAGGCCGATCACACGGTCCATGGGGTCGCCCTTGGCCGTCAGCATCAACACCGGCACCTTGGCGGCAGGCCCCTGCATGGCGCGCAGGCGGCGGCAGACTTCCAGCCCGTCCATGTCGGGCAGCATCAGGTCCAGGATGACGAGGTCCGGCAGCGCCCCGGCACCCTGCAGCTGGGCCAGGCCGCTGGTGGCGTCGGCACAGTGTTGCACCGACAGGCTGTTCTGGCCCAGATAGGCGCTGACCATGTCGGCCAGGCGCACATCGTCCTCGATCATCAACAGGTTGTGTGTGCTCATGCCCGCCAGTGTAGGGGGCCTGTTTGTCTGTCACGTAAAGCCCGGGTAAAGCGCAGGCCGCCCGGGCGGCGCGGCGCAGCGGCCGGCCTGTGTGGGCCGAACCGCTAGTTCAAAGCCATAGCAGTCTGCGCAGGCGCATCAAGCGCTGGCGGCCTTTTTGATGCGTGAGGCCAAGGCCACCAGCAGCAGCACCGGCAGGCCCAGGCAGGCCGTGCCGACGAAGAACGTCGCATAGCCATGGACGTCGACAAACGCGCCCGAAAAGCCGGCCAGCCACTTGGGCGCCAGCATCATCATGGAGCTGAACAGCGCGTACTGCGTGGCCGAGTACTGCACGTTCGTCAGGCTGGACAGGTAGGCGATGAACGCCGCCGAGGCGATGCCCCCGGCGAGGTTGTCGGCGCTGACCACCAGGGTCAGGCCGGTCAGGTCGTGGCCGCGCGTGCTCAGCCAGGCGAACAGCAGGTTGCTGGCGGCCGACAGCACAGCCCCCAGCATCAGCACGCGCATCACGCCGATGCGCATGGAGATCACCCCGCCGATGAAGGCCCCCACCAGGGTCATGATGACGCCGAAGACCTTGCTGACCGTGGCCACCTCGCCCTCGCTGTAGCCCATGTCGACGTAGAAGGGGTTGGCCATGATGCCCATCACCACGTCGCTGATGCGGTAGATGCCGATCAGCGCCAGGATCAGGATGGCCTGCCAGCCGTAGCGGCGCACAAAGTCGACAAACGGGGCCACCAGCGCCTCGCGCAGCCACTCGCCCAGGTTGCGCGCCGGGGTCTGCGCGCGGCCCGCTGGCTCCGGCGACAGCAGCACGGTGCACACGCCGACCAGCATGCTGGCGGCCATCACGCCATAGGCCAGCTGCCAGGCGCCATGCACATAGGTGGTGGTGCCCTGCAGGGCCGCCGCCACCAGCCACAGCGCCCCAGCGCCGGCCCAGATCATGGCCAGCCGGTAGCCCGTCTGGTAGGTGGCCGCCAGCGCGGCCTGGCGCTCGGCGTTGGCCGATTCGATGCGGAAGGCATCCAGCGCAATGTCCTGCGTGGCCGAACCGAAGGCCACGGCCAGGGCGCACCAGACCATGCGGTTCAGGTCCTGCTGCGGATCGGTGAAGGCCATGCCCAGCAGCCCGCCGATGATCAGGCCCTGCGCCAGCAGCAGCCAGCTGCGCCGGCGCCCCAGCCAGCCGTGCAGCACCGGCAGCGGCAGGCGGTCCACCAGCGGCGACCACACCCACTTGAAGGCATAGGCCAGACCGACCCAGCTCATGTAGCCGATGGTGGAGCGGTCGATCCCGGCCTTGCGCAACCAAAATGAGAGCGTACCCAGCACCAGCAGCAAGGGCAGACCGGCCGAAAAGCCCAAGGCCAGCATGCGCAGGCTGGCGGGTTCGGCATAGACCTTGAGGGTGTCCGCCCAGGAGCGGCGGGGCGAAGCGGAAGCGGGGGCAGCAGGGCGAGAAGCGTCGGGCATGGTGTGGGCAACAAGCGTTGTGCCATTATCACCAGCGCCACCCTCTTCGCCCGCCACCATGCCGTCGCCCTCACTGCCTGTTACCCTGGATTGCAGCCTGCGCCACTACGGCGGGGAGCATCCTGCGCACGCGCACGCCACGCACGCCCAGCTGCTGTACGCGCTGTCGGGCCGCATGGAGCTGGAGGTGGACGGCCACAGCGCCTATGTCGACACGGTCACCGGCCTGTGGATCCCGGCCGGCACGCGCCACGCCTACCTGGCACCGCCCGGGGCGCAGATGCTGGTGATGGACGTGGTGGCCCCGCCCTGCTCGGCGCTGGACAAGCTGCGGCGCTTTCAGGTGCCGCGCGCGGCCAGCTGCCCGCCCCAGGCCCTGGCCGCGACCGAGCGCCTACAGCTGCTGCTGGACGCCCCCACGCTGCTGCCGCGCCGCGGCGTGGACGTGCAGGCCCTGGAGGCGCACATCCGCGGCGCACTGCACACCCCCTGGCCCACGGCCCGCATGGCGGCGTGGTGCCACCTCAGCCCGCAGCGCTTCCACGCCCGCTGGCTGGAGTTGACCGGGCGCACGCCGCAGCAATGGCTGCGCCAGCTGCGCCTGGACCAGGCCGAGCGCCTGCTGGCGCGCGGCCGCAGCCTGGAAGCCAGCGCCGCGGACTGCGGCTACGCCAGCGCCAGCGCCCTGGCCTATGCCCTGCGGCGCGACCGGGGCACCGGCGCGCGCGCCCTGCGCCGGCGCTGACCCGGTGCGCGCAGAATGCGCGTTGCTCGACATTTGCCGGTGCCGCCGCTGGCAGCATCGCCCCCATGCAGTCCTCGAATTCTTCCGCCCACGGCATCCTGCTGGTGCTGGGTGCCGCCATGCTCTGGGGCACCACCGGCACCGCCCAGAGCTTCGCCCCGACCGACCTCTCCCCCTACTGGGTGGGCGCCCTGCGCCTGGTGGTGGCCGGCGCCTTCTTCGTCGCCCTGTGCGGGCTGGTGGGGCGCAGCGACCCGGCCCGCCGCCCGCTGGACCTGCCGCGCCTGCTGGTCTGCGCGCTGTGCATGGCCACCTACAACCTGACGTTCTTTGCCGGACTGCAGCGCACCGGCGTGGGCTTTGGCACGGCCGTGGCCCTGGGCTCCAGCCCGATCTGGGCCGGCCTGCTGCAGGCGGTGCTGCTGCGGCGCTGGCCCGTGGGCCTGTGGTGGCTGGGCACCACCATCGGCGTGGTCGGCGGCTTTGTCATGGGGTTGGGCAAGCCCGGGGACTGGCAGGTCTCCTGGCTGGGCATCGGCCTGTGCCTGCTGGCCGGCCTGACCTACGGGGCCTACGCCGTGCTGAGCCAGACCCTGGTGCGCCAGGCCGGCGTGGCACGCGTCAATGCCTGGGTCTTTGGCAGCGCCGCCCTGCTGTCCCTGCCGCTGGCGGCGGTGCTGGGCGGTGAGCCCCAGCTCAGCCCCCGCGGGCTGGGCGTGGTGCTGTACCTGGGCCTGGTGGCCACCGGCGTCGCCTACCTGCTGTTCTCCAGCGGCCTGCGCACCGTGTCGGCCGCGACCAGCGTGGCCCTGAGCAAGTTCGAACCCATCACCGCCTTCGTGCTGTCCATCCTGATCGTGGGCGAGGCGCCCACCTGGCTGGCCGTGAGCGGCCTGGCCCTGGTGCTGTGCGGCCTGTGGCTGGTGGTGCACAGCGAAATGCGCCAAGACCGACACGGCTGAGGGCGCAGACGCTTCTACACTTGGGATGGATTGAGGATGGACACCCCCTATGCACCCTGCACTGCCCCCCCACACCCCTTCTGATGACCACCCCGCCGGCTGCTGGTGCGGCCAGGAGGACGCCTGCGCCCCGGCCGGCACACCGCGCAGCCTGTGGCAGGCGCGACGGGCCTTTCTGCTGCTGGGCGGCACGGCCACGGCCAGTGCGGCGCTGCCAGCCTGGGCCCAGGTGGATGTGGGGCAATCTTCGCGCCTGCGCCACCTGGTGCCGGCCGAAGAGCTGGAGCAGGCGGCCGAGCAGGAATACGCCAAGCTGCTGCAGGAGGCCCGCAGCCAGGGCAAGCTGGTGCCCGCTGGCGATGCCCAGACCCAGCGCCTGCAACGCATTGCCCAGGCCCTGATCCCGCACACCGCCGCGTGGAACGAGCGCGCCCGGCAGTGGCAGTGGTCGGTGGCCCTGATCCGCAGCAACGACATCAACGCCTTCTGCATGCCGGGCGGCAAGATCGCCTTCTTCACCGGCATCATCGACAAGCTGCGCCTGAGCGATGACGAGATCGCCATGGTCATGGGCCACGAGATGGCCCACGCCCTGCGCGAGCACTCGCGCGAACAGCTGGCCAAGAACACCGCCACCAGCCTGGGCATTTCCCTGGGGGCCCAGCTGCTGGGCCTGGGCGATGTGGGCAACTACGCGGCCCGCCTGGGCGGCCAGTTGCTGAGCCTGCGCTTCAGCCGCAACGATGAAAGCGATGCCGACCTGGTCGGCCTGGAGATCGCCGCGCGCGCGGGCTACAACCCGAACGCCGCCGTCAGCCTGTGGGAAAAAATGGGCAATGCCACGGGCAGCAACGCCAATGGCCTGGCCTTTCTGTCCACCCACCCCAGTGGGCCCGAGCGCATCCGCGAACTGCAGCGCAACGTGCCGCGGGTCACCGGCTTGTACGAGGCCGCGCGCCGCCGCTGAGCGCGGCGCCCCCATCCAGCACAAAAAGGCCCGCGGATGCGGGCCTTGTGTGTGGCGGGTGTCTGCGGGCGCGGCCGCAGGGGCGGCGCTCAGCGCTGCAGGGACTGCAGCCCGTCGGCAATCGTGCCGGCCAGCAGCGCCGCGCTGGCGCGCAGGGCCTCGGTCTCCTGGGCATTCAAACCGGGCAGGAACGGGGTCGAGGCCCCGCGCGCGCCGATCAGGTGGGGCAGAGACACGCAGGTGTCGCGCACGCCCAGCAACTCGGGCATGCAGGTGGACACGGCGAACACCGACTGCTCGTCGGCGACGATGGCCTTCACCAGCCGCGCAATGCAGCCGCCGATGCCGAAGTTGGACACGCCCTTGCCGGCCTTGATGCGGTAGGCCGAGGTGCGCACGTCCTCGGCCATCCGCGCCTGCATGGCGGCGTCGATGGGCCGGCCCAGCTGGGCGGCAAACTCCGTCACCGGCATGCCCGCCACCTGGGCATGGCTCCAGTGCAGCACAGACGAATCCCCGTGCTCGCCCAGCACATAGGCGTGGACGGACTGCGAGGCCACGCCCAGGTAGTCGGCCAGCCGGTCGCGGAAGCGGATGGAGTCCAGCGAGCAGCCGGTGCCAATCGCCCGGCCCGGCGGCAGGCCGTAGCGGTGCACGGCGATGGCGGGCATCACGTCCACCGGGTTGGTGGCGAACAGCAGCACGGCGTCGGGCGCCACCTTCAGCACCTGGTCGATGATGGTGTCCGTCATCTTCAGGTTCTGCTGCAGCAGCTCCAGCCGCGTCTGGCCGGGCTTGAGGCTGGCGCCGGCGGTGATGACCACCACCGAGGCCCCGGCCAGGTCGGCGTAGTCGCCTTCGCTGACGCGGGCGGCCGTGCCAAAGGCGGCAGCGTGGCCGATGTCGGCCGCTTCACCGGCGGCGCGGGCCTCGTTCTGGTCGACCAGCACGATCTGGCTGATGCCCGGCGTGGCCGACAGCAGGTAGCCGGCGGCCGCGCCGACCTGGCCGGCGCCGATGATGCCAATGCGTGCCCCCATTTACAGCACCCCCATGGCGGGCCACAGGGTGGCGGACAGCAGCAGGATCAGGCCCAGGCCGGCCAGCGTGACCACGATGCCGACCTTGGCGAACTGCGCGGTGTTGAAGGCATTGGTGCCGTAGCACAGCATGTTCTGCGGCGCGTTGGTGGGCAGGATGAAGCCGAAGGAAACCACGAAGCTCTGGATCATGACGATGCCAAACGCGGTTTCGGGGCTCACGGGCAGGGTCTGCGTGAAGGCGATCATGATGGGGATCAGCGTGCTGGCCAGGCCGGTGGCCGAGGCAAAGCCCAGGTGCAGCACGATGCTGAACACCGACAGCGCGGCAATCACGCCCACCACGGGCAGGGCCGACAGGCCCATCTGGCCCAGCGTCTGCTGCGCCAGCCAGCCGGCGGCGCCGGTCTTGGACAGCAGGTTGCCCAGCGAGATGGAGGCGGCGAACAGCACGATCGTGCCCCAGGGCACCAGCTTTTCGGCCTGCGACCAGTGCATCACCCCGATCTTGGGCATCAGCAGCAGGGCAATGCCGATCTGGGTGGTGGTGGTGGTGTCAAACGGGTGCAGCATGCCCTCGGTGGACCACATCACCAGCAGCAGTGCCGCCACGGCCATCAGGCGCTTTTCGGAACCGCTGACCGGACCCAGCTCGGCCAGTTGCTGGCGCAGCTTGGCGGTCATGTCCTCGCCGGCGGGCACCTGGGGACGCAGGATCCACATGGCGGCAAAGAACAGCACCACGCACATGCCGATGGTGAACGGCAGGGCGGTGATGAACCACTGGCCCCAGGTGATGTTGTGGCCAAAGGCCTGCTGCATGAAGTTCAGGCTGATGATGTTCTGCGCCGCGCCGGTCTTGATCGCCATGTTGAAGATGGAGCAGGCACTGGCGGTGACGATCATCAGCGTGGCGCCCAGCGAGCTGTTCACGGCCAGACCCAGGGCGGCGGTGATGCCGATCATGATCGGGATCACGGCGCCCACGCGGGCCGTGGCCGAGGGGATGAACAGGGCCAGCACGAAGCCGACGATCATCGCGCCCAGCACCAGGCGGGCCGGCGAGACGCCGATCTTGCTCATGACGATCAGCGCAATCCGCTTGTCCAGGCCCGTGTGCTTGAGTGCCACAGCCAGGAACAGCGCGGCCGCCACCAGCAGCACGGCGGTGGACGAGAAGCCGCTGAGCATGGTGGTCAGCGCGGCCGAGGAATTCATCACCTTGCCGCCTTCGGTCAGCGAGGTGCCCATCAGCCCCAGCACGGCGGCGCCGGTCAGGATCACCGCGCTGTTGGCGGGCGAAACGCATTCGCTGATCCACAGCACCACGACCAGCACCAGCAGACCCAGGGCCACCTGGCCCGAGGCGCTGAGGCCGGCCGGCTGCGGCAGGGCCAGCACGATGCCGTACAGCACCAGGGCCAGCAGCAGGAAGGCGAGTTTTTTGTTGGAATCGGGTTCCGGTCTGGAGGTGATGGGACCGGTTTCGGGTGCGGGCGTAGACGCCATAGGAACTCCTCGCAAGCAATGCATCGTTACGTGATGCAAGCATGCTAGTTCTTGCGGGGAGGTTTAGGTATTAACCCGTATGCGTTCTGCGCGAGATTTGATCCGCGTCAAGAGTCCCGCGGGCACGGCACGCGCGCCACGCCCGCCCATGGCGCAGCCGACCGGCACGGGCGCAGCTGCGCTGGCGAGCGTGAGAAAATCTCAGAAAAGTGAGCTGTCAGCGCAATATGCATGGGCGATAGCACTGGTTTTCATTCCAATTCCGGCATGCCCTAGTAGCTGCGCAGCACGGCGCGCAACAGCCACCCGGCCCCCGCCAGCAGCAGGCGCAACCCGCAGAACACGGCGCCCATCACCGCCGCGTGGCGCAGGAACTGCGGCCAGTCCATGACCCACGGCTGCCCCTGCCACGCGGCCCAGCCGGCCGCCAGGGCGGGCACGACCAGCAGACCGATCACCGCGGCCACAACCAGCAACCGCAAGCAATGGCGCGCCGTGGCGCCCATCAGGTGTTGCCGACGTAGGGGTTGGTCTGGCGTTCGCGCCCGAAGCTGCTTTCCGGGCCGTGGCCGGGGATGAACACGGTCTGGTCGCCCATGGGCCACAGGCGCTGGACGATGGAGTCGATCAGCTGCTGGTGGTTGCCCTGGGGAAAGTCGGTGCGGCCGATGCTGCCGGCAAACAGCACGTCGCCGACGAAGCAGCGCTCGGCCTGCGGGGCGTGGAAGACCACGTGGCCCGGCGTGTGGCCGGGGCAGTGGCGCACCTGCAGCACCTCCTGGCCGATGGCCACGGTGTCGCCGTCGTGCAGCCAGCGCGTGGGCTCGAACGGTTCGGCCGGGGGAAAGCCGAACATGGCGCCCTGCTGGGGCAGGCCGGCGATCCAGAAGCGGTCGCCCTCGTGCGGGCCGATGATGTCCAGCTGGCGCTTGCGCGCCAGCTCGGCCACGGCGCCGGCATGGTCGATGTGGGCGTGCGTCAGCCAGATGGCCTTGAGCTGCAGGCCCAGGCGCTCCAGTTCCCACTCGATGATGTCGATGTCGCCGCCGGGGTCGATCACCGCCGCCTCCAGCGTCTGGTCGCACCAGACCAGGGAGCAGTTTTGCTGGAAGGCGGTGACAGGAATCGTGTGGTACTGGAACATGGCGGTCTCTGCAAAGTGGCTGCTGCGATTGTGCCCAAGCCCGGGCCGGAAAAAAGCCGGGCGCCGGGCTGCAGGCCCACCTTCTGCGGGGGACGCCGCTCAGCTGCCCAGCTTGAGCACGCCGCGCATGATGAAGGAGTGGCCCGGGAAGGAGCAGAAGTAGGTGTACTCGGTGCCGGCCTTGAGCTTGGCGACGTCCAGGTTCACCGAGGTGGTCTCGCCACCGCCAATCATCTTGGTGAACGCCAGCACGCGCGCATCGCCGGGCTTCACGTACTCGTTGGCCGCGCCGGCCTTCAGGCCATCGGCGGCCGCAGCGTTGGTGTCGGCCGTGGTGGCCACCACGATGTTGTGGCCCATGGTGGACTTGGACATCTTGCCGGTGTGCTTCAAGGTCATGGTGAAGCTGGTGCAGGACTTGGGCACTTCCACGTTCTTGATGTTGAACTGCATCTGGTCATTGCCTTCGATGGTGACGGCGCAGTCGGCCGCCAGGACCGGGGTGGCAAGGCTTCCAAGGGCCAGCAGGGCGACAGTCGTGCAGATTTTTTTCACGCAAACATCCTTTGCATCAAGGGGGAGGAAAGATGGCGCAACACCGGCGGCGCTGCTTCTGTCGGCATTCTGAAAGCAATCCCGGACAAAATCCGCCTTGTTCGGCGTACGTGCCACAACGCGGGGGCGGTTTGCTGCGCCTCCTTTGACCCCTATCAAACCGCAGGGCGTCCCCCAGCCCCTGTCTGCTGCATTTACAGAAGCTGGTGGCGCTGGCTCCATCGACGTTTCAGGCATTTGGATATCTGAAAACCTTATTTACCAAACGCAGGCAGCTATCAAAAAATACAGCCCCTGTGCCGCAGGTGACGCCCGCCCGCGCCGCGGGCGGCCAGGCCGGCTAGCATCGGCACGCACATTAGCCCCACCCACACAGCGCTCTATCAGAGTTTGCATAATCTCCCACCTACTTAGATCAACGCTGTCGTGAATACCCCCTCTCTTGCGGCACCGCCCGACGCGGCCGCTTTCACCGAACGAGATTTCCGCAACGCCCTGGGCCAGTTCGCCACGGGCGTGACGGTGGTGACGACGGTGGATGACCAGGGCCGGCCCGTGGGCATGACGGTGAGCTCCTTCAACTCGGTGTCGCTGCAACCCGCCCTGGTGCTGTGGAGCCTGGGCTGCCACGCCGGCAGCTACCCGGTGTTTGCGCAGTGCACGCACTACGCCATCCACGTGCTGGCGGCGCACGACAAGCCGCTGGCGCTGCAGTTCGCACAGCGCGGGGTGGACCGCTTTGCCGGCATCGCCTGGCAGCCCAACGCCCAGGGCGTGCCCGTGCTGGAGGGGGCGCTGGCCACCTTCGAATGCCGCGCGCGCAGCCAGTACCGCGAAGGCGATCACCTGATCCTGGTCGGCGAGGTGCTGGCCTGCCGCCACGCGGCCCACGCCACACCGCTGCTGTACCACCGCGGCCGCATGCAGGACTGAGCGGCCCTTCACCATCTCCAACAAAAAACCGCAGACCCGGTCCCGGGTGCTGCGGTTTTTTGTTGGGCTGGAAACGGCGGGTCAGCGCACGGCTTCGGGCAGTTCGATCTTCACTTCCAGCACTTCCAGGTTGTCCTGGCGCTCCAGCTGGACCTTGATGTCCTCGGGGTTGATGGAGACGTACTTGGACACCACGGCCATCAGCTCGCGCTGCAGCGCGGGCAGGTAGTCGGGCTGCCCGCTGCCACCGCCCACGCGTTCGCGGGCCAGGATGATCTGCAGGCGTTCCTTGGCGACGGAGGCAGACTTTTTCTTCTCCCCCAGCAACATAGAAATGATGGACATGGCTGCTTACCTCCCGCCAAAGATGCGCTTGAAAAATCCGGGCTTTTGCGCATCGGTGAAGCGCATGGGACGCTCCTCGCCCAGAAAACGCGCCACCACGTCCTTGTAGGCTTCCGACACGTCCGAGCCGTCCATGTGCACGGCGGGCACGCCCTGGTTGGAAGCCTGCAGCACGGTCTCCGATTCCGGAATCACGCCGATCAGCGGGATGCGCAAGATGTCTTCGATGTCCTGGATGGACAGCATCTGCCCATCTTCGACACGGTTGGGGTTGTAGCGTGTGATCAGCAGGTGCTCCTTCACGCCCTGGCCGCTGACCGCCTTCTCGGTCTTGGAGCTGAGCATGCCCAGGATGCGGTCCGAGTCGCGCACCGAGGAAACCTCGGGGTTGGTCACCACCAGCGCCTCGTCGGCATAGTGCATGGCCATCAGCGCGCCGCTTTCGATCCCGGCGGGCGAGTCGCAGATGATGAACTCGAAGCCCATGCCCGCCAGATCGTCCAGCACCTTCTTCACGCCGTCCTGCGTCAGCGCTTCCTTGTCGCGGGTCTGCGACGCGGCCAGCACGAACAGGTTGTCGCACTGCTTGTCCTTGATCAGGGCCTGGTTCAGGTTGGCCTCGCCATGGATCACGTTGATCAGGTCATAGACCACGCGGCGCTCGCAGCCCATGATCAGGTCGAGGTTGCGCAGGCCGACGTCAAAGTCGATCACCGCCGTCTTGTGCCCGGACAGGGCCAAGCCGGACGCAAAGCTTGCACTCGTGGTGGTCTTGCCTACGCCACCTTTACCAGAGGTCACTACGACGATTTTGGCCATGTTCAAAGGGTTCCTTCGCGAAGAATCTTGTTCGGATAGACGTTCAACGGGCGTCCTGGGATGGTGCTCATGCTAAACGCATTGGCTCGATCACCAGCTTTTCACCCTCTAATCGGGCTTGGGCCGGCTTGCCGGCGATGTCCTGGGGCAGGTCGGTCTCCAGCGCCCGGTAGTTGCCGGCGATCGACAGCAGCTGCGGCTCCATGCAGGTGCTGAAGATGCGGGCGTCGGTGTTGCCGCGCGCACCCGCCACGGCGCGCCCCCGCAAGGGCGCATAGACGTGGACGTTGCCGTCGGCGATGACTTCGGCGCCGTAGCTGACCACGGCCATGACCACCAGGTCGGTGCCGCGCGCATAGACCTGCTGGCCCGAACGCAGCGGCTTGTCCACGATCAGCGCGTTCGGCGCGGGCGCCGGCACTTCGCGCACCACCTCGACCTCCACCGGCACCTCGCGGATGACTTCCACCTCGCGCACCTCCACCGCCGCGGGCTTGGCACGCGCAGGCTGGGCGTCCGGGGCCGGCATCAGGCCTGCCGCATGGGCGGCGGCCATCTGCGCGGGTGAGCCGCCACAGACCGCCACCGGCAGGGTGCGGTGGCGCTTGAGCGCCTTGATCAGCTTGGGAAAGTCGATGTCCTCGGTGCTGTCGCGCACATGCTGCAAGTCAATCAGCACCGGGTCGTTGTCAAAGAAATCGGGGTCGTCCGCCAGGCGCTGCGCCAGGTCCCGGGTCAGGACGGCCACTTCGGTGTCCCGCAGCGCCACGGCCATCACGGGCAACTGGGCACTTTTGAGGTCAAAGCTGGAACGGGCGGTGCCCTGCGAGTCAACGGCCATGATGGGGAGTGCGGTTAGGGGAAGGGGCGCGAACTCAAAACGCGCCAAGTGTACCCCGCCAGCCTGTGCCCAGACCGTGCCCCCGGGGGCACGGCCAGGCCGCAGTGGGGCGGCCGGCGTCTCAGACGGCGGCGCTGGCGGGCGCTTGCTTGCGCTGCGCGTAGCGCACAAACCAGTCCAGGCTGCCCGGATTGGCCATGGTGTCCGGGTTCACCACCTTGGCCAGGGGCTGGCCCAGCAGCAACTTCTTGATCGGCAACTCCTGCTTCTTGCCGGTCAGGGTGCGCGGGATCTCGGCCACCTGCAGGATCTCGTCGGGCACGAAGCGCGGCGACAGCGCCTGGCGGATGGCCGCGGCAATCCGGGCCTGCAGCGCATCGTCCAGCACCAGGCCGGCGCGCAGCACCACGAACATGGGCATGAAGCTCTCGCGCCCCAGGTACTCCAGGTCCACCACCAGGCTGTCCAGCACCTCGGGCAGGGCTTCGACGGCGCTGTAGATCTCGCTGGTGCCCATGCGCAGGCCGTGGCGGTTGATGGTGGCATCGCTGCGGCCATAGATGGTGCAGCCGCCGTGCGGCGAGACCTTGAGCCAGTCGCCGTGCCGCCAGACGCCGCCCATCGCGGCCGGGCCATCGCCGCCGCCGGGCTGGCGGCCGTGGCCGGCGGGGTACATGTCGAAGTAGCTGCCCAGGTAGCGCTGATTGCCGTCATCCCCCCAGAAATACAGCGGCATGGACGGAATGGGCTGGGTGCAGACCAGCTCGCCCACGGCGTCAGTCACGGGCTCGCCGGCCTCGTTCCAGGCCTCCACCGCCGCGCCCAGCATGCGGCACTGCATCTCGCCCGTGTACTGCGGCAGCTCGCGGTTGCCGCCGATGAAGGCGCCGCAGAAGTCGGTGCCGCCGGACAGGTTGTTCCACCAGAGGTCCGGCGTGCCCAGGCGCGCGAACTGCTGCGTGCCCCAGGCCTGCACATCGGGCGCCAGGGGCGAGCCGGTGCTGCCCAGGCCAGTGATGCGCGACAGGTCCCCGCACTGGGCCAGGTCCAGGCCAGACTTCATGCAGTTGGCATAGAAGGCCGCACCCGCACCAAAGCTGGTGACGCGGTGGCGGGCTGCAAAGCGCCACAGCACGCCCCAGTCCGGCTGGTCCTTGCTGCCACCGGGGCTGCCGTCGAAGATCACGCAGGTGGTGCCGCCCAGCAGGCCGGCGACCTGGGAGTTCCACATCACCCAGCCGGTGGAGCTGTACCAGTGGAAGCGCTCGCCCCAGCTCTCGGGGTCGTAGCTGCAGCCCACATCGTTGTGCAGGGCCTTCATGGCCAGGGCCACCAGCATGATGCCGCCGTGCCCGTGGACGATGGGCTTGGGCAGGCCGGTGGTGCCGCTGGAGTAGACGATCCACAGCGGGTGGTCGAACGGCAGCCACAGCGGGGCAAACGCCTGCACCGCGGCATCGTCGCGCGCCAGCACCGCGTCCCAGCTGCTGCTGTCGGCCACGGGCTGGGTGGCGTGCGGCGTGCGCAGCACCAGCAGGTGCTGCACGCTGGGCAGCTGGGCGCGCAGCTCGCTGGCAATCTGGCCCCGGTCCATGGACTTGCCGGCGTAGTGCACGCCGTCCACGGCGATCAGCACCTTGGGGGCGATCTGCTTGAAGCGGTCCAGCACGGCCGCCGTGCCCATGTCGGGGGCGCACACGCTCCACACGCCGCCCACGCTGGCCACGGCCAGGAAGGCGACGATGGCCTGCGGGATGTTGGGCAGGTAGGCGGCCACGCGGTCGCCGGGCTGCACGCCCTGGGCCTGCAGGTGCAGCGCCAGCGCGGCCACCTGGCGGCGCAGCTCGGGCCAGGACAGCTCGGTCACCTGGCCCTGTTCGTTGTCGGCCACCACGGCCGGCATGCCGGCTGCGTGCGCGGCCTCCACATGGCGCAGCACCTGCTGGGCATAGTTCACCTGCGCGCCGGGAAACCATTGCGCGCCGGGCATCACGTTGCGCCCCAGGGCCGCGCTGTGCGGCGTGGGCGACTGCACCGCAAAGTAGTCCCACACGCTCTGCCAGAAGGCGTCCAGGTCCGTGACCGACCAGCGCCACAGCGCGTCATAGCGGTCGAAGTGCAGGCCGCGGTGCTGGGCCAGCCAGTGCTGGTAGCGGCGGATCTGGGGCGTGCGCGGCACGGCGGCGGAGGGCGTCGATGTAAGCATGCGGTCAGCGTAGCGAGCGCCCCCCGGTCCCGCCATGCCAGCAGCCCGGATTGACAAACGGCGGGTGACGACCGTTGGTCAGGCCGCCGCAGAAGCCGCACCCACCCCATGCTATTGACGCAGTACAAGCCCGGGCCGCCCCAAACCGACGCACAATCGACACTGCCCTTTGCCGGGGCACGCCCCAGACCGGGTCACAATTGGCCCACTTTCACCGTGATAGCACCCATGTCCATGCACACCGATGTCCTCATCGTCGGCGCAGGCCCTGCCGGCCTGTCGCTCGCCATCTCCCTGGCCCACGCAGGCTTGCAGGCCACGGTGCTGGAACTGCAGGGCGAATCCCAGCTGGCCCAGCCCGCTCCCGACGGTCGCGAGATCGCCCTGACCCACCCCAGCGTGCAGACCCTGCAGCGCCTGGGCACCTGGGCGCGGCTGGCCGACCACGAGATCGGCAGCATCCGCGAGGCCATCGTGCACGACGGCCCGGTGGGCCAGCGCTCCACCCTGGACATCGTGGCCGCAGGCAGCGGCACCGACTACCTGGGTCGCATCGTGCCCAACCACGCGCTGCGCCGCACCGCCTGGGAGGTCGCCAGCAGCACCGAAGGGGTGCGCATCATCACTGGCGCGCGCGTGACCCAGGTGCGCACCACGCCCACCCACGCCGAGGTGCACTACACCACCGAGGACCAGGGCGTGCGCGTCGACGCCGAGCCGCTGCAGGCCCCGCTGGTGGTGGCTGCGGACAGCCGCTATTCGGCCGTGCGCCGCATGCTGGGCGTGGGCGCGCAGATGACCGATTTCGGCCGCAGCGTCATCGTCTGCCGCCTGAGCCACACCCAGCCGCACGAGGACAAGGCGCACGAGTGCTTCGGCTACCACCGCACCCTGGCCATCCTGCCCGTGCAGCCCGACCCCGCCACCGGCGAGCTGCTGTGCTCGGCCGTGGTGACCACCGATTCCGCCGACGCGCAGCAGCTGATGCAGCTGTCGCCCCAGGAATTCGCTGCCCACGTGCAGCACCACTTCCAAAGCCGCCTGGGCGACATGCAGCTGGTGGGCGAACGCCACATCTACCCGCTGGTGGCCACCTATGCCCACCGCTTCAGCGGCGACCGCTGGGCCCTGCTGGGCGATGCCGCCGTCGGCATGCACCCAGTGACGGCGCATGGCTTCAACCTGGGTCTGTCCGGGGTGGAACGCCTGACGGCCGCCATCGTCTCCGCGCGCGGCGCGGGTCAGGACTGGGGCCAGGCCGGCGTGCTGGCCAGCTATGCCCAGGGCCACCACCGCCATGCCTGGCCCATCTTCCAGGGCACGAACACGGTGGTGAAGCTGTTCACCGACGCGCGCCCCATGCCGCGCCTGGTGCGCCAGGCGGTGATCCAGGCCTCGCGCCGCATCCCGCCGATCAAGGCGGCCATCGTGGCCCAGCTCACCGGACGCAGCCCCTGGACCCTGCTGGCCGATCGGCTGCGGCGGCCACCGTTTTTTCCGCGCAACAGCCGCTGACCGACTGCCACTCAAAAACATGAGTGGCTTGCGCTGATGCTGGGCGGGTTTCGTGCCAAAAACACCTTGAAACCCAGCCGCAACGCGCGCCAACAGCTCCTAAAAATAATGCCTTGCGCCGAGCGCCCTGGCACGCCGTCTGCTTGACCCCGGCAGACAGGCGCGCAGGGCTGCCTGGCGCGGGCATGTCGTGCGTGCAGGAAAGCCTCTAACATCGCGCCAGCAATTTTTACGGAGCAATACAAATGGGAATGTTTTCCTGGACTGAAAAGTCCCCCGCCGTGCTGCAGAACGGCGGCGTGATCGGCCCCGACGAGCGTCTGCCCTGGGCGCAGACCGGTCTGATGGGCATCCAGCACGTGATCGCCATGTTCGGCTCGACGGTGCTGGCCCCCATCCTGATGGGCTTTGACCCCAACGTCGCGGTGCTGATGAGCGGCATCGGCACGCTGATCTTCTTCCTCATCACCGGCGGCCGCGTGCCCAGCTACCTGGGCTCGTCCTTCGCCTTCATCGGCGTGGTGATCGCCGCCACGGCCTATGCGGGCCAGGGCGCCAACGCCAACATCGGCCTGGCCCTGGGCGGCATCATCGCCTGTGGCCTGGTCTACACCCTGGTGGGCGTGATCGTGCACCTGGTGGGCACCGGCTGGATCGAGCGCTTCATGCCCCCGGTGGTGACCGGCGCCGTGGTGGCCGTGATCGGCCTGAACCTGGCGGCCATCCCCGTCAAGAACATGGCGTCCAACAACTTCGAAGCCTGGATGCAGGCCGTGACCTTCGTGTCCGTGGCCCTGGTGGCCGTGTTCACCAAGGGCATGCTGCAGCGCCTGCTGATCCTGATCGGCCTGATCATCGCCAGCATCGTCTACGCCGTGCTAACCAACGGCCTGGGCCTGGGCAAGCCCGTGGACCTGGCCGGTGTGGCCAACGCCGCCTGGTTCGGCCTGCCCACCTTCCACGCCCCGGTGTTCAGTGCCAACGCCATGCTGCTGATCGTGCCCGTGGTCATCATCCTGGTGGCCGAGAACCTGGGCCACATCAAGGCCGTGACCGCCATGACCGGCAAGAACCTGGACCAGTACATGGGCCGGGCCTTCATCGGTGACGGCGTCGCCACCATGGTCTCCGGCGCGGCCGGCGGCACCGGCGTGACCACCTATGCCGAGAACATCGGCGTGATGGCCGCCACGCGCATCTACTCCACCGCCGTGTTCCTGCTGGCCGCCGTGCTGGCCGTGCTGCTGGGCTTCTCGCCCAAGTTCGGCGCGCTGATCCAGGCCATCCCCCTGCCCGTGATGGGCGGTGTGTCCATCGTGGTGTTCGGCCTGATCGCGATTGCCGGCGCCAAGATCTGGGTCGACAACAAGGTGGACTTCTCCGACACCAAGAACCTGATCGTCGCCGCCATCACCCTGATCCTGGGCACGGGCGAATTCACGCTGAAGTTCGGCGAGTTCGCACTGGGCGGCATCGGGACCGCCACCTTCGGCGCCATCCTGCTGTACGCCCTGCTAGACCGCGCCCGCAAGTCCTGAGGCAGGGGCGGCCCGGCCGCCCTGCATCCCCTGCACCGGTCTGCCCCTGGCAGACCGGTTTTTTTATGCTGATGCTGCACCGCAGCAACTGATAGGTGTTTACCCTAATCTTCGTTGTGCGTGCGCACACTCTCCTTGAAACTCAATAAAAACAAGGTACTGGTCGCAGCTTTGGCAAAGCGGGCAACGCTGCAACCAAGGGTTAACACTGATACCATCGACGCCGGAGATTCGGGCCCACGGAGATGTACGCAGGCCAAGAAGCCGGACACCCCCGCAGGCGATCCGGCCCGGACGCACGGCGCCCCCTGCACACCTCTGTCGCCCTCGAAAAGCCGCCTGCCCAGGCGGCTTGTTTTTGCAAAGTTGGAGAAACCTCGATGAGCCTGGCAGAGCGCGTGCGCTACCCCCAATTCCACAACCGCATCATGACGGCCGAGGCCGCCGCGGCCCTGATTCCGCACGGCGTGAACGTCGGCATGAGCGGCTTCACCGGGGCGGGCTACCCCAAGGCCCTGCCCCAGGCGATTGCGGCCCGCGCCAAGGCCGAGCATGCTGCCGGCAAGCCCTACAAGATCAACGTCTGGACCGGTGCGTCCACCGCCAGCGAATGCGACGGTGTGATGGCCGAAGCCCACGCCCTGGGCCAGCGCCTGCCCTTCAACACCGATCCGACCGCACGCAAGGCCATCAACAGCGGCGAGATCGACTTCATCGACATGCACCTGTCCCACGTGGCGCAGCATGCCTGGTTCGGCTTCCTGGGCCACATGCACGTGGCCGTGGTGGAAGTGCTGGGCGTGACCGCCGACGGCCTGCTGATCCCGTCGACCGCCGTGGGCAACAACAAGACCTGGCTGGAGATCGCCGACAAGGTGATCCTGGAGGTCAACACCAAGCCACCGGCCAAGATGGAAGGCATGCACGACATCTACTACGGCACCGCCATCCCGCCGCGCCGCATGCCCATCAACATGACGCATGCCGACCAGCGCATCGGTGACCAGTACCTCAAGGTCGACCCCAACAAGGTCATCGCCGTGGTGGAAACCAACAAGGGCGACCGCGACAACGTGTTTGCCGCGCCCGACGCCAACTCCAACACGATTGCCGCCTCCATCATCGACTTCCTCGCGCACGAGATGCAGATGGGCCGCCTGCCCAAGGAGATGCTGCCCATCCAGTCGGGCGTGGGCAATGTGGCGAATGCCGTGCTGGCCGGCCTGCTGACCGGCCCGTTCGAGAACCTGCTGGGCTTCACCGAAGTGCTGCAGGACGGCATGCTGGACCTGCTGCGCGCGGGCAAGATGAGCAAGGCCTCGGCCACGTCCATCTCGCTGTCTGCGGCAGCCTACAAGGACTTCGAGGACCACATCGACTTCTACCGCGAGCGCATCATCCTGCGCCCGCAGGAAATCTCCAACCACCCCGAGCTGGTGCGCCGCCTGGGCATCATCGCCATGAACTCGATGATCGAGGCCGACATCTACGGCAACATCAACTCCACCCACGTCATGGGCACGGGCATGATGAACGGCATCGGCGGCTCGGGCGACTTCGCGCGCAACGGCTACCTGTCCTTCTTCGTCACGCCCTCGGTGGCCAAGGACGGCAAGATCAGCTGCATCGTGCCCATGTGCTCGCACGTGGACCACACCGAGCACGACACGCAGATCATCGTCACCGAACAAGGCCTGGCCGACCTTCGCGGCCTGTCGCCCAAGCAGCGTGCGCGCGTGATCATCGACAAGTGCGCGCACCCGGATTACCGCGACCAGCTCAACGACTACTTTGACCGCGCCCGCGCCCAGGGGGCACAGCACACGCCGCACCTGCTGACCGAGGCGCTGAGCTGGCACCAGCGCTTCATGGACAGCGGCGACATGCGCGTCTGAGCCACGCCGCGCCCACAAAAAAACCAGCTGCACGGCAGCTGGTTTTTTTTAGGGATGTGCCCCGCTGAAAAGCGCTTTTCAGCCTAGGCCATGGTGACCGCAATGAAGGCCAGCAGGAACATCATGGCCGCGCCCACCAGGGGCAGGACCACGGGAATCACGGGCACCACCGCTTCGACCGCATCTTCGGGCGGCTGGGGCGTGGCGGGATCATGGGACTCGTGCATGGGCGCAACCTCCTCACTGCAAAGCGTTGAACAAGGGCCGGTGCCATCCAGGCGACCGGCACCGGTCCATTCTAGGCAGCCGGCACAGCGTGCGCGCACTGGCTAACCCTGAGGCCGCGCCGTGCTGAAAAGGTCTTTACAACCGCACGGCCTCCATGCCGGCCGCGCGCAGCGCCTGCAGCACCTGCTCCACATGCGCCTGGTTGCGCGTCTGCAGCACCAGGTCGATGTCCACGTTCTGCGCCGCCAGCAGGGTGAAGGCGCGCTGGTGGTGCACCTCCTCGATGTTGGCGCCGGCCTCGGCCACGGTGGCGGTGATCTGCGCCAGCACGCCGGGCACATCGCGCGCGCTGACGCGGATGCGCGCCAGCCGCCCCGAGCGAGCCATGCCCCGTTCGATGATGGCCGCCAGCAGCAGCGGGTCGATGTTGCCACCCGACAGGATCAGGCCGATCTTGCGGCCCTTGAACTGCGCGCCATGGCGCAGCAGGGCCGCCAGGCCGGCGGCGCCCGCGCCTTCGACCAGGGTCTTCTCGATCTCCAGCAGCATCAGCACGGCCTGCTCGATGTCGCCCTCGTCCACCAGCAGCAGCTCATCGACCAGCTCGCGCACCACCTCGCGCGTGATGGCGCCGGCCGTCGCCACGGCAATGCCTTCGGCGATGGTGGAACTGCCCATGGGCAGGTCGCGGCCCTGCACGGCGTTCAGCATGGACGGGAAGCGCTGTGTCTGCACACCGACCACGCGGATGTCGGGCTTGAGCGCCTTGGCCGCCGTGGCCACCCCGGCGATCAGGCCGCCGCCGCCCACGGACACCACGAGGGTGTCCAGGTCGGGCTGCTCGGCCAGCATCTCCAACGCCAGCGTGCCCTGGCCGGCGGCCACGCCTTCGTCGTCGAAGGGGTGCACAAAGGTCAGGTTCTGCGCATCGGCCAGCGCATAGGCGTGCTGGCGCGCAGCCTCCAACGTGTCGCCGTGCAGCACCACCTCGGCGCCAAAGCCGCGCGTGCGCTCCACCTTCACGCCGGGCGTGAAGCGCGGCATGACGATCACCGCCCGCACCCCCATGCGCTGGGCGTGGTAGGCCAGGCCCTGGGCGTGGTTGCCCGCACTCATGGCGATCACGCCACGCGCCTTTTCCTCGGCGGTCAGCAGCTGCAGGCGGTTGCAGGCGCCACGCTCCTTGAACGAGGCCGTGAACTGCAGGTTCTCGAACTTCAGGAACACCTGGGCACCGACGATGTGCGAAAGCGTTTGCGACTCCACGCAGGGCGTGCGCAGGATGTGGTCGCGCAGGCGGGTGGATGCGGCTTGGATATCGGAATAGGTCAGCATGGTCTGCACATTCTGGCGCAAGCCCCGGCGGCATGGCGGCGTGGGGCGGGCAAAAAACTTTTCAGATTCAGGAGCATTTGGCGCGCGCATGGCCTGCACTTCAGGCATGAAACTGCTTGAAAGGCAGGCTGCACGCGCGCCAGCTGCTGCATTCTTTTCAGTACGGCAGCGCGCGCTGCAGGATGGCGGCGCTGTCCAGCCCCTGGACCGGGCTAGCGCCCAGCACCCCGCCGCTGGCGCAAGGACCGCAGCGCGTGGCGATGAAGGCATCGGCCACCGCCGCCGGGGCATGGCGGCGCAGCAGGCAGGCCTGCGCCACCAGCACCAGTTGCTGCACCCAGTGGCGCGCCTGGGCCTCCATCGCGTCGGGCGCCTGGCGCAGGGCCCGCTGCAGCCCCTGCGCCAGCGCATGCACGGCCGCGTGCAGCGGGGCATCGCCGGCCGCCTGCTGCTGCAGGTCGTGCAGCAGCAGCGCGGCGGCCTCCGGCTCACGCGCCAGGGCGCGCAGCACGTCCAGGCACATGATGTTGCCCGCCCCCTCCCAGATCGAATTCACCGGCGCTTCACGCAGCAGGCGCGGCATGACGCTGGTCTCCACATAGCCGTTGCCGCCCAGCACCTCCATGGCCTCGGCCACGCAGGGGATGGCCCGCTTGCAGACCCAGAACTTGGCCGCCGGCGTCAGGATGCGCTTCCACGCGCGCTCCAGCGGCTGGGCGTCATGCTCAAACGCCTGGGCCAGGCGCATGCCCAGCGTCATCGCGGCCTCGCTCTCCAGCGCCAGATCGACCAGCACGCTGCGCATCAACCCGTGCGTGGCCAGGGACTGACCGAACGCCTGGCGCTGGCGCGCATAGGCCAGTGCCTGCACGGTGGCCGTGCGCAGCATGGCAGCACTGCCCAGCACGCAGTTCAGCCGCGTCTGGGATGCCATCTCGAGGATGGTGGGAATGCCGCGCCCGACTTCACCGATCAGCAGGCCCCAGGCATCCTGGAATTCCACCTCGCTGCTGGCATTGCTGCGGTTGCCCAGCTTGTCCTTGAGCTGCAGGATGCGGATGGCGTTGCGCGTGCCGTCGGGCCGCCAGCGCGGCACCCAGAAGCAGCCGATGCCGTCGTCCGGCGCCACGCGCGCCACCACCAGGTGGGCGTCGCTGGTCGGTGCCGAGAAGAACCACTTGTGCCCGCGCAACCGGTAGGCCCCACCACGCCCGCCGGTGCCCAGGGGCGTGGCCGTGGTGGTGTTGGCGCGCACGTCCGAGCCGCCCTGCTTTTCCGTCATGCCCATGCCCACCCACAGCGCCGTCTTCTCGGCCAGCGGCACATCGCGCGGGTCGTGGCTGCGGCTGAACAGCCCGGCCTGCACCTGGGGCCACAGCGCCGGTTCCCGGCGCAGCAGCGGGATGGCGGCCGTGGTCATGGTGGCCGGGCACAGCGTGCCCTGCTCCACCTGGCCGTGCAGGTAAAAGCCCGCGGCCCAGGCACTGAAGCGGCCGGGCTGCGCGGTGTCGAACGGCAGGCCGACCAGGCCCTGCTGCCGGTACAGCGCCAGCAGCCCATGCCAGGCCGGGTGGAAGTCCACGCGCTCGTCCAGCCGACCGCGCGCATCGAAGCGCTGCAACTGCGGGCCGTGGCGATTGGCCTGCTCCGCCAGCGCCCAGGTGGCCGGCTGGCCCAGGGTCTGGGCATAGGCATCCAGCTGGGGCCACCAGGCCTGCGCCCCGGCGCGGCGCAGGGCGTCCTGCAGCGCCGGGTCGGACTGCAGCAGGTGGTAGTCGCGCAATTCATCCACCTGGTTGTGGATGTCGTGGGTGTCCCAAAGGTGCATGGCCGCTCCCGCGCTGTGGAGCGACCAGTCTAGAAGCTGCAAGGCCGGCGCAGCACCGGGTGAACACCAGCCCCGGGGGGCGGCGATCTTCAGCGGCTGGCGCCCACCACGCGCAGCACTTCCTGGCCATAGGCTTCGAGCTTTTTCGCCCCGATGCCGCTGATGCCCTGCAGGGCTTCCAGCGTCTGCGGGTTGCGCTCGGCAATGCCGGCCAGCGTGGCGTCGTTGAAGATGACGTAGGCCGGCAGGTCGTGGGCCTTGGCCACTTCCGAGCGCCAGGCCTTGAGGTTGATGAAGCGCGCCTGCGCATCCGGCCCCAGGTGCATGGCCGCCGCGCTGGTGGTGGCCCCGCGCTTGCCGCCGCGGCTGCGCGTGGCGGCCACGGATTCGCGCAGCAGCACCTGCACATCGCCGCGCAGCACGGCACGCGACTGCGGCGTCAGCGTGAGCGTGTCGAAGACATGGCCGCTGTTCTCGCTGGTCACCTTGTGCAGGCCCAGGGCCCCCGTGGCCAGCAGCTGGCGCATCACGCCGCGCAGCTGCTGCTCGGAATAGTCCTTGCCGATGCCGAAGGTGGAGATCTTGTCGTGCAGGAACTGCGTGACCTTGTCCGTCACCTTGCCGCGCAGCACGTCCATGATGTGGCCCGCGCCAAAGGTCAGCTGGCTCATCTCGTGCACACGGAAGATGGTGGACAGCAGCTTGCGCGCGGCATCCGTGCCGTCCCAGATGGCGGGTGGGTGCAGGCAGTTGTCGCAGTTGCCGCAGGGCTCGGACGCTTCCCCAAAGTACTGCAGCAGGCGCACGCGGCGGCAGTCCGTGGCCTCGGCCAGCGTCAGCAGGGCATCGAGCTTGCCGCGCAGCACGGCCTTGAAGGCCTCTTCGGCCCCGCCCTCGTCGATCATGCGGCGCTGGTTGACCACGTCCGAAATGCCATAGGCCATCCAGGCCTGGGCCGGCAGACCATCGCGCCCGGCGCGGCCGGTTTCCTGGTAGTAGCCCTCGATGTTCTTGGGCATGTCGACGTGGGCCACAAAGCGCACGTCGGGCTTGTCGATGCCCATGCCGAAGGCGATGGTCGCCACCATGACGATGCCCTCTTCGCGCAGGAAGCGGTTCTGGTGCAGCTGGCGCATCTCGGATGGCAGGCCCGCATGGTAGGGCAGCGACTGGATGCCGTTGTCCTGCAGGGTCTGCGCCAGCTCTTCCACGCGGCGGCGCGACTGGCAGTAGACGACGCCGGCCTCGCCCTCGTGCTCGTGCTTGATGAAGCGCATCAGCTGGTGCGTGACGTCCTTCTTCTCGACGATGGTGTAGCGGATGTTGGGCCGGTCAAAACTGCTGACAAACTGGCGCGCACCCTCCAGGTGCAGGCGCTCGACAATGTCGGCCCGCGTCAGCGCATCGGCCGTGGCCGTCAGCGCGATGCGCGGCACGCCGGCATAGCGTTCGTGCAGCACCGACAGCGCGCGGTATTCGGGCCGGAAATCGTGGCCCCACTGGCTCACGCAATGCGCTTCGTCGATGGCGAACAGGCCCAGCTGGCCCTGGGCGTACAGGTCGTCCAGCAAGCCCAGAAAGCGCGGCGTGACCAGGCGCTCGGGGGCCACGTACAGCAGGTTCAGCTTGCCGCACTGCAGCTGCCACTCGACCTCCTGGGCCTGGGTGTAGTCCTGCGAGGAATTCAGGTAGGCGGCCTCAACCCCGGCTTCGTGCAGCGCACCGACCTGGTCGTGCATCAACGCGATCAGCGGCGAGACCACGATGGCCACACCGTGGCCCTGCTGCTGGCGCACGATGGCCGGGATCTGGTAGCACAGGCTCTTGCCGCCGCCCGTGGGCATCAGCACCAGGGCATCGCCCCCGTCCGTCACATGTTCCACGATGGCCTGCTGCGGCCCGCGAAAGGCGGCATAGCCAAAGATATCGTGCAAGACAGTGTGAACGGCGGACACTAGACAATCCCAACAGGCGGTGAAACAAAACGGCGGCCAGGCAGGGGCCGACCGCGTATTGTGCGCTGCACGACGCCCCGGCGGCGGCGCGCCTGGCTTTGACCTTCATCCACCCGCCGTGCGCTTTGGGGTCTTGACTGACAGCCTGGTGATGGGACTGTTCCGAACAATGGAGCATCGGGATTGCACCCTTTGCGGAGGTCTGTATGACACACATTCGACACTGGCTGGCCCTGGCATGCCTGGCGGGCGGCCTCCCCGTGCTGGCACAAACTGCCCCCAGCCCCCCATCCCCCACGATGTACCTGCAGGCAGGCGCTGGCGAAGACAGCAGCCAGGCCCTGGTGCTGGGCGTCACGCTGCCGTGGAAATCCTGGTCCTGGCCGCTTGGCGGGGGGCTGGTCCGCGGTCACTGGGACCTGTATGCCGGTGCCTGGTCCGGGCGGGATCTGGCCCAGGACCGTTTCCACACGGCCGTCATCGGCGCCGGCCCCAGCCTGCGCTGGCGCGGGCAGCAAGGAGTGTCGCCATGGTTCCTTGAGGTGGGCACCGGCCTCATGGTGTCCCACAAGCACTTCTACGCCAGCGATGAGCGCATGGCCACGCGCTGGAACTTTGCCTCCCACCTCGGGCTGGGCATGAACTGGGGCCCACGCCAGGAGCACGAACTCTCGCTGCGCCTGCAGCACGCCTCGAACGCCGGCGTCAAGGAACCCAACCCGGGGGTCAATTTCCTGCTGCTGCGCTACGCCCACGCGTTCTGAGCGCGGCCGGCCCACGGCGCCGCGCTGTCACCCAGCCAACAGCGCCGCCTTTCGCAACGCCGCATGATGCGGCGTTGTCTATTTGCAAGGATGTGAACATGGCCCTCTGGCTCAAACCCGCGATTCTGGAAGAGATCAACGCCCGCAGTGCCGACACCGCCGTGGCCCACCTGGGCATCGAGATCACAGAGGTCGGCGACGACTACCTGGTCGGCCGCGTGCCGGTGGACCACCGCACCAAGCAGCCTTTCGGGCTGCTGCACGGCGGCGTCAGCGTGGTGCTGGCCGAGACCCTGGGCTCCATCGCTGCCTTCCATGCCAGCCCCGAGGGCCACCTGGCCGTGGGCCTGGACATCAACGCCAACCACCTGCGCGCCGTGCGCAGTGGCTGGGTGACCGGCACGGCGCGGCCCGTGCACATCGGCAGGACCACCCAGGTCTGGCAGATCGACATGGTGGACGAGCGCGGCCAGATGAACTGCGTCTCGCGCATCACCATGGCCATCCTGCCGCCCAAGGACTAAGGCCTGGCCCGATGCTGCGGGCACCTGCGCCCGTGCAGACCGAGGCCCCGCCGGCAGCGGTGCTCCGTGCTCAATGCACGCCAACCGTCTCGGGGGCGTAGGCGCGCTGCACCAGGGCCTGGGCCAGCACCCAGGCGGGATCGACCAACGCCCGCCCCTGCGCCTGCGGGGCCTGCGGCAGGGCCAGCGGAATTTCCGTGCAGCCCATGATGACCGGCACGTCCCCGTGCCGCTGCAGCATCTGCCCCAGCACCGCGCCCAAACGCTGTTCGGCCAGGGCCATGTGGCCGCTCTTCACACCCTGGTAGATGCCCTCCATGAGCTGGGCCACACCCTGGGCATCGGGCACCAGGGGCTGGACCCCGCAGGCACGCAGGGCCAGGTCGTACAGCCCCGTCTGGTAGGTGCCCGCCGTGGCCAGCACAATGGCCTGGCGCGCCCCCAGGGCCTGCACGTGGCGCGCGGTCTCCTGCGCAATGTGCAGGATGTGCAGCTGCGGAAACAGCGCCTGCAGCTGGGCATGCCAGACATGGGCCGTGTTGCAGGCCATGGCGATGCTGGCCACGCCCAGGGCGGCCAGCCGCCCCACCCCCTGCTGCATGTGCAGGGCAGGCCCCGTCGGCGCCTGCGGATCGCCCAGCAGCGCCTGCGAACGGTCCGGGATCGGCATCTGCACCAGCCAGTGCTCCGGAAACGCCTGGTCGCGAACTTCCTGGCCCTGCGCCCGCAGGTGGCTGCTGCAGGCCTGCACAAAGAGGCGCACGAAGTCAGCGCCCGCCGCCGGCCCCATGCCCCCCAGAATCCCCACCGCGCGCGGTGGGCTCCATCCCCCGGCGGTCATGGTCAGAACGCCGCCTTGTCGCTCAAGTCGCTCAGGTTCTGCTTGAGCTGCGTCGACATCGGCAGGCCCAGCGCGGCATTCACCGGCGGGATGGGCTGCATGAACCACTTGTCGTACAGCTGCGTGAACTGGCCGGACTTCATCAGATTGCCGATCACACCATCCACCAGCGCCTTGAACTTGGGGTCGTCCTTGCGCACCATGCAGGCATAGGGCTCCACCTGCAGGGCCTGGCCCACCACCTCGTAGTCGGCGGGGCTGCGCGAGTTGGAGATCAGGCCGAACAGCAGGATGTCATCCATGCCGAAGGCCGCCGCGCGGTCGTTCTGCACCAGCAGGAAGGCGTCAGCATGGTCCTTGGGCGTGACCATCTCCAGCTCCCACTTGTGCTCGGCATTCGCCTTGCGCAGCACCTGCAGGTTGGTGGTGCCGGCGGTCACGGCCACGGTCTTGCCCTTCAGGTCGGCATAGTCCTTGATGCCGGCGCTCTTCTTCACCAGCAGGCGGGTGCCGGTGTAGAAATGGTTGATCGCGAAATCCACGTCCTTGGCGCGCGTGGTGTTGTTGGTGGTGGAGCCGCACTCCAGGTCGACCGTGCCGTTCATCAGCAGGGGAATGCGGTTCTGCGAGGTCACCGCCTGCCAGTTCACCTTCAGGTCGCTCTTGCCCGTGGCTTTCTTGACGGCCTCGACCACGGCGTTGCTGATGTCCACCGCCATGCCCACCGGTTTGCCCTTGTCCAGGTAGCTGAACGGCACGGAGGATTCCCGGTAGGCCATGGTGATCTGGCCGCTTTGTGCCACCTTGGCCAGGGTGTCGGCGTGTGCGCCGGCAACAGCGGCCAGACCCAGGCTGGCGCAGAGCAATGTGGAGCGAAGTTTCATGCTGTTCCTCTCAAGTGGCGGAAGTGGCTGCGAATGTGCAGGGCCAGTGTAGGAACGCACTGCCGCCTTGTGCGATGCCAATCGACGGTGCACCCATGCCGGATATTTATGCTTTCCTCAGGGTTTCCCCAAGACAGGGCGAACTGTGTGTCGCGGCGGTGCAGACCGCCCGTTTGCGGGCATCCGGTCACTGCAGGCACGCCGCACACCCATAACCTGGGCGCATACCCCAGAAACAAAACGCCATGGCCGCACTCCCGCCCCCGCCCCTACAGTCGGGACCACAGGGAGAACAAGACATGCATGTGTGTATCGTGGGTGCGGGCATTGTGGGTTTGACGACGGCGTACGCCCTGCAGCAGGCGGGCTACCAGGTCACGGTGCTGGAGCGTGCGGCGCAGCCGGCCATGGGCGCCAGCGGCGGCAATGGCGCGCAGTTGAGCTATTCGTACGTGCAGCCCCTGGCCGACCCGGGCATCTGGGCTAGCCTGCCCAAGCTGCTGCTGGACCCGGATTCACCGCTGCGCTTTCGCCTGCAGGCCGACCCGCGGCAGTGGGCCTGGGGCCTGCAGTTCCTGGGCGCCTGCAACCGCCACACCTCGGCCGCCAGCACCCAGGCCTTGCTGCAGCTGGCCACTGAAAGCCGCCTCGCCTTCGAGGCGCTGCAGGCGCGCGAACAGCTGGACTGCGACCACGCCACGCCCGGCAAGCTGGTGCTCTACCCGACCCAGGCCAGCCTGGATGCCGCGGCGCGCCAGGTGGCGCTGCAGGCCCGCCTGGGCGGGGCCGCGCAGCACCTTGTCAGCGCCGCCGAGGCCGCACGCATCGAGCCCGCCCTGCACCACTACGCCGCGCACATCGCCGGGGCCGTGCACACGCCCAGCGAGAGCGTGGTCGATGCGCGCGCGCTGTGCGAGCAGCTGGCCCGTGTGCTGCAGGCCCGCGGCGCGCAGCTGTGCTGGAACACCGAGGTGCTGTCACTGGCGCGCACGCACGACCGCATCACCGCCGTGCACACCGCGCAGGGGCCGTTGCAGGCCGACCACGTGGTGCTGGCCAGCGGCTGGGAAAGCGCCGACCAGGCACGCCGCGTGGGCGTTCGTATCCCGGTCTATCCGCTCAAAGGCTACAGCATCACGCTGGATGCCTCGGCCCAACCCGAGGCCGCGCCCCGCGTCAGCGTGACCGACACGCGCCGCAAGGTGGTGTTTGCACGCCTGGGTGATCGCCTGCGCGTGGCTGGCATGGTGGAGATCGTGGGGACCGACACCGCCGTGCACCCGGCCCGCATCCGCAGCCTGCAGCAGTCCACGCAGGCCGTGCTGCCGCAGTTGCGCCACGGCGACGCGGTGCAGCCCTGGACCGGCATGCGCCCGGCCACGCCCACGGGCCTGCCGATCACCGGCCGCGCCGCCGGCGGGCCGCGCAACCTGTGGCTGCAGACCGGCCACGGCGCCCTGGGGCTGACGCTGTCCTTCGGCTCGGCCCAGCGCCTGGTGGCCGCACTGGCCCAGGCCTGAGGCCTGACCGGAAAGCGGCGTACACGCGCCAGTCCCCCAGGTTGACGGTGGTGATGCGGTGCGAAGCCGCAGGCCGTGCATACCAGCCGTACGCCCCAACCCAGCAACGGTGTACAAGGCCTGAGGGCCGGTCCTAGAGCAGCTCGCGCAGGGCCTTGCGCATCTCCTGCGTCATGGCGCGGGCCAGCACCGAGCTGGGCCGCTGCGCCAGGTGCAAGGCGTTCACGCTGACGGTGATGCGCGGCAACAGGGGCAGCACGTGCACCTTGCGCTTATCGGCCGCCGAGGCCGTGCAACCGTCCACGATGGCAATCCCCAGCCCATATTCCGCCATCGACAGGGCGGCGTGGTAGGTCTGCACTGTGACCACCGGCGACAGGCCCACGCCGTGTTCGCGGCAGGCCTGGTTGATGCGCATGCCCAGCGGGTCGCGGGCATCCAGCGCCACCACCGGCAGGTCGGCCAGGTCCTGCAGCGCCATGCCCGCCGGCTTGATGCGCGAAGGCGGCAGCAGGCCCTTGGGCACGATGCAGTGCATGTCCACCTCGGCCAGGGATTCGCGCTCCAGCGCGTGCTGGCCCGCGGAGCTGATGACGAAGCCGACATCGGCCTCCTGCAGCAGCAGGCCGGACACCACCTGGGGCGTGTGCAAGGCCTGCACCGTGACCTGGACCTTGGGGTATTTTTTGCGGAAACCCGCGACGGCATGCGGCAGCACCTCGCGGCTGAGGGCAAACACCGTCAGCACCTGCAGGCGGTCGGTGACGGCACCGTGGCGCAGGCCCGCGGCCAGGCGCTGCACCTCGTCGAGCTGCTCATACAGCTTCTCGACATGCGGGAACAGGGCCATGGCCTCGTTGGTCGGCGTCAGCCGCCCGCGGGCGCGCTCGAACAGGGCGAAGCCCAGCTGCAGCTCGGCGTGCTGCAGGGTGCGGCTGACGGCGGGCTGGGTGACGTTGATCAGCCGCGCGGCCGCGCTGACGCTGCCCGTCTGCATGACGGCATTGAACACCTCGATGTGACGTAAACGCATCCCCGGGCTCCTTGTTGCGGCCCTGTGATTCTTGTCGATCTGCGGCCTGCACCGCGCAACCGCTTCAACAAAAAGAGCAGCTGGCGATGGTCAGAATTGGTTTGCAAAGCTTTTTCAATTCACAACCCTCACTCAGACAGCGCCAGCAGCTCACTTTTTCAGTTCGAAGCTCACTCGCCATCGTCCTGCATCTGCGCCAGGCGCTCGCTCTTCCAGTACACATCGTCGCCGCCGTCCACGCGGTTGAGCACGCGCGCCAGCACGAACAGCAGGTCCGACAGGCGGTTCAGGTACTGGCGCGGCGCAGCGCGCATGGCCTCCTGCTCCTGCAGGGCCACCACATGGCGTTCGGCGCGGCGCGCCACGGTGCGGCAGACATGGGCCTGCGACGCGGCGCGCGTGCCGGCCGGCAGGATGAACTCCAGCAGCCGCGGCAGCTGCGCGTTGTAGTGCGCCAGGGCCGTGTCCAGGTGCAGCAGCGCGTCGTCCTTGAGCAGCTCGTAGCCGGGCATGGACAGCTCGCCGCCCAGGTTGAACAGCTGGTGCTGCACCTCGACCAGCAGCGCGCGCACGTCGTCAGGCAGCGGCTCGCACAGCAACAGGCCGATGTGGGAATTGAGCTCGTCTACATCGCCCATGGCATGCGGGCGTCCGCTGTGCTTGGACACCCGGGTGTTGTCGCCCAGACCCGTGCTGCCGTCATCCCCGGTGCGGGTGGCGATTTGTGTGAGGCGATTGCCCATCCGAAAAACTCCTGCATGAACGCCCCGGCCGGGGCCTTGCCGCGATTGTGCGTTACATAGCGCAGGCAGATGTTCACCCGGGAAACAGCCTGCAAAAAGCGTGGACATGCCCTGGCGCCCACGGTGCAATGCAAGCCTGTTGAACTTTCCCAGGAGCCTTGCCATGCCCACCAGCCGGCGCCAACTGCATGCTTTCGATGTGCGCAGCGTACTGCTGTTCGCCAGTCTGACCCTGGGCGGCACCGCCGCCGTGATGGCCCAGAACCAGGGCACGCCCCCCGCCAAAACCGCCAGCACCACAGCCACGACCACCACCACGGCCACGCTGGCCATCACCCCGACGGCCGTGTTCAAGCGCGCCGACCGCAACCGCGACGGCCAGCTCTCGCGCGAGGAGGCCGAGCACCTGCCCAGCGTGGCCGCGCAGTTCGACCAATGGGACCGCGACGGCAACGGCCAGCTGTCGCTGCAGGAGTTCCTGCAGCACACCCAACCTGCGCGCTGAGCGGCGCCTGCGGCCCGGCGCCCAGGCCGCCCCAGGGCCCCTGCTTGGCGAGTGCGGCCCCAGCCGATGGCGGGCGCAGCGCCCGCGGTGCCGGTGGTATTCTTTTGCCCCTGTCTTGGAGTCCGCCACATGAATGCCCCCACCGCCACCGCCCACCTGCAACCCCGCGCCATTGCGCCCGCGTTTCTGGAGGCCCTGGCGGCGCGCTTTGGCAAGCAGTGCTCCACCGCCCAGGCCGTGTGCGAACAGCACGGCCGTGACGAAGGCTCCATCCAGGCCCCGCCGCCCGTGGCCGTGGTCTATGCCGAAAGCACGCAGGACGTGGCCGATGCCGTGCAGCTGGCCGACCAGTACACCGTGCCGGTGATCGCCTACGGTGCCGGCTCCTCGCTGGAAGGCCATTTGCTGGCCGTGCAGGGCGGCATCAGCATCGACGTCAGCCGCATGAACCGGGTGCTGCGCGTCAACGCCGAGGACATGACCGTCACCGTGCAGCCCGGCATCCTGCGCAAGCAGCTCAACGACGCCATCAAGGACCAGGGCCTGTTCTTCCCCATCGACCCCGGGGCCGACGCGTCCATCGGCGGCATGACCGCCACGCGCGCCAGCGGCACGAATGCCGTGCGTTACGGCACCATGCGCGAGAACGTGCTGGCGCTGGAGGTGGTGACCGCCAGCGGCGAGGTCATCCGCACCGGTAACCGCGCCAAGAAAAGCGCCGCCGGCTACGACCTGACCCGCCTGATGGTGGGCAGCGAAGGCACGCTGGGCATCTTCACCGAGATCACGCTGCGCCTGTTCCCGCTGCCTGAAGCGGTGAGTGCCGCCGTGTGCTCCTTCCCCACGCTGGCCGACGCCGTGCACACCGTGATCCAGACCATCCAGATGGGCGTGCCGATTGCCCGCGTGGAGCTGGTGGACGGCGCCACCGTGGCCATGGTCAACAAGCACAGCCACCTCACGCTGCGCGAGGAACCGATGCTGCTGATGGAGTTCCACGGAAGCCCCAACGGCGTGAAGGAACAGGCCGAGCTGGTGCAGGACATTGCGGCCGAATTCAACGCCCAGGGCTTTGAATGGGCCGACACGCCCGAGGAGCGCACGCGCCTGTTTACCGCGCGCCACAACGCCTACTTTGCCGGCATCCAGAGCCGCCCCGGCTGCCGCTCCATCACCACCGACACCTGCGTGCCGATCAGCCGTTTGGCGGACTGTTTGCTCGAGTCGATTGATGAAGTCAACGCCAGCGGCATTCCTTACTTTTTGGTCGGCCACGTGGGTGACGGCAACTTCCACTTCGGCTACCTGATCGACCCCGACAGCGCCGACGAGCGCGCCCGCGCCGAAGACCTGAACCACCGCCTGGTGCGCCGCGCCATCGCCATGGAAGGCACCTGCACCGGCGAGCACGGCATCGGCATCCACAAGCAGGACTTCCTGCGCGAGGAATGCGGCGACGGCGCCATCGCCATGATGCGCGCCATCAAGCTGGCCCTGGACCCCAAGCAGATCCTGAACCCCGGCAAGATCTTTGCGCTGTAAGCGCAGCCCACCGCCGCTTGGCGGTCGAGGCCCAGCGTGCAACCGCAGACCGCACACCCGGTACGGCAAGGCAACGACGTACCGCGGGTGGCGTGATCCGCTCCAAAAATCAAAGCGGCTCGCGCTGGTCATCACTGGATTTCAAGGTGTTTTCTTTTTGAAATCCAGCAGGGACAAGCGCTAACCGCTACAAAAAAAGGCCGCGGTTGCGGCCTTTTGTATTGGTGGGGTGAAGCAATGGTGCTCAGGCGACCGCCTGCGCCGCCATGCGCTTGTGGTGCAGCTGCACGCCCACCGCACTGGCGGCCAGGACGCTGATGGCCAGTGCCAGCGAGGCGCCAAAGAACACCTGGCTGTGCAACTGGTGGTCCATCATCCAGCCAAACATCGGCGCCGCCACGGCAAAGCCCGTGTCCAGGCCCGAATACACCGTGCCATAGACACGGCCCGTGGCCCCGGCCGGCGTGGCGCGCTTGATCAGCATGTCGCGCGAGGGGCCGGCCAGGCCGTGGCCAAAGCCCGCCACCGAGGCCACCACCAGGGCCAGCGTGCCCGGCAGCCAGCCCGTGGCCACCAGGGCCAGGCAGGCCGCCGCCAGCAACAGGAAGGTGGCAATGATCTTTTCCAGCCGCTGCGTGCGCTGCGCCAGAAAGCCGCCGCCGACCATGCCCACGGCACCGCACAGCATGAAGCCCGTGACCACCAGGGCGGTCTGCGTCAGCGGCAGCTCGTACATCAGGTGCAGGATGGTGCTGGCGAAGTTCTGGATGGCGCTGAGCGCCACGGTGCTGAAGAAGAAGAAGGCGAAGCACATCCACACGGCGGGCAGCTTCAGGTAGGCGAACGGGCTTTCGCCCGAGGCCGCCGCCGCCGCGTGGGCCTTGGCATGGCCCGCGGCGGTATCAAAGGCCCGGTCGTCCAGCCAGCGGCGGTTGCACCACATGGTGACCAGCACGCTGGTGGCAAACAGCGCGCCACAGACGCAGGCGATGCGCCACGACCCGGTCCAGGTGGTGATGCCCATCATGAACACCGGGGCCATGGCCCAGCCGATGTTGCCGGAGATGCCATGCACCGAGAACGCATGACCGATGTTGTTTGCCGTGACGCGCTTGTTGAGGATGGTGAAGTCCACCGGGTGGAAGGGCGCATTGCCCAGGCCGGCAAAGAACGAGGCCGCCAGCAGCATGGTGTAGTTCTGCGCGGCTGCCGCCATCAGGCCGGCCACGACAAAGCTGCTCAGCGCCGCCAGCAGCACGCGCTGCGCACCCACCTTGTCGACCAGGAAGCCGGACAGCATCTGCCCCACGCCCGAGACCACGAAGAACAGCGACACCATGGCGCCCAGCTGCGAGTAGCTGGTGTTGAAGTCGGCGATCAGCCAGGGGAACAGCGGCGGCAGCAGCAGGTGGAAGAAGTGCGAGGAACCATGGGCCAGGCCCACCAGGCCAATGGTGCGCGCATCGCGGCGCTCGGGGGCAGCTGTTGCAATCTCGGAAGCAGTCATGCGTCGCATCTTAGGCAGCAGGAGCGCGGCAGGTATGCGATAGTCGGCCAAAAGCTATCGCAAAACTGCCAACCACGCACCATGTCTGCCCACTTTGTGCTGCCACCGGCCGCCGCCGGGGTGAACCCCCACCGCCACGCGCGCACGCTGGCGCAGATTCCGCTGCTGGACCCGGTGCTCTACCAGCCGCATGCGCAGCGCCCCGTGCGCTCCAAGATGCGCGAGCTGGACCGCGACACGCTGATCATGCCGCACGCCCACGCCTGGGCGCAGCTGGCCATTTCCACCGGCGGCGTGATCCGCCTGTCGCTGGCCGACGCCACCTACATCGTGCCCCCACACCGCGCCGTGTGGGTGCCGCCCGGAGTGGAACACGCCGTGACCATGGTGGAGACCGCGCGCCTGTACACCCTGTACTTCCTGCCCGAAGCGCATGGCGGCGGCCCGCAGGCGCGCTGGATGGCGGCGCCGGACTGGCAGCAGTGCCGCGTGCTGGAAGCCAGCCCCCTGCTGCGCGCCCTGGTGGTGGAAATGGACACCGGCAGCGACGAGGCCGCCCCGCTGTCGCCCGCCGTCGTGGCGCGCGAGCACCACCTCAGCGCCCTGATCTGCGAGGAACTGCGCCGCGCCCGCATCATGCACCTGGGGGTGCTGCTGCCCCAGGACAAGCGCCTGAAGAACCTGTGCGAGGCCGTGCTGCAGGACCCGACGCGGCACGAACGCCTGGAGGACTGGGTGCTGGACACCGGGGCCAGCCTGCGCACCGTGGCACGCCTGTTCCGCAGCGAGCTGGGCTGCACCTTCACCCAGTGGCGCCAGCAGGTGGTGCTGGCCCAGGCCGTGGCCCTGGCGGCGCGGCACTGGTCGATTGCCCAGATCGCCGCCGAGCTCGGCTACACCCCCAGCGCCTTCAGCGCGCTGGTGCGGCGCACCGTGGGCATGACCGCTGCCGCCTTCCTGGGCCAGGGCCTGGGTGCACCCTGAGGCTACGCAGCGATCGCGGCTGCAGCATTGGTGCGTTCCCCTGCTCGTGGATGGACGTGCTCAGTGCGAGCGCCGACGCCCGCCCGGGCGGCCCTTGCGCGGATACAGGTTCTGCCCATTGACCTGGATGCCCGGGGTGCGCAGCGGCAGCATGCCGGCCACCTCGTCGTCCTCGACGCTGGCATGGTCCACCTCGGCCAGCGGCGCCTGGTAGGCATAGACCTCGCGGCCATCCGCCAGCGCGGCCACGTGGACCGGCGTCGCATCAGGGATGGGGAAGTTCAGGCTGACCAGCCAGCTGCCGGCAGGCATCTCGCCCAGCGATTTGACCGCGGCGCGGCTCATGCTCTCGGGCCGCTGGAACAGGTAGACCAGGGCGTAATCGCCCCAATCGACCTGCCACAGGTCCCCGCGCCGCACCGTGGCCCAGGGGCAGCGCAAGGCGCTGGCCCAGCGCAGCGGCCAGCTCCATTCCACGCCATGCACCCGGGCCTGCGGCCAGGCACGGTGCAAGGCCATCAGGCCATCGCCCAGGCCGCTGCCGGCATCCAGCACGCGCGCGCCCTCGGGCAGCGTAATGCGGTCCGACAGGCCATCCAGCGCGCCGGTCGGCGTCGGGAACACCGGCGCATCGCGCCAGGCATTCAGGGGATAGACCAGCAGCATCACGGCCAGTGGCAGCAGCCACAGCCAGGCAGGCACGGCCCCAGCCGACACCACCAGCCACGACAGCGGAAAGCCCAGGGCCATCATCAGCCGCCGCCACCAGGTGGCCCCCAGCCAACTGCCGGCCAGCCCGACCAGCAAGGCCGCACCCAGCGCCCCCCACCAGGGGGCCCAGGACTGGAGTACGCCAAAACAGAGCCATGCCAGGGCCCACACTAACAAGGCCGGCAGGGGCCAGATCAGCCGATTCAAGAATGTCATCCCCCGATGGTGCCCGAAACCGGATCCCCGCAGGGCCCTCCCATGCGCTGAAATGCGTGCAGGCCTGGGACGCAGCCACCCGGCCCCTACAAAGAAAAAAGGCCTTCGTGCGAAGGCCTTGGGGGGGTGAGCGGCTGCGCGTCCGCTTAGCCACGCAGGCGTTCGATCAGGCCATTGAGCTCGTCCAGCGAACCGAACTGGATGGAGACTTCGCCCATGTCCTGGACCTTGCCGTGGCGCTTGACGCGCTTTTTCACGCGCACCTCGACCTGGGCCATCAGCAGGTCGGACAGCTCTTCCTCCACCCGCTGCACGTCGCGCGACTTGGCGGGCTTGCGGGCCTTGGCCGCCGTGCCGTCGTCGGCCTCGGCGACCTTCTTGACCAGGGATTCCGCCTCGCGCACGGACAGCTTGCGCGCCGTGATCTGGTTGGCGGTGGTGATCTGTTCGGCCTTGTCCAGGGCCAGCAGCGCGCGCGCATGGCCCATGTCGATGTCGCCGGCCATGAGCATGGTCTGCACCGGCTCGGCCAGGTTCAGCAGGCGCAGCAGGTTGGACGCGGCCGAGCGCGAGCGCCCCACGGACTGCGCCGCCTGTTCGTGCGTGTAGTGGAACTCCTGGACCAGGCGCGCCAGGCCCTGGGCTTCTTCCAGCGGGTTCAGGTCTTCGCGCTGGATGTTTTCGATCAGCGCCATGGCGGCGGCGGCTTCGTCGGGCACATCGCGCACCAGCACCGGCACGCTGTCCAGGCCCGCCAGCTTGGAAGCGCGGAAACGGCGCTCGCCAGCGATGATTTCGTACTTGCCAGCGTGTGCCCCCTGGGCCAGCTTGCGCACCAGGATGGGCTGCATGATGCCCTGGGCCTTGATGCTTTCGGCCAGCTCGTACAGCGCGCCTTCGTCCATGCGCGTGCGCGGCTGGTACTGGCCCGCCACCAGCTCGGTCACCGGCAGGCTGCTGGGTAGGTCGCTGCCGCTGCCGGCGGCCGGGGTGTCGTCCACGGTGGGGCCGAGCAATGCTTCCAGACCACGCCCCAGGCCCTTGGGTTTCTTGGTTGCCATGCTTGTTCCTTATTCCTTGATCAGGCGGCGCAGCAGCGCATGCCCGGCATCCCAGCGGCCCAGGCCGCTGGCGGTGTTGATGTGGCCCGCAGGCCCGAGATCGACCAGCTCCGCCCCCCAGGCCTGGGCGAAATGCTGGCTGCGGTCCCAGCGGCAATACGGGTCGTCTTGGCTGGCGGCCACGATGCTGGGAAACGGCAGCCGGGCCTGGGCCACGGGCTGCCAGCCGGGCAGCTGTGCCGCCACCGGCTCGGCCTCGGTATCGGCCGGGGCCACCAGCAGCGCGCCCAGCACCCGCGTGCGGGCCAGCGGCGAATGGGCGGCCCACCAGGCGGTCAGCACACAGCCCAGGCTGTGCGCCACCAGCACCACAGGCTGGACACTGTCCACCACCGTCTCCTGCAGGCGCGCCGACCAGTCGCCGCGCAGCGGGCGCTGCCAGTCGTGCTGCTGCAGGCGTTCGTAGCCGTACAGGGCTTCCCACTGGCTTTGCCAATGCAGCGCGTCCGAGTTCTGCCAGCCGGGCAGCAGCAAGACGCGGGCGGAGGGGGTCATGACTTCTTGATTCATAGCTGTCAGCGCTGGCTGCATCGGGGCTGGAGGCCTTTTTGGCTTAAAACCCCAACGCCCCTCACATCTTCTGGATGCGCTGGACCATCTCTTCGGCAAACTCGATGAAGGCCTTGCTGCCCTTGGCCGCGGGGTCGAACACCACGCCCGGCACGCCGTAGCTGGGGGCTTCTGCCAGCCGCACATTGCGCGGGATGACGGTGTCGAACACCTTGTCGCCGAAGTGGGACTTGAGCTGGTCGCTGACCTGCTGCTGCAGCGTGGTGCGCGGGTCGAACATGACGCGCAGCAGCCCGATGATCTGCAGGTGCTTGTTCATGTTGGCATGCACCTGCTTGATGGTGTTGACCAGGTCGGTCAGCCCTTCCAGCGCAAAGTACTCGCACTGCATGGGCACGATCACGCCGTGGGCCGAGCACAGGCCGTTGAGCGTCAGCATGGACAGACTGGGCGGGCAGTCGATCAACACAAAGTCGAAGTCGGACTGCACCGCCTCCAGGGCCGCCTTCAAGCGCTCGTTGCGGCGCTCCAGCGCCACCAGCTCGATCTCGGCACCGCTGAGTTCGCGGTTCGCGCCCAGCACGTGGTAGCCGCACTTTTCCGACAGCACGGCCGCTTCCTGGATCGACGACGACTCCAGCAGCACGTCGTACACGCTCTGCTCCATGGCCCGCTTGTCGATGCCGGAGCCCATGGTGGCATTGCCTTGGGGGTCCAGGTCCACCAGCAGGACACGCTGACCAATCTTGGCCAGACCCGCCGCCAGATTCACTGCGGTAGTGGTTTTGCCGACGCCACCCTTTTGGTTGGCAATACAGAAAATTTTGGCCATGAGAGATTGCTGATGGAAAGTAACCGGGCACCCGGAGAACACACAAGGCGGGCCGCACACACAGGCCGCACAAGGGAAAAAGGCCCAGCGCGGAGGCTGAGGCCTTTCAATACAGCCGGTGCGCGATGCGTTGCCGTCCTGCAGGCACCCGGTATTGAAAACCCGAGTTTATGCGAGCTGCACGCCGCATGCACTGTCAAAGTGTGTCGGCCACCGGCTTCATCCACACAATACAACGCTCGGCATCCAGGCCGGGGACGGTCAATCGTTCCACGTGAAACACCTGCACGCCGGCACCCAGTGCGTCGATTTCGTCCTGCGGGTGCTTGCCCTTCATGGCCAGCCAGACCGCGTGCGGCGCCATCGCGGCACGCGACCAGGTGGTGAAATCCACCAGCGAGGCAAAGGCGCGGCAACTGACGATGTCATACGGGCCGGACAACGATTCCACACGTGCATGGATGCCGCGCAGATTGGGCAGCTTCAGTGCCACGGCGGCCTGCTGCAGGAAGGCGGCCTTCTTGGCCACGGTGTCCACGCAGTGGATGTCCACCTCGGGGCAGCACACGGCAAACACCACACCGGGCAATCCCCCGCCCGAGCCCACGTCCAGCTGGGCCGTGCGCTCGCCTGCGGCCTTGCCCAGCGACTGCACATGGCGCCGCAGTGCCGGTACAGCGGCCAGGCTGTCCAGCAGGTGGTGGGTCATCATCTCCTGCGGGTCGCGCACGGCCGTCAGGTTGTAGACCTTGTTCCACTTCTGCAGCAGGTCCAGAAAAGCCATCAGCTGGTCCACCTGGGCCGTGGACAGATTCAGTTGCAGCGCCTGGGCGCCCTGTTCCAGCTGCTTGCGCAGATCAACACTCATGCGGACTCCTTGGCAGCCGCGGTCGTGAACTCCTTGAAGCCGCCCTTCTTCAGGTGAATCATCAGCAGCGAGATGGCGGCCGGTGTCACCCCGGAAATGCGCGAAGCCTGGCCCAGAGTTTCGGGGCGGTGCTTCTGCAGCTTCTGACGCACCTCGATCGACAGGGCACTGACCTGCATGTAATCCAGCTCGGCCGGCAGCTTCAGGGTTTCGTAGTGCGCAGCACGCTCCACCTCGTCCTTCTGGCGATCGATGTAGCCGGAATACTTGGCGGCAATCTCTACCTGTTCCAGCACAGCCTCGTGCAGCTCGCCCAGTGTTTCACGTGAAACCGCTTCCGACTGGTACTTGCCATCGTCCATGGACACCAGGGTGCCGTACTCCACGCCGGGGCGGCGCAGCAGGTCGAACAGGTTGTACTCGCGCTCGATGTTCTTGCCCAGCACGCGCTCGGCTTCCACCGCCGGCAGGCTGCGCGGGTTCACCCAGGTGGCCTTCAGACGTTCTGTTTCACGTGAAACAGCGTCGCGCTTGCGGTTGAACATGTCCCATTGCGCATCCCCGACCACACCCAGCTGACGACCAATTTCGGTCAGGCGCATGTCGGCATTGTCTTCACGCAGCTGCAGACGGAACTCGGCCCGGCTGGTAAACATTCGGTAGGGCTCGGTCACGCCCTTGGTGATCAGGTCGTCCACCAGCACGCCCAGGTAGGCCTCGTCGCGGCGTGGGGTCCAGGCGTCCTGGCCACGCGCCTGCAGCCCGGCATTGATGCCGGCGAACAGGCCCTGGGCGGCAGCTTCCTCGTAACCCGTCGTGCCATTGATCTGGCCGGCAAAGAACAGGCCCTGGATCTGGCGGGTCTCGAAGCTGGACTTCAGCGCCCGGGGGTCGAAGTAGTCGTACTCGATGGCGTAGCCGGGGCGCAGGATGTGGGCGTTCTCCAGGCCCTTCATCGAACGCACCAGGGCGTACTGGATGTCGAAGGGCAGGCTGGTGGAAATGCCGTTGGGATAGAACTCGTGGGTCGTCAGCCCTTCGGGCTCCAGGAAGATCTGGTGGCTGTCCTTGTCGGCAAAGCGGTTGATCTTGTCTTCCACGCTGGGGCAGTAGCGTGGGCCCACGCCCTCGATCTTGCCGGTGAACATGGGGCTGCGGTCAAAGCCGCTGCGGATGATCTCGTGCGTGCGCTCGTTGGTGTGCGTGATCCAGCAAGGCATCTGGCGCGGGTGCATGTCGGAATGACCGCGGAAGCTGAACACCGGCACATGGCCTTCGTTCACACCGCCGGGCATGCCGTCGCCGGGCTGCTCGGTGCACTGACTGAAGTCGATGCTGCGCCCATCGATGCGTGGTGGTGTGCCGGTCTTCAAACGGCCCTGGGGCAGCTTCAGCTCCTTCAGGCGTGCCGACAGCGTCACGGCCGGGGGATCGCCGGCGCGGCCCGCGGCGTAGTTGTCCAGGCCCACGTGGATCTTGCCGTCCAGGAAGGTGCCTGCGGTCAGCACCACAGTCTTGGATTTGAACTGGATGCCCACCTGGGTGACGGCGCCCACCACGCGGTCGCCCTCCACCATCAGGTCGTCCACGGCCTGCTGGAACAGCCACAGGTTGGGCTGGTTCTCCAGCATCTCGCGGATCGCGGCCTTGTACAGGATGCGGTCCGCCTGGGCACGCGTGGCCCGCACGGCCGGGCCCTTGGAGCTGTTCAGGATGCGGAACTGGATCCCGCCCATGTCGGTGGCCAAGGCCATGGCGCCGCCCAGGGCATCCACTTCCTTGACCAGGTGGCCCTTGCCAATGCCACCGATGGACGGGTTGCACGACATCTGGCCCAGGGTCTCAATGTTGTGGGTCAACAGCAATGTTTGGCAGCCCATGCGGGCAGCCGCCAGCGCCGCTTCGGTGCCAGCATGACCGCCGCCGACGACGATCACATCAAATTCTTGGGGGTACAGCATGTTCAAGCTCCATCGCAGTGGCGTGTTCATCCACCTGTGGCAGCCGGGGGCATTCCACGGCTGCGGCCCACGCGGTCGGGAGTGAGGCATGGGCAAACCCTTGATTTTCCCACCCTTTCCCAGGGATGTCTTTGACCCATTGAGCGAGCAGGACTTTCACCATCCGCCGCAAGGACGGGGCCATGGTCTTGGTCCGGCCTGCGCGACCTGGCAAGCCCCATCCAACACCGCCTTGCCCCGGTGGCATACCACTCTCGCCCGGCCATGAAAAAAGGCTTCCTGCGGGAAGCCTTTTCGCCGGAGACCACCCCGAAGGGTGGCCGCACTCAGCCCAGCAGCGGCGCCTCGGCGCGCTGCGCGGTGGATGCCACAGGCACGGCGCCGCCGTCGCGTGGCAGGCTGTAGGGGCGTGTCGCAGCAGACAGCGCTGGGGACTGGTTGCTCAGGATGAACTGGCTGACCACGTCCGACAGCTGGTGGGTCTGTTCCTTGAGCGACTCGGCGGCCGCGGTCGACTGCTCGACCAGCGCCGCATTCTGCTGGGTCATCTGGTCGATGTCACCCACGGCCTGGTTGACCTGCGAGATACCGGTGGACTGCTCGTTGGCCGCAGCGGTGATCTCACCGATGATGTCGCCAACCCGCTGGATGCTGCCCATGATTTCCTGCATGGTCTTGCCGGCTGACTCCACGTGGCGCACGCCGCCATCGACGGCATTCACGCTGCTCTGGATCAGTCGCTTGATGTCGCTGGCCGCTTCGGCGCTGCGGCGCGCCAGCAGGCGCACTTCGCCGGCCACCACGGCAAAGCCACGGCCTTGCTCGCCGGCGCGCGCGGCTTCGACCGCGGCGTTCAGCGCCAGGATGTTGGTCTGGAAGGCGATCGAATCGATCAGACCGATGATGTCGCCGATCTTGCGGCTGGAGCTCGAGATCTCGTGCATGCTCTCGACGGCCTGCGACACCACCGAGCCGCCTTGTGCCGCGGTTTGCGAGGCCGACGCCGCCAGCTGGTTGGCCATCTGCGCCGACGAGGCGGTCTGCTGCACCGTCGCCGTCAGCTGCATCAGCGACGCCACGGTCTGCTGCAGATTGCTGGCGGTCTGTTCGGTGCGGGCCGACAGGTCGCCGTTGCCGACGGCAATTTCCTGGCTGGCGGTCGCGATGTTGCCGCTGGCGTCGCGCACGCGGCCCACCATGCGGTTCAGGTTGTCCTGCATGGACTTCAGCGCATTCTGCAGGTCGGACACTTCGTCTTTGCCCACCACGTCGAGCTGCTCCGTCAGATTGCCCTTGGCGATGGCATCGGCCAGGCGCTTGGCATCGGTCAGCGGACGGCAGATCGACACCATGTTCAGCAGGGTCAGCGGCGCCACCACCAAGGTGGTGATCACCAGCGCCAGCACAAACAGCCACTGGGTCTGCGACGCCACCTGGCTGCCGCGGGCCTCGGCGGCCTGGGCCTGGGCCTGCAGCAGCTGCTCCAGGGTCTGCAGCTGCTTCTCGGCCTCGACAAATTCGGCGCCGGCACGGCGGCCCACGCGCTGCGCCACGGTGGCGCTGTCATAGCCGTTGTCCAGCAGCTGGCGGGCCACCGGCGCAAACAGGGTCTGGTACTGCTCCAGGTGCTTGAGCAATTGCTGCACCACGGCGCCATCCTGGGCCGGGGCCACCTGGGCCAGGGCCGCACCCGCAGCCTGCACCGCCTGCAGGCTGGTCGTCCATTCGGCGTGCGTCTTCTTCAGCTGTTCGGGCTGCTCATACTGGATGATCATTTCCTTTTCCAGGTTGCGCACCTGGGTCAGGCTGCCCTGCAGCTTGGCCACCAGGCCCGCCTGCTGGAAAGGACCGTTCAGAAAACTCTGGTTGAGGTCGTAAATGCGGAACATGCCGAACATACCGGCACCGCCCAACAGGCCCAACAACACCAGCACCACCGCAATGGCGCCGAGCATGCGCACCCGGATGGTGAACATTCGCATCAGTGCAAACAGACCCATGATCTGATTTCCTCTCTATCGCTTGACATCACCCAGCACAGCGCCAGATGCCCTGTCCCAACCATCTCCGGCATGCAGACCGAAGCATGCAGGCGCGCAAGAACCACGGGCAGAGTTTGCCAGACAAGACTGACAACAAAGGCTAAAGAAAACCCCGTCTTATGGTTACTTCCAGAAACACTCTACGGCATGCATGTGTCCTCACCGTGTTCCACGTGGAACAGGCGGGCCGCAGCGCTACAGTCGTGCTTTTCCCCATCCACTGAAGGAGCCCCCATGGAACACGTTTTCCAAGTCCAAGGCATGACATGCGGCCACTGCGAACGCGCCGTGAAGCAGGCCGTCGCCCAGATCGATGCCCAGGCCACCACCACTGTGGAGTTGGCCACGGGCCGGGTCGTGGTGCACAGCAGCGGCACGCGCGAGGCCCTGGCCCAGGCCATCCGGGAAGAAGGCTACACCGTCGCCTGATCGCCCAGCGCAAGGGCGGCGTGCCGTGTGCGGTGTACCGCACGAGACAGCCGCCCGTTGTGCCGTCGCGGCGGTGTCGGTCCAATCGGGCGGGCAGGCTTGGCGAGTTCATGTTGCAGTTGCACAATCTTTCCAGCCATGTTCGAAACAATTCTTGGAGACACCGCATGAGCACCCGCGAGATTTTTGTCGTCAGCGCCGCCCGCACCGCGATTGGCACTTTTGGCGGCAGCCTGAAAGACGTTGCCAACACCCAGCTGGCGACCACCGCCGTCAAGGCGGCCATCGCACGTTCCGGCCTGGACCCCGCCGCCGTCGGCCATGTGGTGATGGGCAATGTGATTCCCACCGACACCAAGGACGCCTACCTGTCGCGCGTGGCCGCCATCGACGCGGGCTGCCCGATCGAGACCCCGGCCTTCAACGTCAACCGCCTGTGCGGCTCCGGCCTGCAGGCCATCGTCTCGGCGGCCCAGGCCATCGCACTGGGGGATTGCGACGTGGCCATCGGCGGTGGTTCCGAATCTATGAGCCGTGGCCCCTACTTTGACCAGGCCGCGCGCTGGGGCGCACGCATGGGCGATGCCAAGAGCATCGACTACATGCTGGGCATCCTGCACGATCCCTGGCAGAAGATGCACATGGGCATCACGGCCGAAAACGTGGCCGAGCGCTACAAGATCAGCCGCGAGATGCAGGACGCCCTGGCCCTCACCAGCCAGCAGCGCGCCGCGGCCGCCATCGCAGCCGGGCGCTTCCAGGAACAGATCGTGCCCGTGGAAATTGCCACGCGCAAAGGCACGGTGCTGTTCGACACCGACGAACACGTGCGCGCCAGCACCACGCTGGAGGTGCTGGCCGGCATGAAGCCGGCGTTCAAGAAGGAAGGCGGCAGCGTCACCGCCGGCAATGCCTCGGGCATCAACGACGGCGCCGCGGCCGTCACCCTGGTGGCCGGCGACCGCCTGGCCGCCCTGGGGGTCCAGCCCCTGGCCCGCCTGGTGGGCTATGCCCACGCTGGGGTCGATCCGGCCTACATGGGCATCGGCCCCGTGCCGGCCACCCAGAAGGTGCTGGCACGCACCGGCCTGAAGGTCCAGGACATGGACGTGATCGAGGCCAACGAGGCCTTTGCCGCCCAGGCCTGCGCCGTCACCCAGGAGCTGGGCCTGGACCCCGCCAAGGTCAACCCCAACGGCTCGGGCATCTCCCTGGGCCACCCCGTGGGCGCCACCGGTGCCATCATCACCACCAAGGCCATCTATGAGCTGCAGCGCACCGGCGGCCGCTATGCCCTGGTGACCATGTGCATCGGCGGCGGCCAGGGGATTGCCGCCATCTTCGAGCGCGTCTAAGCGCCGCCACCCCGCTCCGGCAGGTGCACCTGCCGGCCGCACACCGCCCGGATGTGCCGGACGGACCTGCGGCCCCGGGACCGGCACATCCGGGCTGCCGGCGCGGGGTTGCATCATTCCACATCTTTTCAGGCGCTGGCCCGCACCCAGTCTGCGCAAGCAGCTCCTGTTTCTGAAAACTGCCCCCGCCCCCACGCGAAAACCCTGCCAGTACGGCGGAAAGCATGGTCCAGACAGCGCGCCACAGCCACTATGCTTGGCGGTTCCGATGTCCCTTCCCCACGCCCCTGCGGCACGCTGACGGTTGTTTGCCATGGATCCCCTGCTGACTCGCCTCTCCCATTCCTTGCACCAGGCCCAGAGCCAGGAAGAATTGGTCCGCCCGCTGCTGGAAATGCTGGAGCAGGTCACCCAGCTGGAGTCCACCTACCTCACCCGCATCGATCTGGAGCAGGACTTGCAGCACGTGCTCTACGCCCGCAACACGCGGCAGATGCAGATCCCCGAAGGCCTGTCCGTGCCGTGGCAGGACACGCTGTGCCGGCGCGCACTGAGCGAGGGGCGCATGTGCACCACGGATGTGGCCGCATGCTGGGGCGACTCGCAGGCGGCACGGGCACTGGGGATCCAGACCTATGTCAGCGCGCCCGTGCGCATGTCGGACGGCCAGCTGTACGGCACCTTGTGCGCCGCCAGCGCCCAGACCGCCCTGCTGCCGCCGGACACCGAAAGCGTGCTGCAGCTGTTTGCCAAGCTGATCGCCCAGCATGTGGAGCGCGAACAGCTGCTGCAACGCCTGCAGGCCCACAACGCCCAGCTGGCCCACCAGGCGTTCACCGACCCACTGACCCAGCTGCCCAACCGCGCCGCACTGCGCGAGGAGCTGCAGCGCCTGCTGGCGCGCGCCCAGCGCACGCACAGCAGCGTGCTGGTGGCCTTCATCGACCTGGACGGCTTCAAGGCCGTGAACGACCGCCACGGCCATGCGGCGGGCGACCTGTTGCTGCGCACCCTGGCACAGCAGCTGCACCACAGCCTGCGTGCGGGCGACATGGTGGCCCGCATGGGCGGGGATGAGTTTGTGGTGGTCACGCCGGTCGACGGCACGGCGCGCGAGGTGGCCGTGGCGCAGCAGGGGCTGGAGCAGCGGCTGCGCGCCGCCTCGGTCTGCGACCTGGTGCTGCCCCAGGGGGGCAACCTGCACTACCCTGGCGCCAGCGTGGGCGTGGTACCGGTGTCCGGCGACTTCAGCGTCGACCAGGCACTGCAGCAGGCCGACCACGCCATGTACCACGACAAGCAGTTGCGCCACCCCCGGGGTGGGCGCCCCGGCAGCGCCCTGCACTGAACGCCCCCAGCCCCCGCTGCGGCCAGCCAGACCTGGGGCCTGTGATCTTCAAGCGGCCCACACAACCCCGTTCCTCGGAGATGGGCGCTAGAGGCGAGGTGGACAGCCGCGGACCGGACTTGCGTACGACCCGGCCCAGCCACACACGCCCCCAGGCTTGTGTGGGCCGCCCTTAGAAGGGTGCCTCTTCCGGGGCCGTGTCCACCGGTGCGCTCGCGGCGCCGGTCACCACACCCTTGCGGCCGGCAGGCACGGCCGTGCCCACCGCATCGCCCACGGCGGTGCGACCTTCGCCGCCCAGGGCCGTGAACAGGTCGGGGATCAGCTTGCTCAGCTCGCCGGTGGCAATCGCTACATCGGTGTCAAAGCCCCCCTCGTCGCTAGCCTGGTCCAGCATGGTATCCAGCAGCGCGATCTTCTTGACCTGCAGGGCATCGGTCAACACGAAGCTGACGCGCTCGTCCCAGGTCATGGCCAGCTTGGTGGGCAGCTTGCCGTGTTCCACGTGCTGCTTGACCTCGTCGATGTCCAGCGGATGGCGGGCATAGCGCACCACGGCCTTGGACTCATCGGCGGCCTTGAGCTCGCATTCGCGGTCGATGGAGAAGCCCGCCGGCGCTTCCTGTGTCAGCAGCCAGTGCGCCATCGCCGCCTGGGCGCTGATCTGGGTGTCCACCAGGGCCACGCCAAAGCCCTGCAGGCTTTCTACCAGCAGGCTCACCACCTCGTCGGCCTTGCCCTGGGCACCGGTGTCCAGCACCAGCAGCTGGGCCTGGGGGTCGATCCACACCCACATGCTGGACTGCTTGGTGAAGGCCATGGGCAGCAGATCCAGCTTGGCCTCGTCCTTGAGGTCGCGCTTTTCCTTCTTGCCCGGTTTGCGGCCAAACTCCAGCTCGATGGCATCGGCCTTTTCCTGCACCTTGCGGTTCAGCACGCTGGCCGGCAGCATCTTGGATTCGCTCATGAAGCGCAGGATCCACTGTCCGCCCACGCTTTCGGCCAGCAGGCCGTGGGCCTCGCCGCGTGGCGGCACCCAGCCCGACGACTGCTCCTGTGTGGCACCACAGGGCTGGAATGGCGCCTTCTGCAGCGCCGCTTCCACCTGCTCCAGCGAGCCCTGCCATTGCGCCGCAATGCGGTACACGATCATGTTCTTGAACACGCAGTCACCTTTTCCTGAATCTGCATCAAAGTCTGTGACGGGGCCCGGCCTGCGGGCCATTCCGTCATGAAAATAAGAGCTGTCAGCGCCCGTTCTGTCTGGCTTGGATGGCAAAAACACTTCCAACCACCCACCGCCTGACCGCAGCGCGACAACCCAGCTTTGTATTACTTTACACAGCAGCAGCAAAGCCTCACCAACGGCTTACACAGAAACCGCACACTTGCAGCCATGCACTGCCGAACCTCTTGGCAGATCCGATGGAAACCACCACCAAGGAGTACACCATGGCCCTCTTCCAACGTAGCCTGACCGCCGCTGTCGCAGCCGCCGCCCTGGCCGGTGCGTTTGCACTGCCGGCTTCGGCCCAACCTGCCGCCCCCACGGCCGGCCCTGCCGCCACCGCCCCGGCAGCGCGCCACCAGGCACCCGACTTTGCCAAGCGGCACGCCGAACGCACCGAGCGCATGAAAACCCTTTTGCAGCTGCAGCCTAACCAGCAAGCCGCCTGGGACAAGTATGTGCAGGCCACCACGCCACAGCCCCGCCCCGCTGCGGGCGAGCGCCCCGACCTGCGCAAGCTGACCACCCCCGAGCGCCTGGACCTGGCCCAGAAGATGCGCAAGGAACACACGGCCCACGCCGAACAGCGTGACCAAGCCACCCGCAGCTTCTACAACAGCCTGAATCCCAGCCAGCAAAAGGCCTTCGACGAACTGACGGCCCACCGCCCCGGCAAGTTCCACTATGGCGGCCAGGGCGAGCGCATGGGCCACCAGCCCGGCCACCCCCACGGCCTCGCCGGCCAACCCATGGGCCGTGGCGCATAAGCCCCCTCCACTCCCACCCAGCAGGTCCCAGGACCTGCTTTTTTTTCGCCGGTTGCGCCCCGGACTGCAAAAGCTTTTTCAGTTGCGCACACCGCACGCAGGCCATGTCCAGGGTGTGCATGGCCTGCAGCACGCCGCTGGCCGCCACCGCCCCGAGATCCGGAGGTCACGCCCTCCTCACCGGCACGTCACACCCCGGGCCGCCTGCCCGCATGACCGACATCGGATTCCGGTAACCCGACAAAACTCCATCAAAACAAGCACTTGCTGCATCCACGCAGGGGTTTTGGTAACTCCGGGTTTTCCCTGTAATTGGATTACACGCCCGGCGTGCTCTCATTTTTGTAACGCGATTACGTGACGCCACCACCCGCTCGCCGCTCTGTCCAGGGCCTGTGGATAAACGTGGGTAGAAAAAAATAGCAACCTGCTGTTTATCCACAAGCGTTTCCAGCCGCTGCAACTTGTACCCAAATCCGGTCGTCACCGTCCCTGGGTTCAGACACATGGTTTGGGTAAGGACAAGTCCTTGATCTGAAAAAAGTATTTCACCTTATCCACACTCACAGCCCATCCCTACTATTACTACCAATTAAAAATAGAAGACATAGAGATAACTACCGCGCGAAAAAATTCGCGCTTTTTCCGTCGTTGCATTTTTTTCAGTGTTCCGTTTTTTTCCGGCATTCGGCCTGACGTGGGCGGATGCGCTGTTCACAGTCGGGACGGTTCTGCGTAAAACACCGTTCATTTCAGTTATTCACATCAAAAAAAATAGCAATAAGTGACGTATTTATAAGAAAAAACACCAAATAACAAAGTTACATCAGAGACAAGCAGACCATGTGGATAAATCGTGTTGAAAAAATGAGATATCCACAAAAAAGCACGCCATCGGGAAATTATCCCTGAAGGCAGTACAGCAGGAACAGGGCCTGCCCCACATGATTGGCAGGGACACAAGTGCTTGATTTCCGGATGAAAAGCACAGTTGTCCACAATCCCTGGGGATGCTTACTACTACCTACTATCCTTATTAAAAAAAAACAAAGAACAAGTCAGAGGCAAGCACCGCAGGAGCAGGATCCCGATCGTCTCCAAAACGTAAGTGCTTGGTGGGACAGACAAAGACCGTCACGTCCAGTGTGCAGGACCACATTTCCGCGCGCATGGGTATGAAAATGGTTTTTCAGTCGGTTGCCGCGTTGGGAACGGGACTTATCCTGATCGGGTGTTCTGTCCACAGGAAGTTATCCCAGCCTCTGGATAACTGGGGTGATCACGCCACCGCACCGCGGTAAGGGCATTCAAAAAAATTCAATGCTGAAGGTGAGGCCTGCGCAATAGGGGGCACCCAGGCCCTGAAGCAGGTGCGCAGTGGCTGGCGCCCAATCAAAAGCCGCCCCGCTTGGCGAGGCGGTCAGCGGCCACGACAGGCCCTCAGGCGCGGCGTGGCAGCTTGCGCTGGGGCATGGACGGGGCACTGGCCAGCATGGCCGCGCTGCGGGCCTGGGCCGCCTGGACCAGCGGGGTGATGAGCTGTGCCTCGGGCAGGTGGGCCCAGTAGTGGCGGGGCATCTCCCGGCACATGGTGGCCACTTTCAGGCGCGCAGGATTGAAGATGTGGGCGTAATAGGTCAGCCACAGGGCTTCGCCGGCATCGGCGGGTGGTGCGGCATCGGCACGGGCACCGGGCCCCCAACTGAGCACGCCTGGCCGCCCTGCCAGGGGTTGCAAGGCCTGCTGCGGGGCAATGCCGTGGTCGGCCAGCGCCGCCACACTGGGCGCCTGGGGCCACCAGCGCAGGCAGGCCAGGGGCGTCAGGATGGCCCAGCGCATGTTGCTGAAGCGGCCGACAAAGAAGGGGGCCACGGCATGCACGATGTGGTGCTGGGGCTCGAACCAGGCCACGTGCAGCGGGCCACTGCCGTCGTGCAGGGCATCGGCCAGGGCCACGGGGCGAAAGCGCACGAAGGCATGCATCTGGTGCACCTCCCGGTGCACGGCCTTGCACAGGTACTGCAGGTGCACGCGGTCGGCATCCAGGGGATCGTGGCGCACGCCGGGCGTGTGCTGCATGCGCCACAGCAGGCGGTACAGCAGGGCAAAGCGCTCGGGGCTGTGGTGCAGCAGCGCGTGCTCGGCCAGCTCCGGCCACCAGCGCGGCACGGTCAGCGGGCGCTGCTGCGTCGGCGGCAGATCCTCGCAGGGGGTGACCTGCGGCGTGGGCGTGAACAGGTCGGGGTGCTGGCCGTGGGCCGCTTCGGTCTGCCATTCCACCAACTGCGGTGGCACCTGCTGCGCCCACAGCCACCTGGCCAGGCGGCGCCAGTGCGCGAAATCGGTGCCGTCGCCGGGCAGGATGAGGTGCTGGCGGTCCATGGCTCAGAACAGGCTGGCTTGCTGCGGCTGCGGGGCCACGGGCTGGACCAGGCGGCGGGCCAGCCGGGGATCGTCCAGGCTGCGGCCGGGGTGCCAGTCCAGGCATTCCACGAATGGCAGGATCCGGGCGCAGGGCACGCGCAGGCGTTCCAGGTCGGCCCGGCGCAGCTGGCGCCAGCGCCGCGCGGCCAGCAGCTTGTCGACCGACAGCACGCCCAGGCCGGGCACGCGCAGCAGCAGCTCGCGCGCGGCGGTGTTGAGGTTGACGGGAAAGCGCTCGCGGTGGGCCAGGGCCCAGGCCAGCTTGGGATCGTGCTCCAGCGACAGCATGCGCTGGCCGGGGGCGCCTGCGGGCACCAGCTCGCCGGCCTCGAAGCCGTAGAAGCGCACCAGCCAGTCGGCCTGGTACAGCCGGTGCTCGCGCACCAGGGGCGGGGCGATCAGCGGCAGCTCGGCGCTGGCGTCGGGGATGGGGCTGAACGCCGAGTAGTAGACGCGGCGCAGGCCATAGCCGCTGTAGAGGCGGGCGCTGGTGAGGATGATGTCGCCGTCGTCCGCCGCGTCGGCACCGACGATCATCTGCGTGCTGTGCCCGCCGGGCGCAAAGACCGGGGGCCGGGCCGGCCGCGTGCGGCGTGCCTGGGGGCGCGAGACGATGGCGCTGCGGGCCGCGGACTGGCGCTCGGACTGGGCGCTGCGGATGTGCTGGTGCAAATGGCCCATGCCCTGGTGGATGCTGGCGCTGCTTTTCTCGGGCGCCAGCTGTGCCAGGCCCTGCACGGTGGGCAGCTCGATGTTGATGCTCAGGCGGTCGGCGTACAGGCCGGCCTGGGCCAGCAGGGCCGGATCGGCATCGGGGATGGTCTTGAGGTGGATGTAGCCGTGAAAGCCATGCTCCAGGCGCAGGCTGCGGGCCACGCCGACCAACTGCTCCATGGTGTAGTCGGGGCTGCGGATGATGCCGCTGGACAGGAACAGGCCCTCGATGCAGTTGCGCCGGTAGAAGTCGAGCGTGAGCTGCACCACCTCGGCCACCGAGAAGCGGGCGCGCGGGATGTTGGAGCTGACGCGGTTGACGCAGTACTTGCAGTCGTAGAGGCAGAAGTTGGTCAGCAGGATCTTGAGCAGCGACACGCAGCGCCCATCGGGCGTCCAGCTGTGGCAGATGCCCATGCCGGCGGTCGAGCCGATGCCGCCCGCCTGGGCCGTGCGCTGGGCACTGCCGCTGGAGGCACAGGAAGCATCGTATTTGGCGGCGTCCGCCAGGATGGCGAGTTTGTTTTGCAGGTCCACTGTATAAATATACAGTTATCTGTCATGTTCTGCACCTAAAAATGCCAACGCCAGGCTGCCGCGGGTGGGCCGCAGGCCTGGCGTTGTCATCTGTTTTTGCCGGCCAGCGCTCATATGGCAAGCGCTGGCAGCTATGGTTTTTAAGGCCTGCTTTAGGCCTTTTTCAGGAATTCCGACTTGAGGATGAAAGGCCCCTGCTCGGTCTTGCAGTCCACGTCGTGGTCGCCGTTGTCGTAGACCAGGCGGATGCCCTTGATCTTGCTGCCCTTCTTGATCACGGTGGACGAGCCCTTGACCTTCAGGTCCTTCACCAGGATCACGCTGTCGCCATCGGCCAGGGGCGTGCCGTGGGCGTCCTTGACGACGCGCGGGCCGGCGTCGTCTTCGTCCGCGGTGGCCTGCGCCGACCATTCATGGGCGCAGTCGGGGCAGATGAACAGGTCCGCGTCGGGGTAGGTGTTGGGCTGGCCGCATTGGGGGCAGGCTGGAAACTCGGTGGCGCTCATGGCAATCCCTCTCTGGATCGGTGCAAGTGGTATGAAATAAATAGCTGCCAGCGTAGGTGATTTCTTGAATTCCAAGCGATTTAGTCTTGAATGCAAGTCATATTGCGCGCAAACAGCTCCTTTTTTAGCGATCTGGGCAGGTTGCAGTCCCTGGCCGGATTGCGGGCTGGCGCTGCAAGGTCGCACCGTGCAGGACCCCCGCTGGCATGTCGGGCCGTGTTGCCGGCCGTGCTGCGGGCCATGGCTGCTTCTGCGACAGCGTGGTGCCGCCGGGGGGCCCACGGCGCCGCATCGGTGGCCTCAGCGGCTTCAGCCCGGGCGCGGTTCACCCCACGGCGGTGGGCACAGCGCCGGCTGCGCCTACGCGGCGCGCTTTTCCAGCGTGAACGGTGGCAGGCCGTTGAGCAGTTGCTGGCCGTAGCTGGTGGCCACCAGGCGGCGGTCGTAGCAGTAGACGTGGGCCTGGTCCTCCTCGGTGCGGATGGCGCGGCCCACCCACTGCGCCAGGCGGATGGCGGTGGCGGGCACGACCAGTTCGTTGAACGGGTTGCGACCGCTGGTGCGCAGCCACTCGGCGCGCGACTCGCCCACCGGGTCGTCCGGCGGGGCAAACGGCAGCTTGGTGATGAACAGCGATTCGCACAGCGCGCCCGGCAGATCCAGCCCTTCGCCGAAGGACTGCATGCCGAAGATGATGCTGGGCAGGCCCTGTTCCACACGCTGGCGGTGGTCGGCCAGCAGCATGGCGCGCGGCATGGCGGTCTGCACCAGCACCTGGCTGCGCATGGCCGTGGGCAGGGCATCGACGGCCTGGCGCATCTGGTCGCGCGAGGTGAACAGCACCAACGCCCCGGCCTGGACCTGGCTCAGGTCGTGCAGCAGCCGCTCCACCATCTCCTGCGTGAAGGCGGCGGCTTCGCGCGGGTCGGCCCGGGTCTGGTGGGCCACCAGCGTGCCCTGGGCCGCATAGTCGAAGGGGCTGGCCACCTCCAGCGTCTGCACGGCCGCATCGCCGTGCAGGCCGGCCTCGCGCAGGAAGAAGTCGAAGCTGCCGCAGCTGGTCAGCGTGGCGCTGGTCAGCACCGCGCCGCGCACCTGGCTCCACAGGTGGTGGCGCAGCGTGGCACCGGGCAGGATGGGGCTGGCATGGGCCTTGACGACGATGTAGTCGCCCTCCACCTCCACGGTGAACCATTTGGCGTTGGGCACGCTTTCGGAGCCGTCCTCGCGCGTCTCGGGCTGCTGGCTCAGCAGCTGGGCCGTGTCGTGCACGGCCTCCAGGCGCGGCGCCAGCGTGCCGACCTGGGCGTACAGCTGGGACAGGCGCTGGGCTTCGTCGGGCTTGTCCTTGATCTCGGCCTTCAGGGCCTTGGCAATGGCCCGCAGCACGTCCAGAAAGCCGCTGGCGTGGTGCATGACCTGGGCCAGGGGGTCCAGCAGGGCCGGGGGCAGATCGCCGCGTGGCACGCGCACACGGGCCGGGCCGAAGCGATCGCGCTGGCCCTTGAGGGTGTCGCCATAGGTTTCCATGACCAGGCGCGCCAGTTCGCTCAGGTGTTCGCGCAGGCCGCTGCTGTGGCCTGCGATGTCGGCCAGCTCGTCCACCTCCATCAGCTGGCCCACGCGCAGGGCGCGGCTGGCCAGCTTGTCGATCCATTGCAGGCGGCTGAGGTCCATGTCGCAGGCGAACTGCGACAGCGCCGTCTGCGGCAGGTGGTGGGCCTCGTCCAGGATCAGCAGGCTGTCGCTGAGCTCCGGCAGCAGGCGCGCGCCCAGGCTGGACAGCAGCAAATCATGATTGGCGACAATGACTTGCGCCGCCACCATGTCCTTGCGGCGCTCGTAGTAGGTGCAGCTGGAAAACACCGGGCAGTGCTTGCCGGTGCAGGAGCTGCCCTCGGCCGCCACGGGGCCCCAGGCCTCGGCTTCAGGCGGGTTGGGCAGGCTGTCGCGGTCGCCATTCCATTCGCCGCTGGCCAGGGCATCGGCCATCGAGGCATAGAACTGCATGCGCGCCTCGGTTTCGGCGCGGGGCCGCGCCTTGCGCTGCTCGGCCGCTTCTTCGGCGAACAGATCGTCCGCGTCCTCGCTGTTTTCGCCCGAGCTGGCCAGGCGCTCCAGCTTGAGTTTGCAGACAAAACGGCCCCGCCCCTTGGCCAGCGCAAATTTGAACGGTATTGGCAATTGCTGCGCCAGTGCCGGCAGGTCCTTGTTCACCAGCTGCTCCTGTAGCGCCACCGTGGCCGTCGAAATCACCACGCGCGTGCCACGCGCCAGGGCCATGGCGATGGCCGGGGCGGCATAGGCCAGCGACTTACCCACCCCCGTACCCGCCTGGACGACAGCGATGGATTTTTTCGGTTCCGGAGCCCCCTCCTCGACCTTGCCGAGCTGGGCGGCCGCCAGGGTCTGCGCGATCTGGGCCGCCATTTGGCGTTGGCCCTCGCGCACCCGGAACCCCGGGATGGCGGCGACGACGGCGTCAAAGGATTCCAGGGCCTCGGTGGCCCATTTTTTTTGGCTCATTGCGGGAATTTCAGACCGGGCAATCCGGTCAAGAAGACTGAAAAATTGTTTTCAATACAGATGCAGAGCACCACATGCATCTTTTTCTTTATCAACATCCTGTGCGATATCGGATGTTTTGCTGATTTTTTCAGCACCAAAGAGGGTCTAACAAGTGCACTATCCGGCAGATTTCTGCCAGCCACTCTGCTGTGGACAATTGATTATAGATTGTGGATGGTGAACCTGTCGGTGCCGGGGATGCCACCTGGATTGCACCACGCCCTGTGGCATAAACCCTGTGGAAAATCCCGGGAAGCATGACGTGGAGATGTTGAAAAAATATTTTCAATCAACACATCCTTGTGCACAGCCTGATGGATGCACGCAGCTGTGGATAAGTAGAAAATAGAGTCCAAGTGGGTTGGAAAATTTGTCCACATTCTGGTGTACAAAGTTATCCACAGTCTGTGTGCAGATGGACGCTGCATGCGATGGTGCCGGCGTGCAGGCACACCATGCCGCATGGATGGAGTCAACGCTGCAGCGCGTGCACTTGCTTTGTTGTAAAAATTATTTTTCGACCGTGCATCTGGTGGCGATGACTTGTAATTTTGTGTATTTGTTTTCAAAAACACCGACAAACATCGCTGATGTACTTTGATGTTTGTACATTTTTTTATGAAATAAAGATGATGAGATAGGTTTTGTATAAAAAATAACGGATATGGCACGCAATGTGACGGGCTGAAGCCTGCAGGTGCCATGGCGGCGGCTGTCGATGGCGGTGGCGGGCGCCCTGCGCCGAGGTTTCGCGTGGCCCCTGGCCACTGCGGGGCCGGGAGTTGGCGCCGCCTGCGTGGCAGGCCCGGGCGCTACACTGCTCAGCGCTCCGTTTCCGCTTTTTTTCCACTGATTCCTATGAACGCCACTTTTGGCTGGCTGGACGCCCTCATCCTGGGCCTGGTCCAGGGTCTGACCGAATTCCTGCCCATCTCTTCCAGCGCCCACCTGCGCATCCTGGGTCCCTTGCTGCCCGGTGGCGCCGATCCGGGCGCGGCCTTCACCGCCATCACCCAGCTGGGGACCGAACTGGCGGTGCTGATCTACTTCCGCAAGGATGTGCTGCGCATGCTGGTGGCCTGGTTTGCCAGCCTGCCCGTGATTGGCAACCGCCGCCCGGGGGAAGCCCTGCACTCCGATGCCAAGCTGGCCTGGCTGGTGATCCTGGGCACCATCCCCATCTGTGTGCTGGGCCTGTTGCTGCGCAGCTGGATTGAAACTACCTTCCGCACGCTGGCGCTGACGGCCGTGATGCTGATCGTGTTCGGCCTGATCCTGGGCTGGGCCGAAAAGCGCAGCACCCAGACGCGCCAGATTGGCCAGTTGGGCTTGCGTGACGGCATCGTGCTGGGCTTTGCCCAGGCCATGGCGCTGATCCCGGGCGTGTCACGTTCCGGTGGCACGATTACTGCAGGCCTGCTGCTGGGCATGACCCGCGAGGCGGCGGCGCGCTTTTCCTTCCTGCTGGCCATTCCGGCGGTGCTGCTGTCGGGCTTTTACCAGCTGCTGTTCAAGCGCGATCCCATGAGTGGCGAGCAATGGATGCTGACCTTCATGGCGACTGCGATTGCCTTTGTCGTGGGCTATGCGGTCATCGTCTGGTTCATGCGGCTGATCTCCAACAAGGGCTTCGGCTTCTTCGTGATCTACCGCGTGCTTTTAGGGCTTGCCATCCTGGCTGGCCTGCATTTTGGATTTATCCAGTAACCTTGCAGTGTTTTTGTTACCCCGAGCGAGTTTGAAAGGACGCTCAACCACATCATGGAAATTCCTATACTTATCGCCCTCATCCTGCTCAATGGCGTGTTTGCCATGTCTGAAATCGCGCTGGTCACAGCACGCAAGGCAAGGCTTCAAAAATTGATCGATGAGGGCGATTCCGCCGCAGCTGCCGCCCTGAAGCTCGGCGAAGACCCCACCCGCTTCCTGTCCACCATCCAGATCGGCATCACCTCCATCGGTGTGCTGAACGGTATCTTTGGTGAGGCCGCCCTGGCCCAGCCCATGGCGGAATGGCTGGTGCAGCTGGGCATGGCGTCCAACTACGCCAGCACCTTGTCCACGGCCGTGGTGGTGGTCTTGATCACCTATGTCTCCATCGTGGTGGGTGAACTGGTGCCCAAACGCCTGGGACAGACCAACCCCGAATCGATTGCCCGCCTGGTGGCCCGCCCCATCAATCTGCTGGCCAAGCTGACCAAGCCCTTTGTGCTGCTGCTGACGGGGTCGACCCTCGCCCTGCTGCGCCTGCTGGGCGTGCGCCAGACCAACGACAGCAGCGTGACGGAAGACGAGATCCACGCCGTGCTGGCCGAAGGCACCACCTCGGGTGCCATCGAGCAGAACGAGCACACCATGATCCGCAACCTGTTCCGCCTGGACGATCGCCAGATCTCCTCGCTGATGGTGCCGCGCTCGGACGTGGTCTGCCTGGACGTGAGCTTGTCGTTCGAAGAGAACATGGCCATCCTGGAATCCCAGGACCATGCGCGCTATCCCGTGATCGACGGCAACTTCGAGAACCTGCTGGGCGTGATCAACTCGCGCCAGTGGCTGGCCCATGCCCTCAAGGGGCAGCGTGACCTCAAGGACGCCAAGGACCTGATCCACAAGCCCATCTACATCCCGGAAACCATCACCGGCATGGAGTTGCTGGAGAACTTCAAGCAATCCGGTGCGCCCATGGCGTTCGTCATCGACGAGTACGGTGAAGTGCAAGGCATCGTCACCGTGCGTGACCTGACCGAGGCCATCACCGGCGAGTTCGTGACCGAGGACCCCAGCGACGCCTGGGCCGTGGAGCGCGAGGATGGCAGCTGGCTGCTGGACGGCCACATCCCGGTCGTGGAACTCAAGGATCGCCTGGGCCTGAAGACCGTGCCCGAAGAGGAAAAGGGCCGCTACCAGACCCTGAGCGGCATGATGATGCTGCTGACCGGCAAGCTGCCCGCCGTGACCGACAGGGTGGTCTGGGAAGCCTGGGAGTTCGAGGTGGTGGACATGGACGGCAAGATCATCGACAAGATCCTGGCCACCAAGGTGGAAGTCCCCGAGATCGACCTCTCCGACGAGGCCTGATCCCCCGCCAGGGCACACCCTGAAAAAAGCAGCCGCAAGGCTGCTTTTTTTATGCTGGTGCCGCAGTTGGAGGGGGCTCAGGCGCGAGGCTGACCCCGTGAATGCATGGTCCGCGCTGGCAGCAGCACACTGCCCTGAGCCTCTTGCTTAGAGGCTAGCCCGGTAGGTCACGGGGTCCAGCGTGCAATGGCTGGCGATATTGCCTGGCAAGGCAAAGAATTTGGGCTGCCTGCGAAACTCGAAGATCCGATACAGCTGAAATTTTTCGGCTTCGGCCTGGGACGTCGCCAACTCGTTGTGCGTCACGTAGAACGGGGTGTTCTTGGCAAAGCTGGTGGTTTTCACCTCAATCCAGCATTCCTGGCCGTCCAGGTCAAAAGAGCGCACATCAAACCCCAACCCGTCGCCCAGGGTGACGGCCACATGCTCTACGCGGTCGGCCAGACCGGGCAGGCCATGGCGCTGCAGTTTCCAGCGCTCGTAACCTACAACAAATTCCTCCCCGGCCAAGCCCAGCGCCTGGTTGCGTGCCTCTTGCGCCAGATAGTCGCGGCGTGCAGGACTGCGCACGGCGTAGGCAGCGTTGGTTTCACTGACCTGGTGCCTCGCTTCGGGGGCTGCTTGCCATGCATGGTCAAACGCAGGATGCGGCAGGGTGTGTGCGGGCAAGGTCACTGCGGCTTGCACAGTGGCCGCCAGATGCGGGTGCCGCATCACCTGCTGCTCCACTTCTTGCAACAGGCTTTTTTGAAAGTTGTTGCGGGGCTTGTAGCCTTGGATGCTGGGGTATTGCAACAGCTGCATCACCGCACTGATGTTGCAGTACTTGAATTCGACGGCGCCGGCGGAGCGTTGGCCGGACAGCTGTGCCAGCACCTGCTCGCGGTAGGTGCTTTTGCGATAGCGCTGGCCCGCCAGCTCCAGTGTCAACATGTCGAGGTAGCTGCGAACAACGACAGCAACTTCTTGATCGCTCCAGGCGGTGTGGGATGTTTCATGATCCATGTCGGCATCTTGCCAGGCATGGATGGCACGCGGCTGGCTCAGTCCGCCATCTGCTGCAGCGCGGGCAGCACCTGCTCGTGCAGCAGCGGGGCCAGGGTGGCGGGGTGGGGGCCGTCCAGCGCCAGCCAGTCCATGGCCTCGATCTCGGCGGCGATCTGCACGGCGGGCGTGTGCGCCAGCCGGGCGTAGAACACCTGGGCCTGCACGCGCGTATCGGCCTCGTTGGCGGCGCGGTTCTCGAAGTGGGCCAGGGGCTGCAGGCGGTCCATGGGGGCCTGCCATTGCAGCTCTTCCTGCAGTTCGCGCTGCAGGGCCTGGAGCGCGGTTTCCCCGGCGTCGATCTTGCCGCCAGGCAGCATCCAGAACGGGCTGCCGCGCTTGCGCACGACCAGCAATTGGCGTTCGGGGTTGATCAGGCAGGCGGTGGCCAGGTGCAGGGTGTGCATGGGGATCAGGGGGGAAAGAATGTCTTCAGCGCATGCGCTTGTCGCCATAGGCGCACCAGCCGGGCTTGGGGCCCTTCTTGGGGTGCAGGCGGCAGGTTTCGGGGCGCCGTTCATAGACCGTGCAGCGGCGCGTGCTGGCGTCCAGAAAGTTGCAGTCCCCGCTGGCGCGGCGGGCCATGGTGAAGATGTTGTGCTTGGGGTTGTAGTGGTCGATCAGCCGGGCCTTGAGCAGGCGCTTGGCGATCAGCTTGTGGTCGACGTTGTCGACCTCGAAGGCATCCACCAGCCCCAGGCGCACCAGGTCGGGCAGCTGCACTTCCAGCGGCATGGTGCAGCAGTTGGCGGCGCAGCTGTCGCACAGGCCGGGCTTGTACTTGCTCCAGGTGTCGAGCCGGTCTACGTCCACGATGCGGATGGCGGGTTTCATGCGGAAAAGGGGGCGGGATGCGCTATCAGAAAGAGGAGCAGGCAGCGTGCGTTTTGCAAGGTTTTCAAATAGAAAACTGGTTGGAAACCACGTCCAGAATGCGCTGCCAGCTATGAATACATTGGGCTGCGCTGCCTGGCGGTGACCGGGCGGCAGCGCCTGCGGCAGGCACTATAGCGGCTGGGGGCGTGGCCCGGGGCCGCCTGCAAAAAAGCCTGCGCACCAGGCGCAGGCTTCGGGGGCAAGGTGGGTCCCGCGGGGACTCAGCGTGACTGGTGCACGCCCAGCAGGAACTGGCTGCACATGGATTGGGGCGAGGCTTCGCGCGCGCTGTGGTCCGAGATGCTGAGCTTGTCCGCCACCGCGCGGTGGTCGCGCTTGAGCGTGCTGCCCGTGACCATGCCCAGCTGGCGCACCTGCTCGGGCGCCAGCATCTGCAGGCGCACGGCCTCCTGCATGGCCACGCACACGCTGCTGACGGCGTCGTAGCGCGCCATGGTATGGGCGTAGAAGAAGTAGCCGCCGGCAAAGCCGAGCAGGGCCGTGAGCGCAGCGATCAGTGCAGCTTGGGTGCGGTTCATGGGGTGGGATGGTGTTCTGTCACAAGGGGGCGTCAGTCGCGCTTGGCGCGCAGCACCTTGCCATCGGCCGCATCCAGCTTGACCTCCATCAGGCGGTGGTCGGCCTGCAGCACATCGACCTGGTAGCTGATGGTACCCCAGTGGTTGTCCAGCTCGGCCTTCATGGCCTTGCCGGGCGTGTGCGCCGTGGCAGCGCGGATGGCCTGCAGGATGTCGATCTTGGCGGCCTGGCTGCGCTCCACATCCTTGCGCTTGGCCGCGCCGTCGTTCTCGTGCAGGCGGGCCTGGCCGGTTACCGCGTCCACCCAGACTTCCACGCTCTGCCGCTGCGGCGTGAGGATGTGGGCCTCGTAGCGCACGCCGGCCCCGTCGCCGTCATCCAGCTCGATCTCGATCACCTGGCCCGGCGTCATCTGCGTGGCGTTCTGCACGGCCTGCTCCAGGCTGATCTTCACGGGCGCGGTCAGCGCCTGCCACTGTGCCGGGGTCTTGGCATGGGCGCCCAGGGCCAGTGTGGCGGCGGCCAGGGGCAAGGCGATGCGGTGGGACAGCCGGTGGTGCCAATGCTTCATGAGCGTTCTCCTTGGTAACGATGCAGGACAGGTGCACACCTCAGCCAGTCGGCCCCCGCCGGGCGTGGGACGGGGTCGCGTCGCGCGCCGTTGGCGGCGAGTCTGGTGCACGGCGCGGGGCATGCTGAGCACAAATGGTGCGCCTTTCACGATATGGGGGATTTTGTCGGCGATTTCCAGAGTTTTGGCGCAAAAAACATCCATTCCCAAACTGGCACGCCACTTGCTGAACTGTGCCTGTGCCGGCTTGTGTACAAGGATGTATTCAAGTGCGGTCCGTCTGTCACAGCCCTTGTTTGATGAAGGAAACGCCATGCTGTCTCGCCGCCTCCTGCTCGCTTCTCTGACCTCTTCCGCCCTGGCCCTGTCCGTGGCCACACCCGCCCAGGCGGCCGACAAGGTGATCAAGGTGGGCACGCTCAAGCTCATCCACGGCATCACGCCCTACTTCTACGACAAGTTCACGCCGGCCGGCTACAAGATCGAGGTGATCCCCTTCGAGACCCCCACCGACGGCAAGAACGCCGTGGTGACCAAGTCGGTGGACTTCGGCACCTACGGCCTGGCCGCCGCCACGCTGGGTGCGGCGGCGGGCGAGCCCGTGGTCATCGTCGCGCCCACCTGCAATGGCGGCATGGCGATCGTGGTGGGCAAGCACAGCGGCATCGGCAGCTTCAAGGGCCTGCAGGGCAAGCGCGTGGGCATCCTGCCCGGCTCCACCCAGGAGGCGGTGTTCAACGACCGCCTGAAGTCCGAAGGCATGACGCTCAAGGACATCAAGTCCGTGCGCGTGTCCTTCAGCGAAATGGCGGGCGCGCTGGAGCGCGGCGACATTGACGCCTACGTCGGTGCCGAGCCCGGCCCCTCCATCAGCGTGACCCGGGGCGTGGGCAAGGTGCTGGAGTTCCCGTACAGCACGCCCACCGGCAAGGTCAACATGGTCATGACCACGCACGCCGACACGGTCAAGAAGGACCCGGAACTGGTCAAGGTGTTCCTGGAGATCCACCGCAAGGCCTCCGAATACGCCATGGCCCACCGCGCCGAGCTGGTGCAGATGGCCGGTGCCAAGCTGGGCTTCGCCCCCGACGTGGCCAACCTGGCGGCCGACAACGTGGAGCTGACCTGGAAGATCGACGAGGACTGGATCACACGCAGCAAGTACTACGGCTCGCTGATGCTGGAGCGCAAGCAGATCCGCAAGCTGCCCGACTACAGCAGCTTCATCGTCACCGGCTTCAACCCCCAGTAAGCCCGCCCCGCCTGGCGGTGTGCTGCACCGCCGGGCCCCTGGCCTCCCCTGCCCGCTTCCGGAATGCCTGCCATGTCGTCTTCGCCCCCCTCTTTCACACCCGCCACGTCCCCGGTGGCACTGGCCATGCCGCCCCAGCCCAGCGCGGCCCGTGTCTGGATGACCACCTGGCTGGTGCCCGCCGTGCTGCCCCTGCTGCTGCTGCTGGCCTGGGACGTGGCCGTGCGCGCCACGGGAACCATGCTGGTGCCTTCCCCCCAGGAAGTGGGCCTGATGCTCTGGGATTTCGCCTTTGGCGGCATCTATGACGACGCCTTCAGCGCCACCCTGCCCACGCACTGGCTGCAGTCCATGTCGCGTGTCTACGGGGCCTTTGCGCTGGCCGCGTTGGCCGGCATTCCGCTGGGCCTGGTGATCGGCAAGAACGCCGCCATCCGCCGCTTCGTGGACCCCACGCTGCAGATGCTGCGCCCGGTGCCGGTCACGGCCTGGCTGCCGCTGTCCATGATCTTCTTCGGCGTGGGCCCCAACGCTGCCATCTTCCTGGTGTTCCTGGGGGCGTTCTTTCCCATCGTCATCAACACCACCTTTGGCGTGAAGTCGGTCGAGCCGCGCCTGTTCGAGGCCGCCGCCATGCTGGGCTGCAAGGGCACCTCCATGTTCCGCCAGGTGGTGCTGCCGGCGGCCATGCCCTCCATCTTCAACGGCCTGCGCCTGGGCCACGGCATCGCTTGGTTCCTGATCGTGGTGGGCGAGATGACGGGCGTGCCCGAGGGCCTGGGCGCGGCCATCATGGACGGCCGCATGCTGTCGCGCACCGACGTGGTGATCGCCGGCATGGTGGTCATCGGCTTCACCGGCTTTGTCACCGACCGCCTGCTGGTCACCCTCAACAACCGTCTGCTCAAGTGGAGCCCGCAACACCATGTCTGAGATCCTTGCCCATCGCACCCCTGCGCCCATCCTGGACATTGCCAACGTCAGCAAGGTCTTCTCCCTGCATGGCCGCCCCATCCACGCGCTCAAGGACGTCAACCTGCAGATCCAGAAGGGCGAATTCGTCTGCCTGATCGGCGCCTCGGGCTGCGGCAAGTCCACGCTGCTGCGCATCATGGGTGGCTTTGAAAGCGTGTCCACCGGCGTGGCCCGGATGTACCACACGCCCATCAGCGAACCCGGTCCCGACCGCGGCATGGTGTTCCAGGACTATGGCCTGTTCCCCTGGCTGACCGTGCGCCAGAACATCGCCTTCGGGCCCAAGCAGCGCGGCCTGCCCGAGGTCAAGCTGCGCGAGATCGCCGACCACTACCTGCACATGGTCGGCCTGAGCAAGTTTGCCGACCACTTTCCCCACCAGCTGTCGGGCGGCATGAAGCAGCGCGTCTCCATCGCGCGGGCGCTGGCCAACGACTGCGAAGTGCTGCTGATGGACGAGCCCTTTGGCGCCCTGGATGCGCTGACGCGCGAAGTGCTGCAGCAGGAGCTGCTGGACATCTGGGCCAAGACCCGGCTGACCGTGATCTTCGTCACCCACGCGGTCGAAGAAGCCGTGCTGCTGGCCGACCGCGTGGTGGTCATGACCGCCGGCCCCGGCCGGGTGGAGCGCGACTACCGCATCCCGCTGGAGCGCCCGCGCCACATCACGACCCCCGAGTTCAACCGCGTGCGCCAGGAGCTGACCGAGCTGCTCAGCAGCCACGTGGCCCACCACGCCAAGGCCGCCTGATGGTGATCGACACCCTGCTCCACCTGCCCCAGGCCGTGCGCGACGCGGCCTATGACAACACCCGCGCCGTGGCCAGCAGCGCCCAGCAGCTGGCGGCGTTTGAAGCGCGCAGCATGGCCGTGGTGCAGCAGCACGCCGCCGATCTGGACGTGGCCTATGGCCCGGGCGCGCGCCAGCGGCTGGATTACTTCCACGGCCCGGCCGGTGCGCCCACCCTGCTGTTCATCCACGGCGGCTACTGGCAGATGCGGCACAAGAACAGCTTCCGCTTCGTGGTCCAGGGCGCCTTGCAGCAGGGCGTGCATGCGGCCCTGATCGGCTACACGCTGGCACCCCAGGCCAGTCTCACGCAGATCGTGCAGGAAGTACGGCAGGGCATTGCCGCTGTGCGCCGGCAGGCCCTGGCGGCTGGCGGCAGCGGCCGCATCCTGCTGTGCGGTTGGTCGGCGGGCGGGCATCTGACGGTCCTGGGCCTGGACGGCGACGGGGTGGTGGGCGGCCTGGGGATCAGCGGCATCTATGCGCTGGAGCCGGTGCGCCACACCTACCTGAACCAGGCCCTGCAGCTGACGCCGGCCGAAGTGGACCAGCTCAGCCCGCTGCAATTGCCGGTGGTCGACAAGCCGCTGGTGCTGGCGTATGGAACGGCCGAGCTGGCGCAGCTGCAGGCGCAGACCCAGGCCTTTGCCCACTACCGCCAGGCGGCCCCGGGCGCCTGTCTGGCGGTGCCGGGTGCGGACCATTTCAGTATCTTGAATGCCCTGGCCGATCCGCAGGGCGTAGCGCTGCAGGCCTTGCTGGCGCTGGACCGGGCCTGACCCACGCCTGCACCGCGCTGACGGTCATTCCGCGTTTTTCATAGCTGTCCGCGCAGGTCAGGCGGCCGCTTCCAGCCTTTTTGGCTTGGCATTTTGCAGGGTGTGCAAGGTGATGTTCTTCACCTCGTCGCGGCTGACGCGGATGTGCTTTTGCAGCAGCACCTTGGCCTGCAGCCCGTCGTGCTGCAGCAGCGCGCGCAGGATGCGGCTGTGCTCGTCGTAGGTGACGTCGATGCGGTAGTTGCGCGTGAATTCCAGGCGCCGCACGATGCGGATGCGGTCCGTTATGTCGCGGTGGATGCGCGCCATCTCCAGGTTGCCGCTGGCCTCCATCAGGTCGATGTGGAAGCGCTCATCGATGTGCGACACCGCATGCTGGTCCGTCAGGCGCTCCTGCAGCGGCACGCACCACAGCGCGCACAGTGCGGCCAGGCGCTGCTCCAGGTCCGGGTCCACCACCAGCAGGTCCACGGCCGCACACTCCAGCACGGCGCGCACGTCGTACAGCTGCTCGAACACCGCGAAGTCGATGCTGTTGACCACCCAGCCCATCTTGGGCATGACCGAGATATAGCCCTCGCGCTGCAGGCGCACCAGGGCCTCGCGCACGGGGGTGCGGCTCATGCCCAGCTGGGCGCCGATTTCGCTTTCGCTGAAACGGTCTCCGGGCACGTACTGAAAATTATCGAAAGCCTGTCGCAGCTTGTCGTAGGCCATGTTGGCAAGGCTGGTGGGCGCCACGGGCGTCTCCTGCGGAATTGGGGGGATGCGGTTGTATCGGGTGCAGGGCGTGCCTGATTCAGGTGCACGCCCTGCACCAGGGTGTTACGCCGCCATGCAATACGCGCGCCAGCCCCCGAAATGCGTGATGTCCTGGGCATGGCCCAGGGCCATGCCTTCGCAGATGAAGCCCTTGACGTGGCGGCCATCCTGCAGCGTGACCGTACCAATGCCCAGCGGCGCGGGCACACCGGCCACAAAGCGCCCCAGGTTGGCGACGGGCATGTCCCAGACCTCCACGGCGATCGCGGCCCCGTCCTCGGCCCGGGCCAGTCCGGGTTTGGCGGGCACCGTGCCGGCCAGCGCATACAGGCGGTAGTAGGGTGCCGTGTGCGTGGCTTCACGGAAGCGCGCCCCGCAGGCCAGCAGCTCGTGGTTCAGCGGCATGCCGCGCAGGTGGGCGCCGACCACGGTCAGCGCAATCGTCTCGCCCTGCGTGGGCACGTGCCAGCGGGGCAGCGCGCCCAGGGTGCGCGTGGGCAGGCCTGTAGCCCCGGCGGTGAGTGGGGTCTGGGCTTCCAGGGCCTGGGCCCAGCGCACCAGATCGGGCTCGCGCCAGGCCGGCGCAATCAGGGTGATGCCGAACGGCAGCCCGCTGGGCAGTTGCGCGGCCGGAATGGCGATGGCCGACCAGCCCAGCAGATTCACGAAGTTGGTGTACGTGCCCAGCTCGGAATTGGCGGCCACGGGTTCGGCCTGCAGATCGGCCATGCTGGGGTGGCGCGGTGCCGTGGGCACGCACAGCACGTCGCAGTCCTGCCAGATTTTTTCCGCCTCGCGCTGCAGCGTCTGCAGCTGGTACTGCGCGGCAAAGGTGTCCACGGCATTGAAGCGCTGGTGCACGTCCAGCACCTGGCGGATCACGGGCAGCAAGGCCTCGGGCTGCTGCTCGTACAGGCGGCGCGCACCCACCACCCGCTCGGCCACCCAGGGGCCGTAGTACAGCAGCTGGGCCACCTCGAACAAGGTGTCGAAGGCCCGGGTCTGCACGCTGGCCACCTGGGGCTGCAGCCGCTGCGCAAACTGGGTGAAGGCGGCCTCGTAATCGGCGGCCAGCTGGCGCCCGCCCGGGATCGCCACCCGCAGCTGCGCCAGCGGCCGGTGCGCGGGGATGGCGGGCCGCGCCTGCGAATAGGCATCCTGCGCGTCGGGCCCCTCCATGATGGACAGCGCCAGGGCGCTGTCGGCCACATTCAGGGCCAGCACGCCGATGCAATCCAGCGTGCGGCAGGCGGGCACCAAACCGGTGCCACTGACGGCACCGGGTGTGGGCTTGAGCCCCACGATCTGGTTGAAGCCCGCGGGCACGCGGCCCGAACCGGCCGTGTCCGTGGACAGGGCAAACGGCACCAGCCCGCGCGCCACCACCGAGGCCGAACCCGAGCTGGAGCCGCCCGAGACCAGCGTGGGATCAAAGGTGTTGGGCACGGCCCCATAGGGCGATCGCACCCCCACCAAGCCGGTGGCGAACTGGTCCAGGTTGGTCTTGCCCAGCACGATGGCGCCGGCCTGGCGCAGCCGCTGCACGGCCACGGCATCCTGCGCCGCCACATAGGCAAATGCCGGGCAGGCGGCGGTGGTGGTGAAGCCGGCCACATCAATGTTGTCCTTGGCGGCAAACGGAATGCCGTACAGCGGCAACTGGTCGCGGCCCACGGCATGTTCCAGGGCCTGCAGTTGCTGCAGCTGCGCCTGCAGCTGTGCCTCCGTGGCAATGCTGATCCACGCCGTGTCATCGGCCTGCAAGGCCTGGCGCTGCTGCTCCAGCAGCGCAGCCGGTGCTGCGCCACCGTGGTAGGCGTGCTTCCAATCGTCGAATGTGCCAATCAGCATGATGAATACCCAGATGTATACAAGATGCGGAGTTAAAGCAGATTGCGTGCCAATTGCAGCGGTTGCGTGGCGCGTTGTCGCCGATGAAGTTGCGGCGGGGTTCGACTGCATCGCCCACCAGCTCTGGAGCAGCGGCAGACCAAGAAAAAAGGCTTGAAGCCTTTTAGGACTTCAAGCCTTGTGCAGCTTGCGCTGAAAGCTCCGATTTTTGAAATCAAACGTCGATGTTGCCGGCCCGCAGGGCGTTGTCTTCGATGAAGTTGCGGCGGGGTTCGACCTCGTCGCCCATCAGCATGGTGAACACGCGGTCGGCTTCGATGGCGTCGCCGATCTGCACCTGCAGCAGGCTGCGCACATTCGGGTCCATGGTGGTTTCCCACAGCTGTTCGGGGTTCATTTCACCCAGACCCTTGTAGCGCTGGCGGCCGGTGGTGCGTTCGGCTTCGCTGATCAGCCACTGCATGGCCTGGCGGAAGTCGCCGACCTTTTCGGTCTTGGCTTTTTCGCCTTCGCCGCGCGTGACCTTGGCGCCTTCAGCCAGCAGGCCGGCAAAGCTTTCGGCTTCGGCCGACAGGGCGGCGTAGTCGTGGCTGCGCACAAAGTCCTGCGTGAGGATGGAGCTCTTGATGTTGCCGTGGTGGTGGCGGCTGATGCGCAGGATCGGGTTCTCGCTGACGGGGTCGATCTCGGCGGTCACGGCGGCGGGCACGCCGGTGGTGGTCAGCTCGCGCAGCTTGGCCTCCAGCACGGGGGCGCAGGCCTGGGCTTCTTCCAGGGTGTCCAGCTTGATCTTCACGCCGTCGGCGATGGCGCGCAGGGCTTCCTGGTCCAGGAAGTTGGACAGGCGCTCAATCACGGTCTCGGCGGCCAGGTGCATGTCGGCCAGCTTGGCCAGTTCCTCGCCCTCGATGGTGCGGGCGTTGGCACCGCCGGTGTGCACGCTGGCGTGGTTCAGCGCGATCTTGAGCAGGTACTTGTTCAGCGCCGGGCCGTCCTTGAGGTACAGCTCTTCCTTGCCGTTCTTGACCTTGTACAGGGGCGGCTGGGCGATGTAGATGTGGCCGCGCTCGACCAGCTCGGGCATCTGGCGGTAGAAGAAGGTCAGCAGCAGTGTGCGGATGTGGGCACCGTCCACGTCCGCGTCGGTCATGATGATGATGCGGTGGTAGCGCAGCTTGTCGGGGTTGTAGTCGTCCGAGTTGCTCTTGCCCGAATCGGCGCTGACCTTGCCGATGCCGGTGCCCAGGGCCGTGATCAGGGTGATGATTTCCTGGCTGGACAGCAGCTTTTCGTAGCGGGCCTTTTCCACGTTCAGGATCTTGCCGCGCAGGGGCAGGATGGCCTGGAACTTGCGGTCGCGGCCCTGCTTGGCGGATCCACCTGCGGAGTCACCCTCGACGATGTAGATTTCGCACAGCGCGGGGTCTTTTTCCTGGCAGTCGGCCAGCTTGCCGGGCAGGCCCATGCCGTCCAGCACGCCCTTGCGGCGCGTCATTTCGCGGGCCTTGCGCGCGGCTTCACGGGCGCGGGCGGCCTCGATGATCTTGCCGCACAGGATCTTGGCGTCGTTGGGGTTCTCTTCCAGGTAGTCGGTCAGTGTCTTGGCGACGATGTCTTCCACCGGCGCACGCACTTCGGAGCTGACCAGCTTGTCCTTGGTCTGGCTGCTGAACTTGGGCTCGGGCACCTTCACGCTCAGCACGGCGCACAGGCCTTCGCGCATGTCGTCCCCGCTGACTTCGACCTTGGCCTTCTTGGCCAGTTCGTGGTCGGCGATGTACTTGCCGATCACGCGGGTCATGGCCGCACGCAGGCCGGTCAGGTGGGTGCCGCCATCCCGCTGGGGGATGTTGTTGGTGAAGCACAGCACCTGTTCGTTGTAGCCGTCGTTCCACTGCATGGCCACCTCGACACCGATCTCGGTGCCGGGGATGCCGCCGTAGCTGTCGGCCGGGCGGCTGCCCGTGGCGTAGAACGAGGTGGGGTGCAGCACCTTCTTGTTGGCGTTGATGAAGCCGACAAAGCCCTGCACGCCGCCGGCGCCGGAGAAGTCGTCTTCCTTGCCATCGCGTTCGTCCTTCAGGCGGATGCGCACGCCGTTGTTCAGGAACGAGAGTTCGCGCAGGCGCTTGGCCAGGATTTCGTAACGGAACTCGAAGTTTTCCTTGAAGATGTCCTGGTCGGGCAGGAAGTGCACCTTGGTGCCGCGCTTGTCGGTCTCGCCGATGACGCGCATGGGCGAGGTCTCGAAGCCGTCGACCACCTCGATCAGGCGGTTCTGCACAAAGCCGCGCGAGAAGTCGATCTCATGCACCTTGCCGTCGCGGCGCACGGTCAGCTTCAGCCAGATGGACAGCGCGTTCACGCAGGACACGCCCACGCCGTGCAGACCGCCCGAGACCTTGTAGCTGTTCTGGTTGAACTTGCCGCCGGCGTGCAGCTCGGTCAGCGCGATTTCGGCGGCCGAGCGCTTGGGCTCGTGCTTGTCGTCCATCTTCACGCCGGTGGGAATGCCGCGGCCGTTGTCGATGACGGACAGCGAGCCGTCGGCGTGGATGGTGACCAGGATGTCGTCGCAGTGGCCGGCCAGCGCTTCGTCGATGGAGTTGTCCACGACCTCGAACACCAGGTGGTGCAGGCCGGTGCCGTCGGAGGTGTCGCCGATGTACATGCCGGGGCGCTTGCGCACGGCCTCCAGGCCTTCCAGGATCTGGATGGCGCCTTCGCCGTAGCCGGTGTCAGCGGGGGCGCTGGCGGGTGCTGCGGTGGGGTTTTCTGGCTGGTTCTCGTCGGTCATGAAGGTGCCTTACTGCTACAATAACAGGAGCTATTTGCGCTTGTATTGCCTGGAAATTACCAATAAATCATTTGAAAAAGAAGCGCTGGCATATGCCAGCTGCTCCTTTTTTGGGATGGACAGGCTAACACGCCGGTCCACGGGCGCATCAGATGCGCATGGGCATGACGACGTACTTGAAGTTGTCGTTGCCGGGGATGCTGACCAGGGCCGAGCTGTTGCTGTCGGCCAGTTCGATCTTGACCATGTCCTGCGACATGTTGGCCAGCACGTCCAGCAGGTAGGTCACGTTGAAGCCGATGTCGATGGTGTCGCCGCCGTAGTCGATGTCCAGCTCATCCACCGCCTCTTCCTGGTCGGCGTTGTTGGACGCCACGCGCAGCGTGCCGGGCTCGATGGTCAGGCGCACGCCCTTGAACTTGTCGCTGGTCATGATGGCCGTGCGCTGCAGGCTGGCCAGCAGCGGGGCGCGGCCCAGGGTCACGCTGTTGTGGTGGTTGCGCGGGATGACGCGGTTGTAGTCGGGGAACTTGCCCTCGACCAGCTTGGTCACGAACTCCATGCCGCCAAAGGTGAACTTGGCCTGGTTGTTGGCGAACTGCATCTCGATGCGGGGCGAGTTCTCGCCGCCCACGTCGGACAGCAGGCGCTGCAGCTCCAGCACGGTCTTGCGCGGCAGGATGACTTCCTGCTTCTCGCCCACGTCCACGTCCAGCTCGGCGCTGGCAAAGGCCAGGCGGTGGCCGTCGGTGGCCACCAGGCTCAGCGTGTTGCCTTCGGCGACAAACAGGATGCCGTTCAGGTAGTAGCGGATGTCCTGCACTGCCATGGCAAACGACACCTGGCCCATCAGGTCCTTGAGCACCTTTTGCGGCACGCTGAAGGCGGGGCCGAAGTTGGCGGCCTCCTGCACCAGCGGGAAGTCCTCGGCCGGCAGGGTCTGCAGCGTGAAGCGGCTCTTGCCGCCCTTGAGGATCATCTTGCTTTGCTGCGACTCCAGGCCCACGGTCTGGTCGCCGGGCATGGTCTTCAAGATATCGATCAGCTTGCGCGCGCCGATGGTGGTGGAAAAGTCGCCGGTGTCACCGCCGAGTTCGGCCGTGGTGCGGATCTGGATTTCCAGGTCGCTGGTGGTGAACTGCAGGGCGTTGCCGGTCTTCTTGATCAGCACATTCGCCAGGATGGGCAGGGTGTGGCGGCGTTCAACGATGCCGGACACCGATTGCAGGACCGCGAGAACTTTGTCTTGTGTGGCTTTCAGGACGATCATGTCAACCTCTGTGTTTCAGGATGCGGGTCTCTTGTGGATGGGGCAGCCTCCCTCTCGCGGCCACCCAAACCCCCTCATTTTGCCCGGTAGGCCCGGGCTGGGCGAGGGAAAATTCCATCAGCCTTTGAGCGTTTGCTCCAGCACATGCAATTGCTGGTTCAGCTCGGTCAGCTGCTGGCGCTCGGCGGCAATCTTGCGCACCGCGTGCAGCACCGTGGTGTGGTCGCGGCCGCCAAACAGCTCGCCGATCTCGGGCAGGCTCTTTTGCGTCAGCTCCTTGGCCAGGTACATGGCGATCTGGCGTGGACGGGCAATCGACGCCGGGCGCTTCTTGCTGTACATGTCCGCGACCTTGATCTTGTAGTAGTCGGCCACGGTTTTCTGGATGTTCTCCACGCTGATCTGGCGGTTCTGGATGCTCAGCAGATCGCGCAGCGCCTCGCGGGCCAGCTGGATCGACACTTCCTTCTGGTTGAAGCGCGAGTACGCCAAGATCTTGCGCAGTGCGCCTTCCAGCTCACGCACGTTGGAGCGCACGTTCTTGGCCACGAAGAAGGCGACTTCCTCGGGCATCTCGGCGTTCTCGGCGCGGGCCTTGTTGATCAGGATGGCCACGCGCATCTCCAGCTCGGGCGGCTCTATGGCCACGGTCAGGCCGGAGTCGAAGCGCGAGACCAGGCGCTCGTGGATATTGGCCAGACCCTTGGGATAGGTGTCGGACGTCATCACGATGTGGCTCTTCTTGGCCAGCAGGGCCTCAAAGGCGTTGAAGAACTCTTCCTGCGTGCGGTCCTTGTTGGCGAAGAACTGGACGTCATCGATCAACAAAAGGTCGAGCGAGTGGTAGCGTTCCTTGAACTCGTCAAAGGTGCGGCGCTGGTAGGCCTTGACCACATCTGAAACAAATTGTTCAGCGTGGATGTAGAGAACTTTGGCGTCGGGCCGGTCTTTGAGCAACTGGTTGCCCACAGCGTGCACCAGGTGGGTCTTACCCAGACCCACACCGCCGTAAATGAACAGCGGGTTGTACAGGTGGCCGGGCGAGGCGGCGACGTGCATGGCGGCCGAGCGGGCCATGCGGTTGGCCGTGCCTTCCACCAGCGTCTCGAACGTCAGGGCGGAATTGAGGCGGTTGCGGAAGACGGGCGAGGCCGGTTCCTCCGCGCTGGGGCTGGAGGTGGGCGCTGCGCTGGGGCTGTCGGAGGGCGTGTTGCGCTCGCCGGCATAGGGGCGAACATACGTGCGAACAACGCTTTCGCGCTGAGCAAGCGCTAACTCCAGTGCCACGGGCTGGCCGTACAGGTCTTCCAACAGGCCCGCGATGCGCGCGGCGTACTGGGCGCGGATCCAGTCCAGCTTGAAGCGGTTGGCGACATACACCGTCACCTTGGAGAAATCCTCCGCCACGTGCGCGGTCAGGGGCTTGATCCAGGTGTTGAACTGTTGCTCGGGCAGGTCCTGGCCGAGCTGCTCGACGCAGGCCAGCCACAGGCCCAGGCCGGCGTCGTTGGTGGGTTCCTCGGTCATTTCAATCGGAGCGCTTTTTGTGGATAGGAGGAACGGTGATGGGGCTGTGATTGTAGCTTTTCAAACGGTTATCCACAAACACGGACGACTTTTGCACCGGTCTGGTGCAGGGGGCGTATTTTGGACCATCTTTAGAGGGTCATTGCAAGAGGTGGCTAACACTGAGATAATTTTGGGTTTCCCTGAATGTGTTCAGGGTGATAAGCCCCGCGCGAAGCTTTTATTTGCGGCCGCTTGCCCCTGGCAGGCGCCTTGCAGATGTGCTTGGCTGGGGGAATTTGGGCAGTGTGCATTCATGAGGAATGCATGGGCCAGTAAAAAACTGAACCTTCTCAAGGAACGAACATGAAGCGTACATACCAACCCTCCAAGACCAAGCGCGCTCGCACCCACGGTTTCCTGGTCCGCATGAAGACCAAGGGCGGCCGCGCCGTGATCAACGCACGCCGCGCCAAGGGCCGCAAGCGTCTGGCCGTCTAAGGCAAGCACGCTTGGCCGACTGCCTGACACCAATCCCTGCTGCATGGCAGGGCCTGTTGTGATGCAACGGCTCAAAACGCGCCCCCAATTTCAGGCAACGATGTCCGGGGGAACCGTTTCCCGGACGCCGCACTTTGCTTTGCACCGCCTGGTGCTGGGCGCTGCGGATGTTGCCAAGGACGCTGTGCCAACAGGGCCCGGTGCCACGCTTTCTGAGCAGGCACCGCAGGCCCTGTTTGTCGTGCCCGGGTGCCAAATGCCCCAGGTGTGGCTGGGCCCCTTGGTGCCCAAGCGCTGGGCCAAGCGTTCGGTGACGCGGCACACCATCAAGCGGCAGATCTATGCCGTGGCCAGCGAATTCGATGCGCAGCTGCAGGCCTTGCCGCCGGCGGCGTATGTGGTGCGCCTGCGTGCCGGCTTTGACCGCAAGCAGTTCATCAGCGCGACCTCGGAGCCGCTGAAGCAGGCGGTGCGTGCAGAGCTGCAGCAGCTGCTGGCCCACGCCACGCGCCGCAAGGCGCCCAAGCCGGCGGCCGATGCCTCTGTGCAGGAAGCGGGCTGAGCCATGGTGCGCGCCCTGCTCATGGCCCTGGTGCGTGGCTACCGTTTTTTCCTGAGTCCGTGGCTGGGCTCGGCCTGCCGTTTTGAACCAACCTGTTCCGCCTACTCTTTGAAGGCGTTAGAGCAGCATGGCGCAGCGGCCGGCACTTATTTGACACTGCGGCGACTGGTACGCTGCCATCCGTGGTGTGATGGCGGGCATGATCCGGTGCCCGACCACCCGCCCAAGCTGTTTACCGGTTTGACCTCCTCTTCCTCACCAAAGAAGTCTTCATGAACGACATTCGCCGCACCATTTTGTGGGTGATATTTGGCTTTTCCATGGTTTTGCTGTGGGACAAATGGCAAATCCACAACGGCAAGCAAGCCACGTTCTTCCCCACGCCCGTGACGGCCACCGCGCCTGCCGAGAGCAAGCCGGCGGAAGTGCCTGCGGCCGTGGCCGCTGCAGTGACGGCGTCGCCCAGCGACGTGCCCGGTGGCGCGGACGCCGCCCCGGTGGCCCGCGAGAAGATCACCGTCACCACCGACGTGATGCGCCTGACCTTTGACGGCCAGGGCGGTGCACTGGTGCACGCCGAGCTGCTGAAGTACGCCGCCGACGGCGACCACAGCCAGCCCTTCGTGCTGTTCGACGAGAGCAGCAGCCGCGTCTACATGGCGCAGACCGGCCTGATCGGCGGCAACTACCCCACGCACAAGACCGTGATGACGGTGCAGCCCGGCGAGCGCACGCTCAAGGACGGCCAGAACGAGCTGCAGGTGCGCTTCGAGTCGCCCGTGCAGGACGGCGTGAAGCTGGTCAAGACCTTCACCCTCAAGCGCGGCGCCTACGACATCGGCGTGCAGCACGAGGTGGTGAACGCCGGCACGGCCGCCATCACCCCCCAGCTGTACCTGCAGCTGCTGCGTGACGGCAACGCGGTCGACGGCGGCAATGCCTTCTACTCCACCTTCACCGGCCCGGCCATCTACACCGACACCGCCAAGTACCAGAAGGTCGAGTTCAAGAACATCGACAAGGACAAGCTCGACTTCGAGAAGTCCTCCACCAGCGGCTACGTGGCCATGGTGCAGCACTACTTCGCCAGCGCCTGGCTGCTGGGTGACGGCATCCAGCGCGACAACTACGCGCGCAAGGTGGGCGACAACCTGTACGCCGCCGGCATGATCACCCCCGTGGGCACGCTGCAACCCGGCGAGACCAAGACCGTGCAGGCGCGCCTGTTCGCCGGCCCCCAGCTGGAAAAGACCCTGGAAGCCCTGGCCCCCGGCCTGGAGCTGGTCAAGGACTACGGCTGGCTGACCATCCTGGCCAAGCCCCTGTACTGGCTGCTGGACAAGATCCACGGCATTCTGGGCAACTGGGGCTGGTCCATTGTCGGTCTGGTGCTGTTCCTGAAGATCCTGTTCTACTGGTTGAACGCCAAGGCCTACGCCTCGATGGCCAAGATGAAGGCCATCAACCCCAAGATCATGGAGATGCGTGAGCGCCTGAAGGGCAACCCGCAGCAGATGCAGCAGGAGATGATGCGCATCTACCGTGAGGAGAAGGTCAACCCCATGGGCGGTTGCTTCCCCATCATGATCCAGATCCCCGTGTTCATCGCGCTGTACTGGGTGCTGCTGTCGTCGGTGGAAATCCGCCACGCGCCCTGGATTCTGTGGATCACCGACCTGTCGGCCAAGGACCCCTTCTTCATCCTGCCGCTGCTGATGACCCTGTCCTCGCTGCTGCAGACGGCCCTGAACCCCGTGCCGCCCGATCCAATGCAGGCCAAGATGATGTGGTTCATGCCCCTGATCTTCAGCGTCATGTTCTTCATGTTCCCGGCCGGCCTGGTGCTGTACTGGCTGACCAACAACATCCTGTCGATCGCCCAGCAGTGGGTCATCAACACCCGCATGGGCGTGCCTCCGCAGTTCAACCTGCCCAGCTTCAAGTCGGCGCCCGCAGACACCGCCAAGAAGAAGTAAGCCGCCCCGCTGACATCCCCCAAAGGCCGCGCAAGCGGCCTTTGGTTTTTAAAACAAGAGCGCACTGCGCGCGCCGGGACTGCGTTTCACAGTCGATTGACTGCAAAGTCGTTGATTACCAAGCGCAGTGCGCTCCTGTTTTGAAAGCCTGTTTTGCGTGCCCCTGGCTATCATGGGCACCGCCCCTACTGAGGACGTGACGCCATGCTTGCCCGCCATTCCGATCCCATCGTCGCCATCGCCACCGCCCCCGGGCGCGGGGCCGTCGGCATTGTGCGTGTCTCCGGCAAGGCCATCGGCGCCCTGGTGCGCCACCTGCTGGGCAAGGACCTGAAGCCGCGCGAGGCCAGCTACCTGCCCTTCAAGGACGCCAAGGGCGCGCCCATCGACCATGGCCTGGCGTTGTACTTCCCCGGCCCGAACAGCTACACCGGCGAGGACGTGCTGGAGCTGCAGGCCCACGGCGGCCCCGTGGTGCTGCAGCTGCTGCTGGCGCGCTGCCTGGAGGCCGCGCAGGCGCTGGGTGCCGACGGCGCTCCGCTCCTGCCTGGCCTGCGCCTGGCCCAGCCCGGCGAGTTCACCGAGCGCGCCTTCCTCAACGACAAGATCGACCTGGCCCAGGCCGAGGCGATTGCCGACCTGATCGATGCCAGCACCGAGGCCGCGGCGCGCAGCGCCAGCCGCTCGCTGTCGGGCGACTTCTCGCGCGAAATCGGCGAGCTGCGCGAAGCCCTGGTCCACCTGCGCATGCTGGTCGAGGCCACGCTGGACTTCCCCGAGGAAGAGATCGACTTCCTGCAAAAGGCCGATGCCTATGGCCAGCTGGACGCGCTGCGCGACCAGCTGGGCCAGGTGCTGGCCCGCACCCAGCAGGGCGCGCTGCTGCGCGAAGGCATCAAGGTGGTGATCGCCGGCCAGCCCAATGCCGGCAAAAGCTCGCTGCTGAACGCGCTGGCCGGGGCCGAGCTGGCCATCGTCACCCCGATCGCCGGCACCACGCGCGACAAGGTGCAGCAGACCATCCAGATCGACGGTGTGCCGCTGCACGTGATCGACACCGCCGGCCTGCGCGACAGCGAAGACGAGGTGGAGCGCATCGGCATTGCCCGCGCCTGGGACGAGATCGCCGCTGCCGACGCCGTGCTGTTCCTGCACGACCTCTCGCGCATGGCCGAGGCCGGTTACGTGGCCGACGATCTGGAGATTGCACACACGCTGGCCGCACGCATTGCGCCGAACATTCCCGTCATCGACCTGTGGAACAAGACCGACCTGGCCGCGCCCGGCGCGCAGATGCAGACCCTGGCGCCCTTGGTGGGCCGCAAAGGGACGGAGCAAAGCCTGAGCCTGTCAGCCCGCACGGGTGAGGGGCTGGACGCCGTGCGCCAGCGCCTGCTGCAGGTGGCGGGTTGGCAGTCGGCGGCCGAGGGCCTGTACATTGCCCGCGCGCGCCATGTGGAGGCGCTGCAGGCCGTGGGCGCCCACCTGGAGGAAGCGCACGCGCAGCTGAACGTGCCCGGCCCGGCGCTGGACATCCTGGCTGAAGAACTGCGCCTGGCGCAGACGGCGCTCAACAGCATCACGGGCGAATTCACATCCGACGACCTGCTGGGCGTGATCTTCTCCAGCTTTTGTATTGGAAAATAAATTTGGTTCCGCAACGGTCCGGATTGTTCTGTTTTCTGATCTACAACCCATTGATAAATCATTGATATTCATCCAGGTTGTTCTTGGATGTTCCGCATGGATCCGTCAGAATGTGTGCCCAGATGTGTGCCCATTTTGAGAATGGTGTGCCCATCAGAAATATGTCGGTGTGCCCTTGATGATTTTTTAAGCAATCACCTTGCTTCCCATGGGCACACCTCCTCGAGGAGACTGCGCCCATGCCACTGACGGACACCAAGCTCAAAGCATTGAAACCACGCGACAAGTCGTACCAAGAAGCCGATGAAGGCGGCTTGTTTGTCGAGGTCTTGCCCAGTGGCCAAAAGACATGGCGCTTGCGCTATCGCATGGGGGGGCGTGGCGCCAAGCAGGAGAAAGTGACCCTGGGTGAATACCCGGTCTACAGCTTGGGGGATGCGCGTGCTTGGCGGGAGGCATCCAAAGCCTTGGCGGCCCGGGGCGTGTCACCGATGGCACTCAAGCGGGGCGATCTGGTGTCTGCAGATGCCACGCCTGCTGCCAAGGAGTTGGCGGATAGTTATCTGAAGCACTGGTGCCAGAAAACGACTGAGAAGGCCCGTGCCAAAGAAGAGCAGCGCCAGCAAGAGGATTCGGTGGCTGCCTTTGCGTGGCGCTGGTTTGCAGAGATTGCCGAACCATCCAATAGCAACCCGCGCAATGTGCGGCGGGTGCTGGAGAAGGACATCATTCCGGCGATTGGGACCCAGCAGGTGTCGGACGTAACGGTCGAGGATGTGCTGGCCATCACCGACCGCATCAAGGCGCGTGGCGCCGACCAAATGGCATTGCAAACCCGCAATGTGTTGAAGCGCCTTTTTGCCTATGCGATTGCGCGGCAGAAGATGCAATTCAATCCTGCGGCAGCGATCGAGGCCAAGTTCATCGCCCAGGCGCGCAGCCGGGACGTGGCCCTCAGTCCCGAGGAAGTGGGGCGCTTGCTGCGTGGGATTTACCAGTCCGGCATGAAGCGTGCGCACAAGCTGGCGCTGCACCTGCTCATCTTGTGCATGGTGCGCAAGACCGAGTTGGTGCATGCCCGCTGGGAAGAGCTGGATCTGGAAAACGCCGAGTGGTGCATCCCGATGGAGCGCATGAAGAAAGACCGGCCTCACTTTGTCCCCCTGTCGCGCCAAGCCGTGGCCATGTTTGAAGAGTTGAAGGGCCTGGCCGGCGGATCAGAATGGGTGTTTCCCAGCCGCAGCAGCTTGCACCAGCCCATCTCTCAGTCCACCCTGAATGTGGCCGTGCGTGCCTTGGAGCTGGATGTGCGGGATTTTGTGATCCACGATTTCCGCCGCACAGCCTCCACCCTGTTACATGAAGCCGGTTTCAACTCAGACTGGATTGAAAAGTCCTTGGCGCACGAGCAAAAAGGCATCCGTGGCGTTTACAACCGGGCGCAATATGCGGAGCAGCGCCGCGATATGTTGCAGTGGTGGGCGGACTTTGTAGACAACCAGATTGACGAGGGTCGCAAAGTCATCATCGGTCGGTTTGGCAAGACGTACCAGGCGGCGTGAGCCTCTGTCGGGACTCCCCCACGGCCTTTGACAGGGGCAATGCCTCTGCTGGCGCTGCCTGCGGGCTCATCTTTGGGCCTGCAGGTTGGCGCCACGCTGCCGGATAGGCAGCTTGGGCATCCGGGATGCTGCGGATCGCCGCTAAGATGAATGCAGTTACAAATCAAGCCAGTGTCTCTTGGGACCCTGACCGTACCTGTTCTTCCCCATGCTCGACGACATCAAAAAAACCCTCTGGGCCACCGCCGACAAGCTGCGCGCCAACATGGACGCCGCCGAATACAAGCACCTGGTGCTCGGCCTCATCTTCGTTAAATACATCTCCGACACCTTCGCTGCGCACCACGCCACGCTGATGCAGCGCCTGGCCGACCCGAACGACGAATACTTTTACGGCGATGCCGACCCCGCCGACATTGCCGCCGAGCTGGAAGACCGCGACTACTACAAAGAGGCCAACGTCTTCTGGGTGCCCGAAGGCGCACGCTGGGAAGCCCTGCGCAACGCGGCCAAGCAGCCCGACATTGGCAAACGCATTGACGACGCCCTGACCCTGATCGAGGCCGAGAACCCCAAGCTCAAAGGCATCCTCGACAAACGCTACGCCCGCGCCCAGTTGCCCGACGGCAAGCTGGGCGAGCTGGTGGACCTGGTGTCCACCATCGGTTTTGGCGAAAACGCCGCCCAGGCGCGCGACGTTCTGGGCCAGGTGTATGAATACTTCCTGGGCCAGTTCGCCAGCGCCGAGGGCAAGAAGGGCGGGCAGTTCTACACCCCCGCCAGCATCGTCAAAACCCTGGTCGCCATCCTGAGTCCGCACGAAGGCAAGGTGTACGACCCGTGCTGTGGGTCGGGTGGCATGTTTGTGCAGTCTGAGAAGTTCATCGAAGCCCACGGCGGCAAGCTGGGCGACGTGAGCATTTACGGGCAAGAGAGCAACCCCACCACCTGGCGCCTGGCCGCCATGAACCTGGCCATTCGCGGCATTGACTACAACCTGGGCCGCGAGCCTGCCGACACTTTCACCCGCAACCAGCACCCCGACCTGCGGGCCGACTACATCCTGGCCAACCCGCCCTTCAACATCAGCGACTGGTGGCACGGCAGCCTGGAAGGCGACCCGCGCTGGGAGTTTGGCGACCCACCCCACGGTAACGCCAACTATGCCTGGTTGCAGCACATGCTGTACCACCTCAAGCCCACGGGTCGCGCAGGCATCGTGCTGGCCAACGGCAGCATGAGTTCCAGTCAGAACAACGAAGGCGTGATCCGCGCCGCCATGGTCGATGCCGATGTGGTCGACGTCATGGTGGCCCTGCCGGGCCAGTTGTTCTTCAACACCCAAATCCCCGCCTGCCTGTGGTTCCTGGCCAAGCAGAAAGCGCGCAAGGGCGAAGTGCTGTTCATCGACGCCCGCAAGCAGGGCCGCATGATCAGCCGCGTTCAGGCCGAGTTGACGGACGACACCATCGCCCGCATCGAAGCCGTGGTGGCCGCCTGGCGCGGCGAGCCGGGAGCGGGCATTTATGAAGACGTGAAAGGCTTTTGCCGCAGCGTGCCCCTGGCCGAGATCGCGCAGCACGGCCATGTGCTCACCCCTGGCCGGTATGTGGGCGCAGAAGAGGTGGAAGACGACGACGAAGCCTTTGCCGACAAGATGCGGAAGCTCACCGAAAAGCTGGGTGAGCAAATGTCCAAGGGCGCCGAGCTGGATGCGGTGATTCGGGCGAAGCTGGGGGGGCTGGGGTATGAGTTTTGAGTGGCCACGAACTACTTTTGACCAACTTTGTGACATAAAACGCGGCGCTTCACCCCGTCCAATTCACGATTGGCTTGCACCTACCGGAATTCCATGGGTCAAAATTTCAGATGCCACTGCTTCAACCTCGCCGTTTATATCCAAGACGGCAGAGTTCATTCGACCAGAAGGAGCGAAGAAAAGCGTCGAAGTTTTCCCTGGTGACTTCATCCTATCGAACAGTGCAACTCCGGGTATTCCGAAGTTCATGCAGATTCACGCATGTGTGCACGACGGTTGGATGCTGCTCAGAAATTTTCGTGGCCTTGACCAGTGGTACTGCTACTACCTCCTACAAACTGAGCGCGAAAACCTTATCAGGCAAGGTAATGGCTCAGTTTTTACCAACCTTAAAACTGAAATCCTGAAAAAGCATGAGGTGATAGTCCCACCTTTGGATTATCAAAAGCAAGTCGCGGCATTCCTACGGACACTCGACGACCGCATCGCCCTCCTGCGCGAAACCAACGCCACCCTTGAAGCCATCGCCCAGGCACTGTTCAAGTCCTGGTTCGTCGATTTCGACCCCGTGCGCGCCAAGATGGAAGGCCGCACGCCCGAAGGCATGGATGAGGCCACGGCGGCGCTGTTTCCGGATGGGTTGGAAACGTCGGAGTTGGGGGCGGTGCCGAGGGGATGGGTACTCAAGCCATTTGGCGCGCTTTTGGCGCACAGCATTGGTGGCGATTGGGGATCTGAGCAGCCGGAAGAGAAGAACACCGTGCGCGTTGCCATCATCAGGGGCACCGACATTCCCGACTTGCAAAACGGGCGGGATAACCGAGTGCCGATCCGGTACACCAGCGAGAAAAAACTATCAACTCGCCAGCTTCAAGATGGCGACATAGTGATTGAGGTATCGGGCGGCAGTAAGGATCAGCCGACGGGTAGAGCGCTCTATGTGACGGACGACCTACTAAAGCGATTCGACTGCCCTGTGGAGCCAGCAAGCTTTTGCCGTCTTTTCCGGCCTGTTGATCGAGCAACAGGGGTACTGCTTGGCCAGCATCTTCGATTTATCTACAACCAAGGAAAGACTTGGGAGTACCAAAATCAAAGCACTGGCATCGCCAACTTTCAAACGACGCACTTTCTTGAGAAAGAGCTAGTGGCTGTTCCCCCTGATTCCGTGCTCAACGTTTTTTCAGAGATAGTTCGTGCATTGGTGGATCGCACTCTCACGATTCAGATTGACGAACTGACCCAAATACGCGACACCCTGCTCCCCCGCCTGATCTCCGGCCAACTGCGCCTGCCCGAAGCCCAGGCCACCACTGAGGCCGCTTTGGGCGGCGTCCCGCAAGCATGAATGCTGTGTATTTGATAGCTTCTTGCGCTTGTTGAACGAGCGCCAGAGGCCTTTTTTGTTATTGAACTTCGTCAACCCCACACCATGACCCCCGCAGGCACCCAATACGCGCTGTTTGAATCCGTCGAGGCGATACCCGTTGAGCAGGCTCCGCAGGAACTCGCGGGTCGTCGGTTCAGCGACTACGTGGTGTATGTGGATGAAAGCGGTGACCACTCCCTGGCCAGCATTGACAGGGACTACCCGGTGTTCGTGCTGGCGCTGTGCGTCTTTCACAAACGGCATTACGCAGAAAAGATCGTGCCGGCCGTCGAGAAGCTGAAGTTCAACTACTTTGGTCATGACAGCGTGGTGCTGCATGAGAACGAAATTCGCAAACAGAAGGGCGACTTCACCTTTCTGGCCCATCGGCCCACGCGCGATGCGTTCATGGCGGGGCTGACCTCGATCATGGAAGCCAGCAACTTCATCCTGATTGCGTGCGTGGTGGACAAAGCACGGATGCACCGATCCGCTGGGGCACTGACCAATCCGTACCACATTGCACTGGGTATGGGGTTGGAGGCACTGCGTGGTTTTCTGGCCGAGAAGGGGCAGGATGGCGTGAAGACCCATGTGGTGGTGGAGTGCCGTGGCAAGAAAGAAGATGCCGAGCTGGAGTTGGAATTTCGCCGTATCTGCGATGGCGACAACCCCGGCAACCGGGTGTTGCCGTTTGACGTGGTGTTCGCCGACAAAAAGACCAATTTGGCGGGTTTGCAGCTGGCCGACCTGGTGGCTCGGCCCGTCGGGTTGAATTACCTGCGCCCTGCACAGCCGAACCTTGCGTTCGATGTGCTGAAGAAAAAGTTCTACTGTGATGGTGGCCGTGCCTGTGTGGGCACCGGCTATCAGGATGTGGGCTTGGTGATTTATCCGCCCCAGAAAGCGAAAAGCCCCGATGAACCCACCGAGGCTGTAGCGCCGACCAGGAACCCCCAATCCACTTAGGTACGAAGTTTAGCCTAATGCCCGGATTACTGCCAAGAGCATCGATATGGCCCCCATCACGACCGCAGCAAGGACAGCCGTTGGCTACGTTGGCAGCCACTGTGGATGTGGCCGTCTGGCTGAGATGCGGAGTGTTTGCTGGGTGAGAGTACCGGGCGTAGACCCGCCGAAATACACAAGCGGAGCCATGGGTTGGTGCCGCACTGGAGGGATTGAGCATGACTGAAGAGCAACTCGAACAAGAAACCCTGGCCTGGCTACAAGACGTGGGCTACACCCATCGGTATGGGCCCGACATCGCCTTCGACGGGTCTTCGCCCGAGCGCGCCGACTACCGCCAGGTTGTTCTGCCCTTTCGGCTGCGCGAGGCCATCAACCGCCTGAACCCAGGCATTCCCGTGGCTGCCCGTGAAGATGCCATCAAGCAGGTTTTGGATCTGGGCATCCCCTCTCTGCTGTCTGCCAACCGTGCCTTCCACAAGCTGCTGGTGGGCGGCGTGCCGGTCCAGTATCAAGAGGACGGAGAGACACGCGGCGACTTCGTGCGCCTGATTGACTGGACGCACCCCGAGAAGAACGAATGGTGGGCCGTCAACCAGTTCACCATCAAAGGCCCGCACAAAACCCGTCGCCCCGACATCATTCTGTTCGTCAACGGCCTGCCGCTGGCGCTGCTGGAGCTGAAGAATCCTGCCGACGAAAACGCCAACATCTGGAAGGCGTTTGACCAGATCGAGACATACAAGGAGCAGATCCCGGACGTGTTCCAGTACAACGAGGTGCTGGTGATTTCGGACGGCACCGATGCCTTGATGGGGTCCCTGTCTGCCAACGCCGAGCGTTTCATGGCCTGGCGCACGATTGATGGGGTGAACATCGATCCCCTGGGGCCGTTTCAGGAACTGCAAACGCTGGTGCGCGGTGTGCTGGCGCCCCAGTATCTGCTGGACTACATCCGTTACTTCGTTCTGTTCGAGGACGACGGACAGCTGGTTAAGAAGATCGCGGGCTACCACCAGTTTCATGCAGTGCGTGCTGCCATCGAAGAAGTGGTGGCAGCGTCGCGGCCTGGTGCATCCCGCAAGGGCGGGGTGGTGTGGCACACCCAGGGCAGCGGTAAGAGCATCACCATGACCTGCTTTGCCGCCCGTGTGATGCAGGAAGCCGCGATGGAGAATCCCACCATCGTGGTGATCACCGATCGCAACGATTTGGATGGTCAACTCTTTGGCGTGTTCAGCCTGGCCCAGGACCTGTTGCGGGAACAGCCGACCCAAGCACTGACCCGCCCAGACCTGCGCGCCAAGCTGGGCAATCGTCCCTCGGGCGGCATCATTTTTGCCACCATCCAGAAGTTCATGCCGGGGGAGGATGAGGACATCTTTCCCGTGCTGTCCGAGCGCAGCAACATCGTGGTGATCGCCGACGAAGCGCACCGCACCCAATATGGCTTCAAGGCGACCCTCAAAGGCAAGCCTGGCGAAGAAAAGTACCAGGCAGGCTATGCCCAGCACCTGCGTGATGCGTTGCCCAATGCGACGTTTGTAGGCTTTACCGGCACCCCGGTCAGCAGCTCTGACCATGACACCCGCGCCGTGTTTGGTGAGTACATCCATGTGTACGACATGCAGCAGGCCAAGGAAGATGGCGCTACCGTGGCCATCTACTACGAGTCTCGCTTGGCCAAGCTGCGGCTGAAAGACGAAGACCTGCCAGCCATCGACGACGAAGTCGATGAACTGGCCGAGGACGAGGAAGAAAGCCAGCAAGCCAAACTGAAAAGCCGCTGGGCCGCCCTGGAAAAAATCGTTGGGGCCGAGCCCCGTGTGGCCAGCGTGGCCGCTGACCTGGTGGCGCACTTTGAAGAGCGCAGCACCGCCCAATCGGGCAAAGCCATGGTGGTGGCCATGAGCCGCGACATCTGTGTGCACCTGTACAACGAGATCATCAAGTTGCGCCCTGGCTGGCACGACAGCGACCCAGAAAAAGGCGCTATCAAGATCGTGATGACCGGCTCTGCCAGCGACAAAGCCCTGCTGCGTCCCCATATCTACGACGGCAAGGTCAAAAAACGCCTGGAAAAACGCTTCAAGGATCCCGCTGATCCGCTGCGCCTGGTGATCGTGCGCGACATGTGGCTCACCGGATTCGATGCCCCGTGCGTACACACCCTGTATGTGGACAAGCCCATGAAGGGCCACAACCTGATGCAAGCAATTGCGCGCGTGAACCGTGTGTTCAAGGGCAAGCAGGGCGGCCTGGTGGTGGACTACATCGGGATTGGCAACGAACTCAAGGCTGCCATGAAGGAGTACACCGCCAGCAAAGGGCGGGGCACCCCCACAGTGGATGCCCGCGAGGCGTACAGCGTGCTCATGGAGAAGCTCGATGTACTGCATGCGCTGCTGCATGGTTGTGACTACAGCGATTTTTTGACCGGCGGGCACAGCAGCTTGGCGCGGGCCGCTAACCATGTGCTGGGCCTTAAGCCCGAGGGTGGCAAAGACGGCAAGCGCCGTTTTGCCGACACCACGCTGGCGCTAACGCAGGCTTTTTCTTTGTGTTGCACGCTGGACGAAGCAAAGGCCGTGCGTGAAGAGGTGGCCTTTATGCAGGCGGTCAAGGTGATCTTGACCAAGCGCGACATCACCGCCAAGAAACGCACCGACGAACAGCGCGACGAGGCCATCCGGCAAATCATCAGTAACGCTGTGGTGTCTGAGCAAGTTGTAGATATTTTTGATGCGGTTGGTCTTGATAAGCCCAATATTGGGCTGCTGGACGATGAGTTCCTCGCCCAGGTGCAGAACCTGCCAGAGAAGAATCTGGCGGTGGAGTTGTTGGAGCGCTTGCTGGAAGGCGAAATCAAGAGCCGCTTTGGCAGCAACGTGGTGCAGGAAAAGAAGTTCTCCGACCTGTTGGGCAACGTGATTAAGCGCTACCAGAACCGCTCGATTGAAACCGCCCAGGTGATGGAAGAACTGGTCGAGATGGCCAAGAAGTTCCGCGAGGCCGCCAGCCGGGGTGAGCTGCTGGGTCTGACCGAGGACGAGGTGCGCTTTTACGACGCCTTGGCTACCAATGAATCAGCGGTGCGGGAGCTGACCGATGAAACCCTCAAGAAGATCGCCCACGAGCTGACCGAGAACCTGCGCCAGAACCTGAGCGTGGACTGGAATGAACGCGAGAGCGTGCGGGCCAGGCTGAGGCTGATGGTCAAGCGGGTTTTGCGCAAGTACAAGTACCCACCAGATGCGGCTGATGCGGCGGTAGAGCTGGTGCTGCGTCAGGCGCATGCCCTGGGTGAAGAGTGGGCGATGTAGACCTTGCACTGCTTGTCATGATCGACGCTGTTCATTTGCAGCAGAGAGCTGTTGAGCCGATGCGGCAGCCTGGGTGTGAATGGTCCGAATGCACACCACACTGACAACGAAAGGAAAACGATGAAGTGGGATCTCAGCAGTGACGAGGGGTTGGATGCTGCGCTGTGCAATTTCGAGGCAGGGCACGATCCAGAGCTGGCGCTGCAATTGGCAGAGTATTTCAACCAGCGGCTGAAAGATGCCGATGTGGTGTCGATACAGGACCCGTTGTTCATTCGGTACTTTCGCATCGTCATGGGGCGTTTGTGCGATGACACGGACGAGTGGCACAAGCAGAGAAAGCGGTCCACGCCGGAACAAGCGTTTGGGTTCACGCTGCCCCGTGGAAAACACCAGCGCGAGGATACGGAGCTCCGTGATATTCGCTGTGCTGCCTATGTCGTGTGGGCACGCCGTCAAGGACAAACCAAGCTGGAGGCAATCGGGGAGGCAGCGAATCGTTTTCACAGTGCGGATGCTGGGGACAAGGCGGTAGAGAAGGCCTATATCAAGTACCAGGATGTTTTCAATGGCTTCCCTGCGTCTGTTTTGGAAAATCTGTTTGCATAAGCAACCCCTGATAAAGCGCTTTATCAGGGGTTAGGCGATCGGGAAAATTTTTCGAGACTGCGGCCGTGCCGGTGCAGAACGCATCGGCTTTCTGAATCTCTAGGAGGTAAGAAATGGCCGCACCAACTACCAAAGCGCTGACCATCATTCGTCGCAAACAACTGGAGGCGCGCACAGGGCTGTCGCGTTCCAGCATCTACGCCAAGATGCGTTGGAACCCCAAGCGCCCGGGGGATTTCGACTCCACCTTTCCCAAACCCATCTCCGTGGGTGCCAAGGCCGTCGGCTGGGTTGAATCGGAAGTAGATGAGTGGTTGACAGCGCGCGTTGCTGCCAGCCGCCAGAAGTAAGGGGGCGATCATGAATTTTGATCGTGACCTCCTGCCGAAGGCTTCGACTTTTGATGAAGTGCAAGGGCTGAAACTGACGGGCCGTGGAAACCGGAAGACCTCGGAGTGCCGCTGCCACGGTGGTAGCGATTCCACGCGTATCAACACAGACACTGGTGCTGTGGTCTGCATGGCAGGCTGCCTGGACGAAGAAACCCGCTCCCACATCACTACCGCCGAGGCGGCTTTCCACCTCAACCGCTCCGAGCAGACCCTGCGCCTGTGGGCCTGCAAGGAAACAGGGCCGCTGCGCCCTGCCCGCATCAACAACCGCTTGGCCTGGTCGGTCGCCGAGCTGCGCCGCGTTTTGGGTATCCACTAAACCGCTGCCCCGCCATGCGTTCGCTGGCCCTCTTCCACCCAGCCGTGCTCGTCACGGCTGGAGTCATTTGAGGGGCACGCGTGCAGATGGACCGCCGAACACGCCCTGCCAACCTGCTGGTGCGCTTTGCCAAGCTCAAGGGCCCCACGGCAGCGCTACGGGCTGCTCGGCACAATCTGCGCGAGCTGGCTTTGACGCCCAACATCACCCCAGGCCAGCAGCATCTCAACTTCGTCTTGCTCGGGCACCAGACGGCTGATGCGGTCAACGCCGCCTACAAAGCACAGCTGGAAGCAGCAGGGATCGACAAGCTCCGGGTGGATGCCGTGCGCCTGATCGAGGCCTTGGTCAGCCTGCCTGTGGGCATCCACGATGACGAATCCGCGTACTTCCAAGCTGCTTTGGACTGGATGGCCACAGAGTTTGGCAGCGCCAACCTCCTGAGCGCTGTCGTGCACAAGGATGAAAGCGCACAGCACATGCATGTGCTGATCGTTCCCCTGGTCCAGGGCCGGATGCAAGGCTCGGATTTACTGGGTGGTAAAGCACAGCTGCGTGCGCGCTTGGCGCGCTTTGAACAAACCATGCAGCCCCACGCAGCCGCTTTAGGCCTGCTGGACCATTCCGAGATGGCGCTGACGGCAGAACAAATGGCCGGGGAAGTCATTCGCGCACTCCAGCACCGCAAAGACCCGATGTGGAAAAGCTGCGTGGCCCAGCTGCTTCGCAACTGCATTGAAGAAGCCCCCCAGGCGTTTTATGCAGCCCTGGCCCCGACGTTGGGGCCCGCCGATACCCTGAGTCCGCCTCGCCCTCGTTGCCGCCCCAAGGGCACGAAAACGATGGCTGAGTTTTTTACCAAGCCGATTGCCAAGCTCCGTGGCGCGGCTGCGGAGCGCTACCGCCAAAGCCCGGAATACCAGCGTGCCCACATCACGGCACCGGCACGGACCAAGCCTGCCGCCAGCATGGTGGGTGCCCGTCCCATCTCAGAAGCTTCTCGCAGTTCTTCACCCCCAGCGAATGTCCTAGTCACGCTGAAGTTGCCGACCCTGCCAAAGCGAACCCTATGCTCTGTAGGGTTCGCTGGCGCTGGTCCCACTTGGCCCATCCATACCAGCCTTGGCATCCTGGCCCAGCCTCGATCGACACTCCAGGCAAGCATCTCCAGGGTACGGGCAGCACCAATCCCATCGTGGCCGGCCGCAAAGTCCCCGCAACCGACTCCTCAACGCACCAGTCGGCTGGTGGCGCCTGGCTTGCTGAACTGCATGCTTTTGCAATGGTGGCTGCTCAAAGCGCGAGTGCCCTGAGATTGGACGACGCACAAATTCGTTCAATTGCAAGACAAAGGCCCCCATGCACCAACCCACTCAACGACATGCCATACCGGCGCCAGCATCTGGCAATCAGAGCGCTGATCACGAACCTGCGTCCGTCCATCTCCACAGCGACTGCTGTGGCGCGAGGACGCGCAAGGGCACTCCCTGCAAAAGCAGGGTCCTGTATCGCGGCGGACGCTGCAAGTTGCACGGCGGCTTGTCCACGGGACCCAAAACCAAAAAGGGCAAGGCTGCCAGCCGCCGTAATGGAAAGAAAGGCGGTCGCCCCAGGAAGAACCGACAAACTGAACGGAAAGGCACGGCTTAAAACCCAACCCCATGAGAACCAGACAAAACTTGACATTTCCAAGGTACAAAAACTTGGAAATGCTGCGCTAGATTGTTGGTGGCTGGTGGGTCACTGTGAGATGGAAATCAAGCTGAACGACACCGCCCGCATGCTGGCGAGTCGGGGAATTGGGCACGATGGATTGTTTGACCAGCAGCTGGCCCCCAGCCTGAACCAGATCGCCACGATGCGCCGTGCCCAGGTGGATGCCAAGATTCAGGAATACGGTCTGCGTGGTGGTATCGACCTGTGCTGCCGCGTGGCGGTCGAAGAAGTCCTGGCCGAAATGGCCCAGACCACGCCCAAGCTGCATTTCGTGCAACGCGCCATCGCCGAGATTCGCTCCTGACTGCGCCAGCATGTGTCCGGCTTCCGTTCGCTGGCGCTGTCCGACGCCGAAATCATCCGTGACTACATCCTGCCGGCCCGCGCCATGCACCGCGCGGGCCTGGGCTGGGTGGACTTCGTGTGGGGGGATGACAAGCGCGGGATCGCCCACATCCTGGCGCAACGCCAGGCCAAGGACGGCATGACACGCCAAGAGGCTATCCAGCTGCTGGAAGAAGGCCTGGTACAGACCATTGCGAAGGGGGAAGAAGCGCGCCGGATCGAGGTGGGTAACTCTACCCCTGCACGGCGTTGTTGCATAAATCCAGTTTGAGGCGAGTGACCCCAGACCCCGGCCGTGGCTAGGCCACGGCTGCCGTCTGAGGACGGCCCAGTTCAGTAAATCGATTCAATATGGCTGCTCGGATGTGCAGCTCGTTGACTTGGCGTTCAAAGGTGCGAGACATCACGCGTTCACCTAGCCGCTTGATGCAGTTCATCTTCGTTTCCACCAGACTTCGCCGGTGGTAGCTACGCAAACCGCCACTACACCTACGCGGACGGCCTGGGAGCGAGCACTGAAAGTATTGTCGCGGACAGCGCAGATGCTTGCAATGCAGTGTTCAGCCGCTTGCAAAGCACGGTGCTGGTTGAGATTTGCGCGCGCAACAGCCTGTTCTCGGCCCAGGTCCAGTTTGTTTCGCTGCTGCTGGACCGGCAGAACGCAGCGCTTGACCTGTATCGGGGGCTGGGCAGCGGTAGGCAGGCTCCAACCGGGTAGGGGTGCCGACGGCGCCTCTTTGATCCGCTTCACCCTGCATTCCAGATTGCAGAAAAGCTGCAATCTAGTTTGCGTGAAAGCAGCAACCTAGTTTGCTGGAAACCAGCAAACTGGATTGCGAGAAACCAGCAAACTGAGACAGCACTTTTAACCAACCAAACATCAGTCCGGTGCCAGTGGCCAGACAACTGCGCCCGCGCCCGCTTTTGGGGTTAGCTGCACACCAGCGTGGAAAGCCACGCAACATCATGAGCGCCCGCGCGAAGGTGTTTAGAACGTTGAGCGGTGCCTAATCCAGAAATTTCGCCTCTATGTGTGCTCGTGAAGAAAAGCATTCCAACAGGGGCAGGTCAGATGCGTGTGCCCATATGTGTGCCCATTTAAAATTATTAAAAAATAAAGTTGTTTTATATCAATGGATTAGTCTTGTTTTCTAGCTTCTGCATCGGAAGTGAGCGCGGCGCCGCCCTGTGCGCAGGGTGGCTGCCCACCTTGGGTGGATGGCCCAGGTACGGTCTGCGCGGCACTTAAAAAACAGAGCGCTTGGCGCACCAAGACAAAGGACTTCCAGCCTCAAAAGACTGGAAGTCCTTGTCGCATCAGCGGTATCCGCTACTTTTTCACACGTTGAACGCCGTGGCAGGGGCTGCCGCGCTGCGGCGGCGCAGCAGGTAGATGTCCATGATCCAGCCGTGCTGCGCGCGCGCGGCGGCGCGCGTGGCCAGGATGCGCGCGCCGGCCTCGGTCAGCGGGCCGTGGTCCAGCACCTGCTGGGCCATGCCCACGTAGGCGCCCCACCAGATGTCAACCTCCTGCGCCAGCGCCGGCGGCAGGTGGGTGAAGCTGCACTGCCCATCCAGCATGACGACCACGGTGTCCACCCCGGCGGGCCAGCCGTGGTCGCGCAACTGGCGGCCGGTGGTCACGGTGAAGGGCTGGCCGATCTCGTTCACCGCCAGCGCGTGGGCGGCGGTCAGGGCCTGGACGGCGGTGATGCCAGCCACCACATGTACCTGCACGGGCGGCGGCTGCATGCGCGCGGCGATGCGCAGGGTGCTGTCGTACAGCGAGGGATCGCCCCAGACCAGCAGGGCCACGTGCAGCGGTCCTTCGGCCTGGCGTGGCTGCAGCCCGTCGGCCAGGGCCTGGGCCATCGTCGCCTGCCAGCAGCGGGTGATGGCGGCATGCCATTCGTCCACCTGGGCCAGGTAGTCATCGCCCTGGCTGCGGCGCACGGGCATGTCAAAGCCGGCCACGCGCGGCGGCGTGGGCACGTCGGCCAGCACGGCATCGCACAGCGACTGGCGCAGCGCGGCCAGCTCGGCCTTGTCCTCGCCCTTGTGCGGCAGCAGGATGAGGTCGGCCGTGCGCATGGCCTGCAGGGCCTGGCGCGTGAGGTGGTCGGGGTTGCCCGTGCCAATGCCGATCAGCGTCAGGGCCACGGGGGGCAGGGGGCGGCTCATGCCGCGTCGTGGCCCAGGGGGCGGTCGGTGGCGGTGTCCACGGCAGTGCCTGCGGCGGGAAAGCGCGGCTCGGTGCCCAGGGGGCGGTAGCGGCGGTCGTAGTCGGCGGCGTAGAGGCGGCTTTCGCCAAAGTCCTCGGCGCTGATGCTGCGGCCCACCAGCATGATGGCCGTGCGCTCCATGCGGCTGGACACGGCCTGGGCCAGCTGGCCCACGGTGGTGCGCACCACGGTCTCATCGGGCCAGCTGGCGCGCCAGACGATGGCGGCGGGGCAGTCGGCGCCGTAGTGGGGCAGCAGCTCGGCCTGCACCTTCTCGGCCACGTGGATGGACAGGTGGATGGCCAGCACCGCGCCGGTGGCGGCAAAGGCGGCCAGGTTCTCGCCCTCGGGCATGGCGGTGGCGCGGCCCGAGGTGCGCGTCAGCACCAGGGACTGGCACAGGCCGGGCAGGGTCAGCTCGGCACCCAGCGTGGCGGCCGCGGCGGCGAACGAGGGCACGCCGGGCGTGACGCTGTAGGCAATGCCCAGCTCGCGCAGGCGGCGCAGTTGTTCGCCCATGGCCGACCAGACGGACAGATCGCCCGAATGCAGGCGGGCCACGTCGTGGCCCTGGGCCTCGGCGGCCTGGATTTCCGCCACGATCTGGTCCAGGTCCATGGACGCGGTGTTGACGATGCGCGCGCCTGGCGGGCAGTGCGCCAGCAGTTCGCGCGGGATCAGCGACCCGGCATACAGGCACACCGGGCAGCGGGCCATCAGGTCGCGTCCGCGCACGGTGATCAGGTCGGCGGCGCCGGGGCCGGCGCCGATGAAATGCACGGTCATGCCGTTACTCCTCAAGGGGAGAGGCGATAGCCTCTCCGGATACACAATCAAAAGACGGGGTGGCGCAGGCCAGCGCCAGCGTGGCGCAGCCGTCGGCAGTCACCCAGCGCGGCCGCCACAGCCGTGCGCCGGGGCCGGCGGCTATCAGTGCGGCGGCCTCGGCCACGCTGCCCGTGCCATAGCGCGCCAGCAGGCGCGCCGACTGGGTAGGCACCGGCTGGCCGGCCAGCTGCGCCGGCGGCAGGGCCAGCAGGCGCGTGGCCCACGGCAGTTGCGCGCGCCAGGCCTGCAGGGCCGGGTGGTCGGCCTTGTGCGCCAGCACGGCCAGGGTGGTGACGGTCGGTGCCTGGCCTGCCGGCCAGGCCGGTTGCTGCACCAGCCAGTCGCAGGCCTGTTGCCACAGCGCCTGCAGGTGGTCCGCACGGGCCGTGGCGCGCAGGCCCAGGCCTGCCACCAGGGTCAACGGGGCGTTCACCGCTGCCACACCCACTGCACCAGCGGGCGCGCGGCCTTCCAGCTGCGCATGCGGCCCAGGGCCTCCACGCTGGACAACTCCAGCCGCTGCAGCTGCCCGCCGTGGCTGGCGTGCAGCTGGACCAGCAGGGCCTGGGTTTCCAGCGTCACGCCGTTGACCACCAGGCGGCAGCCCGCGGGCATGGCCGCCTGCAGATGTTCAAACAGGGTGGCATCGAAGCCGCCGCCCACAAACACGGCCTGCGGCCGCGGCAGATCCTGCAAGGCCTGGGGCGCTGTGCCGTGGATGCAGCGCAGCGCCTGCTGCAGACCAAAACGTTGGGCGTTGCGCGTGATGTTGGCCACGCGCGTGGCGTGCTGCTCGATGGTGATGGCCTGGCCCCCGGCCAGGCACCACTCCACCGAGATCGAGCCGGAGCCCCCGCCGATGTCCCACAGGCATTGACCGTGGCGCGGTGCCAGGGCGGCCAGCGTCATGGCGCGGATGGGGGCCTTGGTGATCTGGCCATCGTGGGCGTACCAAGCGTCGGGCCGGCCCGGGGTGGTGGGCAGGCCTTCCTGCTGCGCGCTCTGTGCCAGCACAGCCACGCAGACCGGCGATTGCGCCGGGTCTTCGGCCAGGGCGGTGGCGACGGCCTCGGCCGCCAGCATGCGGCAGCGTTCGCGCGGGCCGCCCACGGCCTCCAGCACCCACAGCGTGCTGCGGCCCCAGCCTTCGGCCTGCAGCCAGCCGGCAAAGTCCACCACGGCGGCGCCGTCGCGCAGCAGCACGATCAGCTGGCGCCCGGCCCGCAGCTGCGGCAGCACCTGCGCCACGGGGCTGGCGTGCAGGCCCAGGCACACGCTGTGTTCCAGCCGCCAGCCCAGGCGGGCGGCCACCAGCGAGAATGTGGCGCTTTGGGCGTGGCAGTTCCATTCGTGGGGCTGCAGATGCTGGGCCAGTGTGCCCCCGGCCCCAAACCAGAACGGGTCGCCCGAGGCCAGCACCACCACCGGCTGGCCGCGCAAGGCCAGGACGGGGGTGGGATCAAAGGGGATGGGCCAGGCGCGGCCCCGCGCGCCGGCCTGGGCCAACTCCAGGTGGCGCGGTGCACCGAAAATGGTGTGTGCCGCCTCCACGGTACGGCGTGCCGGGGCGCTCAGGCCTTCCAGCCCGTCTTCGTTCATTCCGACCAAGGTCAGCCACGGATCAGCCATGACACATGTTCTCCTGCTGGGTGGCACCAGCGATGCCAGCCTGCTGGCCCGCCGCCTGCACCAGGCCGCGGTGCCCGCGGTGTTTTCGTATGCGGGCGCCACCCGCCAGCCCGCCGCCCAGCCCCTGCCCACGCGCTGCGGCGGGTTTGGCGGGGTGGAGGGGCTGGTGCAGTTCATCCGCAGCCAGGGCATCAGCCACGTGGTGGATGCCACCCACCCGTTTGCCGCACAGATGAGCCGCAATGCCTGCGCGGCCTGCGCCCAGACCGGCACGCCCTTGCTGGCGCTGGAACGCCCCGCCTGGCAGCCCGAGGACGGCGACCGCTGGCAGATGGTGGCCGACATGGACGCGGCCGCCCGCGCCTTGCCGGCAGCGCCGGCCCGCGTCTTCCTGGCCGTGGGCCGCAAGCAGCTGGCGGCATTCAGCCAGATTCCGCAGCACCAGTATCTGCTGCGGGTGGTGGATGTGCCGGAAGCGGGCTCTCTGCCTGTGCAGGGTGCTACGGTGCTGGTAGCGCGTGGCCCTTTCGGTGCCGAGGCCGAGCGCGCCTTGCTGGCCACCCACGGCATCGAATGGCTGGTGACCAAGAACGCCGGGGGCGAGGCCACGCGTGGCAAGCTGGAGGCGGCGCGGGCCTTGGGCCTGCGCGTCATCATGGTGCAGCGCCCGCAGGTGCCGGCGCGCGCGTCCACAGACCAGGTGGACGCGGTGATGCACTGGCTGGCTCATGCCGCCGTGCCCGGCGCCACCGCGTCCCTGCCGTAGGAACGCGGGGTGTAGATCCACGGCCCCACGCGGCGCGTGGTGCTGTTGCCGACCAGCACCACGGTGCGCATGTCGGCCATCTCGGGCTGCACGTCCTGCAGGGCGCACACCGTCAGCCGCTCTTCGGGCGTGGAGACGGCGCGGGCAAAGACCAGCAGGCGCTCGGGCTCGCAGTGCGTGCGCAGCAGTGCCAGCAGGCGGTTGAAGCCTTCGGGCCGGCTGAGGGAGCGCGGGTTGTAGAAGGCCATGGCAAAGTCGGCCTCGGCCGCCAGTTGCACGCGTTTGGCAATCACCGACCAGGGCTTGAGGTTGTCCGACAGGTTGATGCAGCAAAAGTCATGGCCCAGGGGGGCCCCGGCGCGCGCGGCGGCCGCCAGCATGGCGGTGATGCCGGGCAGCACCTGGATGTCCAGCGTGTGCCACAGCGCGGCTTCGGCGGGTGCGGCGTGGTCCACGGCTTCCAGCACGGCGCTGGCCATGGCAAACACCCCGGGGTCCCCCGAGGAGACGACGACCACGCGGTGGCCTTGCGCGGCCAGCGCCAGCGCATGGCGCGAGCGGTCGATCTCGACCCGGTTGTCCGAGGCGTGGAAACGGATGGCGTCCACGTCTGCCGCGGTCTGGGCCTGCAGCAGGGCGCGGGCACGCTCCACGTAGGGGACATAGCCAATCACATCGGTGGCCTGCTGCAGGGCGGCGCACACCTCGGGGGTGGTCTGCGGCAGGGCCCCGGGGCCCAGGCCGACGATGCTCAGGCGTCCGGCGGGGCTCACCATGCGGCCTCCGGGCGGCGGCCCTGGCCATGGACCAGGACGATGGCGAAGTAGGGGCAGGCCGCATCGCCCACGTCCTGCAGGCGCTGGACCTGTTGCTGGGCGGTGGTGCCGTTTTCCACCAGCCAGGCGGCCTCGGTGCGGCCGCAGCGCTGCAGTGCACGGCGGATGCGCGGCAGGTTGCGCCCCACTTTCATGATGACCAGGGCGTCGGCGGTCTGCATGCGGCGCACCAGCTCGTCCTCGGACAGCGTGCCGGTCATGACGCTCAGCACGTCGTCGCCCCAGGTGATGGGGGTGCCGGTGGCATGCCAGCAGCCCACCATGCCGGGGATGCCGGGCACCACGTCCACGGGCACGTCGCCGCGCGCCTGCAGGCGGGTGTAGAGGTGCATGAAGGAGCCGTAGAGGAAGGGGTCGCCCTCGCACAGCACCACCACCTGCGTCTGGCGGGCCAGCGCGGCCAGCCGTTCGCACCACTGGTCGTAGAAGCGCGACAGCTGCTGCACATAGGCCTCGCTGTCCACCGGCAGTTCGGTGGTGACGGGGTATTCCATGGCGTACTCGACCACGTCCTCGGCCAGCAGGCCTTGCACGGCCTGGCGCGCCTTGCCGGGGCGGCCGGGCTTGCGGAAAAAGGCCACATGGCGCGCCTGGCGCACCAGGCGGTCGGCCTTGACGCTCATGAGTTCCGGGTCACCGGGGCCCAGGCCCACGCAGACCACGCCCGTGGGGGGCACCATCGCGGGCTTATTCAACATGGCTGGCCAGGGCGTTGATGGCGGCCACGGTCATGGCCGAGCCGCCCAGGCGGCCACGCACGATCATGGCGGGCACGGGCAGGTCCTGCATCAGTGCCTCCTTGGATTCGGCGGCACCGATGAAGCCCACGGGGCAGCCAATGATGGCCGCGGGGCGCGGGCAGTCGGGCTGCTGCAGCATGTTCAGCAGGTGGAACAGCGCGGTGGGGGCGTTGCCGATGGCGACCACGGCACCGGCCAGGTGGGGGCGCCACAGCTCGACCGCGGCAGCGCTGCGGGTGTTGTGCATGCGGGCGGCCAGTTCGGCCACGCCGGGGTCCTGCAGGGTGCAGATGACGGGGTTGTTGGCCGGCAGGCGTGAGCGCGTGATGCCCTCGCTGACCATGCGCACATCGCACAGGATGGGGGCGCCGTCCTGCAGGGCCTGCTGCCCGGCTGCGAACAGGTCGGGGGAAAACTGGATGTGGGGTGCGAGTTCGACCATGCCGGCGGCATGGATCATGCGCACCGCGACGCGCTCCTCCCCCGGGGTGAAGCGTGTCAGATCGGCTTCGCGGCGGATGGTGGCAAAGGACTGGCGGTAGATTTCGGCGCCATGGGTTTCGTAGACGTGAGCCATGCAATCTTTTCGGAGAACAAGCGTGGATTGTCGCGCAGGCCGGACGCCGGCAGCTCCAGGCAGGCGGCATCGCCGGCCGTGCCCTCGCGCACCACGGCGAAGCTGGTGTGGGCGCGGCCCTCGGCATCGGTGCTGCGCTGCGCGCGCAGCGTGACGGTGGCCGGGCGCTGGCGCGCACAGCCCTTGGCGCAGCCCGAGATGTGCAGGTGGCTGCCGGCGGGCATTTGCGGCGCCAGCGCCAGCGCCAGGGCTTGCGTGGGCGCCAGGGCCTGGTCGCAGCCCGGGGCACCCGTGCAGGCTGAGATGCGCAGGCGCGGATCGGTGGGGGTGGTGATCCAGTGCGCCGCCTGGTCCAGCCCGGCTTGGCGTGCCCAGGGGTCTGCCGCAGGGGACTCCACGCCTTCGATGCACAGCATGCGCCAGGGCGTGATGCGCAGCTCCGGGGGCGTGCCGTGTGCGCCGGCGGTGTGCGGCAGGGCCTGGGCCAACCGGGCCAGCGCGGCGGCGGAAACGCGCCCTAGGGGCGCCGCGACCAGATAGCCGGTTGCGGCCGTCCAGCCCGGCGCGGGCTCCGCATCGCCACCCGGGTGGGTCACAGGCGGGGTGTGCCAGCGCACCCCTGGGGGCAGGGGCCAGTCGGGCAGGCGCTGGTGCTGGCTGTGGTAGGCCGCCAGCTGGCTGACCATGCGCCCGGGGTGCAGCCCTTGGGCGCGGCGCTGGCGTGCCTGTGCGGCACTCCAGCCGGCCAGCAGCAGCACGCAGGCGATGGCGTGCTCCAGCGTGGGGGAGGCCAGGGCCTGGTCCACGCCCTCGGGCTGGACCCACCAGCGGTGGGGCGCTGGTGCGCCGTGCTCCGCGGGCAGGCACAGCAGGCGCACATCGGCAGGAACCGTGGTCAGCAGGGCGTGCTGATGCCCAGCGACGAGCCAGCCGAATTTGGCCGGCAGGCCCTGCAGCACTTCTTCCGGTGTCTGTTGCAGCGCGGATTGCAGGGCCTGGGCGCTGGCCAGCACCCCGTCGCCGGGCTGGTGCAGCGGGTCGATCACGATGGCGCGCAGCTGTTCCTGGCGGACGTCGGCATCCAGCAGCTGCGCCGCGGCCAGGGCCTGCAGCACGGCGCCGTGCTGCTGCGGGTCCACACCGCGCAACTGGACATTCGCACGGTTCGACAGCTCCAGCGTTCCGCTGCCATAGCGGGTGGCCAGCTCCGCCAGCAACACGGCCTGCGCCGCGCTCAATCGGCCCAGCGGGGGGCGCACGCGCACGACCAGCCCATCGCCCGAAGCCATGGGTTGCCAGGCGCCCGGGCACCAGCCCTTGATGCGCGGAGAGGTGGGGGGCATGTGGGGTTCCATGTCGAAAATTGTGGCGGGATTGCGCGGGCGGACCCTTGACCCATCTGGACTTATGGCTTGCTTGGGGCGTTGCTTGGCAGCAGTTGGTTGTGCAGGATGCGGCGGATTTCCACGATGGCGCGCGGGTGTTCCTGCACGCTGTGGCTGAAGGGCACGATCAGCTCCGAGGCGGCCCCCTCCAGGTGGGCGCTGCGGTAGGGCACGATGCCATCGCTGCTGTCGGCCAGCGGCAGGTTGGGCGTGTCGTTGCCAATGATGGAGTGGTAGCGCACGCGGGGGCTGATTGGCAGGTTGGCCATCAGGCGCACGTACTCGTCCGCGTCGCTGAGGTTGTCGATGCTGTTGGGGATGCGCAGCAGCGAGTCCTTGCCGATGCGTGGCGAGGCGTGGGCCAGCTGGCGCGTGAGGTCGGCGAACTGCTCGACCATGGAGAACGGCAGCGTGATCAGGTTGGACACCCAGCGCGCGATGCGGTTGTTGGCAAAGTCCGTGCCGCGGTGCGGGGCTGCGATGAAGATGGCGCTGCTGACCTGGGGCACGGGTTCGAATTCGACAAACGGCCGCAGCTGTTCGTCCAGCTGGTCTGGGTCCAGGCCGTAGGTGTCGGTGATGGACGCCAGCACCTGGCCCTGGGTGCTGCTGACCATCAGGCGGGCCAGCACCCCGCCCATGCTGTGCCCCACCAGGGTGATGTCCTGCGAGGCACGCGCCGTGCCCTGCGGGTCAAAGTGCTGCAGCGTGCGTTGCAAGGCCTGGCGAATGGCCTGGTTGTTCAGCGCCAGCGGGGCGTTGGTGGGGTAGTAGACCTGCCAGATCTGGTAGTTGCGGCGCAGGTTCTCGTCGCCCAGCACCTCGTTGGCCACGTTGATCCAGGCCTCGGGACTGCTGGCCAGTCCGTGCAGCATGACGATGGTGCGTCGGTTCGGGTCGTAGGGCTGCATCAGGTAGATGCTGGGGCGCACGATGCCGTTGCTCAGCCCCACCAGGGTGCGCAGCGCCTGGGTGGCAAAGCCGGAGCGCGCCAGCCACAGCCCGTAGCCCGAGGAGAAGTTGCCCGCCAGCGGCACCCTGGTGCGGGCCAGCTCGACCTGGCGGACACGGTAGGGGTCGAAGGCCTGCAGCTGCACCTCGCGCGTGGACAGGACCTCTTCCAGGGTCTGCCCTGCAAAGTTCAGCACCACGGTGACGGCGGGAAACAGCGACTCCTGGTAGGGCGGGCGTGGCGGGCCTTCCAGCATGCCCTGGGCGGTGCGTGCCAGATAGCGGTCCGCATCGCTCTGGAACACGGCCACCAGCTCGGCACCGAAGCCATCGCGGCGGTACTGGTTGCGCAGCCCGGAAAAGCGCAGCGAGGTGGCGGGCACCAGTTCGTTGGGGATGTTCTTGTTGGCGGGCAGCCAGACGCCCGAGAAGTCCGAGGCCAGGTGCCAGCTGCCCAGGGTGATGGGCGCGGACGGGGCGGCCTCGCCGCGCAACGCGAACAGGCCGGTGACCGCCTGTTGTACGGCGTGGTTGTAGTAGTCGCGCACCTGGACCTGGCGGTCTTCGAAGGCCCGGTCGCTGGGCTTGCGCTGGGTGAAAAACAGGTAGGCCCAGGCGTGGCGTGCGGCTTCCAGCCAAGCCTGCACATCCTCGGGGGTGCGTGTGCCGGGCAGCGAGGGTACCTGCTGCGCCTTGCGCGCCTGCAGGATCCACAGCTCGGCCAGCGTCGCCATGCGCTGCTCGTCGTACAGGCCGGTGGCGGTGGCGATCGTGTAGTGGCACCAGGGGACGTCGGCCAGGCAGCGCTTGCTGTCCAGGTCCAGCACCCGCAGCGCCTCCTGCGCTGCGGGGCTGAGTTCGCCCGAGGTCAGCACGTCGCTGCGCCGCTCGGCCAGGTAGGTGGCCGGATCGGTGGTGCGGACGGTGACACCGGCGCACCCTGTCAGCAGGGTGGCCAGAGCAAGCACCAGCCCCAGGTGCCAGCGGGAGGGCGAAAACAGCGTCATAGTGCGCGAGTGTAGGCGCCATGCCATGCCATGCCATGCCGGACCGGTGGCCGCAGGCGGGGCCGGCTAGCGCATGCCGGCGCGGATGTGGCGCGAAAAGTCGATGCTGGCCTGGGTGTCGTCCAGGCCGGGGGCGGGTTGCCAGCTCTGCGCGCGGGCGTTGATGTGGCCGTTGCTGCGCTGCAGCGGCAGCGGTTGCATGGATTCCAGGCCGCCGGCGTCGCGCAGGTATTCCGGCAGGTAGCCCGAGGCCAGCAGGCGCCAGTCCAGGGGCAGTTCCTGTCCGATGCGCCGTGCCAGCTGCCAGACGATGGTGGTGCAGTTGGCCGTGAGCGTGTGGTAGAAGCGCGGCGCTTGCGCCAGCTGCGAGGCCTGCTGGGCGTAGGCCAGGAACAGCTCCTGCATGGCGGCGGGCGACAGCTTCGCGCGGTACAGGTGCACCTCTTCACCTCGGGCGTTGGTGCGCACGGCCAGGATGTCCCGCTCGTCGGCGGCCACCAGGGCCATTTCGTACTGCTTGAAGAAGCCGGCCAGGGCGTCGAAGTGCTCGCCCTGCTCTTTGCGGATTTCCACGGAGAACACGACGTGCTCGCCGTTGTCGAACCCGAACGACACCAGGGTGTGGGCGATGGCCGGTCCCATCCAATACGACAGTGCCACGTCCACGCTGCGCAGCCGTGCCAGATCGTAGTTCCGGGTTTCCCAGCGCGGGGTGTAGTCGGTCTCGCTGCGCCAGATGAAGTTGCGCACATGGCGCAGCTGGATGTGCTGGGGCGCGTTGTATTCGGGCGCGGCCTCGACCAAGTGCGCGACGTCATCGGCCCAGCGCCGGTCGCTGCGCGGGGTGAGGGTGCTCCACCAGGCCAGCAAGGCCAGCATCAGCACCAGCCCGCCGGCCATCACCGGCAGGGTGCGCCGTTGCAGCGCGCCGTAGCCCAGCAGCACCAGCCAGGCGAATCCCCAGACCAGGGCCAGGGCTGTCGCGATGTTGTGGGTCTGCGGGGCTTCCAGGTACAGGGCGGTGCCGCCCCAGGCGCCGCACAGCATGGCCCCCAGGCACACCAGCAGCCAGGTCAGCGCCCCCAGTCCACGCCGCCAGCGCTGGGTGACAGGCATGAAACGGTGGCTGGCGGGGTAGGGCATGGGGAGCAAGGTGAAAATGTAAACAAACCAAGTTTGCCGTGACACATCGGTGAACGCTGTCACGGTATGTATCTGTGGTCCCCGGGGCACAGGTACAAAAAAGCCGGCAGGGCCGGCGGGGTGTGCACCACAAGGAGGACGCAGGCCTCAATGACCGGCGAAATCCACCAGGGTGAACAGCGGCAGCTTGCCGGTGGTGCGCAGCAGCTCGGAGCCACCCAGCTCGGGCAGGTCGACAATCGCGGCGCCCTCCATGACGGTGGCGCCCAGCTTCTCGATCAGTTTCTTGCCGGCCATCATGGTACCGCCGGTGGCAATCAGGTCGTCAATCAGCAGGACCTTGTCCCCAGGCTTGACTGCATCGGTGTGCAGCTCCACGGTGGCGCTGCCGTATTCCAGCTCGTAGGTTTCCTCGACGGTGGTGAAGGGCAGCTTGCCTTTTTTGCGAATCGGCACGAAGCCCACGTTTAGCTCATAGGCAATGACAGCGCCCAGAATGAAGCCCCGCGCGTCCAGACCTGCCACCACGTCGGGGCGCTTGTCGGCATCCATGTAACGGTGCACGAAGGCATCGATCAACACGCGGAATACCTTCGGGTCCTGCAGCAACGGGGTGATGTCGCGAAACTGCACGCCGGGCGCAGGCCAGTCGGACACGGTGCGGATGTGCTGGCGAAGGTAGTCGTTGACGCTGGTGGTGTACATGGGACGCAGTTTTCAAAGCCGCAAAAGGCTGCTGGGGCAGGGGCTGCATCGGCAGCGCTCCTGCTGGAAACGAAGGGCCTTGCCGGTCGCAAGGCGGTGAATGCAAAAAGTGTAATCAGTGGCGGATTCTGACGCAGTGGCACGCGCGATCAGGTCGGCGCCCGTGGGTGGTTTCTGCGGCGGAGCCACCACCCTGGCCCTGCTTGCGCTAGGCGTAGGTCCGATGGGGCGGCGGGGTCTCGGCCGCCCCGATAAAATCCGTCCATGAACATCCCCATGCCGACCTCGCCCGTACTGGGCGCGTCGCAGGCCCTGGCCACGGCGCGTGAGACTTTGACCATTGAAATCCAATCGCTGCAGGCGCTGGCCCAGCGGCTGGATGATCGCTTCGTGCAGGTGGCACAGGCCATGCTGGCGACGCCCGGGCGCGTGGTGGTCATGGGCATGGGCAAAAGTGGTCACATTGGGCGCAAGATCGCCGCCACCCTGGCGTCGACCGGCACCCCGGCCTTCTTTGTGCACCCGGCCGAGGCCAGCCATGGCGACCTGGGCATGGTGACCGACAAGGACATGGTGCTGGCGATCTCCAACAGTGGCGAGAGCCACGAGCTGACATCGCTGCTGCCGGCCCTCAAGCGCCAGGGCGTGCGGATTGCCGGCATGACCGGGGGCCTGACCTCCAGCCTGGCCAAGCACGCGGACTGGGTGCTGGACACCAGCGTGGAGCGGGAAGCCTGCCCCTTGAATCTGGCGCCCACCGCCAGCACCACGGTGCAGCTGGCCCTGGGCGATGCCCTGGCGGCCGCCCTGCTGGAGGCGCGCGGCTTCAAGGCCGAAGACTTTGCGCTGTCCCACCCCGGCGGTGCCTTGGGCCGCAAACTGTTGACCCATGTGCGCGATGTCATGCGCAGTGGTGACGACGTGCCGCGCGTGCTGGAGCAGGACGGATTTGACCGCCTGATGCGCGAGATCAGCGCCAAGAACATGGGGGCCAGTGCGGTGGTGGATGCCGCAGGGCGGGTGCTGGGCATCTTCACGGATGGTGACCTGCGCCGCCGCATCGAAGACGGCACAGATCTACGTGCGGCCAAGGCCGCAGACCTGATGCACCCCCAACCTCGCACGATCAGTCCCGATGCCCTCGCAGCCGATGCGGCCCAGTTGATGGAGCGACACGGCATCACGTCGGTGCTGGTCACGGATGCAGCAGGGACTCTGGTGGGCATGGTCCATATCCGGGACCTGATGTTGGCCAAGGTGATCTGATGGACGAAATGCAAATGGACAGGTCGGTGCGTTGCGAGGCCTCGGTGCTTGCCAAGGCCCAGCAGGTGCGGGTGGTGTTCCTGGATGTGGATGGCGTGCTGACCGACGGGGGCCTGCTGTTCAGCGAGCACGGCGAGACCCTCAAGCGCTTCAACACCCTGGATGGGCACGGCATCAAGCTGCTGCAGAAGGCGGGAATCGTGCCTGCGGTGGTCACGGGGCGGGATTCCGCGCCGCTGCGCTTGCGCCTCAAGCAGTTGGGGGTGCAGCATGCTGTCTACGGCACCGAAGACAAGGTGCCGGCTGCGCAGTCCATTCTGGACAGCCTGGGGCTGGATTGGAACCAAGCCGCCGCCATGGGCGATGACTGGCCTGATCTGCCCGTGATGCAGCGCTGTGCCTTGGCGTGCGCACCGCGCAACGCCCACGTGGAAAATCTGGCCCGCGCCGATTGGGTGAGCGACCTGCCTGGTGGCCAGGGAGCGGTGCGCCAGTTGTGTGATCTGCTGCTGCAGGCCGGTGGGCACTACCACCGCTTGCTGGAGACCTATCTGCGATGAAAAAAACCTTGCAACGCGTCTGGGAGCAGCTGTCCATTTACCTGCCCATCATGCTGATGGCAGTGCTGGCCTTGGGCACGTGGTGGCTGGTGCGCAATGCCCCCAAGCCGTTGGCAGGTCCGGTGGATCAGGTGGCATCGGCCGACCCGGATTACACGATGCGTGATTTTTCGGTGCACCAGTTCGACGCCAGCGGGCGTCTGCAAAGTGTGATCCAGGGGGATATGGCGCGCCATTTGCCCTTGTCCGACACCTTGGAAGTGGATGCGGTGCGCACGCGCAGCATTGCGCCGGATGGCACGGTCACGACCTCTGCCGCCCAACGCGGTATCAGCAATTCGGACGCCTCTGAGGTGCAGCTGTGGGGGGATGCCAAGGTACGGCGCGTGGTGCCCGGTCAGCCCCAGGCGGCTTTGCAGGTGGAGGGCGAGTTTCTGCACGCCTGGACGAAGGAAGAGCGCGTTCGCTCCCATTTGCCCGTCGTGCTGACACGCGGCGGAAGCCGTTTTGTCGGAGACAGCATGAATTACGACAATCTGTCCCAAGTGATTGAACTCAAGGGGCGGGTGCGGGGTGTGATCGAATCACGCAAGTGATGAATACGGCTGCGTAAGAATATAAGAAATATAAATGTAGGATTATTCTTGCAAAATAAAAAAGGCCCTCGGGGCCTTTTTTATTTTGCAAGAAGTTAATGGTCGTTCTTGAATCGGTTTCCCCCTTCGGGGTTCTGTCCATAACCTGGGTTGCCGCGCCCACGTGGGCCGGTGCCATAGGGGCTGCGAAAGCTGCCTTCCCCGCGGCCGGCAAACCCGTTGTTGCCTGCATTCGGGTTGCCGCCATAGCTGCCGTAGCCCCCGGAACGGGGCGGGCGGGGCTCCATGGGGCGCGCTTCATTGACCACCAGGCTGCGGCCGCCCAGGGGTTGGCCATTCATGCCCTGAATGGCTGCACTGGCCTCGGCGTCACTGCCCATTTCCACAAAGCCAAAGCCTTTGGAACGCCCGGTATCGCGCTCCATCATGACTTTGGCACTGGCCACTGTGCCAAATGGCACGAAAGCCTGTTCCAAATCGTGATCGCGAACGCCATATGGCAAATTGCCTACATACAACTTACTGCCCATCACTCGCTCCTCAGCCGAAACCAATACGGTGCCGATATCTTGAAAGCACCCATTTGTTGGGATTGGTAAACAGAAAGCGGAAATTCCGCAGAAACATTATCCGCAGAGTTTTTATGGAAATACAAGCGGTTTAGGAAAAATAAAACGGCCATAAAAAAAGGAACCTTGCGGTTCCTTTTTTTATGGAGCGTCGCGTCAAGACGCTCGTTCGGGATTAGTAGCTGTTACGGCCACCACCGAAACCACCGCCGCCGAAGCCGCCGCCGTTGCCACGGCCACCGCCGAAGCCACCGCTACGGGGAGGGCGGGGTTCCATGGGGCGTGCTTCGTTCACGACCAGATCGCGGCCGCCGAAGTTTTGACCGTGCATGCCTTGGATGGCAGCTTGGGCTTCAGCATCGCTGCCCATTTCCACAAAGCCGAAGCCCTTGGAACGGCCGGTGTCACGCTCCATCATGACCTTGGCGCTTTGCACAGCGCCGAATTCGGAGAACGCCTGCTCGAGGTCGTTGTCGCGGAAAGCGTAAGGCAGGTTGCCCACGTAAAGTTTGTTGCCCATGGAGGACTCCTAGAAAAAGACTTGAAACGCGATGGAGCCCTAACCGAAAGCCAACCTGAGGCTTGACCTACCTTAGAGACGCAAACGCACTTGCTCCTGTACCCGAGTACCCGGGAGCGAGCCCATTATGTCGCAAGCTCTCTGGAGGTCACTGGGGTTTTGTCAAATTTGTGCTCCTATACAACAAAGCACTCGTATTAACCCGCAATTCCATCTTGATAACAGTGGTGTGCTTGGGCGGAAGGCGATAAATATTGCAAATCGCTACAATAGCTCCCGTCTTTGGGGAGTAGTCCGTTTGGCGTGCAATGCGCCAAAAGCATGTATCAACAGACTTGGCGCGAGTGCGCTATGGTGCATGCGGCTTCAAAAGCTGGGCAAGACCATTGGCTGCAACCGTATCCAGGCTGGACGCGGCGGCAGTCAATGCGTGTTCAGTCCGGCCGTATAACCTTCCCCCACCTTATGGAAGCCTTCCTCGTCTCGACCGGTATTGTTGCCCTGGCTGAAATGGGCGACAAAACGCAGTTGCTCTCCCTGGTCCTTGCCGCACGTTTTCGCAAACCCTGGCCGATTGTTCTGGGCATTTTTGTTGCCACCGTGGTCAATCACGGCCTGGCCGGTGCCGTCGGCTCGTGGGTGAACGCCATGATCGGGCCCGACGCCATGCGCTGGATCCTGGGCCTGTCCTTCATCGCCATGGCAGTCTGGATGCTGATCCCGGACAAGCTCGAAGATGACGAGGTGGCCGGGCATTCGCGCTGGGGGGTGTTCGGCACCACGGTGGTGGCGTTCTTCCTGGCCGAGATGGGCGACAAGACGCAGATCGCCACGGTGATGCTGGCCGCGCAGTACAACGCTTACCTGTGGGTAGTGCTGGGCACGACGCTGGGCATGATGCTGGCGAATGCCCCCGTGGTGTGGCTGGGTGACAAGCTGGTCAAGAAGGTGCCGATTCGCCTGGTGCATGTGATTTCGGCGCTGATCTTCCTGGTGCTGGGCGTGGTGGCCTTGTTTGCTACAGGGGTGCCGGGTTTGGCATAATGACCCGCATGCGCCGATTTGCTTCTGCTTGCGGGCGCTTTATAAATCCTGCTAAAGACGAAACCGCTTGCACAGAACCCGGCCTCGTTTTTAGCGATGCCGGGTTTTTTCATGTCCTTCATCGCCACACCACAAACCATGCACTTTCCGGATGCGCTGCCGCTGCAAAGCGGCAAGCACATCCGTGACTACACCCTTGCGTACGAGACCTATGGCACGCTGAATGCCGATCGCTCCAACGCCATCCTGGTCTGCCATGCGCTGAATGCCTCGCACCACGTGGCGGGCGTGTACGCCGGCCAGCCCAAGAGCGAGGGCTGGTGGGACAACATGATCGGCCCCGGCAAGTCCGTGGACACCAACAAGTTCTTCGTCATTGGCGTCAACAACCTGGGCTCCTGCTTTGGTTCGACCGGTCCTATGCACACGAACCCGGAGACCGGCGAGGTCTATGGCTCCAGCTTTCCCGTGCTGACGGTGGAGGACTGGGTCAATGCCCAGTCCCTGCTGCTCGATCGCTTGGGCGTCGCACAACTGGCTGCCGTGCTGGGCGGCAGCCTGGGGGGCATGCAGGCCCTGAGCTGGACCCTGCAGTATCCCGAGCGCATGCGCCACGCCGTGGTGGTGGCCAGTGCGCCCAATCTGAACGCCGAGAACATCGCCTTCAACGAGGTGGCGCGCCGCGCCATCGTCACCGACCCGGACTTCCACGGCGGTGATTTCTACGCCCACGGCGTAGTGCCACAGCGCGGGCTGCGCATCGCCCGCATGATCGGCCACATCACCTACCTGAGCGACGATGTGATGAACCAGAAGTTCGGCCGTGCCCTGCGCAACGGCCCCGACATCCAGTTCACCACGCAGGACATCGAGTTCGAGATCGAGAGCTACCTGCGCTACCAGGGCGACAAGTTCAGCGGCTACTTCGACGCCAACACCTACCTGCTGATCACGCGTGCGCTGGACTACTTTGACCCTGCCAAGAAGTACGGCGGCAGTCTGAAGGCGGCGCTGACCCGCAGTCTGGCCAAGTTCTTCCTGGTCAGCTTCACCACCGACTGGCGCTTTGCGCCGGGGCGCAGCCGCGAGATCGTGCAGGCCCTGCTGCAGAACGGGCGCGACGTCAGCTATGCCGAGATCGACGCGCCCCATGGGCACGACGCCTTCTTGCTCGACGACCCCCGCTATCTGGCCGCGATGCGCGCCTACTTTGACGGCATTGCCAAGGAGTTCACCGCATGAGCGCGACCCCCACCATGCAAGCATTGGCACAGCTGGTGCCCCAGGGCGCCCGCGTGCTGGATCTGGGCTGCGGCGACGGCAGCTTCCTGCAGTACCTGCAGCGCGAGCGGGGCTGCACCGGCTATGGCGTGGAGATCGATGACGCCAACGTGCTGGCCTGTGTGCAGCGCGGCATCAACGTGCTGCAGCTGAACCTGGACGACGGCCTGGCCATCTTCGAGGACAACAGCTTCGACATGGTGCTGCAGATCAACACGCTGCAGCACCTGCGCAACACCGAGACCATGCTGCGCGAGACCGCGCGCGTGGGCCGCATGAGCGTGGTCAGCTTCCCCAACTTCGCGCACTGGCCCAACCGCTTCTCGGTGCTGCGCGGGCGTATGCCGGTGACGCGCCACCTGCCCTACCAGTGGTACGACACGCCCAACATCCGCGTGGGCACGTTCAAGGACTTCGAGGTGCTGGCGCACAAGAACCGGCTGCACGTGGTCGATGCCTTTGGTTTGCGCGAAGGCCAGGTCATCCGCAGCTGGCCCAATCTGCGCGCCAGCACGGCCGTGTTCTGCCTGGAGCGGGGCTAGGCGCGACCGTGGGCGGGCCGGCCGCGCGCCGGCATGACCCCGGTGCCCTCGGGGTGAGCCGGAGGGCCGCGACGACGCGGGGTGGCCACCAACCGACCAGCGTCAAAGCGGCGGCGGTGCAATTTCCCATAATGCAGCCATGCCCCGCTGTGCCGCCAACCTCTCGCTGATGTACACCGAGCTGCCTTTCCTGGCCCGCTTCGGTGCGGCCGCCCGGGACGGTTTCCGGGCGGTGGAGTACCTGTTTCCCTATGCTTACGCGGCCGAGGAGCTGGCGCAGCAGCTGGCGCAGCATGGCCTGCAGCAGGTGCTGTTCAACGCCCCGGCCGGGGGCGGGAATCTGGCGGAGATGGCCCAGGCCTGGGAGGCCGGGCGGCGCGGCAGCCTGTGCATGCCCGGGGAAGAGGCCCACTTTCGCGAAGGCGTCTGGCAGGCCCTGCACTATGCCCGGGTGCTGGGCTGCCCGCGCATCCACGTCATGGCCGGCCTGGTGCCGCACGCGCTGGCGCGCGAAGCCCTGGTCAGCACGGCCCACGAGAACCTGCGCTGGGCGGCGCAGGCCGCCGCCGACGTGGGGGTGGAGGTGCTGGTCGAGCCGATCAATGGGCGCGACATGCCGGGCTATTTCCTGCAGACCCAGGACCAGGCCCACAGCCTGGTGCAGACCGTGGCGGCACCCAACCTGAAGGTGCAGATGGACCTGTACCACTGCCAAGTCATGGAGGGCGATGTGGCCACCAAGCTGCGCACCTACCTGCCCACGGGGCGCGTCGGCCACATCCAGGTGGCGGGCGTGCCGGAGGGGCACGAGCCGGATGGGGGCGAGCTGCACTACCCCTATCTGTTCGACCTCATCGATGTCCTGGGCTACAGCGGCTGGGTGGGCTGTGCATACCGCCCGCGCCACGGCACCAGCCAGGGGCTGGGCTGGATGGCGCACCCCGCCTGCCGCATGGGCTGAGGGCGCGGCGGCCGCGCGGTGTGGCCACCGTGGCTGCGAAAGATGGGTGAAAAAGTGAGCGTGTGGCGCGCGTTCTGCCTTGATTTCAGACGTTAAACCACCTGAAATTGGCTTGGAGCGCGCGCCAGCTGCTCCTTTTTTGGATTGCCTGCCGCCTTACTTGAGCCAGCCGCGCTTGCGGAAGTACAGCATGGGCCCCACGGCGCTGAGCACCATCAGCAGCAGCACGTAGACGTAGCCGTATTCCCATTCCAACTCGGGCATGACGCGGAAGTTCATGCCGTAGACGCTGGCGATCAGCGTGGGCGGCAGCAGGGCCACGCTGGCCACCGAGAAGATCTTGATGATCTTGTTCTGGTTGATGTTCAGGAAACCGACGGTGGCGTCCATCAGGAAGTTGATCTTGTCGAACAGGAAGGCCGTGTGGCTGTCCAGCGACTCGATGTCGCGCAGGATCTGGCGTGCGTCCTCGAACTGCTCGGCATTCAGCATCTTGCTGCGCATCATGAAGCTGACGGCGCGGCGCGTGTCCAGCATGTTGCGGCGGATGCGGCCGTTCAGGTCCTCCTGGCGCGCGATGTCGGCCAGCACGGTCTGGGCGTCGCTGTCGGTGACGTTGCCGTCCAGCACCTGGGCACTGACCTTCTTCAGGTCGTCGTAGATGCCTTCCAGCGTGTCGGCGGAGTATTCGGCGTCGGCGTCGAAGAGCTTGAGCAGCACTTCCTTGGCCTCTTCGATCAGTCCGGGCGCGCGGCGCGCACGCAGGCGCAGCAGGCGGAAGACCGGGATGTCTTCCTCGTGGATGGAAAACAGCACGCCGCAGCTTTTCAGCTCGGTGTTGTGCTGGTTCAGGATGAAGGCCACGCGCACGCTGCGCGGGTCGTCCTCGTCGTCCACCAAGAAGTCGCTGCGGATGTGCAGCTCGCCGTTGTCTTCCTCATAGAAGCGGGCGGATTCCTCGATGTCCTCGTCGGTCGCGTCTTCGGGAATCGACAGACCGTAGTGCTGCTTGATCCAGCGCTTTTCCTCGAGGGTGGGCGACTCCAGGTCGACCCAGATGGGCTGGAACTGCTTGAGTTCTTCCAGCGATTCGATCTCTTCCTGGACCAGACGGCCATTGGACAGCGAAAAGATATTGAGCATGCAGCTCTCCCAAATGTTGTTGTGGCTTTGGCGGGGATGCAGGGTGCGCTTCCAATCCTTCCGCGTTGGCCATCGGGCACTGGGAGAGGATGGAAGCTACCAACTAGGGTAGGTTTCCACGGAGTTATCTCCAAAATATGACAAGCCCTCAATTATGCCGGGCATCCTGGTGGACAGGGGGCCGGGGCCTTTCGGGCGCAGGCTCAGGGCGCCGGGGGGGGGCGCAGCGCGTGGGCGCGGCACAGATCGGCCCAGGCGGCCGGCTTGGCGTGCGGTGAACGCAACAGGTAGGCCGGGTCGTAGCTGACCACGGCGGGCGTGCCGTGCAGCTGGTGCACCTGGGCGCGCAGGCGGCCCAGGGCTTCCTCGCTGCCCAGCACGGCGCGGGCCGCATGCAGGCCCAGCACCAGCACGCGGGCCGGGCGGGTGTGCTGTAGGCAGTGCGGCAGGGACTGGTCCAGCGGCTGCCAGTCCACCGCCTCGGCCGCCAGGCCGGCGGCCGACAAGGCTTCGCTGCCGGGGCGCTGCACCCCGGCGATCCAGACATGGGCGCTGTGGTGCAGGCGCAGGGCGCGCAGCATGTTGTCCAGCAGCTTGCCGCTGTCCCCGGTCAGCGGGGCGCCCGGGTGCGGGCCTTCCCAGATCACCAGCCAGCCATCGTCGGCGCTGCCGCCACCAGCCTGGGGATAGGCCTGCACGGCCGGGGCCATGCGCCAGGCCGTGGCCGGTGCGGCCTCGGCCGCTGGGTCGGGCACCGCCTGGGCACGCGGCTGCGGCGCAGGCACTGCTGCCGCCACTGCGGGGGCGACGGGCGTGGGGGCTGCGGTGGGCACTGGGGGCGCGGCAGGGTGTACGGCGACCGCGGGTGCCGCCACCGGGTCCGCCACGGCCACCACCGCGACGGCCGGGGCCGCCGCGGGCACGGGTGCCCCCGCTGCGGGCTTGGGCCACCAGATGGTGATGCCCATGTCCTGCAGCATGGCGCGTTGGCGGGTGTCGAGGTTCAGGGCCATAGGGACATGCTCATCAAGATGGCGGTTTCACGTTCGCCATGGTGCACCGGATAGTACTTCTTGCGCGCCCCCACCTGGGCCAATCCATAGTGTTCGTACAAACGGCGTGCGCGCTGGTTGCTTTCGCGCACCTCCAGCCATAGCCACTGGGCGTGGGCGGTGTGGCGGCTCCAGTCGCACAGGGCCCCCAGCAGCGTGCGGGCCAGGCCCTGGCCCTGGTGCAGCGGCGAGACTGTAAGGTTCAGCAGGTGCACCTCGTCCAGGATCTGCATGGCGACAAAGTAGCCCAGCACGGTGTCCCCGTCCAGCAGCACCTGTGCGTGGTAGCCGCTGCGCAGCGCATCGGCAAAGTTGCCGCGGGACCACGGGTGGGTGAAGGCCACGTTCTCGATGGTCAGGATGCTGTCCAGCAGCTCCTCGGTCATGGGCTGCAGCGCGCAGGGCGGGGCCCGCGGCGGCACCGTAGGCGCGGGGAGCGGCGAGGGCTGGCGGTGCATCATGCGTGCGGGGCGGGTTGGCTGGCGGCCCGTGCGGCTTCGCGCTCGGCCGTGGTCAGGGCCACCTTATCGCGGATGTACAGCGGCAGGGCGTAGGAAGCGTCCACCAAGTGACCGTCGGCCATCAGCCGCGGCGCCAGGCGCAGCAGGGCGGTGGCCGTGGGCAGGGCTGGCAGGTGTGTCGCCTGGGGTGCCAGGCGCTCGGCATAGGCGGCCTTGGCGTTGCCCACCACGCTCAGCCCTTCGGGCACCTGCAGTGCCTCGGGGGCGCACAGGCCGAGGGCGTGCGTGGCGTGCCAGAGGCCCTCGGCCCAGCGGTAGCCGGCGTGGTAGACCTCGGACATGCGGGCGTCCAGCACCGCCATGACGTCGGTCAGGCCATGCTGCTCGCGGGCCTCTTCGGCCACGGCCAGCAGGGTGTCGACGGGCAGCAGCGGCTTGCCGGCCCCCAGGGCCAGCCCCTGGGCAATCGCGCAGGCGGTGCGCAGGCCGGTGAAGGACCCCGGCCCGCGGCCGAAGACGATGGCATCCAGGTCCGCGAACTGCAGGCCCAGCGCCTGCAGGCCTTGCTGGATGCTGGGCAGCAGGGTGGCCGAGGAGTTGGCGCCGCCGGCCGCCTGGTGCTGCCACAGCGCTGTCCCGCGCTGCAGGGCGATGAACAAGGTGTCGGTGCTGGTGTCGAAGGCAAGCAGATTCATGGGGTGGGCGGCCAGGGCAGAGGGCGCACGCGGTGGCGCCAAAGCTGCGAATTATCGGCCGGTGGCGGCGCGCGCGTGCGGGCCCTGGCGCAAACCCGCGTGGCGCACGCTGGCCGGTGCAGCCCCTACACTTTGCGGCTATGTCTGAACGTATGTGGTGGCGCAGCATGCGCCTGGGGGTGGCGGGCGGTGTGCTCGCCGCCGGTGGTGGGGCGCTGGCCCAGTCCTTGCCGGCGCCGGTGGAGGCCGCGCTGGCGCGGGCGCAGATTCCACGCGAGGCCGTGTCCATCTATGCCGCGCCGGTCGAGGCGCAGCAACCGGTGCGCCTGGCGTGGCAGACCCGCACGGCGATGAACCCGGCTTCGGTCATGAAGCTGGTGACCACCTATGCCGCCCTGGAGCAACTGGGTCCGGCCTATGTCTGGCGCACGCCGGTCTATCTGGACGGCGTGGTGGACCAGGGCGCGTTCCGGGGCACGGTCTACATCCAGGGCGCGGGCGACCCCAAGCTGGTGTCCGAGCGGCTGTGGCTGCTGCTGGGGCGCCTGCAGGGCATGGGGGTCAAGGTCATCGTCGGCGATGTGGTGCTGGACCACAGCGCGTTCCAGGTCTCCGGCCACGATGCGGCGGCCTTCGACAACGAACCCTTCCGGCCCTACAACGCGGGCCCCGACGCCCTGCTGATCAACTACAAGACCCAGGTGCTGGGCTTCATCCCAGACCCGGCCGCGGGCGTGGCGCGCATCCATTACGAGCTGCCGATGGCGGGCGTGCAGGCGCCGGCCAGCGTGCCCCTGGCCCCGGCCGGCACGGCCTGCGGCGACTGGCGCACCCAGTTGCAGGCCGACTGGAGCGACCCGCAGCGCATCCAGCTGCTGGGCCGCTACCCGGCCAGCTGTGGCGACAAGAACTGGCCCGTGGCCCTGGCCGGCCCCGAGCGCTTTGCCGCGCGGGCCGTGGAGGGCATGTGGCGCAGCATGGGCGGGCAGATCACCGGCCGCGTGCGCGATGGCCAGGTGCCGCCCGGCCTGAAGCCTGCCTGGGACAACGTCTCGCCCGCCCTGGGCGAGGTGGTGCGCGACATCAACAAGTTCAGCAACAACGTGATGACGCAGCAGCTGCTGCTGACCCTGGGCAAGGAGCGCATGGGCGTGGGCAGCTTTGATGCCGGGCGCACGGCCCTGTCCCAGTGGTGGCAGCTGCGCTGGGCGGCGGCCGAGATGCCGGTGGTGGACAACGGCGCGGGCCTCAGCCGCAACGCCCGCATCGGCGCCCAGGCCCTGGGGCGCATGCTGCAGGCGGCCTGGCATTCGGCGGTGATGCCGGAGTTCGTGGCCTCGCTGCCGATTTCCGGCACGGACGGCACCTTGCGCCGCAGCAAGGCCAGCGCCAACGCCCACCTGAAGACCGGCTCGCTGCGCGATGTGAACAGCCTGGCGGGCTATGTGCATGGCTACAGCGGCCAGCGCTATGTGCTGGTGGCCATGGTCAACCACCCGAATGCCGGGGCCGCCAGACCGGTGCTGGATGCCTTGGTGGACTGGGTAGCCCAGGATTGAGTGCATAAAAAAAGAGCACCTTTGAGTGCTCTTTTTTTTATGCCCGTGTTTAATTTATGCGTTTAAGGCGATAGCCCTCACCTTCCATGCATAGCTTCTGAAGTGCATCACGCTCTCCAATAGGAGTTTTTTGAAGCTTGATGTTGTACTCGCACTTAGACATATCGGAGCGCGTTGTATGCGTAGATGCCCCTTCTTTGACGTAGGCATAGCGAGGCGGTGCACTGCATGCAGATAGAGATGCCGCGGCGAGCAAGCTGAGAGCCACAATTAATTTCACTTTCCCTCCTAGCTGGTTTGTATTTCTAGATCGATAAATCTAAGGATGTGGAAGGTGTGAAAAGTGTCTCGTGCGTGACTCTTTAACTGTAGTTAACCTGCTGCCGCAGCGCGCTGCAGGCGGTCGCGCACGCCTTCCCAGTCGGCGCTGTCGGGCGGGGTCTCGATCCAGATCAGCCGCACGCCCAGCTCGTCAAAGTCGCGCAGCGTGCCAAACAGCTCGCGCGCCGTGGCCAGGGCATCGCCGGGCATGGCGCGCAGGTGGATGGCGCGGCTGGCGGACCGCAGCGGGCTGCGGTGGTAGACGGCGATGTGCCGGCCCTCGGGGCCCAGCAGGTCCAGCGCGGACTGCAGTTGCCCAGCGTCCATCAGGCGCACCTTGGCATTCGGTGCGTAATGGGCCAAAAGTGTGCCTGAAGCGCGTGGGGTCTGTGCAGGCAGCTCTTCTTTCGAGAGTGGTCGGGTGCCGCACGCACGTTCAATGTCGTCGCGCGTGATGGCGCCGGGGCGCAGCAGCACGGGCACGCCGCGCGTGCAGTCGACGATGGTCGATTCAATGCCGACCTCGCAGGCGCCACCGTCCAGCACCAGCAGCGCGTCGCCAAACTCGGCGGCCACGTGCTGGGCCGTGGTGGGGCTGACGCGGCCGAACTTGTTGGCGCTGGGGGCGGAGACGCCCCAGACCGGCGGATTCAGCTGCTGGCAGGCCTGGAGGACCGCATGCGCCACGGGGTGGCTGGGGCAGCGCAGGCCCACGCTGTCCTGGCCGCCGGTGGAGGCCTTGGCGGCCTGCGGCAGGCGCGGCAGGATCAGGGTCAGTGGGCCCGGCCAGAACGCGTCGATCAGTTGCTGGGCAAACACCGGCACGGCCTGGGCATAGCGGGTGATGGCGGCGGCGTCGGCCACGTGCACGATCAGCGGATGGTTGGCCGGGCGCCCCTTGGCGGCAAAGATCTGCGCCACGGCCGCGTCGTTGTCGCTGTCGGCGGCCAGGCCGTAGACCGTTTCGGTGGGCAGGCCCAACAGCTGGCCTTGTTGCAGGGCCCGCGCAGCGGCTTGCACCGAGGCGTCCAGCGTTCCATCCAGAATCACGTCAGTTCCTTAAAACGCCGGGATGCCGAGGATGTCGGCGGCCTTCAGCGCAGTGGCGCGGGCCTGCTCGGGCGTGGCCGCGGTGATGTTCAGGTGGCCCATCTTGCGGGCGCGCTTGGCATCGACCTTGCCGTACAGGTGCAGGTGGGCGCCGGGCAGGGCCAGGATCTGCGCCCAGGCGGGCGTCTGGGCGGTGTCGCCGTGCTTGAACCACAGGTCGCCCAGCAGGTTCAGCATGACGGTGGCGCTGTGCTGGCGCGGCTGCACCAGGGGCAGGTTGGTCATGCAGCGCACCTGCAGCTCGAACTGCGACACATCCAGCGCGTTCTGGCTGTAGTGGCCGCTGTTGTGCGGGCGCGGGGCGATCTCGTTGACCACCAGCTGGCCGTTGTCCAGCACAAAGAATTCGACGCACAGCACGCCCACGTAGTCGAGGCCGATAGCTACGGATTTCGCAGCGGCTACCGCTTGCTCTGCCTGCGCGGCGGGCAGGTTGCCGGCATACACCTCGGTTACGGCCAGAATGCCGTCGCGGTGCAGATTGCGCTGCACCGGCAGGTTGACGATGTCGCCATTGCGGCCGCGCGCGACGATGACCGAGCATTCGTGCGCCAGCGGCAGCATTTTTTCCAGCACGCAGGCCACCTGGCCCAGCTCCTCCCAGCCGGCGGCCAGCTCGGCCCGGGTCTTGACCCGGATCTGGCCCTTGCCGTCGTAGCCCATGCGGGCCGTCTTCAGGATGCCGGGCAGCAGCGCGTCGTTGACGGCTGCCAGCTGGGCGGCCGTTTCGATCACGGCATAGGGTGCGCAGGGCACGCCGCATTTCACGAAGTGGGCTTTTTCGGCCGCACGGTCCTGGGCAATCGCGACCGAGGCGCCGGCCGGCGAGACGGGCAGGCTTTTGGCCAGCCGGTTCAGGGCCGCTGCGGGCACGTTCTCGAATTCGGTGGTCACGGCCGCGCACAGCGTGGCCAGCTCGGCCAGGCCCTGTGCATCCTCGTAACCGGTGCGCACATGGTGGTGGCTGACCCGGCCGGCAGGGCTGGTGGCATCCGGGTCCAGCACGGCGGTGAAGTAGCCCATGGCCTGGGCTGCGTGGGCAAACATGCGGCCCAGCTGGCCGCCGCCCAGCACGCCCAGCGTGGCGCCGGGCAGGATCACGGCGCGATCGTCGGCGTGGCTCATGCGTTCACCGGCAGGGTCATGGCGCGCGCGGCGTCGGTCTGCTCGGCGCGGAAGGCGTTGAGCTGGGCGCGCAGCGCGGGGTCTTCGTTGGCCAGCAGGGCCACGGCAAACAGGGCCGCGTTGGCGGCACCGGCGTTGCCGATGGCAAACGTCGCCACGGGCACGCCCTTGGGCATTTGCACGATGGAGTGCAGCGAATCCACGCCCTGCAGGTGGCGGCTGGCCACGGGCACGCCCAGCACGGGCACGGGGGTCTTGGCGGCAATCATGCCGGGCAGGTGGGCGGCCCCGCCGGCCCCGGCGATGATGGCCTTCAGGCCACGCTCGGCCGCAGCTTCGGCGTAGCGGAACATGTCATCCGGCATGCGGTGGGCGGAGACTACCTGCGCTTCGAAAGCGATACCGAACTGCTGGAGGATGGCTACTGCGTGCTGCATCGTGTCCCAGTCGCTGCTGGAACCCATGACGACGCCGATCTGGATGGGGTTCATGTTCTCTGTGGGGCGGCTGTGGCCCGGCCTAGTGGAACCTTCGATTTTACTTTTATGGGGGCGCCCGCGCGCGTGCAGGGTCGTGCGCGGGCGGTGCCGCCCGCCCAGGCTTGAAATTGCGCCGCCTTCCCCCACGTCTGAAGGCATCTGCACCCAGGGATGGCGGGGCCGTGATTTGCTGGAGAATCGACGGGTCCGCGCCATGGGTGCGCTAACACGGAGGGCGCTGGGCGCGCTCCGCCACAGGGTTGCCAACATGATTGACGTCACCATTGAGAATTTTGAAGCCGAGGTGGTCACCGCCTCCATGACTACCCCGGTGCTGGTGGACTTCTGGGCCACCTGGTGCGGCCCCTGCAAGACCCTGGTGCCGACGCTGGAGAAGCTGGAGACCGAGTACGCCGGCCGCTTCACGCTGGCCAAGGTGGATGTGGATGCCAACCAGCAGATCGCCGGCATGTTCGGCATCCGCAGCGTGCCCACCTGCGTGCTGATGGTCGGTGGCCGTCCCGTGGACGGCTTCATGGGCGCCCAGACCGAAGGCCAGGTGCGCGAATTCCTGGACAAGCACCTGCCCAGCGCCGGTGAACTGCAGGCCGAGGCCGAAGTGGACGAAGCCCAGCAGATGCTGGAGTCCGGCGACACCCAGGCCGCGCTGCAGAAGCTGGCCGAGGCCCTGGCGGCCGATCCCGCCAACGACGATGCACGCTTTGACTATGTGCGCCTGCTGATCGCCACCGGGGGCTACGAGGAAGCGGCCGGCCTGCTGGTCGAGCCGCTCAAGCGCATTCCCCAGGCGCTGCGCTTCGAGGCGCTGCACCAGTGGCTGCAGTGCATGCAGTTCGTGCAGCAGGACGACCGCGGCAACTGGCCGCTGGAGCAGTTCGATGCGGCCATCGCCCAGAACAAGCGCGATTTCGACACCCGCTTTGCCAAGGCCCAGGTGCTGGCGGCCGAAGGCCAGTGGACGGCCGCCATGGACGAGCTGCTGGAGATCGTGATGCGCGACAAGGAGTGGAATGGCCAGGCGGCGCGCAAGCTGCTGGTCGGCATCCTGGAACTGCTGACCCCGCCCAAGCCCAAGAAGCAGGACGCTGTGCCCGGCAAGAGCGCTGGCGGCATCGAGCTGCTGGGCAAGGGCGCGGGCGAGCAGGACGCGGCCACGGCCCTGGTCAACAGCTACCGCCGCAAGCTGAGCATGGCGCTGAACTGAGCGCCCCGGCGCCCGTTGGTCGAGGAGCCCTTGTGGCTCCTTTTTTGTGCCCGTTATGCTGGGCGCCGCAACAACAGCAGGAGGCGGGCATGGCGGCGATGTGGCAACAACTTCACGGCGTGATGGGGCTTTGGCTGCTGCTGGCCGTGGGCCTGGCGCTGCTGTCCGGCGTGCTGCGCTCCGCCCGCTTCAAGGGCTGGTTGGGCGAGCGCCTGGTGCGCCGCTGGCTGGCGCAGGGGCTGGACCCGCAGCACTACCACGCGCTGCACGACCTGACGCTGCGGCTGCCCGATGGCAGCACCACGCAGATCGACCATGTGGTGGTCTCGGTGCACGGCGTGTTTGTGCTGGAGACCAAGCACCTGCAGGGCTGGATCTTTGGTGCGGAGCGGCAGCAGGAGTGGACGCAAACCTTCTACCGCCATCGCGTGCGCTTCCAAAACCCGCTGCGCCAGAACTGGCGCCACCTCAAGGCCCTGGAGACGCTGCTGGGCGTGCCGCTGGCCCACCTGCATTCGGTGGTGGTGCTGACGGGCACGGCCCAGTTCAAGACCGCCATGCCGGCCCAAGTGGTGCAGGGCGCGGCGGTCGTGCCCTATGTGCGCAGCTTCAACGCCCAGCTGCTGGCGCCCGAGGCGGTGCAGCGCATCCTGCAGCAGTTGGACGCGCAGCGCCTGGCGCCGACCCGCGCTACGCACCGTGCCCATGTGGCCCACCTGCGCCAGCGCCACGCCCGGGCCGAGGGGGCGTCGCCCGCTTCCACTCGCGTTTTGGCGACCGTGCCTGCAACGGCAACGGCAACGGCAACGGCGCCTGCGGTGGCCCCGCGGCCACCACGCCCGCTGGCGGACGCGGTGGAGGCCGCCATCCCCGGGCGGACGGAGCCGGTGCTGCACCCGGAGCCTGTGCCCACAACACCGCAGGCCACCGAACCCTGCCCGCGCTGTGCGGCGCCCCTGGTGGCCCGCAGCGTGTCGCGCGACGACGGGGCCTGGCTGCACTTCTGGCGCTGCCAGCGCTTTCCCGAGTGCCGCCACATGCTGCCGCGCACGGCGCAGGTCTTGCCGCTGGAGGAATGAGAGCGCCAAGCGCTTGCTGGATATGGGATAGAGGCTTAAAAGACCCTCAATGGCACAGTGCCGCGGCAGGCACCGAGGCCTGCGCGCTGGGGCCCAGGCTGCGCACGGGGATGCTGCGGTCCTGCGGAATTTCGCCCGACAGCTGCAGCGCCAGATAGCGCGTGCAGCACACGCGCAGGAAGGAGGCGAAGTTGTCGATGGCGCCGCGCTCGGCCAGCAGCTCGTCGTAGAGCTTGGTGCACAGCTGCGGCACGGTGTAGCCGTCGCGGCTGGCGATCTCCTCCAGCACCTGCCAGAACAGGTTTTCCAGGCGGATGCTGGTGGCCACACCGTGCAGGCGCAGCGAGCGCGCGCGGTGGGCGTAGAGCTGCGGGTCCGCGCTGATGAAGACTTGGCACATGGTGGGACTCCCGGAGGACGGTCAGGCCGCCATGGTGGGCGCGCGGGCGGTCCGCGTCAATGCGGGTTTGCCGCCGCAAAAAGAGAAGCTGCTGGCGCAGGCCAGCAGCGCCTTGCACGCATTTTTCACGCAGAACGTTTGCCTGGGCTCAGTGGCTGATGCGGGTGCCCAGCAGCGCCAGGAACTGTGCCAGCCAGGCCGGGTGGGCGGGCCAGGCCGGGGCGCTGACCAGGTTGCCCTCGGTGTGGGCCTGGTCCACGGGAATGTCGGCGTAGGTGCCGCCGGCCAGTTCGACCTCGGCGCGGCAGGCCGGATAGGCCGAGCAGGTGCGCCCCCGCAGCACGCCGGCGCCGGCCAGCAGCTGGGCGCCATGGCAGACCGCCGCCACGGGCTTGTGGGTGTCGAAGAAATGGCGCACGGCCGCACAGACGGCGGGGTCGTTGCGCAGGTATTCGGGGCCACGACCGCCGGGGATGACCAGGGCGTCGTACTGGGCGACCTGCAGGTCGGCAAAGCTGGCGTTCAGCGTGAACTTGTGGCCCGGCTTCTCGCTGTAGGTCTGCGCCCCTTCGAAGTCGTGGATGGCGGTCTTGATGTGGTCGCCGGCCTTCTTGCCGGGGCAGACCGCGTGCACGGTGTGGCCCACGGCCAGCAGCGTCTGGAAGGGGACCATGGTTTCATAGTCCTCGCAGTAGTCGCCGCAGATCATCAGAATTTTCTTGGCTGCCATGGTGTCTCCTGGAATGGTTGTGGTGGCCATTCATTGTGGAAGTCACGGGCAGGTCGGGGGTATTAATGGGTTACTACAGCGGAGCACGGCGCCCCCATCTCCCGGGGTGCGCCACCGCGGACCGGGCCGCACCGGCCTACAGGCGGGCCAGCAGGTCCTGGGTGTGTTCGGTGGGCTGGGGCACCGAGTAGATGCTGGGGTCGGCCTGGATCAGGCGGGCGTCGAAGCGCTGGCCCGCCAGGTAGTCGCGCACGGACTGCAGCACCACGGGGCTGCGGTGCAGGTGGGCCGTGGCCTGCAGCTCCTCCAGCGACAGCCACACGGTGCGCACGATGCCCTGGTCCAGCACGCGGTGGGCGTGGTGCTGGCCCAGCTCGCCGGTGAAGGCAAAGCGCATGTAGGTGATGTCCGAACCGGTGCGGGTGCGGATGAAGCGGTTCATGTAGATGCCGACCAGGGCCGTGGGTTCAAAGCTGTAGGCGGTCTCTTCCAGCACCTCGCGCGTGCAGGCCTGCAGCGGGGTCTCGGCGGGGTCCAGGTGACCGGCGGGGGTGTTCAGGCGCAGACCGTCGGCCGTGTTTTCTTCCACCAGCAAGAAGCGCTGGTCACGCTCGATCACGGCCGAGACCGTGACATTGGGTTTCCATCGGTTAGGCATGCGGGCATTATCGCGAGCCCGTCGGGCTGGCCTGTCAGCTAAATCCGCATCTGTCAGAAATCAGAGCGCTGCCGTCATGTACGTGGCGCCCGGACCGTAGGTTTCGAGGTGCATGGACTGTTGTGCATCCAGCACGGGTTTTACAGAAAAACCTTGACGTTCCCAGTACGTCTGTGAGCCCTGGACCGACACCAGGGCCGCCTGCTGCACGCCGCGCTGGCGCGCCGCGGCAAACAGGTGCTGCACCAGGTGGCGGGCCACGCCCTGGCCGCTCAGCTCTGGCAGGACCGACATGTCGTGCAGGTACAGCACATGGGGGCCGGGTGCGGGGGCGCTGAAGTCGCCATCGAGCGGCGTGATCTTGCCGGGGTTGGACCAGTAGGCCGCCAGGTAGGCCAGCAGCGCGGTCTGGCCCGGGCGCACCACACCGATGGAGCACTGGTGGGGGCAGGCCAGCCGGCGTGCGAACACCGCCTGGCTTTCCAGGAAGCTGTCGCCGTAGCAGACTGTCTGCACGTGCAGCAGGCTGTCGATGTCGTGCGCGCCCAACGGGCGCAGCGTCCAGGAGGCAGGCAGGGTGGGCGCGGTCATGGGGGCGATTATCAGAGACAGTCCTCGATAGCGGGTTCGGGCACCTCGTCTCGCCAGCGCTGGCGTATGGCTTCCAGTTCGTGGCGCAAGCCCAGGAAGACGGGGACCAGGTCGGGGTCGAAATGCCGGCCCGACTGGTCCGCGATGTGTGCCAGGGCCTCGTCCACCGACCAGGCGCGCTTGTAGGGGCGGACCGAGGTCAGGGCATCGAACACATCGGCGATCGCCACCATGCGTGCGGCCAGCGGAATGGCCGTGCCGCGCAGGCCCAGCGGGTAACCGCTGCCGTCCCACTTCTCGTGGTGGGCCAGGGCGATGGTGCGTGCCAGCTGCAGGACGCCGTCCTCGTGCGCACCGATGATCTCGGCGCCAATCGCCGGGTGCTGGCGCATGATCTGCCATTCGCTGTCGTTCAGCGGCCCGGGCTTGAGCAGCACCGCATCGGGCACACCGATCTTGCCCACGTCGTGCATGGGGGCCGCGTGCAGCAGCTCGTCGGCCCATTCCGGGCTGCAGCCGATGGCCAGGGCCAGGGCCTGGGCAAAGTGGCTCATGCGCAGCACGTGCATGCCGGTCTCGTTGTCCTTGTACTCGGCCGCGCGGCCCAGGCACTGCACGATCTGCAGCCGCGACTGGCGCAGCGCCTCGGCACGCACCAGGGACAGGTGGGTGCGGATGCGGGCCCGCACCACGGGCGCCCGCACGGGCTTGACGATGTAGTCCACGCCGCCGGCCTCGAAGCCCTCGGCCTCGTCGCCCATTTCGGACAGGGCCGAGACGAAGATCACTGGGGTGCCACGGGTCTCGGGCCGGGCCTTGAGCTGGCGGCAGACGTCGTAGCCGTTGAGCCGCGGCATCATGATGTCCAGCAGGATCAGGTCCGGCGGCTGGTCCTGCGCCAGCTGCAGCGCCCGCGTGCCGTCGGTGGCAAATTGCAGGCGGTAGTCATCGCCCAGGATCTGCCGCAGCACGTGCAGGTTGGTGGGTTCATCGTCGACCAGCAGCAGGCGGGGCCGGCGGTCGTCATGGCTGGGGGGCGAGGTGGGCATGGGGTTCGTCATCGACACAGGTTTCCAGGCGGGTGGACAGGGTACGCACGCATTCCAGCGCCCGTTCAAATTCAAACAGATCCAGGGCCTCCAGCAGGGCCGCCAGTTCCGGCGCGGGCAGCAACTGCTGCAGGGTCTGCAGGGCCGGGCTGGCGATTTCGCCCTGCTGCAGGGCCTCGCCCAGCGCGCGCAGCGCGGTCAGGGCCTGGGATTGCTGCGCGGAAGACAGTGTGGCAGCAGTCCGTGGCGATGCGGCGGGCGTGGCGGCCGGTGCGCTGGCGCGCAGCAAGGCCTCTACCTGGGCCAGGGCCGTGGCCAGTTGCGGCAGCTGGGGCTCCAGCGCGGCGCGGTCCTGGTGCTGGGCATCGTGCTCCATCTGGGCCAGCAGGGCCTGCAGGGGCTGCAGACCCAGGTTGCCGGCGGCGCCGCGCATGCGGTGCACGGTGCTGCGGATGGCCTCCCAGTCGCCCAGTTGCACCAGCTGGCGCAGCTCCTGGGTGCGGCCTTGTTGCTCGCCCAGAAAGCGGGTCCAGGCGGCGCGCAGGGGCTCGACCCCGCCCCAGAGCGCCAGCCCCGCGTCCCAGTCGGCCACGCTGCCGTCCAGCGGGTAGGCCGAGGCGGTCACGGAGGCAGCCGCCTGCAGGGCTGCGCCGGCAGGTGTGGCGGGGGGGTGTTCGGACAGCACGCGCGCCATCTCGGCCATCAGCTTGGGCAACTCCAGCGGCTTGGTGGCAAAGCCGTCCATGCCGGCCGCGTCGGAGTTCTGCCGGTCCTGGGCCAGCACGCTGGCCGACAGGGCGATGATGGGTATGTGGCGCTGGCCGTGTGTGGCCTCCCAGTGGCGGATGCTGCGTGCGGCCTCCAGGCCGTCCATGTGGGGCATCTGCAGGTCCATCAGGATCAGGTCGAAATCCTGGGTCTGGCGCAGGTACACGGCTTCGTGCCCGTCATGGGCCAGGGCCACGTTGTGGCCGTAGCGCTGCATCACGACCTGCAGCAGCTCCAGGTTCTGCGGCACGTCGTCGACCGCCAGGATGCGCAGGGCGGGCAGCGTGGCGCTGTGGGCTGCGGGGAGGCGGCGCTCCGGCGCTTGTCCGGCCGGCAGCGGCAGTTGCACGAGGAATTCCGTGCCGGCGCCCAGCTGGCTGCGCACGCTGATCTGGCCGCCCATCAGCTGGGTCAGCTGGCGCGAGATGGTGGTCCCCAGGCCTGTGCCGCCGTAACGGCGGGTGGTGGACGCATCGGCCTGCGCAAACGGGTCGAAGATGTGCGACAGCTTTTCCTGGGCGATGCCGATGCCCGTGTCTTGCACGCGCAGCTGCAGCATGCCCTGGTGGTAGCCGACCTCCAGCAGCACGTGGCCGCGTTCGGTGAACTTCACGGCATTGCCCATCAGGTTGGTCAGCACCTGCTGGATGCGCAGCGCATCGCCGCGCAGGTAGGCCGGCACCTGCGGCTGGATGTCCAGCAGCAGGTGCAGCCCCTTCTTTTCCGCCTGGATGCGCAGGGTGCCGACCACCAGGTGGCAGACGTCGGCCACCACGAAGTCCTCTTCTTCCAGCTGCACCGCGCCCTTGTCCAGCTTGGCGGTGTCCAGGATGTCGTTGAGCAGGCGCAGCATGGAGCGCGCCGAGCGGTAGACGGTCTCCACGTAACGCTGCTGGGTGGCGCCCAGCGGGGTGTCCAGCAGGGTCTCGGAGAAGCCGATGATGGCGTTCATCGGCGTGCGGATCTCGTGGCTCATGTTGGCCAGGAAGGTGCTGCGCGCGGCGGCGGCGGCCTCGGCCTTTTCCTTGGCCTGCAGCAAGGCGTCGGACAGGGTGCGGCTGGCGGTGATGTCGGTCAGCAGCTGGGTGATGCGCAAGGTCTTGCCGCCGGCGTCCAGGATGGGGCTGAAGGTGGTCTGCACCCACAGCAGCTCGCCGTGCTTGACGCGCGCCTGGCATTCGAGGCTGGCAAAGTCCCCGCGCTGCAGCTGTTGCCACATCAGGGCGGTCTCGGCGTGGCACTGCGGGGTGTCCAGGCAGAACAGGTGGTAGTGCTCGCCCTGCACCTCGTCCAGGGTGTAGCCGAACATGTCGAGGAAGTTCTGGTTGGCGTGCAGCACGTGGCCGTCCAGGCTGTATTCAACGACCGCCACCGCGCGGTTGATGGCGGTCACCGTGCCTTCGAATTCGGCGTTGCGCGCCTTGGTCTCGGTGTGGTCGATGAGCACGCCGTCGATCCAGCGCAGCTGTCCGTCGTCGTCGTACACGCCGCGCCCGCTTTCGCGCACCCAGCGCACGCTGCCATCGCGGTGGCGCAGCCGGTACTCGTGGCTGTAGGCCACGCCGGCATCGATGGCGCTGTACACGGCCTCGGTCAGCCCGGGGATGTCCTGGGACAGCACCAGCGCCTCCATGCGCTGGGGCTGCGACAGCAGGGCCTCGGCGGGCCAGCCGGTGAGCGTCTCCACGGGCTTGCTCAAGAACAGCGGCTGCCAGATGCCACCGCCCGCACGGCGGAAGGTGACGCCGGGGATGTTGCTGATCAGGGTGCGGTGCTGTTCCTCGCTGTGGCGCAGCGAGGCCTCCATGGCGCGGCGCTGGCGGATGTCGGTCAGAAAGCCGACAAACAGGGGCGGTCCCTCGGTCAGCACGCGGCCCACGGCCAGGCGCACGGCGACCTGCTCGCCCTCCTTGTGCAGGGCATGGACCTCGCGCCCGGAGCCGATGATGCTGGTGGCCCCGGTGCGCAGGTGGCGCTGCAGGTAGCCGTCGTGCGCCTGCTGGTCGGTTGGCGGCATCAGCATGCTGACGTTGCGGCCCAGGACTTCTGCGGCGGACCAGCCCAGCAGGCGCTCGGCCGCCGGGTTGAAGGCGCAGATGCGGCCATCGCCCTCGATCATGATGATGCCGTCCACCGCGGTGTCGACCACGGCGCGCAGGCGCGCTTCGCTGCGGAGGATTTGGGCAAACAGCTGGTTTCTGCGCACACCCAGGTTGACCCCCAGCACCAGCAGGCCCAGGGCCAGACAAACCGCGGCTGTGACGATGGCCACCGGCCAGTAATTGGGGGCCGTGGGGTCGGGGGCCACCTCCAGTCCGGCGGGCAGGTAGATGGCGCCCATGGCGGCGTAGTGCATGCCTGCCGCCGACAGGCCTAGCAAGCTGCCACTGAGCAGGGTGACGTAGAGGACACGGGCGCCAGATTGCAGCAGCCGCTGATGGACTGCCAGCGCCAGGGTGGCCAGGCCGACTCCGACGACGACGGCCAACACCAAGCCTTGCCGGGCGTAGTAGGTGTAGCTGGCGGTGTCCGAAGCGGTCATGCCGCCGAAGTGCATGGCAGCGACGCCAATTGCAAACAGGCTGCCACCGCCCAACAGGCGCAGGCCACGGGTGGCGGGGCGCTGCAACTCGTGCATCACCCAGCAGGCCCCCAGCAGGCTGGGCGTGACCGACAGGGCGCTGTACAAGGGCGAAAAAATGCCATTGGCACAAGGTGCAAACGCCAGCATGCCAATAAAGTGCATGCTCCAAATGCCACCGCCCAGAGAACAAGCCCCCGATGTCCGTGCCAGCACGCGTGTGAAGCGCTGGCTGGCACTGCGCGTCAGTGCGGACATGTGCAGGGCCATGACGGCGCTGCAAATAGCCACTCCAACTGAAATGGCAACCAGCCAAGGGTTCATCCAGGCCCATTGCATGGGTACGTAGAGATCTGGGTCAGGCAGAAGGCGTATCCACATGGTTGCGCACGGTGAGAGCGTAAAGCGCACATCTTGCCCGCTTTGGGCAAGAGGATGGAATTGACGCACAAGCCGTCACGCTTTAGGGCGGCGTCCTGCCCACAGCCTGCGGGGTGTGGCATAGGGACGGTGTATGGCTGGCATTGAAACTATCGAATTCAATACGTAATTGATAACAACTATCATTTCTGCATTGATCTGACCGAGGAGCCGCCATGTCCCCCCTGCACCACCTGCTGCGCAAGCACGCCACCGCCTTGTTGAAGGCGGGTAGCTACTACGGCGTGCACATCGTGGTGGCCGCCGCCGTGGCCTATGCGGTCACCGGCAACTGGCTGGCGGCCCTGACGCTGAGCCTGCTGGAGCCCTCGGTCCAGGTGGTGGCCTACTTCCTGCACGACAAGGCCTGGGCCCGGGTGCCGATCGCGCGCTACCGCACCCTGCTGAAGACGGTCAGCTACTACGGGGTGCACCTGGTGGTGGCGGCGGGCGTGGCCTATGCGGTCACGGGCGATTGGGTGGCGGCCCTGACGCTGAGCCTGCTGGAGCCCACGGTGCAGATGCTGTTCTTCTATCTGCACGAGACGCTGTGGGAGCGCCAGGCGCAGCGCCGCCAGGCCGCGGCAGGGTCGTGCGCTGCGGCGGCGGTCGGCCCCCAGTTGCCGGTCTGCGGCCACCGCAGCGTGCTGCAGCACAGCGCTTGAACCCCCGGGAGCCCACGATGCCCATCTCAACATGGACCCGGTTTGCCCAATGGCTGGTACAGCGGCTGGCCAGCCTGGCACCTTGCCACGGCTAAAAAAGGAAGCGCACAGCGCTTGATGAATCAAACTTTGCGATACAAAACTACCGCAAATCCTTTCAGATTGAGCGCAAGCTGCTCATAAAAAAACCTGCACACCAGGGCGTGCAGAGTGGATGGGCGCGCGGGTGGCGCAGGCTCAGTCCAGCGTGATCTTGGCGGTCTTGATCACTTCGCGCCACTTGTTGATTTCGCTGTTCAGGAACACCACCGACTCCTTGGGCGACAGGCCCGAGGGCAGCACGCCCACGGCGTCCAGCTTGGTCTTCACATCCTCCTGGGGCAGGATCTTGGCGATCTCGCGGTACAGGCGGTCGATGATGGGCTGGGGGGTGCCGGCCGGCACGGCGGCCATGAACCAGGCGTCGGCGGTGAAGCCCTTGAGGCCGGCTTCATCCATGGTGGGCACCTCGGGCATGGCGGGCAGGCGCGTGTTGTGCGCCACGGCCAGGGCGCGCACATTGCCGGCCTTGAGTTGCGAGTTGATGGTCACGGCCGTCAGGAAACCGAAATCGGTTTCCCCCGCCACCAGCGACACCACGGACGGGGCGCTGCCCTTGTAGGGCACGTGCGTCACGTTGACCTGCGCCTGGATGGCGTACAGCGCGCCGCCCAGGTGGTTGGGGCCGCCCGTGCCGGACGAGGGGTAGTTCAGCTTGCCGGGGTTGGCCTTGGCCGTGCCGGTCAGGTCGGCCAGCGACTTCAGCGGGCTGTTGTTACCCACCGTCAGCACCAGCGGGCTGCGGCCCACCAGGCTGATGGGTGCCAGGTCCTTGAGCGGGTTGTAAGGCAGCTTGGGGTACAGGCCGGGGGCCATGGACATGCCGCCCACATCGCCCAGCACGATGGTGTAGCCATCGGGGGCGGACTTGGCCACGCGGTCCACGCCGATCGTGCCGTTGGCGCCGGGCTTGTTCTCCACCACCACCGAGGTGTTCAGGCTCTCGCTCAGCTTCTGCGCCAGCAGGCGGCCCAGGATGTCGGTCGAGCCACCGGGCGAGAACGGGATCACCAGCGTGATCGGTTTGCTGGGGTAGGCATCGGCCGCGTAGGCAGCGCCCGTCCAGGCGGTGGCCGCCAGTGCCACCGCGCCCAGGGCTGCGCGCCAGCCGCCCGCCAAAGAGTGAGCCAAGTGAGGCATTAGTTCTCCTAATTCGTGGTTAGTGTTGTTAATGGTGGCCAGCATATCGGCAAAACGCGCCGTGGCGGCCGGTCAGGCCGTCTGTTTGCGCGCATGCGGGGCTGCTGGATTGGGCATGTTCCGGTTACAGGTGTTTGACCCGACCCCATTACTGGATAAGCCGTGGTTTTGATAGCAACCACCTACAATGGATCGCTCAATTCCAAAGATTGAACACGGCCAGCCGCCGGAGTGCAATCAATTTATCAGCGTCCTGGGAGACGAGACGACATGTCCGAGAACACCACCCCCGCCCTGCCCGACAAGCGCGCGCTGCTGCGCCAGTCCGCCCTTGAGTACCACCAGTTCCCCAAGCCCGGCAAGGTCGCCATCGCGGCCACCAAGCCCATGGCCAACCAGCACGACCTGGCGCTGGCCTATTCGCCCGGTGTGGCGGCGCCCTGTGAAGAGATCGTCAAGGACCCTGCGGCCGCGTTCAAGTACACCAGCCGCGGCAACCTGGTGGCGGTGATCTCCAACGGCACGGCGGTGCTGGGCCTGGGCGACATCGGCGCGCTGGCGTCCAAGCCGGTGATGGAAGGCAAGGGCGTGCTGTTCAAGAAGTTCGCCGGCGTGGATGTGTTCGACATCGAGATCAACGAGAAAGACCCGCAGAAGCTGGTCGACGTGATCGCCGCGCTGGAGCCCACCTTCGGCGCCATCAACCTCGAAGACATTAAGGCGCCCGAGTGCTTCTTCGTGGAGCGCGAGCTGCGCAAGCGCATGAACATCCCCGTCTTCCACGATGACCAGCACGGCACGGCCATCACCGTGGCGGCGGCCATGGTCAATGCGCTGAAGGTCGCGGGCAAGAACATCGGCGAGATCAAGCTGGTGGCCTCGGGCGCCGGTGCGGCCGCCCTGGCCTGCCTGAACCTGCTGCTGGAAGTCGGCCTGAAGCGCGAGAACGTGTTCGTCACCGACATCGCCGGTGTGGTCTACGAAGGCCGTACCGAGCTGATGGACGAAGACAAGGCGCTGTTTGCGCAAAAGACCGACCTGCGCACCCTGTCTGAAGTGATCGCAGGCGCGGACGCCTTCCTGGGCCTGTCCGCCGGCAACGTGCTGAAGAAGGACATGGTCGCCAAGATGGCGGCCAGGCCCATCATCTTCGCCCTGGCCAACCCCAACCCCGAAATCCTGCCGGAAGACGTCAAGGCCGTGCGCGACGATGCCATCATCGCCACCGGCCGCACGGACTATCCCAACCAGGTCAACAACGTCCTGTGCTTCCCCTACATCTTCCGTGGGGCCCTGGATTGCGGCGCCACCACCATCACCACCGAGATGGAAATCGCGGCCGTGCACGCGATTGCCACCCTGGCCGAGGCCGAGCAGTCGGAAGAAGTGGCGGCTGCCTATGTCGGGCAGAGCCTGAGCTTCGGTGCCGAGTACCTGATTCCCAAGCCTTTCGATCCGCGCCTGATGCTGGTCGTGGCACCGGCCGTGGCCAAGGCTGCGGCCGAGTGCGGCGTGGCCCAGCGGCCGATCCAGGACATGGATGCCTACCGCGAGCACCTCAAGACCTTCGTCTATGCCTCCGGCACCGTGATGAAGCCCATCTTCACCGCCGCCAAGAAGGCCGCCAAGAAGCGCGTGGCCTACTCGGAAGGCGAAGAGGAGCGCGTGCTGCGTGCGGCCCAGATCGTGGTCGATGAGCGCATCGCCCGCCCCACGCTGATCGGCCGCCCGGCCATCATTGCCCAGCGCATCGAGAAGTTCGGCCTGCGCATGGAGGAAGGGCGCGACTATGACGTGGTGAATGTCGAGCACGACGAGCGCTACCGCGATTTCTGGCAGACCTACCACCGCATGACCGAGCGCAAGGGCATCACCGCCCCGATCGCCAAGATCGAAATGCGCCGCCGCCTGACGCTGATCGGCTCCATGCTGCTGCACAAGGGTGAGGTCGATGGCCTGATCTGCGGCACCTGGAACAACACTGCCATCCACCTGCACTACATCGACCAGGTGATCGGCAAGAAGGCCGGTGCCACCACCTACGCCTGCATGAACGGCCTGATGCTGCCCGAGCGCCAGGTGTTCCTGGTCGACACGCACGTCAACTACGACCCCTCGGCCGAGCAACTGGCGGAGATCACCGTGATGGCCGCCGAGGAAATGATGCGCTTCGGCATCAAGCCCAAGGTGGCGCTGCTGAGCCACTCCAACTTCGGCTCCAGCAACCAGCCCAGTGCCATCAAGATGCGCCAGACCCTGGAGCTGCTGCGCGTGCAGGCGCCCTGGTTGGAAGTGGACGGCGAGATGCACGGCGATGTGGCGCTGGACGGAGAGGCGCGCGCCAAGCTCATGCCCAACAGCTCGTTGACGGGTTCCGCCAACCTGTTGGTGCTGCCCAACATCGATGCCGCCAACATCTCCTACAACCTGCTCAAGCAGGCGGCCGGCGGTGGTATCGCCATCGGTCCGGTGCTGCTGGGTGCCAACCAGCCCGTGCATGTGCTGACCCCCAGCACCACGGTGCGCCGCATCGTGAACATGACGGCGCTGACCGTTGCGGACGCGAACGCCGCACGCTGAGCCGGTCTGCATCAAGAAAGGGCTGATTGCTGGTGGCAATCGGCCCTTTTTTCTTGCAATTTGCAGGGGGCTGGGTCACACTTGCGGTCGATTTTCTGGGCGGAGCCAGGACTTCTGAAAGGTGTTGCGTAATGCGGGATGCGACCATCCGGCGCGTGTTGCGGGCCGTTGGGGCCATGGCGGTGGGTCTGGCGCTGGCCGGGGGGATGCCACTGGCGCAGGCCAGGGGGCCATTGCCCGTGGAGTCGGTGGCTCTGGCAGAGCTGCCTTCGCAAGCGCGCACCACCTATCGCTTGATTTTCCAGGGCGGCCCTTTTCCCTACGACAAGGATGGCTCGGTGTTTGGCAATCGGGAGCGCCTGCTGCCGGCCTACCCCCGGGGGTATTACCGGGAATACACCGTCAAGACACCCTGGGCCCGCGACCGCGGCGCGCGGCGCATCGTTTGCGGTGGCGTGCCTCCGAACCAGCCCGAAGCCTGCTACTACACCAGCGACCACTACAACAGTTTTCGGAAGATCACGCCATGAGCGCACTTGACTTGGACTGGAATCGCAGCCATCCCGCGTTGGGGAACTTGTGGGTTAGCGCGCTCTCCATCACACCTTCTGCCCCAGCTTTGTGTGGGCAGCTACGATCGATAGAAAGAACTCCGGAGATGGACACTTCGTTTTGTCCCGAACCTCAAAACCTCTTGCGTGGTGTGCGCAGCAACATCGTGCAGTCCATCCGTGCGTTCCGCATCAGTGACCTGCAGCAGGCCGCCCAGGCCACCGGTCAGCATTTCCTCTACGCCAACCTGGCCCATGCACAGACCAAGCAGGACGCCCTGGACCTGATTGCGGTGCAATTCCACTTTCCCGCCCACTTTGGCAAGAACTTTGACGCCTTGTACGACTGCCTGACCGATCCGCTGCACAAGGCCGGCCCCCAGCCTGGGTTTGTGGTGGTGCTGGACCAGCTGCCAATCGCGCACAAGTTTGACAAGGAGGTGCGCGAGCAGTTTCTGGACTGCTTCCGCGATGCGGCGGATTACTGGGCCGAGCGCAAGATTGCCTTCCGCTGCTTCTACTCCTTCCTTTGAGGCGTGATGCCCACAAAAAAGCGCCCCGTAAGGGCGCTTTTTTTATGCCTCGCATCGGCCTTGGAGGCAGGTGGCGTATGCGTTGTCAGCTCTCTTTTTGAGAGAGTTGTGCGGCCAGCGCCTCGTACTCGGCCACGGGCACTTCTTCGGCGCGGCGCTGCAGGTCGAAGCTCCCGGCAAAGCCTTGGTCCTCCAGCCATTTGCCCAGCGTGTTGCGCAGGATCTTGCGGCGCTGGCTGAAGGCCACACGCACCAGCTCTTCCAGCAGCTGCGGGTTCAGTGCCGCAGGTTGGGCCCTGGGCACCATGCGCACCACGGCGCTGTTGACCTTGGGTGGCGGATCAAAGCTCTCGGGGGGCACGAACAGCACGTTCTCCATGGCGTAACGCCACTGCAGCATCACGGACAGGCGGCCGTAGTCCGAGGAACCGGCGTCGGCCACCATGCGGTCGATCACTTCCTTTTGCAGCATGAAGTGCTGGTCCTGCACCACGTCCACATGCTCGAGCAGGTGGAACAGGATGGGCGAGGAAATGTTGTAGGGCAGGTTGCCGGCGATGCGCAGCTTGGGCGCGCCCAGTTCGGCTGCCAGGGCGGTGAAATCCACCTTGAGCACGTCGGACTCGATCACGCGCAGCTGTGGCTTGCTGCGCAGGCGTGCGGCAAGGTCACGGTCCAGCTCGATCACGGTCAGCTGGCCAGTGCGCTCCACCAGGGGCTGGGTCAGCGCCATCAGGCCGGGCCCAATCTCGACCAGGGGCTGGCCGGGCTTGGGATCGATCGCGGCCACGATGGAGTCGATGATGCCGTGGTCGGTCAGGAAGTTCTGACCGAAGCGTTTACGGGGAATGTGTTTCACGCAGAGAAAAATTTATTGCGGTGGCTCGCGGTATTCCACATAGGCCTGGCCGCGCAACTCCTGCAGCCAGGTGGCCTGCGCTTTCTCGAGCTTTTGTTCGCGCACCACGTCGCGCAGCATTTCGCGCTGCTCGCGTGGGGTCAATGTGGCTTGGCGACGCTCCACCAGTTGGATCAGGTGCACGCCAAAGCGTGACACCACCGGTTGGCTGACCTGTCCGGGCTGCAGGGCGTTCAGGGCTTGTTCAAACTCTGGCACATAGCGGCCAGGGCCTGCCCAGCCCAGGTCACCACCACTGGCCGCGCTGCCGTCTTCGGAGTATTGGCGGGCCAGGTCCTCGAAGCGGGCGCCACGGTCCAAGCGCTGGCGCAGCTCCAGCAGTTGCTGGGCGGCTTCACGTTCGCCCAATTGTGGCGAAGTGCGCAGCAGGATGTGGCGTGCATGGTTTTGTGTCACCACGGCAGCCACGCCATTCGCGCTCTTGTCCACGACTTTCAGGATGTGGAAGCCTGCGGCCGAGCGGATCGGGCCGACGACACCGCCCACGGGCGTGGTGCCCACGGCCTCGATGAACAGGCTGGGGTAGCGGTTGGCCGGGCGCATCCCCAGGATGGCCTGTCCGCCCTCGGAGAAACGGCGCGCCACGGTGGCAAAGTCGGGTTCGCTGCGGGCGGCCTGCAGGGCCTGTTCGGCCAGGGCCTGGCGTTGTGCCACTTCGGCCGGGCTGGCGCGCTCGGGCACGGTGATCAGGATGTGCCCCAGGTTGATGGTGCTGTTGGCCATGTCGGTCTGGCCGCCCTGGCTGCGTTGCTCGGCCATATAGCGGTCGATGTCCTGCTCGGACACGCGCACGCGGCCATCCACTTCGCGTTCCTGCAGGCGCTGCATCAGCATCTGGTTGCGAATCTCGTCGCGGAACATCTTCTCGGTCACACCCTGGCCGGCCATTTCGCGGCGCATGGCGTCGGCACTCATGCCATTTTGGCGGGCCAGGTTCTGGATGGCCTGGTCCACGGCGTAGTCGTCGACCTTGATACCGGTTTCCTTGGCCGTCTGGATCTGGGCCTTCTCCACAATCAGGCGCTCGAGCACCTCACGGGCGAGTTCGTCCTGGTCCGGGGTCTGGCGGGCACCCTGGGCCTGCATGGCTTGCAGGACCCGGCGCATGCGGGCGCGGACCTCGTTGTTGGTCACAGGCTCCGAATTGACGATGGCCACGATGTAGTCGGCCGAGCGCAGCCCGGCTGCCTCGGGCGCGCGGGGAGCAGGCTGGATGGAGCTGGACAGGGCGCGGGACAGGTCCTGGGCACCAGGCTGGCGCATGACTTGTGCATGGACCACCCCCGCGGACACAGCGGCCGCACAGACAAGCCCAAGGGCGAAATGGCGTGGCATAGAAATCAGGTGACGCATGGGGGAAACAGGTTAGTCGTAATTGCTGAAACGGCTGGGGACCGGACCGGAGCGGTCGCGCAACGGGCGATAGCCAGGGACATTCTCTTGGAGGCTGCGCAGGGGGTCGGCGCCCAGGCTCAGGCGCGAGAAACCGACAAACTCCAGCTGGAACAGCAGGCGGGTGTTGGAGTCGCTGCGGCTATTTTGCATGCGCTCGACCACCACGCGGCCGATCCAGCAGCAGCTGTCGTACTCAAAGCCGACGATGGCATCGACCAGCTTCTTATCGTACATGCTGTAGTTGAGGCGGCCGACGCTGTACCAGCGCCCGCCACTGGCGGGTGCGCCGAAAGTGTCCTGGCGGCCGCCGCTTAGTGGCCATTGCCAGCCGAAGTCGATCTGCTCGCTGCCCTGGTTGGCGACCTGTAAGCTGTTTTCGCGCTGGTAGCGGTAGGCGGCGCTCAGGGTCTTGTAGGGCCCCGGGGTGTAGCGGCCACTGATGGCCGAGCGCGCGGTGCGCTGGGTGTCGCGGTTGTATTGCACCAGGGCATCGGTGCTCCACTTGGTGTTCCAGTTGACGCCCGCACCGACCAGGATGTCGGACCAGCCCTTCTGGCCCAGCGTGTCATAGCCCAGGCCGACGCGCTGGTCGGCAAATCGCAGCCGCTGGGCCACCCCGAAGCGGGCGACTTCGGCACCATCGGTCGGGTTCAGGTAACGGGTGGTCAGGCCCAGCGTCACCATGTGGTTGTCGGCAATCCGATCACGCCCGGTGTAGCTGTTCTCACTGTAGATGGAGCCAAAGTTGAAGTCCGCCAGTGCCGTGTCGTACAGCGGCAGCATGCTTTGGTCGCGGTAGGGTGTGTAGGTGTAGAACGCCCGGGGCTCCAGCGTCTGGACATAGTTCTGGCCCAGCGCGAGGGTGTCCCGTTCGAAGACCAGGCCGCTGTCCAGGCTGAACGTGGGGATGGCCAGGGATTTGTTGTTGGGGCGCGAGGCCGAAAAGTCGTCGAACTGGTAGTTGGCCGCATGCAGCTGGACTTTCGGGGTGATGAAGCCACCTGGCAGCAGGAAGGGCCGGCTGAGCGAGGTCAGGCTGTAGCTGCGCTGGCCGTTGTCGGGGTTGTTGCGCTGGTCCCAGGTGTCGGCTTCGAATCGCGTGGTCTCGGCCATCAGGGTGACGTCCCAGCCCTGAGCGGCCCAATCGTTGGTGTTGTAGTTCCAGCGCAACTGGGGCATGCGGTTGAAGGGCGGGGCAATCGGCGCATCCACGTCCTGCAGCACCTGCCAGCGCTTGGCTGACAAAGACAGCTCGTGGCGACCGGTTGTCCACGACAGCGCGGCATCGCTGCCGATCAGCCGTTGCTGGTAGCTGCTGCGGCTGCCGCTCAGGCTGGAAAAATCGCGCCAGTAGTTGTCGTCGCTGACGCGGTTCAGGTTCAGCTTCAGTCCCAGATCGCCGAGGGGGGCGTTCAGGCTGCCCTGGTGCTTGAAGCCATAGGCCCAGCGCGCGCGGTCGCGCAGCTTGTCATCGGGCATGTACTGCAGATCGAGCCCGCCGTTGTAGCCAGGCTCCAGGTAACGGAACTGTGTCCCCAGGCTCACGCCGCGTTTGCTCATCAGCATGGGCGTGATGGTGGCATCACGGTTGGGGGCGATGTTCCAGTAGTAAGGCTGGCTGTACTCCACCCCGCTTTTGCTGTCGATGCCGATGGTCGGTGGCAGCAGCCCCGACTTGCGCTTGTCGGACAGCGGGAAGCTGATGGCGGGCACGGGTAGGATGGGCACGCCCTTAAACTCCAGTGCTCCCCCATAGGCGACCCCCACGTCTTCCACATGGTCCAGCTCGATGCGGTCGGCGCGGATCATCCAGTCGGGGGTCCAGCTGGCGCTGTCATCGCGCAGGCAGGTGGTGTAGGTGGCCCGGTAGACCACGGAGTGGTCCCGGTCGAGGAACTGCACCCGGTCGGCGTCACCATGGCCCTGGGTGGCCAGGAACTGGTAGGTGGCGTTGTTGAAATCGCCCTGGAAAGCATCGACCTGCATTTTCAGTGCCGTGCCCTGGTAGACGTTGCCGGCGCGGTTGATATGGACGTTGCCCTGGGCATGCACGGTGTCGTCGGCCAGGGTGTATTCCACGCGGTCGGCGCGGATCACAGTGTCGGCGCGGCGCAGCTCGGCACCGCCTTCCAGCACGGCGTTGATGTCCGCCTGACCAGAAATCTGTTCGGCCCGGATGTACGAGGGCAGCTGACCGCGCAGCATGGGGTCCACGGCTTCCTGCAGCTGGGCGCTGGGCTTGAGTTGCGGGGCGGGCAGGGCACTGTGCCACAGGCTGTGCCCGGTCTGGCCTTGCGCGTGGGCGGTCCAGGGGGTCGTGGCAGCCCAGACCAGCGCCAGGGACGCGGCCAGCGGGCGCAGACGGTGGGGCAAGGGCTGCGATGTCAAGGCGGGGGCGTGGGAGCTCACAGGCGCATGTAGTCGGTGCGGGGATGGAGGGCAAGCCCAGAGGTCATCCGAGCCGTTTGTAGAATCGGATTATCCATGAGCGATCCTATCCTCCCTCCATCTTCCGTTGTTTGGACCGATGCCGGTCGTCAAACTTTGTTTGCACACTGGCTGTCCGGCTTGGTGCAGCCGCATGCGCTGCGCCCGGAAAGTCTACGCCCCGCCTCGGCCGATGCCAGCTTTCGCCGTTACCTGCGCATCGACACGCAGCAGGGCGACAGCCTGATCATCATGGATGCCCCACCGGACAAGGAGGACTGCCAGCCCTTCGTGCGCGTGCAGGCGCTGATGCAGGCGGCCGGCCTGCCCGTGCCCCAGGTGCTGGCCTGGGCGCAGGCCGAAGGCTTCATGCTGCTGACCGACGTGGGCCAGCGCACGCTGATCGAGATCCTGCACCCCGACCAGCCCCGCGAGGCCGAGCCCTGGTACCGCGAGGCCACCGACCTGCTGCTGCGCTGGCAGCTGGCGTCCCAGCCTGGCGTGCTGCCGGCCTACGACGAGGCCCTGCTGCGCCGGGAGTTGCAACTGTTTCCGGATTGGTACATTGCCCAGCACCGCCAGTGTGCGCTGGATGACAAGCAGCAGGCGGTGCTCGCCAAAACCTTTGACACCATCGTGGCGCACAACCTGGCCGTGCCCAGTGTCTATGTGCACCGCGACTTCATGGCGCGCAACCTGATGCTGCCCACGCAGCCCGGCGGCGGCCTGTCGGTGCTGGACTTCCAGGACGCGGTGTACGGCCCGGTCACCTACGACATCGCCAGCCTGCTGCGCGATGCCTTCCTGACCTGGGAGGAAGACTTCGTCATCGACATCACCGTGCGCTACTGGGAGAAGGCGCGCAAGGCCGGCCTGGTCGGCGCCAAGAGCGCCAGCGGTTGGGGCGACGACTTCGGCGAGTTCTACCGCGCTGTCGAATGGATGGGTCTGCAGCGCCACCTCAAGGTGGCCGGCATCTTCGCGCGGCTGACGCTGCGCGACGGCAAGCCCAAGTACCTGGCCGACACGCCGCGCTTCATCCACTACCTGCGCTCCACCTGCAGCCGCTACCGTGAGCTGGGGCCGCTGCTGCGCCTGATCGACCAGATCGAGAACATCCAGCCCCAGGTGGGCTACGCCTACGGGCGCATGTAAAACCATAGCTGTTGGCGCTCGATGTTGCTGGTTTTCAAATCGAAAAGTATTTGAAACCTAGGCTTGTAGAGCGCGGGCAGCTTCTTTTTTTGAGGCTACCATGCCACGCTTTCACTGCCCCTTGCCGCTGTCCGCGGGCCTGGACGTCGACCTGCCCGCCGGCGCGGCGCGCCATGTGCAGGTGCTGCGCCTGCAGCCCGGCGACACCATCACCCTGTTCGAAGGGGCGCAGGACGGCCCCGGCGGCGAGTGGCAGGCCACCATCGTGCGCATGGGTCGCAGCGATGTGCAGGTGCGCGTGGACCAGCACCTCCCCACCGAACGCGAAAACCTGCGCCCCGTGCACCTGCTGGCCGGCATCACCGCCAACGAACGCATGGACTGGCTGGTGGAAAAGGCCACGGAACTGGGTGTGACCAGCATCACCCCCCTGCTGGCCGAACGCAGCGTGCTCAAGCTCAAGGGCGAGCGCGGCGACAAGAAGCGCGCCCACTGGCAGGCCGTGGCCGTGGCCGCCTGCGAACAGTGCGGTCGCAACCGCGTGCCCGTGGTCCACGAGGCCGTGACGCTGGCGCAGTGGCTGCAGGCCCAGCCCCAGGTCCACGGCGCCCTGCGTGCCGTGCTGTCGCTGGCCGACGGCACCCAGCCCCTGCCCAGTCTGCTGGGCGCGGCCGATGCCGGCCCCACCCAGCCGGTGTACTTCCTGTCCGGCCCGGAAGGCGGGCTGACGGCGGCGGAAGAGGCGTTGGCGCGCAGCCACGGATTCGCCCCAGTGACGTTGGGGTCACGCGTGCTGCGGGCCGAAACCGCCCCCCTGGCTGCCCTGGTGCTGGCCACGGCCTGAGTGGCATCCACCGGCGCTGGGCGCCGCAGTGGCCGCCCAGCATGCGCGCCAGAACGACATTTATTGCACATGAATAGGTGAAAACCCTGGGTTTCTCTTTTTAGACCCTGTCCAAAATGCTTGTAACTAATTTTTACAAACACTGAAGTCTGGCGGCACGACCCCTGGGCTTGGAAAGGGGTGCTGACTTGGGCAGCTTGGTGCGGCGGGGCGCAGACATACTCTTTTCGACCGACCCCATGCTGCGGGTGCGGGCCAGCATGGCCATGCTGGCCGTCTGGCTCATGGTCTGCAGCAGCGGCGTGATGCTGTGGCTGGCGCACGCCGGCTATGCCGCGGTGGCGGCCATGACCTGGTGGGCCCTGGTGGCCACGGGCGGGCTGGTGGTGATGGCCGCCCTGGTGCGCCTGGACCTCACGGCGACCTGGCGCGATCCGGCGCTGACCTTTCCGCAAATCCTCTGGGCCGTGACCAGCAGCGCCGTGGCCTATGTGCTGATCGGGGAGGTCAAGGGCGTGATCCACGGCCTGCTGGCGCTGACGCTGCTGTTCGCGGCGCTGAATCTCAAGGCCAAGCAGATCGTGGCCGTGTCGCTGTATGCGCTGGGCACCTTCTCGCTGGCGGTGCTGTTCTCCATCCACCTGAGCCACGAAAGCGCGCCGGAGATCGCCTATGCAGCCGTGCTGCTGATCATGCTGCTGGGCTGCATGCTGCTGAGCCTGCAGCTGTACCAGCTGCGCGTGCGGCTGCGCCGCCAGCGCCAGGAGCTGGTGCTGGCCCTGGCCGAGAACCGCGAGCTGGCCTCGCGCGATCCGCTGACCGGCGTGCTCAACCGCCGCCACATGCTGGAGTTGATGCACCTGGAGCAGCGCCGCTGCCTGCGCGGGCAGCGCACCATGTGGTTGGCGCAGATGGACATCGACCACTTCAAGCAGATCAACGACACCCATGGCCATGGCGTGGGCGATCTGGCGCTGATGGCCTTCACCCAGGTGGTGCGCGAGAACATCCGCAGCTCCGACGTGCTGGCGCGCTGGGGCGGCGAAGAGTTCGTGCTGCTGCTCAGCGACACCCACCTGGACGGCGCCCTGCTGACGCTGGAGCGCGTGCGCGCGGCCGTGGAAGCCGCCGAGGTCGAGGGCGGGCCGCCGGGCTTGCGTATGACCGTGTCCATGGGCCTGGCCGAGCACCAGCCCGGCGAGGCGGTGGAGCTGACGCTGGACCGGGCCGACAAGGCCTTGTATGCGGCCAAGCGCGCAGGGCGCAACCGCGTGGCGCTGGGCGAGGGCATGCGGCCACCGCCTGCGACGCCGGCCGCATCGGGGCCGGACCCTGCCCGTGTGCCGGACGAGGTGCTGGAAGATATGTGAGCGGCCGGCGCGCGTCTGCCGCGCATTTCAGGTTGTTAATACGCTGAAAACAACAAAGCACCTGCGCCAGGCGCTTTCTTTCTGGGAGTGCCTTGCGGGCGCTGCGCGGGGGTCAGTCGCGGCCGGCCGCGGTGGCTGGCATGGGCATGGCGGCGATCACCTGGGCCACGGCCGCCGTCAGCTTCTTGGCGTAGGGCACGTGCAGGAATTCGTTGGGGCCGTGGGCATTGCTCTTGGGGCCGAGCACGCCGCAGACCATCATCTGTGCCGTGGGGAAGCCCTGGCTGAGCATGTTCATCAGCGGGATGGTGCCGCCCTGGCCGATGTAGCCGCAGTCCGCGCCAAAGTGGGCGCGGCTGGCGGCGTTCAGCGCGTTTTCGAACCAGTGGGTCATGGGCGGGGCATTCCAGCCGCTGGAGCTGGACAGGCCTTCCCAGGTCACCTTGGCCTGGTAGGGGGCGTTGTCCTCCAGCAGCGTCTTCATCTCCTGCACGCAGGTGGCGGCATCCACCAGGGGCGGCAGGCGCAGGCTGAGCTTGAAGGCGGTGTAGGGCCGCAGCACGTTGCCGGCGTTCTGCAGCGTGGGGAAGCCTTCCGCGCCGGTGACGGACAGCGTGGGCTCCCAGGTGCGCTTGAGCAGGGCCTGCACCGGGTCGGTGGTGGTGGGCAGGGCCACCAGGGTGGAGCCGCCGCAGTCGTGGTGCGCCCAGGGGAAGCGCCGGTAAGTCTCGTCGCCCAGGATGGCGGCGGTGGCGCGGGCCTGGGCCAGGCGTTCGGCGGGCACCTCGCAGTGGAAGCTGGCGGGCAGCATGCGGCCGGTGGCGCTGTCTTCCAGGCGGTCCAGCACCTGGCGCATGATGCGGAAGGACGAGGGCACCAGGCCCGAGGCGTCGCCCGAGTGGATGCCTTCGGTCAGGATCTCCACCTTCAGCGTGCCGCTGGCCATGCCGCGCAGGCTGGTGGTCAGCCACAGCTGGTCGTAGTTGCCCGCGCCGCTGTCCAGGCAGATCACCAGTTCCACCTCGCCCAGGCGGGGGCGCAGGGCGTCGATGTAGGGCAGCAGATCGCGCGAGCCGCTTTCCTCGGCCGTCTCGATCAGACCGACGATGCGCGGGTGGGGCACGTTCTGGCTCTTGAGCGCCTGCACGGCGGCCACGCTGGCGTAGACGGCGTAGCCATCGTCGGCCCCGCCGCGGCCATACAGCTTGCCGTCTTCGTACTTCGGCGTCCAGGGCCCCAGGTCGCTGCGCCAGCCTTCGAATTCGGGCTGCTTGTCCAGGTGGCCGTACATCAGCACCGTGGGGGCGCCGGGGGCGTTGGCACCGGGCTGGGTGCCTTCCACTTCAAAGAACAGCACCGGCGTGCGGCCTTCCAGGCGCACGATCTCCAGTTTCAGGCCGGCCACCTTCTGCGCGTCCACCCAGGTGGCGGCGTTGCGCAGCACCGTGTCCAGCAGGCCCTGGGCCGCCCAGTCGGGGGCGAACATGGGCGACTTGGCGGGGATGGCGATGTAGTCCTTGAGCTGGGTGACGATGTCGCGGTCCCACTGCTGGCTGACCTGCGCCAGCGCCTGGGTGGTGTCCAGCGCGGTGGGGGGAATGCGTGCGTTCATGGCGGTCTCCTGAAAGGCGTGGCGGCGCGGGGCCGCCGATGGTCCCGATTGTGCGCCAACCACCGCGGTGGCCGGGTGAAGGCGCACGGGCTGTGTGTCAACCGCGGGGCAGCAGGGCCTGCGGGGCCGCCGGGCTGTCGCCGGAGAGTTTGAACACGGCCACCGAGGCTTCCAGCCCCTGGGCCTGCTGGCGCATGCTTTGCGAGGCGGCGGCCGACTCTTCCACCAGCGCGGCGTTCTGCTGCGTCATCTGGTCCAGCGCCATGACGTCCTGGTTCACCTGGCTGATGCGCGTGGACTGCTCGGAGGCCGAGGCTGCGATGTCGCCGATGATGTCCCCCACGCGCTGCACCGAGCCCACGATCTCGTCCATGGTCTGGCCCGCGTCCTGCACCAGGCGGGCCCCGGAGGCCACTTTGTCGACCGAGGTGTGGATCAGCGCCTTGATCTCCCGCGCCGCTTCGGCGCTGCGCTGGGCCAGGGTGCGTACCTCACCGGCCACCACGGCAAAGCCGCGGCCCTGTTCGCCGGCGCGGGCGGCTTCCACCGCCGCATTCAGCGCCAGGATGTTGGTCTGGAAGGCGATGCTGTCGATCACGCCGATGATGTCGCCGATCTTGCGGCTGCTGGCATCGATCTCGCCCATGGTGGTCACCACGTCGCCCACCACCTGGCCGCCGCGCGCCGCAACTTCGGCCGCCGAGGTGGACAGCGTGTGCGCCTGGCGTGCCGCATCGGCCGACTGGTGCACCCCCTGGGTGACGTCCTCGATGCTCTGCACGGTGCGCGCCAGGCTCTGGGCCGTGTGCTCGGTGCGCTCGGACAGGTCGGCATTGCCCTGGGCAATCTGGCTGCTGGCGCTGGCAATGCTGTGCGCGGCGGTGTCCACCTGCCGCAGCATGGCCACGTAGCGCTGGCGCATGCCTTCGACCTCGTGCACCAGGGCGCCCACCTCATCGCGGCGCCGGCTGTGGAAGGGCTGGGTCAGGTCGCCCTGGGCAATGCGGGTGATGGCCTGGGTCAGCTCGCGCAGCGGGGCGGTGATGCCGCGCTGCAGGGTCCACAGCAGCCCCAGGGCCAGCACGATCAGGGCGGCGCCCATGGCGGCCCACAGGCCCCACAGCGCCTGGCGCTGGGTGGCCATGGCCTCGTGGTCGGAGACTTCGGTGATCACCCACCAGCCATTCTGGGCGGGGCGCATGATGGCCCAGGGGGCCTGGCCCTGGTCGGGCAGCAGGGGCGTCACCTGGGGCACGAAGCCATCGCTGTCGCTGGCCATCTCTTCCAGCGAGGCCCGGGCCTGGGGGAAGACGTCCAGCACCTTGCGGCCGGTGTGGCTGCTGTGCGCCACGAACACTGCCTCGTCCAGGCGCTTGCCGGGGGCGATCACCAGGGCCCCGCCGTGTTCGAACAGGCGGGTGCTGGTCACCTGCTGCTGCATCGCGGCCTGGAAGGCACTCAGGTCCGTGCCCACAAACAGGATGCCGACCACCTGGCCGGCCGCGTCGCGCAGCGGCACATAGGCCGTCATATAGGGCTTGCCGAACAGGTTGGCGCGGCCCACGTACGACTGGCCGGCACGCACCAGCGCATAGGCCGGGTGCTGGTGGTCCAGCAGGGTGTGCATCACGCGTTCACCCTGGGTGTTGCGCAAGGACGTGGCAATGCGCACGAAGTCCTCGCCCCGGCGGGCAAACACCGTGGCCACGCCGCCGGTGTCGTTGCTGAACTTGTCGACGGTGGCAAAGTTGTCGTGCAGCGACACGCCATCCAGGCTGAGGGTGCCTGTCGTGGTGTCCAGTGCGACCGTGCCGCTGTAGTACTGGCCAAAGGCCTGCGAGGCGCGCTCCACCATCTGCCGGTTGGCCTGCTCCACGGTGTCGATGGAGGCCACCAGCCCCTGGGTGGCGTGCTGGACGCTGTTGCGCAGCTGGGTGCGTGCGGTGTCGGTGCTGAGGTGGGTGATCACGCCGCCCAGCACCAGCAGCACGAGGGCGAGCATGCCGATGCCCAGGGCAGTCACCTGGCGGGCGAGAGAGCGGTGGTAGGTCGGGGCAGAGGGGGCCTGGGGTTGCATGACTTCGGAGGGCAAGACGGTGGGGGCATCACAAAGAAAAGCGCCAAGCCTCGATACAAATCAATGGCTTGGCGCATGTCCGGATTGTAGGGATGGCACCCGGTCAGTCAGTGATTACACCTAGATACCTTCCGGATATGGGACGTGCGACGTTGCGGGCGGGCTACAGGCGGGCGTGTGCGAGCAGGTGGTCCACCATGTGCAGGGCATAGCGGCTGGCGATGCGCTCGACGAACGCGGGGAAGTCCACGTGGGCGCTGTCGTCGGCCCGGTCGGAAATGGTGCGGATGGCGGCAAATGGCAGGCCGTAGTCGGCGCAGACCTGGGCGATGGCCGCGCCTTCCATTTCCACGGCCAGCGCGGCGTGTGCGGCCGTCTGCAGATCGTCCACGATGCGCTGCGAGGCTTCGGCCGTGGCGATGAACTGGTCGCCACTGACCACCAGGCCCGCATGGGCGCGCGGTGCGCGTGTGCCCAGCAGGGGGTCCTGCCAGGTCGCGGCCTGGGCCGTGCAGGCCTGTGCGGCCTGCTGCAGGCGCTGCACCAGGGCCGGGTCGCAGGCAAAGGCCGCCGCCCCATAGCCCGGCACCTGCCAGCGCGGGAACAGGGGGCGCACATCCATGTCGTGCTGCAAGAACGCCTGGGCCACGACCACGTCGCCCACCTGGACCCCAGCGCCAATGCCGCCGGCCACGCCGGTGAACACCAGCTGCTGCACGTCCAGGTGCTCGATCAGGGTGGTGGTGGTGGTGGCCGCCGCCACCTTGCCGATTCCGGTCAGGCCCAGCACCAGGCGTTGGCCGTGCAGGTGGCCGCGCACAAAGCGCCGGCCGGCGCGGGCCACGACCTGGGTGTCTTCCAGCAGGGCGGCCAGGCCGTGTTGTTCTTCGGGAAGGGCGCTCAGGATGGCGAGGGTCATGGCACGGCTTTCGGGCATGCAAAACGGCCCCGCAGGGCCGTTGGGTGGGACACAAAGGTCCGCCAGTGTACGGGCAGCGCTCAGCGCAGCTCGCGGCGCAGGATTTTGCCCACCGGGGTCTTGGGCAGCTCGGTACGGAACTCGATCACGCGCGGCTGCTTGTAGCCGGTGAGGTTGTCGCGGCAGAACTTGCGCAGCGTCTCTTCGGTCAGGCCGGCGTCCTTCTTGACGACCACCAGCTTCACCGCCTCGCCCGTCTTCTCATCGGGCACGCCGACCACGGCGCACTCCAGCACGCCGGGGCACATGGCCACCACTTCCTCCACCTCGTTGGGGTAGACGTTGAAGCCGCTGACCAGCACCATGTCTTTCTTGCGGTCCACGATCTTGATGTAGCCGCGCTCGTCCATGGTGCCGATGTCCCCGGTCAGGAAGAAACCGTCGGTGGTGGTGACCTTGGCGGTCTCGTCGGGGCGTTGCCAGTAACCGGCCATCACCTGCGGGCCCTTGACCGCGATCTCGCCGGTCTTGCCCAGCTCGGTCACGGTCTGGCCGTCCTCGCCGACCAGCTTCACATCGGTGCCCGGCACGGGCATGCCGATGGTGCCGGTGAATTCCTTGGCGGTCACCGGGTTGCAGCTGACCACGGGGCTGGTCTCGGACAGGCCGTAGCCTTCCACGACCGGGCAGCCGGTCTTCTCCAGCCACAGCTTGGCCACGGCGCCTTGCACGGCCATGCCGCCGCCCACCGAGACCTTCAGGTGGCTCCAGTCCACGCTGTTGAAATCCGGGTGGTGGGCCAGGCCGTTGAACAAGGTGTTCACCGCCGGGAAGTTGTGGAACTGGTGTCGCGACAGCTCCTTGAGCGTGCCCGCCAGGTCGCGCGGATTGGGGATCAGGATGTTCTTGCCGCCGGTGTGCATGGCCAGCATCATGTTCACGGTGAACGCGAAGATGTGGTACAGCGGCAGGGCGCAGACGCTGGTCACCTGCTCGCCGCTCTTGCGGATGTTCTGCAGCACGGGGTTGAACCAGGCTTCGCACTGCAAGGTGTTGGCGATGATGTTGCGGTGCAGCAGCACGGCCCCCTTGCTCACGCCGGTGGTGCCGCCGGTGTACTGCAGCACGGCGATGTCGTTGGGTCCGATGGCGGGGCGCTTGAAGGGCGCGCGCGCACCCTGGCGCAGGGCCTCCTTGTAGCGCACGGCCTTGGGCAGGTTGAAGGCGGGCACCAGCTTCTTGACGTTGCGCACCACGTAGTTGACCAGGGTGCCCTTGAGCGTGCCCAGCGTGTCGCCCATGGCGCACAGCACCACATGCTCGACGGCGGTCTTGGCGATGCACTGCTGCAGGGTGTGGGCGAAGTTCTCGATGATGACGATGGCCTTGGCGCCGGAGTCCTTGAGCTGGTGCTCCAGCTCGCGGGCGGTGTACAGCGGGTTCACGTTCACCACCACGTAACCGGCGCGCAGGATGGCCGCCACCGCCACGGGGTACTGGGTCACGTTGGGCATCATGATGGCGATGCGCTCGCCCTGCTGCAGCCCCAGCGACTGGAAGTAGTTGGCCAGGGACTGGCTTTGCCGGTCAATCTCGCCGAAGCTGCTGTCCTTGCCCATGAAGGAATACGCAGCGCGCGGGGCATAGGCCTTGAAAGCCTGCTCCATCAACTCTACGAGAGAGTGGTAGCTGCTGGGATCAATTTCGGTGGGCACGCCTTCGGGATAGGCCGCCAGCCAAGGACGCTCGCTCATGCTGTTGTCTCCGCTCATTGTTGTGATGCCGAATCGGCAGACATGGCGGTGGATGGCACCCTCCCCATGCCCAGGGTCCAGGCCCTTTGTCAGGATTGTGGTGGGAGGGTTTGCGGGGGCATCTCTGTGCTAACCCTAGGTTTTTAGCGTATCGAATATCTTCTGCGTAAAAAAACGAACGACAGTGCGTTTTTTGCGACAACGGTTGATCTCCATCAGCCGCAGCGGCTATGAAAAAAGCCCGCGCTGCGGGCATGCAGGGCGGGCGGTGCGGGGTGCCGGTGGGGCGTTGCGTCAGGCGGCCTGGGCCGCGCGGTTCAGCGTGTCCCGGGTGTCCTGGGCTGCCTGGCGTGCAGCGGCGGCAAAGTCATCCCCGGAAGAGGCGTACAGGATGGCGCGCGAGGAATTGATGATGATGGGGCCGCCGCCGATGCGGGCAGCCTTCACGGTGGCCACGGCATCGCCGCCCTGCGCACCCACGCCGGGGATCAGCAGGGGCAGGCTGGGGGCCACGGCGCGCACGCGCTCAATCTCGTGCGGGCGGGTGGCGCCCACCACCAGGCCGAGCTGGCCGTTGGTGTTCCAGGGGCCCTGGGCCAGCTTGGCCACATGCTCGAACATCTGGGGCTGGCCGGGCAGGTCGGCCAGGGTCTGGGCCTGCAGGTCGTCACCGCCGGGGTTGGAGGTGCGGCACAGCAGGAAGGCGCCCTTGCCCGCGTACTTCAGGTAGGGCGTGATGGAGTCGAAGCCCATGAAGGGCGACAGGGTCACGGCGTCGGCGCCGTAGCGCTCGAAGGCTTCCTTGGCGTACTGCTCGGCGGTGGAGCCGATGTCGCCGCGCTTGGCGTCCAGGATCACGGGCACGTGCGGCGCCACCTTGCGCATGTGGTCCATCAGCTTTTCCAGCTGGTCTTCGGCGCGGTGGGCGGCAAAGTAGGCGATCTGGGGCTTGAAGCTGTTCACCAGATCGGCGGTGGCATCGACAATCGCGGCGCAGAAGTCGTAGATCTTGGAAGCGTCGCCACGCAGGGCGGCGGGGAACTTGGAGGGCTCGGGGTCCAGTCCCACGCACAGCATGGAGTTGTTGCGCGTGGACGCGTCGCGCAGCATGTCGAGAAAAGTCATGAGCAGCAATTGTAGGTGGCGGGCACAATCTACGCCCTATGCCTGCCTTTACCCCCCGACAACTGACTCTTCTGGTGCTCTTGACGCTGATCTGGGGGGTGAACTGGCCCGTCATGAAGCTGGGCGTGATGCACTTTCCGCCGCTGAGCTTCCGCGCCCTGTCCATGTGGATCGGCGTGGCCGTGGTGCTGGTGGTGCTGCGCCTGCAGAACCAGCCGCTGGGCATTGCCCGGGCGCACTGGGGCACGCTGGCGCGGCTGACGCTGTTCAACATGGTGATCTGGCACTGCCTGGTGATCGTGGCCATGCCCATGGTGTCCAGCGGGCGCGCGGCCATCCTGGGCTACACCATGCCGATCTTCTCCGCCGTGCTCGGCAGCCTGGTCTGGCGCGACCGCCTGGTGGGCCGTGCCTGGTGCGGGGTGGGGGCGGCCTTCCTGGGGGTGTTGCTGCTGCTGTGGCACGAGTTCGGGGCCCTGGGCAGCCGGCCCACGGGCGCGCTCATGATCCTGTTTGCCGCGTTCTGCTGGGCCATCGGCACGCAGATGATGCGCCGCGCTGCCATGCCGGTGCCGGTGCTGACCATGGCCTTGTGGATGATGCTGATCACCGCCGTGGTGCTGTCGCTGGGCGCCTTCACGCTGGAGCGGGCGCAGTGGCAGAGGCCGGATGACGTGGCCCTGGGCACCATCCTGTTCAACGGCCTGCTGGTCGTGGGTTTTGCCCAGGTGGTGTGGTTTGTGCTGGCGCGCAGCCTGCCGCCCGTGGCGTCGACGCTGAGCGTGATGTTCATCCCGGTGCTGGGCGTGTTCAGCGGTGCTTGGTGGCTGGGCGAGGTGCTGCACTGGCAGGACTGGACGGCCGTGGGCCTGATGGTGCTGGCAATCGCCTCGGTGCTGTGGCCGGCGCGCAAGGCGGGCTGAGGCGACGCGGGTCTGCCACCACCCGCGGCAGTGGGGCCTGCATGGACGGTGCTTCATGCGGGCGGCCGCATTTTGTGTGACCATGCCGGCGCAGCCTGCGGTCGGGTGCAACTTTTGCCGCCCGGCGCACTCCCACTGCGCTCGGCCAGTACCGCCGCCCGGGTTGGACTTTTTCAGGCTTTACAAAGGATTCCATGCTGAGCCACCTGCTCACCTCCATCATCAACGACATCCACGGCGACACCATCACGCTGCGCAAGCTGCTGGAGCGCTGCGGCCGTGAAGGCATGCTGCTGGTCTGCGCCATCGCCTGCCTGCCGTTCCTGATTCCCGTCTCCATCCCCGGGGTGTCCACGGTGTTCGGCGCGGCCATCGTGCTGCTGTCGACGGCGCTGTTCCTGGACCGCCTGCCGTGGCTGCCGCAGCGCATCCTGGACAAGGACCTGGACGCCAACAAGCTCAAGCCCGTGCTGCACAAGGGCGTGGGCATGGTCGGCAAGCTGGACCGCTGGCTGCAGCCGCGCTGGTCGGGCCTGACCACATCGCCCATGCAGCGCTTCAACAGCGCCGTGCTGGTGTTTGGCGGCCTGCTGCTGATGGCGCCGCTGGGGCTGATTCCGTTCTCCAACACCGTGCCGGCTGTGGGCATTCTGCTGCTGACCGTGGGCATGATGCAGCGCGATGGCGTGTTCGTGCTGCTGGGCTACCTGGGCCACGTGCTCACGGTGGTGTACTTTGGCGTGCTGGCCTACCTGGCCTGGGTGGGCGGCAATTTCGTGCTCAGCTGACGCGGCACGGCGGCAGTGATCGCCCCCATGCAAAAAGCCACCGCAAGGTGGCTTTTTTTGATAGCTGCCAGCGCAGGCAGGACAAGCGCTGGAGGCCAATTTGGCCGTGAACGGGTTTAACCGTTGGCGCGCTTTTCCAGAATCTCGAAGGCCGGCAGGGTCTTGCCTTCCAGCACTTCCAGGAAGGCGCCGCCGCCGGTGGAGATGTAGCCCACCTGGTCCTCGATGCCGTACTTGGCGATCGCGGCCAGGGTGTCGCCACCGCCGGCAATGCTGAAGGCGGGCGATTCGGCAATCGCCTGGGCCACGACCTTGGTGCCGTTGGCGAACTGGTCGAACTCGAACACGCCCACAGGGCCGTTCCAGACGATGGTGCCGGCGCTCTTGAGCATCCCGGCCAGCTTGGCGGCGGTTTCGGGGCCAATGTCCAGGATCATGTCGTCGTCGGCGACTTCGGTGGCTTGCTTCACGGTGGCCACGGCGTCGGGCGCGAAGGCCTTGGCGGTCACCACGTCGGTGGGCACGGGCACGGCGGCGCCGCGTGCGGCCATGGCGTCGATCACGGCCTTGGCTTCACCGACCAGGTCGGGTTCGGCCAGCGACTTGCCGATCTTCAGGCCGGCGGCCAGCATGAAGGTGTTGGCGATGCCGCCGCCGACGATCAACTGGTCCACGTTCTTGGCCAGGGACTGCAGGATGGTCAGCTTGGTCGACACCTTGGAGCCGGCCACGATGGCGGCCAGGGGGCGTGCAGGCGCGGCCAGGGCCTTGCTGATGGCGTCGATCTCGGCCGACAGCAGCGGGCCGGCGCAGGCCACGGGTGCGAACTGGGCGATGCCGTAGGTCGTGCCTTCGGCGCGGTGGGCGGTGCCGAACGCGTCGTGCACGAAGATGTCGCACAGGGCGGCCAGCTTGCGGGCCAGTTCTTCCTTGTTCTTCTTCTCGCCCACGTTCACGCGGCAGTTCTCCAGCAGCACCACCTGGCCGGGCGCCACCCGCACGCCGTCCACCCAGTTGGCGACCAGGGGCACGTCGCGGCCCAGCAGCTCGGACAGGCGCTTGGCGACGGGGGCCAGCGAATCGGCGGGCTTGAATTCGCCTTCGGTGGGGCGGCCCAGGTGGCTGGTCACCATCACGGCGGCGCCGGCCTTCAGGGCCATCTCGATGGCGGGCACCGAGGCGCGCACGCGGGTGTCTTCGGTGATGTCACCGGCGTCGTTCAGGGGCACGTTCAGGTCGGCGCGGATGAAAACGCGCTGGCCCTGGACTTTGCCTTGGGCGCACAGGTCGGAGAAGCGAAGGATGTTCATGGCAGCAACCGTGGAAGTCTTGTAGAAGAGTGGAGTACGAACTGGGGCGCATTGTAGGTGCGCGCCCCTCGAAAACGCCTTATTTCCAGCGTTCGGGCTCGACAAACACCGTGCCCTTGTCGCTGGACAGGGTCAGCTGGCCTTCCTGGATGGTGGCCTGCAGTTGCATGCTGCGCTCGGCCAGGTTGCCCAACTCTTGCGCCACCTCGGAGGGGATGAAGTGCACCTGCAGCTTGCTCTGGCGGCCCACCTTGCCCTCCAGGCCCTTCCACCAGACGTTGGCCGCGTGGTTGAAGGGGTAGACGATCACGTGGTCCGACTTGTTGCAGGCCTTGGTGATGGGCTTTTCCTCGGGCTGGCCGACTTCGATCCACAGGCGCTTGGCGCCGGTGAAGTCGGTGATGTGCACGTCCGGATCGTCCGGGTCGGACAGGCCCACGCCAAAGCCCAGGGTGCCGTCGCCGTTGCACAGGTCCTGCAGCTGCCAGGCATTGAGGGCCAGCGCGACCAGGCGGATCATCATGCGGTCGTCGGTCTCGCTGGGGTGGCGCGCCAGGGTCAGGTTGTGGTCGGCGTAGTAGTTGTGGTCGATGTCGGCGATCGACAGGTTGGCTTTGTAAACCGTGGATTTCAGGGCCATGGCGGGCGTTCTCGCAGTGCGTGCCCGCGGGCGGGCTGAAAAGATTTTTTCAAAAACAAGAGCTGCCTGCGCAGGTGTTTCCTCGCTTTGGCAGCTCTTGAAGGCTGAAGCACTTGTGTGACAAGCGCTGTCAGCTATGGTTTTGCGTTACACGCGGCGGGCCAGCTCGGCCGCCTTGCCGATGTAGGAGGCCGGTGTCATGGCCAGCAGGCGGTCCTTGTCGGCCTGGGGAATGTCCAGGCTGCGGATCAGGTGGTGCAGATCGGCCGCCTGCACGGTCTTGCCGCGCGTGACTTCCTTGAGCTTTTCGTAGGCACCGGCCACGCCGTAACGGCGCATCACGGTCTGGATGGGCTCGGCCAGCACTTCCCAGGCGTGGTCCAGGTCTTCCTTCAGGCGCTCTTCGTTCAGCTCCAGCTTGTTCAGGCCGGTCATCAGCGAGGTGTAGGCCAGGGTGGCGTAACCCAGGGCCACGCCGATGTTGCGCAGCACGGTGGAGTCGGTCAGGTCACGCTGCCAGCGGCTGACGGGCAGCTTTTCCGACAGGTGCTTGAGCAGTGCGTTGGCCAGGCCCAGGTTGCCTTCGGCGTTCTCGAAGTCGATGGGGTTGACCTTGTGCGGCATGGTGGACGAGCCGATCTCGCCCGCCTTCAGCTTTTGCTTGAAGTAGCCCAGCGAGACATAGCCCCAGACGTCGCGCGAGAAGTCCACCAGGATGGTGTTGGCGCGGGCCACGGCGTCGAAGAACTCGGCCATGTAGTCGTGGGGTTCGATCTGGATCGAATAAGGCTGGAAGTTCAGGCCCAGACCCTGGGGTTCGGGCGTCTCGATGACCTTCTTGGCGAAGGCTTCCCAGTCGAAGTCGGGCCAGGCCGACAGGTGGGCGTTGTAGTTGCCCACGGCGCCGTTCATCTTGCCCAGCACCTTGACGTTGGCGATCTGCTCCGTGGCCTTTTGCAGGCGCACCAGCACGTTGGCGATTTCCTTGCCCACGGTGGTGGGGCTGGCGGTCTGGCCGTGCGTGCGGCTGAGCATGGGCACATCGGCGAACTGGTGCGCCATCTCGCGCAGCTTCAGCGTGATGCGGTCCAGCGCCGGCAGCACCACCATGTCACGGCCCACGCGGATCTGCAGGGCGTGGCTGGTGTTGTTGATGTCCTCGCTGGTGCAGGCAAAGTGCACGAATTCCGCGGCCTTCTGCAGCTCGGGGCGGCCATCGAACTTGCCCTTGATCCAGTACTCCACGGCCTTCACGTCGTGGTTGGTCGTCTTCTCGATCTCCTTGATCGCCGCTGCGTCGGCTTCGGAGAAGTTGCTCACCAGACCGTGCAGGTAGGTGCGTGCACCTTCCGACAGCGGGGCAAACTCCGCAAAGCCAGCATCCGACAGCGCGATGAACCAGGTGATTTCCACCTGCACGCGGCGGTGCATGTAACCCTGCTCGCTCATGATGGGGCGCAGGGCAGAAAGTTTGGCGGCGTAGCGGCCGTCGAGCGGGGAGAGGGCGGAGATGGTGGACAGACTCATGGGGCGTGATTGTAGGTGGCCCGGCTTTGATCTGCACTGCCGGGTCTCCACATCCCATGGACGCGGCCCCGGAAAAAACAAGGGCACCGCGGCGGGTGCCCTTCGTCGAAATAAAAAGGTTGCGAAGCGTCCTGAAGCGAATTAAGAGAGGGAGGGAGGAGATGCACCCCAAGACGGACAGCCACCGCTCAAGTCGGGGCAGGCTTCGCAACACTAAAACTGGCAGGATCCAATCCCTGTCAAGCAGTCAGAGCAGGCAGTTCGGGGAAAGTTCCCAAAATTTTTCTGCCTGGGTGTTGCTTCGGGCCATCATAGAGCCAGCAGTTTTTCCAGTGGTAGGCGAACACGCACTTCTTTGTGTGCGACGGGGCTGACAATCTTCCAGGCCGCCTGGGCGGTGTCGCGCGGGATCGGCTCTCCGGTGGCCATGCCATCGCGATTGAGCAGCACCGCCACGCGCGGCGTGGCCGCCGAGGCACCGCGGCGGATGACCACGCCGGTCTCCCCGCTGGCCAGCCGGACCCAGGCGCCGGGTGGGTAGATGCCCAGGGCCTTGACCAGGGCGGCGCCGGCTTCGTCCATGGACTTGGTCTCGTCGTAGTAGCTGGCCTGCATGGCCGAGGTGACGGACATGGGGTCGCGGTTGGCGCGCGGGGCGATCCGGGCGCCGAAGATGTCGGCGCGCTGGATCAGCCGGGCCATCTGCTGCCCCAGGGTCTTTTCCGCCAGCTTGCCGGGCGCGCGGTGGTGGTGGGCGCGGATGGCGTCCAGCCACAGCGGGTCGCTGATGCCCATGCGGCGCAGGATGGCGACCGAGCTGTCCGAGTGGGTGTCGATCTCCTGGGCCTGCTGCGGGCTCAGCGGCGCGGTCTGCTGCGCCAGGTCATCCTGCAACTGGGCCATGCCGATGTTCATGCTCAGCGCGGCGCGCCCCAACGGCAGCACCCGGTTGTCCGGCCAGCGCAGGGTTTCGCGGGCGGCCGTCATGCAGACCACGGCCGTCAGCATGGCATGCGTGGCGCTGTAGTAGCGCGTTTCCTCGGCCGACATCTGCATCAGGGCCAGCAAGGTGCCGTCCGTGGTTTTGAGCAGGTACTGGTTCAGTGCGCTGAACAGGTCTTCAAAGCGCTGGGCAAAGTCGCCGGGCTGGGGGTTGCGCAGCAGCTGGGTCAGGCCCAGCTGCCACTCACGCCAGGCCGGAGGCCCGGAATCACGCAGACTTTCCACGGGGGGCGCGGTGGTCTGCATGGTCATGTTGGCGATCTGGTTCAGCGGCTTGTCCGACAGCAGCAGCGACTGGATCTGGGCCAGAAAGGCACGGTAGCTGTCGCCGGACTCGTCGGTGTCGACGAACAAGGTTTGCCCGCGGGCCAGCAGGATGCGCAGATCCTCGGCCGAGCGGATGACGAAGCCCTTGTTGGCCAGCAGGCTGCCGCCAACGCCCCGCAGTGCGAACGGGATGGGCTGACCAAAAGGGATGGTCGCTAAATTGAGTTCAACGAGTTTCATTGCAACAACAAACAGGGTTGAACATATTTTTACATTTTTGGGCGAGCGTCTTTAGCGGGCAGACCCCGCAATGCCAGGTTTCAACGCTGGAAGACGGCATGCCACAGCGCCAGGATGGCGTCACGGTGCTGGGCCACGGTGGCCTCGGGGACCTGGCCATTGCCCTCATCCAGGCGCGATTTGTGCTGGATGCGGCGCAGTTCGCGGTATGCGGTGGCGGCGTGCTGGCCCACCCCTTCGGGCAGCAGCCCGGCTGCTTCGGCGCGCTGCAACAAGGCAATATTGCCGACGTTGCCGATCAATTCAGGGTGTTGGCCCGACTGGGACAGCACCAAGTATTGCACGGCAAATTCCGCATCCACCATGCCGCCCGGGCTGTGCTTGACGTCGAACAGGGCGCTGCGCACCGGGTGGGCGCCACGCACGCGTTCGCGCATGCTGACGATTTCTTCCTGCAGCGACTGGGGATCGCGTGGGGCAGTGATCACGGCCTCGCGCACGGCATCGAAGCGCTGGCGCAGGTCATCGCTGCCCAGCACGAAGCGCGCGCGGGTCATGGCCTGGTGCTCCCAGGTCCAGGCGGTGTTGCTGCCGCGCTGCTGCTGGTAGTCGGAGTAGGACTGGAAGCTGCTGACCAGCAGGCCGGAATTGCCGTTGGGGCGCAGCGCCGTGTCGATCTCGAACAGGTCGCCCTCACCGGTCTTGACGGTCAGCCAGTTGATCAGTTTGCGCACCCAGGCGGTGTAGATCTCCGGGGCGTTCTCATCGGCATCGTCGAAGATGAAGACGATGTCCAGGTCGCTGCCGTAGCCCAGCTCCTTGCCGCCCAGCTTGCCGTAGCCCACGATGGCGAAGTTGGGGGTGTCGCGGTGGCGCTGCTTGAGGCGCTTCCAGCACCACTGGGCGGTCACGCGCAGCACGCTGTCGGCCAGGGCGCTGAGGTCGTCGGCCACCTGCTCCACCGTGATGGCCCCTTCCACGTCGCGGGCCAGGGTGCGGAAGGTTTCCGCATGGTGGGCGCGGCGCAGCAGGTTCAGCAGGTTCTCGTCGTCGTCCTCGCCGGTGCTCTCCAGGGCGGCCAGGCGCAGCGCCATCTCGTGCTCGAAGTCGGCGGCGACAAAGCGTTCGGTGAACAGCTGCTCGCTGGCCAGCTCGTCGATCACCCCGGGGTGCTGCAGCAGGTAGCGCGCCGGCCATTTGGCGGCCCCCAGCAGGTGCAGCAGCCGGTCGATGACGGAGGGACGTTCGAGCAGCAGTGCCAGGTAGCTTTCACGGCGCAGCAAGGGCTCCAGCCAGTTGATGAAGCGGATGGCGGCCGTCTCCTCCAGCTGTCCCTGGCTGACGCGCTGGGCGGTTTGTTGCACCAGGCGGAACAGGCGGCTGCGGGCTTCGTCGCGCAGGCCCCGCACCTTGGGGTGCTCGCGCCATTCGGCCACGCGCGCGGCCATCAGCGGCGGAATCTGCTCGATCAGGGTGTCCAGCTCGGGGGCCGGGGTCTTCTGCGGCGCGCGCGGTCCGCCGCACATGCCGCTGCTGCAGCCGTCGGACTGGTTGCTGCCCAGCAGGGTGTCGAACTCCTGGGCCACCAGCTCGCGATGGGCATCCAGCTGCAGCAGGAAGCTGCGGGTGTCGGCATAGCCCATGGTGTGGGCGATCCATTCCAGGTCTTCGTCGCGCGTCGGCAGCACGTGGGTTTGCTGGTCGTCCAGGTACTGGATGCGGTGCTCCACGTTGCGCAGGAAGGTGTAGGCCTGGGCCAGCTGGTCGGCGGTGTCCTGCGGCATCAGGTTGGCGCGGGCCAGGCGCTGCAGGGCTTCGAGGGTGGGGCGGCAGCGCAGTTCCGGGAACTGACCGCCGCGCACCACCTGCAGCAGCTGGACCGTGAATTCGATCTCCCGGATGCCACCGCGCGAGAGCTTGACGTCGTTGGCACGCTCCGGGTGGCCGGCACTGCGGCGGGCCGCATGTTCGCGGATCTGGCGGTGCAGGCTGCGCAGCGCGTCAAAGACGTTGTAGTCCAGGTAGCGGCGGAACACGAAGGGCAGGACCACGGAGCGCAGGGCCTGGACATTAGGCGCCTTGATGCTGGCGGTCGGCGCCACGACGCGGCTCTTGAGCCAGGCAAAGCGCTCCCACTCGCGGCCATGGACCTGGAGGTAGTCCTCCAGCGCCGACAGGCTGATGGCCGCCGGGCCGGAGTTGCCGTGGGGCCGCAGCGCCAAGTCCACACGGAAGACGAAGCCATGTTCCGTGGTGTCGCCGATCAGGCTGTAGATCGCCTTGACGGCCTTGCCGAAGTATTCGTGGCTGCTGATCTTGCCGCGTCCGTCGGGCTGGCCCTGGGTCTCGCCTTCGTGCTCGTAGACATAGATCAGGTCGATGTCGCTGGAGACATTCAGCTCGCGGGCGCCCAACTTGCCCATGCCGATGATCCACAGGGGCACGGCCTGGCCGTCGGCGCCCAGCAGCGGGCCATGGCGCTCGTCAAGTTCCTGGCGCGTCTGCTGGCAGGCGCGGTCCAGCGCCAGTTCGGCCAGGGCGGTGACCCCCTGGGTGATGGTGGCCAGGTCGGCCTGCTGGCTGCAGTCCAGCGCCATGAGGCGCTCCATCGCCAGTTGCCGCAGCATGCGCAGGGCGGCCGACAGCGGGTGGCCCTGCGCCTGCAGCGCCTGCAGCGCCTGTTCCAGGGTCTGCCGTGTGGGCGCCCCGGGGGGCAGCAACGCCAGCACGTCGCCATAGCGGCGGTGGAGGCGCTGCCAGAAGCGCGAATGGGCGGCGGGGCTTGTCGCGGGCGTCGGAATATGGTCGGCGATCTGCATGCTTGGCGCTGGTTGTGCGAGTTCACGGCGTCCTGTGGACGTTACCCGGGATGTCCTGCCCTGGTCGGAGCAAGCGGGCGATAATTCCAGCCACTGGTGAACCCACGAATGATCGATCTGAGCCCTCCCCCTCCTTCAAGAAAGCTGCACCTCGTGGCCCGCGTGGCTCGCTGGACCCAGGGGCTGGTGCTGGCGTTCTGGCTGGTGCTGGTCGGCGTGTGGGGGACTCTGCACGGATTCATTGTGCCGCGAATTGGTGAGTGGCGCGGGCAAGTGGAACGTTTGGCGACGCAAGCCCTGGGGGCTCCGGTGCGCATCGATGCTCTCACGGCGCACTCGGAAGGCCTGTTCCCGACCATCGAGCTGTCCGGTGTGTCCATCCTGGACCCGCAGCAGCGCCAGGCGCTGAAGCTGCAGCGCGTGGTGGTGACGGTGTCGGCGCGCTCGGTGCTGCGCCTGGGGCTGGAGCAGCTGTATATCGACGCCCCCGAGCTGGACGTGCGCCACCTGCAGGACGGGCGCTGGCAGGTCGCGGGCCTGGACGTGGTTTCCAGCGACGCCACGCAGGACAACCGGGCCCTGGAGTGGCTGCTGGAGCAGCCCGAGCTGGTGATCCAGCGTGGCGTGGTGCAGTTCACCGATGAACAGCAGTCCCCCGAGGCCACGCAATGGCGCGATGTGGAGGTGGTGGTGCGCAACCGCCACTGGCACCACGTGCTGCGCATGGACGCCACCCCCGTGGCAGGGGAGGGCGAGCGCATGCAGGTGGTGGGGGAATTCCGCCAGCCGCTGCTGCCTTCGTCCCTGCCCCCGTGGCAGCGCTGGAATGGCCAGTGGTATGCCGCCTTGCAGATGCGCCAGGTACCGGCCTTGCCCTGGCCCCAGGCCTGGGGCATCCAGGCGATCGAGGCCCGCGGCGCGGTGCGCGTCTGGGTCGATGTGGCCCGCGGTCAACCGGTGGGCGTGTCGGCCGACGTGGCCCTGCCCCAGGCTCAGATCCAGTGGCGCGACCGCCAGGTACCGGCCTTGCAGCTGCAGCAGTTGCACGGCCGGCTGCAGGCCGACTGGCAGGACCAGGCCTGGCGGCTGTCCGGCCAGAATTTCAGCTTTGTCCAGGTGGATGGCCAGCACTGGCCCAGCAGCAACTGGGAGGTACGCACCTCGGGGCCTGCGGCACAACCGCGCACCCAGGTGTCCCTGGACTATGCCGACATCGCCATGGCCGCGCAGGTGGTTCAGGCCTTGCCGGTGCCGGCCGAGGTGCTGGCCCCTTTGCAGCGCTGGAAGCCCGAAGGCGCCGTGCGGCAACTGCAACTGGAATGGGCCTCGCCCACCGACTACCAGGCGCGTGGACGTGTCAGCGGCCTGGTGGTCCAACCGCAGCCGGCTGAGCATGGGACCGGATTGCCCGGGGTCGAGGGCTTGAATGCCACCTTTGAGCTGGACGAGCGCGGTGGCAAGGCCAGCCTGGATCTGCAATCCGGGGTGTTGCACTTCCCCGGGGTGTTCGAGGAGCCGGCGATCCCGATGGACACGCTGCAGGCGCAGGTGCGCTGGCGGGTGGACCGTGGCCACCTCCGGCTGGATGTGCCCACCCTCCGCTTTGCCAATGCCGATGCCCAGGGCCAGGCGCAAGGCAGCTGGCGCATGGGCGAGACACCGGAAGACCGCCTGCCCGGCTACCTGCAGCTGACTGGGGAGCTGGAGCGGGCCGACGGTGCGCGCGTGCACCGCTACCTGCCGCTGGAGGTGCCGGAGCTGGCGCGCCACTATGTGCGCGACAGCGTGCGCCAGGGCGAGGGCCGCAAGGTCCAGTTCGAGGTGCGCGGCAACCTGCACGACATGCCGTTCGAGCAGCCGGGCAGCGGGCGTTTCTACATCCAGGCGCCGGTGCGCAACGTGGTCTACGACTTCGCCCCGCAGCGGCTGCTGGGGGCGGGTCACCTTCCGTGGCCGGTGCTGCAGGATCTGAGCGGCACGCTGGTGTTCGAGGGCAACGGCATGGTGGTGCAGCAGGCGCACACCGGCTTCCAGGGGCAGGGCGCCTTGCGCATGGACAGCATCGAGGCGCGCATTCCCGATCTGAACCACCCGCACCTGACGCTCAAGGTCGCGGGCCAGGCACCGCTGCAGGCGCTGCTGGGCGTGGTGCAGACCTCGCCCCTGGCCGCCATGACCGAGCATGCGCTGGACACGGCCAAGGCCCAGGGTCCGGCCAGCCTGGCGTTTGAGCTGGACCTGCCGATTGACCACCTGGAGCGCACCCGGGTGCAGGGGCGCCTGGGCTTGCGCGGCAACAGCCTGCAATTGACCGCCTCCACGCCGCTGCTGCAGCAGTTGGGGGGCGAGGTGCGCTTCAGCGACCAGGGCTTTGCCCTGGCCGGGGTGCAGGGGCAGTCATTGGGCGGAACGATCAAGCTGGACGGCGGCATGGCCTCGGTGAAGGACGGCGTGCGCATCCAGGCCCAGGGGCAGGCCACGGCCCAGGGGCTAAAGAAGGATGGCAGCTTGCCGGTGGCCACGCAGCTGGCGGAGCATGCCGAGGGCCGGGCCGCCTACAGCGTCAGCGTGGTGGCCAAGCAAGGGCAGCAGACGGTGGTCGTACGTTCGGACCTGCGCGGCCTGGCCCTGCGTTTGCCGGCTCCGCTGAACAAGCCTGCCGAGGACAGCCTGGGGCTCGAAGTGACGCAGACGCTGGATGCCGCCCATCGCCAGGAGCTGCGGGTGGAGGTGGCCGGGCGCGGCCAGGTGGTGTATGCCCAGGACGTGTCCGTCGAACCGGCCCGGGTGCTCGCCGGGCGCATCGTGCTGGGCGACTGGCCCAAGCAGGGCCTGCCCGACAGCGGTGTGGTGGCCCAGGTGCAGTGGCCCACGCTGGATGCCGATGCCTGGCTGGCGGTGCTGGACGCGGGCGGCGGCAGTGGCGCCAGCGCCGTGCCGGCACAGGCACAGGGCTACCTGCCCCAGCGCCTGGAGCTGCGCGTGCCGCGCCTGCTGCTGCGCCAGCGCGAGCTGGTCGGCGTCCAGGCCGACCTGGTGCACAGCGGCGACACCTGGCGCGGCCAATTGCAGGCCCAGCAGTTTGGCGGCTATGTCGAATACCGCTCCGCCAGTGCGGGCGGCAGCACGGGGCGCTTGTTTGCGCGCCTGTCCCACTTGTCGATCCCCAAGGCCGAGGCGCAGCGCCTGGACCAGGCACCGCCCGACGACGTAGATCCGGACAGCCTGCCGGCCCTGGATATCCAGGTGGAGCGCCTGGAGATTGCGGGCAAGGCCCTGGGGCAGCTGTCGCTGCAGGCCCGCAACCGCGCCGGCGAGGCAGGGCGGGAGTGGCTGCTGGAGCAATTCCAGCTCACCACCAAGGAGGCCCGCTGGAAGGCGAATGGCTATTGGGGCGCGGCACGCCCGGGTGCTGCGCGCACCACGCACCTGAGCTTTCTGCTGGACATGGACAGCGCCGGGCAACTGCTGGACCGCTTCGGCATGGAAGGTGTGATCCGCGATGGCCGCGGCCAGCTGAGCGGCCACATCGCCTGGCGCGGTTCGCCCATCACGCCGCATTGGCCGAGCATGGACGGGGCAGTGCACCTGCAGGTGGACAAGGGGCAGTTCCTGAAGGCGGAGCCCGGCATGGGCAAGCTGCTCAGCGTGCTCAGCCTGCAGTCACTCTCGCGCCGGGTGACCCTGGATTTCCGCGATGTCTTCAGCCAGGGCTTTGCCTTTGACTTCATCCGCGGCGACGTGAACGTGGTCCAGGGCGTGGCGCGCACCAACAACCTGCAGATGAAGGGTTTGAACGCCGCCGTGCTGATGGAAGGCCAGGCCAGCCTGGTGGACGAGACGCAGGACGTGACCGTGGTGGTGGTGCCCGAGATCAACGCCATGACGGCGTCGCTGGCGGCCACGGCCATCAACCCGGTGATCGGTCTGGGCAGCTTCCTGGCCCAGGTCTTCTTGCGCGGGCCGCTGATGGAGGCGGCCACGCGCACCTTCCACCTGCACGGCACCTGGAGCGACCCCGTGTTCGATCCCGTGCGCAAACGCCCGGCCGCCGCCCCGGCGGCCAGTGAGGCCCCTACCACCCCACCCGGAGGACGCCCATGAAAGTCGCGGTCTTGCAAATGGTCTCCACCCCCGACGTCGCGGAGAACCTGCGTGCGGCGCAGCAACTGGTGGCCCAGGCCAGCAGCGAAGGGGCCGAGCTGCTGGTGCTGCCCGAGTATTTTTGCGGCATGGGCTGGCGCGACACCGACAAGCTGGCATGGGCCGAGCCGCTGGGCACCGGCCCGGTTCAGCAGGCGCTGGGGCAGATGGCCGCCACGCACGGCGTGTGGCTGGTGGCCGGCACGGTGCCGATCCGCGGCGCGGACGCCCGCAAGGTGCGCAACACCAGCCTGCTGTACGACCCGCAAGGCCGGCAGGTGGCGCATTACGACAAGATCCACCTGTTCCGCTTTGCGACGGACAGCGAGCGCTACGACGAGACCGCCGTGATCGAGCCCGGGGCCACGCCCGTGGTGGCGGCGATCACGGACCGCAGCGGCCAGATCTGGAAGCTGGGGTTGAGCGTGTGCTACGACCTGCGCTTCCCTGAGCTGTACCGCCAGCATGCGGCCCTGGGGGCCGACATTCTGCTGGTGCCGGCGGCCTTCACCCACACCACGGGCCAGGCGCACTGGGAGGTGCTGCTGCGCGCGCGGGCGATTGAAAACCAGTGCTGGCTGCTGGCGGCCGCCCAGGGCGGCAAGCACCCGAACGGGCGCCAGACCTGGGGCCAGAGCATGGTGGTCGATCCCTGGGGGCAGATCGTGGCCCAGCAGGAACAAGCCGGGCCGGGCATCAGCTACGCCGTCTTGGAACTCTCATTTTTGCAGCAGGTGCGCCAGCGCCTGCCTGCCCTGGAGCACCGTTGTTTGTAAATCCGCTGCAACCTTGGCCCTGGCAGCGCTGGCACAGTGCCTGGCGCCGCTGGTCCCTGTGGACCCTGCTGGTCGTGCTGGTGGCCGGCATGCTCATCATCATGGTCTGGCTGGCCGGGCGCTACGAAGCCTCGCAGGTGCAGGACAAGCTGGAGCGCGACGCCGCGCAGGCGGTGGTCGAGATCCGCTCCGCGCTGGGGCGCAACCTGCAGGACCTGCAGGCGGTGAACGCCCTGCACGTCACGCCCGAGCAGTGGAGCGTGCGCGTGGCCGAGATGCTGCAGGTGCGCCGTGAACTGCTGCGCGTGGAGTGGCGCGGCGAGGACATGGACATCCGCCAGGTGGCGGAAACACCCTACCGCTCGGTGGTGTGGGACACCGACCTGCGCGAGGAATCCTTCAGCCACGCGGTGACGGCCTGCGCCAACGCCAAGCGCACCAGCAGCCCGTCGTATTCGCCCAGCTACTTCCAGATCCTGGGCGAGGCCATGGGCGCCGAGCTGATGGAGGTGTGCCTGCCGCAGATGGAGGCCGGCCACATCAAGGGCTACATGGTGGGCACCTATTCGCTGCAGAACATCCTGACCACCCAGGTCAGCAAGAACCTTACACAGAGCCAGGAAGTCTCGTTCACCGAGCCCGACGGCACGCGCCTGGCCCTGGTCGGCGCGGCCTGGCGCGGCTCGCGCGTGTTCACGGCCCAGCACCTGCTGGACCTGCCGGGTAACACCATGGTGCTGCGGATGGACAGTTGGCACCGTGCGCCCAGCGTGTTCCCGAACGTGCTGACGGCCCTGGTCACCGGCATGGCGATTGCCCTGGGCTCGGTGCTGGTGGTGCTGGTGCGCGACAACCGCCGCCGCCTGCGGGCCGAGCGCGACCTGGGCGACGCCCTGGCCTTCCGCAAGGCGATGGAGGACTCGCTCATCACCGGGCTGCGCGCGCGCGACCTGCAGGGCCGCATCAGCTACGTCAACCCGGCGTTCTGTGCCATGGTGGGCTTCAGCGCTGAAGAGCTGCTGGGGCAGAGCTTTGCCCCCTACTGGCCGCCCGAGCTGGCCGAGGAATACGTGCGCCGGCAGGCGCGGCGCCTGGCCGGGGCCATTCCGGCGGCGCGCGAAGGCCATGAGTCGGTGTTCATGCGCAAGGATGGCACGCGTTTTCCGGTGCTGATCTTCGAAGCCCCGCTGATCAATGCCCAGGGCCAGCAGACCGGCTGGATGAGTGCCTTCATCGACATCACCGAGCAGCGCCGCATGGAGGAGCTGACCCGGGCCTCCCACGAACGCCTGCAGGCCACGGCGCGCCTGGCCACGGTGGGGGAAATGGCCTCGCTGCTCAGCCACGAGCTGACCCAGCCGCTGATGGCCATGTCCAGCTACGCCAATGGTTCGCTGAACCTGCTGGCGCAGGATGGCGACCTGGACCGGCTGGAGGCTGGGGCCCTGCGCCAGCGCCTGCACGAGCTGCGCTCGGCCATGCAGCGCATCGCCTTCCAGGCTGACCGTGCGGGCAAGGTCATCAAGAGCGTGCGCGACTTTGTGCGCCGCCGCAGCCAGACGCACGAAGGCATCACCGCCACCGAGCTGCTGGATGCCGTCATGCCCCTGGTGCGCATGCAGGCCAGCAAGCTGGGCGTGCAGGTGCAGGTGGACATCGAGCCGCGCCTGCCACCCGTGGTCTGCGACGCCACCATGATCGAGCAGGTGCTGCTGAACCTGGCGCGCAACGCCATGCAGGCCATGGAGCAGGCGCCGCCATCGCACAAGGCGCTGCACATGCGCGCCTTGTGGGACGACGCCGCGCAGCGCGTGGTGTTCGCGGTCGAGGACCAGGGCTGCGGCATTCCGCCCGAGGTGGCCGAGCAGCTGTTCACCCCCTTCTTCACCACCAAGGACGAGGGCATGGGCCTGGGGTTGAGCATGTGCCGCACCGTGCTGGAGCAGCACGGTGGAGAATTGCGCCATGCCGCGAATGCCCCACGGGGCACGGTGTTTACCTTCAGCCTGCCGGTGGCGGGCCTTCAAGACCAGTTAAGCTGATTCCCATGGAACCTGTGACCAATGCCACGGTGTATATCGTGGATGACGATGCGGATGTGCGTGACGCCCTGGCGTGGCTGCTGCGTTCGCGGCGCCTGTACAGCGAGAGCTTTGCCAGCGCCGAAGACTTTCTGTCCATGCTGGCCGAGCGCCCCGTGCCCCGCCATCCCCAGTGCCTGTTGCTGGACGTGCGCATGACGGGCATGACCGGCCTGTCGCTGTTCGACCTGCTCAAGCAGCGCGAGGGCCTGATCCAGACCGTGCCCGTGATCTTTCTGACCGGCCACGCCGATGTGCCGACCGCCGTGCAGACCGTCAAGCAGGGCGCCTTCGACTTCTGTGAAAAACCGTTTTCGGACAATGTGCTGGTCGACCGCATCGAGCAGGCGCTGCAGCAGTCGGCCCAGTACCTGGAGGCCACGGCCCTGCGCCATGTGCTGCTCAGCCGCCTGAGCGAGCTGACCGACCGCGAGCGCGGCGTGATGCAGCTGGTGGTCGAGGGCGTGCCCAACAAGCTGATTGCCGACCAGCTGGACATCAGCGTGCGCACGGTGGAAGTGCACCGCGCCCGCGTCTTCGACAAGATGCAGGTCAAATCGGCCGTGGAACTGGCCAACCTGCTGCGCGCGCACGGCCAGCTGTAACGCGGCCTGGGGCGCCCCCGCCATCAAAAAAGGCTCTGAAATCATTCAGAGCCTTTTTGCTGTCTGGCGCTTGTCTGTCAAGCGCCAATAGCTATGCTTTTTGGTGCGTTACTGCGCGCGCTCGCCGACAAAAATTTCCACGCGGCGGTTGCGGGCGCGGCCTTCGTTCGTGCTGTTGGAGGCAATCGGCTGGTAGGAGCCGCGGCCCTCGGTGTGGATGCGGCTGCCGCTGACGCCGCGCATCATCAGGTAGTCGCGCGTGCTGTTGGCACGGTTGAGCGACAGCGGGTTGTTGATGGCGTCCGAGCCGGTGCTGTCGGTGTGGCCGACGATGCGCACTTCGGCATTCGGGCTGGTGCGCAGGCCTTCGGCAAAGCGGTCCAGGATGGGGGCGAAGTTGGTCTTGATGTCGTAGCGGCCGGTGTCGAACGAGATGTCGCTGGGGATCTCCAGCTTCAACTGGTTGTCCGCGGTCTGCACCACGTTGACGCCGGTGCCCTGGGTGGCCGCCTGCATTTCCTGCTTGCGCTTTTCCTGGTTCTGCGACCAGATGTAGGTGCCAATGCCGCCCACGGCGGCGCCCGCCACGGCGCCGACACCGGCCTTGCCCCCGGTGGCCGCGCTGATGGCGGCGCCGGCGAGTGCGCCCACCCCGGTGCCGATGGCGGTGCGTTTTTGGGTGTCACTCATGCCCGAGGTGCCGTCCGCGGCACAGCCGGAGAGGATGAGGGCGGCCGCCACGGTGGCGGCCAGGGTCAGATTCTTGCGCATGGTTGTATTCCTTTTCATGGTGGCACGGCGGTGTCGCGCCGTGCGTGGGACCATTGTGTGAATCGCCATGGTCAGGTCTATCGGTCACACCTGATGCCGGGCGTAGGAATTTGCCCTCGCCGTGCGGCCTCAGTGCGGGTCGCGGGGCTCGTCCTGGGGGGGCAGTTCCCCCTTGCTGCGACCCTGGAACATGGTCCACCAGACAATGCCCAGCAAAATCACCAAAGCCAGCAAAGCTTCAAGCAAAATCAGGCCCATGACCGTATCTCTCCTGCTTCGTGTGTCGATGGCGCTGATTGTAGGCACCCTCGCCGCCTGCTCCTCCGGCCCCCGCGTCCCCCCTGCCACCTCCTCCCAAGACGGTCCGAGCACCAGTTTCCCCACGGGGGCGGTCATTGATACGGCCCCGCTGGGCCCGCCCTCGCAGCGCGCCAAGAGCCGTTGGCTGCCGGTGCGCTGGGCCGAGCTGCCGGGCTTTGACGACGATGCCCTGCACGAAGCCTGGAACGCCTGGCTGCGCAACTGCGAGCGGCCCCACGCCGCCCTGGCGGGCCTGTGCAAGGACGTGCGCCGCCTGAGCATTGCCAGCCCGGCCGAGCAGCGCCACTGGCTGCAGACGCAGCTGCAGCCGTACCGCGTGGAGTCGCTGGATGGCCGCTCGGAAGGCATGCTGACCTCGTACTACGAGCCCGAGATGGTCGGCTCGCGCGTGCGCACGGCCGAGTTCAACATCCCGCTGTACCGCACGCCGCAGAGCTTGGGCACACGCAAGCCCTGGTACACGCGCCAGCAGATCGAGACGTTGCCGGAGGCCCAGGCCGCGCTGGCCGGGCGCGAGATCGCCTGGCTGAACGACCCGGTCGAGGCCCTGGTGCTGCACATCCAGGGCTCGGGCCGGCTGCGCATCACCGAGCCCGATGGCAGCGTGCGCCAGATCCGTCTGGCGTATGCGGGCACCAACGACCAGCCCTACAAGAGCGTGGGCCGCTGGCTGCTGGACCGGGGCCTGATCACCGACGCCAGCTGGCCCGGCATCAGTGCCTGGATTGCTGCGAACCCGGGGCGGGTGCAGGAAATGCTGTGGAGCAACCCGCGCTATGTGTTCTTCAAGGAAGAGCCGCTGGAAGGCCTGGACGCGGCCTTCGGCCCCAAGGGCGCGCAGGGCGTGCCGCTGACGCCGGGGCGCTCCATCGCGGTGGACCGCGGCAGCATCCCCTATGGCACGCCGGTGTGGCTGTATTCCAAGGGCATGGAGGTGGAGTACAAGCGCCTGGTGATGGCGCAGGACACGGGCAGCGCCATCGTGGGCGCGGTGCGGGCCGACTATTTCATGGGCTGGGGCAAGAGCGCCGGGGATCTGGCCGGGCGCATCAAGCAGCCGCTGCGGCTGTGGGCGCTGTGGCCCAAGGGCCTGCCGGTGCCGCAGCAATAAACAGAGCGGCTGGCGCGCGTCTGCTGGCGCTTTCAAGGTGTTTTTTCTTTGAAAGCATGGTGGGATGAGCGCTGCCAGCTCTCATTTCTGCGAATCTTTCCCCCTCTGCACCCAGGCTGCTTCGGCAGCCTTTTATGTGCCGCGCCAGCGCGGCGCACGGCCATGCGCACCGCAGGAAGGTGGTCACGATGGCGCCGCAAGCGGCAAGCGGCAAGCGGCAAGCGGCAAGCAGGCAGGCGGGCAGGCGGGCAGGCGGGCAGGCACCGTACGAGCTTGCGGCCCCGCCGCGCAGCGCGGGTGGCGTTGGTGTCTTGCTGCGCCAGCAGGGGCGACCGGGCGTGCTTCAGTCGGTTTCGAAGAAGCGGCTCACGCGCGGCGGCTGGTCCAGCACGTGGAAGGCCAGCTTGCGCTCGCGCAGGGCCACGTCGGCGGCCGTGACGCGTTCAAAGCGGCGCAGGTGCTCGGTCCAGGACTCGTCCACGATCTGCTCCACATAGCGCTCGGGCTGTTCCATGCTGTGCAGCAGGCTCCAACCCACGGCGCCCTGGCGCAGGCGGCTGCGGCGGCTTTCCTGCATCAGCGTGCGAAAGCGTTTGGCCTTGGCCGGGTTGATGCGGTATTCAATCTGCACCACCACGCGGCCGCTTTCGGGCTGGTCGTGCGTGGGCGGTGTCCAGGCCTTGGAGGGGCTCAGGTCTTCCAGCGCCTGGCGCTCGGTCACCAGGCGCTGCACCAGCAGCATCACCAGCACGCCGGTGGCCGCGGCGCACAGCAGGCTGGTGGGCACGCTGGTCAGCGAGGCCACCTTGCCCCACAGCGCCGCGCCGATGGCCGTGCCGCCCATGATGGACATCTGGTAGGCAGCCATGCCGCGCGCGCGCACCCAGTTGGGCAGGGCCATCTGGGCCTTCACGCCCAGGCTGTTGGCTGTGGAGATCAGCGCCATGCCTGCGACCATCATGCAGGCGATGGCCAGCAGCAGGTGCGGCACCAGGGCGATGCCCACGGTGGCCAGCGCCATGGTGCAGGTGCCGACGATGACCAGCTTCTCGCCCAGCGCCTGGCGCAGGCGCGGCAGGAACATGGCGCTGACGATGGCGCCCGCGCCCATGGAGGCCAGCAGGATGGTGAAGGTGCCGGCGCCGCCGACGAAGTGCCCCTCGAAGCGCTGGGCCGTCAGCGGCAGCAGCGCCATGATGGCCGTGGACATGAAGAAGAAGGCCACGGTGCGCGCGATCACGGCGCGCATGCGCGGCGATTCCTTGACGAACTGCAGGCCCACGCGCATGGCGCTGTGCAGGCGCTCGCGGCCCAGCGGGTTCTCGGGCTGGTGGCGCTTCCAGCGCACCAGCACGATGCCCGAGATGATGGACAGCACGGCATTCAGCACAAACACCCAGGCGCTGCCCAGGCTGGCGATGATGCCGCCGGCCACCAGCGGGCCGATGATGCGCGAGGCGTTCATGGCCACGCCGTTGAGGGCCATGGCCGAGGGCAGGTGGGACTTGCTGACCATCTCCGGCAGCAGGGCCGAGAACACCGGCCAGCGCATGGCCGTGCCGATGCCGTTGGCAAACGTGAGGGCCAGCAGCAGCGGCGCCGTCATCCAGCCCATGGCCACGGTGATGCACAGCAGCACCGCCACCGTGGCCACCAGGAATTGCGTGGCAATCACGTAGCGGCGGCGGTCCAGGATGTCGGCCAGCGCGCCGCTGGGCAGGCCCAGCAAAAAGACCGGCAGCGTGGAGGCCGTCTGCACCAGGGCCACCAGCACCGGCGAGGTGGTCAGCGAGGTCATCATCCAGGCCGCGGCCACATCGTTCATCCACATGCAGATATTGGCCGCCAGCGTGACGCCCCAGAGCATGCGGAAGCTGGGCGAGGCCGCCAGCGGCGCCCAGGTGGACACGGGCTTGCTGGCCTGCGTGCTGGGCGTGGCACCCGGTTCTTCAAGAATCCGCCCCGGCTGGGGCGTGTGTGACGGAGGGGCTTGGTGGTCTGGCATCACCGGCGATTGTCGCGGCAGCGGCATTTTCTTGCAGTCCAGGTTTGGACAGGGTCCAAGCCCTGGGGCGCTATAGCCCGGAGGGGACGGGGGGCATTGGCCAGACGGGGCTGGCCTTGACCTCGCCCAGCGAAAAGCTGGTGTGCATGTCCTTCACGTTCGGCAGGTTCAGCAGCACGCGGCGCGTGAACTGCGAAAAGCTCTCCAGGTCCTTGGCCACCACCTGCAACTCGAACATGCCCTTGCCGCTGATGTAGTGGCAGGTCACCACCTCCGGGATGGCGCGGATGGCCTCTTCCATTTCACGCGTGCGGGCGCCGGAGCTGATTTCCGCATCGATGCGCACAAAGGCCAGCACGCCCAGGCCGATCTTGTGGCGATCGATGGCGGCGTGGTAGCCCAGGATGTAGCCGGCCGCCTCCAGTGCCCGCACGCGGCGCCAGCAGGGGGCGGCGGACAGGCCGACGCGCTGCGCCAGCTCGGCGTTGGTGAGGCGTCCGTCGGCCTGCAGGTGGGTCAGGATGGCCAGGTCAAATTTGTCCAATTGATTCACGTTAACCCTTGTTTGAGAAAGATTCTTGCTCAATACTGGATTTGGAGGGCAAAAAAAGCAATCACTTACCTGAACGGGACTTCTACACTTGATTCACGTCATCGACACAGACACAAGAAGAGGCCGGTCCTGAGCCAGGCCTCACACCAGGAGACACAGATGAAGGCCCCACGCAATGACGTCGCGCTGCGCGCGCACGCCCCCGCCCGTTTTGGCGACCTCTGGCACCACGGTGCACACCCCTGCGCAGGAGGTGTGCAATGAACGCCCCGCTGGACGACGTCACCCGCCGGGCGCTGGAAAGCATCACGCTCGATGACAAATACACCCTGGAGCGCGGCCGCGCCTTCATGAGTGGCGTGCAGGCCCTGGTGCGCCTGCCCATGCTGCAGCGCCAGCGCGATGCCAAGCACGGCCTGAACACCGCCGGTTTCATCAGCGGCTACCGGGGCTCGCCACTGGGCACCTACGACCAGTCGCTGTGGGCGGCCAAAAAGCACCTGGAGGCCCAGCACATCGTCTTCCAGCCCGGCGTCAACGAGGAACTGGCCGCCACGGCCGTCTGGGGCACGCAGCAGCTGGACCTGTACCCGCAGACCAAGAAATACGACGGCGTGTTCGGCATCTGGTACGGCAAGGGCCCGGGCGTGGACCGCTGCTCCGACGTGTTCAAGCACGCCAACATGGCAGGCACGGCCCAGCATGGCGGCGTGATCGCGATTGCGGGCGACGACCACATCAGCAAGTCGTCCACCGCCGCCCACCAGAGCGACCACATCTTCAAGGCCTGCGGCACGCCGGTGTTCTTCCCCAGCAATGTGCAGGACATCCTGGACATGGGGCTGCACGCCTTCGCCATGAGCCGCTTCTCGGGCCTGTGGTCGGGCATGAAAACCATCCAGGAGGTGGTGGAGTCCTCGGCCAGCATTGCCGTCGATCCGGACCGCGTGAACATCGTCCTGCCCGAAGACTTCCAGATGCCACCCGGTGGCCTGCACATCCGCTGGCCCGATGCGCCGCTGGAGCAGGAAGCGCGGCTCATGGACTACAAGTGGTACGCCGCGCTGGCCTATGTGCGCGCCAACAAGCTGAACTACAACGTGGTGCAGGGCGCCAACGACCGCTTTGGCCTGATCGCCAGCGGCAAGGCCTACAACGACATGCGCCAGGCCCTGGTCGACCTGGGGCTGGACGATGCTGTCTGCCGCCAGCTGGGCATCCGCGTGCACAAGGTGAACGTGGTCTGGCCGCTGGAGGCGTCGATCACCCGCGACTTCGCCCAGGGCCTGCAGGAAATCCTGGTGGTCGAGGAAAAGCGCCAGGTCATCGAATACCAGCTCAAGGAAGAGCTCTACAACTGGCGGCCCGACGTGCGCCCCAACGTGCTGGGCAAGTTCGACGAGCAGCCCGGCGAAGATTCCGGTGGCGAATGGAGCATGCCCAACCCCAGCCAGAACTGGCTGTTGCGCCCCAAGGCCGACCTGACGCCGGCCATCATTGCCCAGGCCATCGCCAAGCGCCTGAAGAAGCTGGGCGTGCCGGCCGACATCGAGGCGCGCATGGAGCAGCGCCTGGCCGTGATCGCCGCGCGCGAGCGGGCCCTGGCCGAGCTGCCCGCCGGCGGCAATGACCGCACGCCCTGGTTCTGCAGCGGCTGCCCGCACAACACCAGCACCCGCGTGCCCGAAGGTTCGCGCGCCGTGGCCGGCATTGGCTGCCACTACATGACCACCTGGATGCCCGACCGCAACACCAGCACCTTCACGCAGATGGGCGGCGAGGGCGTGACCTGGGTCGGCCAGTCGCCCTTCACCCAGGAAGCGCATGTGTTTGCCAACCTGGGCGACGGCACCTACTTCCACAGCGGGCTGCTGGCCATCCGGCAGAGCATTGCGGCCGGGGTGAACATCACCTACAAGATCCTGTACAACGACGCCGTGGCCATGACCGGCGGCCAGACCGTGGGCGAGCGGCCCGAGGGCCACTCCGTGGCGCAGATCGCGCACAGCCTGCGCGCCGAGGGCGTGGTCAAGCTGGTGGTGGTGACCGACGACCCCAGCAAATACCATGGCCGCACGCACCACATCGACGCCAACCCGGCGCGCGCCCAGCACCAGGAGCTGATCAACGACCTGCCCGCCGGCATCGAGGTCTTCCACCGCGACGAGCTGGACCGCATCCAGCGCGAGTTCCGCGCCATCCCCGGTTGCACGGCCATCATCTACGACCAGACCTGCGCCACCGAAAAGCGCCGCCGCCGCAAGCGCGGCACCTTGGCCACGCCGGACAAGACCGTGGTTATCAACGAGCTGGTCTGCGAGGGCTGCGGCGACTGTTCGGTGCAGTCCAACTGCCTGTCGGTGGAACCCGTGGAAACCCCGTTCGGGCGCAAGCGCCGCATCAACCAGAACACCTGCAACAAGGACTATTCCTGCGTCAACGGCTTCTGCCCCAGCTTCGTCACCGTCGAGGGCGGGACCTTGAAGAAGCCCAAGAAGGAAAAGAAGGGCGATCTGTCGTCCCTGCCCGCCATCCCCGAACCCCAGTTGCCCAAGGCCCACACCGCCTGGGGCATCGTGGTCGGCGGTGTCGGCGGCACCGGCGTGATCACCATTGGCTCCCTGCTGGGCATGGCCGCGCACCTGGAGGGCAAGGGCGTGATCACGCAGGACGCCGGGGGGCTGGCGCAAAAGGGCGGCGCCACCTGGAGCCACATCCAGATCGCCAACCGCCCCGAGGCCATCTACACCACCAAGGTCGACATGGCCAAGGCCGACCTGGTGATCGGCTGCGACCCCATCGTGGCGGCCAACAAGGCCTCGCTGGCGGTCATGCAAAACGGCCGCACCTTCGTGGCGCTGAACAGCCATGGCACGCCCACGGCGGCGTTCGTGCACAACCCCGACTGGCAGTTCCCCGGTGGCAGCTGCGAGGCGGCGATCGCCGGGGCCGTGGGCCCGGGTCTGGTCGGCTGCTTTGACGCCGAGCAGGCCGCCGTGCAGCTGCTGGGCGACAGCATCTACACCAACCCGCTGATGCTGGGCTATGCCTGGCAAAAGGGCCGGGTGCCACTGACCCGCGCTGCGCTGATGCGCGCCATGGAGCTCAACGGCGTGCAGGTGGCGAACAACCAGGCCGCTTTCGAGTGGGGACGCCGCTGCGCCCACAACCTGGCTGAGGTCGAGGCCCTGTACCGCACGGCCCAGGTCATCCAGTTCGTGAAGAAGACCGGCCTGCAGGAGCTGGTGGCCCAGCGCGAGCAGTTCCTGACGGGCTACCAGAACGCGGCCTATGCGGCGCAGTACCGCAGCTTCGTGGACCAGGTGCAGGCGGCGGAAGGGCGGCTGGGCAGCTCCACCCGGCTGACCGAGGCCGTGGCCCGCTACCTGTTCAAGCTGATGGCGTACAAGGACGAGTACGAGGTGGCACGCCTGCACACCGACCCGGCCTTCACCGCCAAGATCGCCGACATGTTCGACGGTGACTACAAGCTGGTGCACCACCTGGCGCCCCCGCTGTCGGCCGCCAAGGACGCCCAGGGCCACCTGGTGAAAAAGTCCTACCAGCCCTGGATCCGCAGCGCGTTCGGCGTGCTGGCCAAGCTCAAGGGGCTGCGTGGCACCCCGCTGGACCTGTTTGGCCGCACGGCCGAGCGCCGGACCGAGCGGGCGCTGATCGTCGAGTACCGCGACTGCATCATGCAGCTGCTGCCGCAGTTGACGGCCGACAAGCTGGAGCTGGCGGTGCAGATTGCGCGCATCCCCGAGGACATCCGCGGCTACGGCCACGTGAAGGAGCGCCACCTGGTGGCCGCGCGCAGCAAATGGCAGGGGCTGATGCAGCAGTGGCAAGCCCCGCAGCCCGGCGCCCAGCACCGGGCCTGAAACGGGTGGGGCGCGGGGGGCACCGTGCCCCGTCCGGCGGACGGCGGCGTGGCCGTGCCGGCTGAAAATATTTAAACCATAGCTGCTCACGCATGCTGGATGCGCGTCAGAGCACGATTTGGCTTGAAAAACCCGGGCCGGCAAACACCGGCCCGGACTCAGGTTTAGCCCCGGCGGCTCCCAAGGCGCACGCATACAATGCTTCGTTGACTTGTGCTCGGCTATGCTGTAGCGCTTGGCAGGCCGGATGGCCTGTTCTTTTTTTGACCCATTCCGCTTTGGAGTTCGTCCGTGTTTATTTCCTCTGCCTTTGCCCAAACCGCCCCTGCTGCTGCCGCTGGTGGCGGTGACATGATGTCCTCGCTGACCGGCATGCTGCCCCTGGTGCTGATGTTCGTGGTGCTGTACTTCGTGATGATCCGTCCCCAGATGAAGCGCCAGAAGGAACACCGCTCCATGGTGGAAGCCTTGGCCAAGGGCGACGAAGTGGCCACCGCCGGTGGCATCCTGGGCCGCGTGGTGGACCTGGACGAGCAGTTCCTGTTCATCGAGATCGCGTCTGGCGTGAAGGTGCAGATCCAGCGCAGCGCCGTGGTGCAGGTGCTGCCCAAGGGCTCTGTCAAGTAATCAGCCGCATTCGCTGATCGAGTGGGCCGGTGGGCTTTCCCAGGCATGCCGCGCCCTGTTTCCTGCGTGAGAGATAGAGCGCGATCATGAACCGATACCCGGTCTGGAAGTACGCGATCCTTGTGGTCGCGCTACTCATTGGGGTGATCTACACCCTGCCCAATTTCTTCGGCGAGGCCCCTGCGGTGCAGGTGTCCTCGGCCAAATCCACCGTCAAGGTCGACGAGGGCGTGCTGGCCCGCGTGCAAAGCGCGCTGCAGGCGGCCTCGCTGTCGCCCGACATCCTGAGCCTGGAAGGCACGTCCGTGCGCGCGCGCTTCAACACGCCGGACGAACAGCTCAAGGCCAAGGACGTGATCGAGCGTGCGCTGATCACCGACGCCTCCGACCCCACCTACATCGTGGCGCTGAACCTGGTGTCGCGTTCGCCGCAGTGGCTGTCGTCCCTGGGCGCACACCCCATGTACCTGGGCCTGGACTTGCGCGGTGGCGTGCACTTCATGCTGCAGGTGGACATGCAGGCCGCGCTGACCAAGCGTGCCGATTCGCTGGCCGGTGACCTGCGCACCATGATGCGCGACAAGAACATCCGCCACGGCGGCATCAACCGCGATGGCCAGGCGATCGAGATCCGCCTGCGCGACGAAGCCAGCATGACGGCGGCCCGCAACCTGATTGCGGACCAGTTCCCGGACCTGCAAGTGGCCGAAGCCAGCACCGGCGCCGATGGCCGCCTGCGCGCCACCATCAAGCCCGAATCCCTGCGCAAGGTGCAGGAGCAGGCGCTCAAGCAGAACATCACCACGCTGCACAACCGGATCAACGAGCTGGGCGTGGCCGAGCCCGTGATCCAGCAGCAGGGCCTGGACCGCATCGTGGTCCAGCTGCCGGGCGTGCAGGACACGGCCAAGGCCAAGGACATCCTGGGCCGCACTGCCACCCTGGAGCTGCGCCTGGTCGACGAATCCACCGAGGGCCGCGCCGCCGAGATGGGCTCGGGCAACGTGCCGTTTGGCTCCGAGCGCTACCTGGACCGCAACGGCAACGCCGTGATCGTCAAGAAGCAGGTCATCCTGACCGGCGAGAACCTGACCGACGCCCAGCCCGGCTTCGACAGCCAGACCCAGGAGCCCACGGTGAACCTGGTGCTGGACGCCAAGGGCGCCCGCATCTTCAAGGACATCACGCGCGAGAACATCAACAAGCGCATGGCCATCATCCTGTTCGAAAAGGGCAAGGGCGAGGTCGTGACGGCACCGGTGATCCGCTCGGAAATCGGTGGCGGCCGCGTGCAGATCTCGGGCCGCATGACCACCGTGGAAGCCAATGACACCTCGCTGCTGCTGCGTGCGGGTTCGCTGGCAGCGCCCATGGAAATCATCGAGGAATACACCATCGGTCCCAGCCTGGGTGCCGAGAACATCGACCGTGGCATCAACTCGGTGGTCTGGGGCTTCATCGCCATCGCCATCTTCATGTGCATCTACTACCACCTGTTCGGGGTGTTCTCCACCGTGGCGCTGGGGGTGAACGTGTTGCTGCTGATGGCCATCCTGTCCATGCTGCAGGCCACGCTGACGCTGCCCGGCATTGCCGCGATGGCGCTGGCGATTGGTGTGGCGATCGACTCCAACGTGCTGATCAACGAGCGCATCCGCGAAGAGCTGCGCTCGGGCATGTCGCCGCAGGCGGCGATCCACGCCGGCTATGACCGTGCCTGGGCCACCATCCTGGACTCGAACCTGACCACCCTGATCGTGGGCCTGGCCCTGCTGGCCTTCGGCTCCGGCGCGGTGCGCGGCTTTGCCGTGGTGCACTGCATCGGCATCGCCACCAGCATGTTCTCGGCCGTGTTCTTCTCGCGCGGCCTGGTGAACCTGTGGTACGGCCGCCAGAAGAAGCTCAAGAGCGTGTCCATCGGCACCATCTGGCGCCCTGACGGCTCGGCCGTCGAAGAAGCGAAGTAAAGGAGGAAGACATGGAACTCTTCCGTATCCGCAAAGACATTCCGTTCATGAAGCACGCGTTGGTGCTCAACGCGATCTCCATCGTCACTTTCGTGCTGGCGGTGTTTTTCCTGGTGACCAAGGGGCTGCACCTGTCCGTGGAATTCACCGGTGGCACGGTCATGGAGGTGGCGTACAGCCAGCCTGCCGACCTGGAGAAGGTGCGCAACACCATCCAGGCCAAGGGCTACACCGACGTGACGGTGCAGAACTTCGGGACGGCGCGCGACGTGATGATCCGCATGCCTGTGCAAAAGGGCGTGACCTCGGCCCAGCAGAGCGAGCAGGTCATGGCGGCGCTGAAGGCCGAGGACCCCGAGGTGACCCTGCGTCGTACCGAGTTCGTCGGCCCGTCCGTGGGCGAGGAACTGGTGACCAACGGTTTGCTGGCCCTGGGCGTGGTGATGCTGGGCATCATCGTCTACTTGGCCTTCCGCTTCGAGTGGAAGTTCGGCGTGGCCGCCGCATTCGCCAACTTCCACGACGTGGTGATCATCCTTGGCTTCTTCGCGTTCTTCCAGTGGGAGTTCTCGCTGCCCGTGCTGGCCGGCGTGCTGGCGGTGCTGGGTTACTCGGTCAACGAGTCGGTGGTGGTGTTCGACCGGATCCGCGAAACCTTCCGCAAGCAGCGCAAGATGGACACCAAGGCCGTGATCAACCACGCCATCACCTCCACCATGAGCCGGACCATCATCACCCACGCGTCGACCGAAGCCATGGTGCTGGCCATGTTCTTCTTTGGGGGGCCCAGCCTGCACTACTTCTCGCTGGCGCTGACCATCGGCATCTTGTTCGGTATCTATTCGTCCATCTTCGTGGGCGCCGCCATCGTGATGTGGCTGGGCGTCAAGCGCGAAGACCTGGTCAAGCCGACCAAGCAGGAGCAGGATCCGAACGACCCCAACGCTGGGGCCGTGGTCTGACCCCGCGGCGGCCCACCGGTCGTCGGCAGCAAAAAGGCACCCCAGGGTGCCTTTTTTCATGGCCGCGTCAGCCGTGCGCCGTGCGCTGAAACAGCCCGCCGGGCAGGCGGGACAGCCAGCCCTCCAGTTCCAGTTCCAGCAACTGGGCCTGCAACTCGGCCGCCCCCCAGCCGGTGCGGGCGGACAAGGCATCCAGGCCGATGGGGTCGTAGCCCATGGCCTGCAGCAGCAGGGACTCTGCGGCCGCTGGGGGGCGGGTCGTGGCATCGCTCGCTGCTGGGGGCCGCTGGCTGCTGGGGCCCTGCAGTTCCTCCAGGATGTCCTGCGCGCAGGTGACCAGCTTGGCGCCCTGCTGGATCAGGGCATGGTAGCCGCGGGACTGTGGGGCGTGGATGGAGCCCGGAATGGCAAACACCTCCCGCCCTTGCTCGGAGGCGGTGCGAGCCGTGATCAGCGAGCCGGATGCCAGCGCCGCCTCAACCACCAGGGTGCCGCAGGACAGCCCCGAGATGATGCGGTTGCGCTTGGGGAAGTTGCTGGCAATCGGCGGCGTGCCCAGCGGGAACTCGCTGAGCATGAGTCCGTGCGCGGCAATCTGGTGGGCCAGCTGCTTGTGCTGGCGCGGGTAGACCCGGTCCACCCCGGTGCCGACGACGGCGATGGTCGGCACTTCCGTGGTGTCGGCGGCCAGGGCTCCGGCGTGCGCGGCGGCGTCGATGCCCAGGGCCATGCCCGAGACGATGCACCAGCCCATGTCGGCTAGGCTGTGGGCAAACTGCCGGGCGTTGTCAGCCCCCTGGGGCGTGGGGTTGCGGGAGCCAACCATCGCCAGGCTGCGGGCGCTGTGTGTCAATGGCTGTGGCCGCTGCAGCCAGCGTGCCGGCCCGGTCACATACAGCATCAACGGGGGATCGGCAATGTGCAGCAGGCTGTCCGGGTAGCGGACGTCACCCAGTGTGACCAGGGCGTGGCTGCAACCCTCAGCGGCCCCCTGCAGCCACTGCCAAGTGGTGGACAGGGCCTGGGCAAATTCTTCGGGCGCATGGCGCAGCTGGGCGGCCTGGGCCAGGCTGACGCAGTCCTGCAGCTCGGCGACCGAGGCATGGAAGATGGCGGGTGCGGAGCCGAAACGTGCCAGCAGGCGGCGTGCGGCCGCGTTACCCACGCCGGGCGTGAGGGACAGGCGCAGCCAGGCTTCCAGCTCCGGGTGTTCCAGGGGCGGAAGCGCGGCGGCCATGGGCATCACTGCGGAGAGATCAGTCGATCACCGATTTGAACGCCGTGCTGGATGTCCATGATGAGGACGTAGGACACACGGTCGAAGCTGCGGAACACCATGGCCAGCCCGTTTTCCTCGTCGGGCAGCTTGACGGTGGCGCGTTGCGGGTCGGTCTTGTCGACCATGGTCTGGCCCTGGGTCATCAGCGACAGCACCATGCCGGGAACCACCCCGTCCTGGGTGCCCTTGTTGATGGCCACCACCTGGTGCTGGGTGCCGTAGCGCACGGCGGTGCTGCTGTACAGCGAGGCCACGTGGGCGGTCACCGGCTCCTTGGGGGCGTGCGGAACAAAGCTGAGGTACTGGCGGGGCGGCTCGGGCAGCAGGCGGTCACCGGCCAGGATTTCTTCCTTGATCCTGGTGATGTGCACGCTGGCCGGCAGGGTGGGGCTGCGCTGGGCCTTGTCGGGTGCGGGCGGGGCCGGGGTCTCGCTGCGCTCCAGTTCGGCCTGGCCCAGGTACTGGGCTTCGTAGCCCAGGATTTCCTTGGTGATCGGGTCGCGCACGGGCGTGGCCTGGCGGAACAGACGGTAGCTGCGTGACGTGCCGGGGCTGTGCAGCAAGGGGGCGTCGACCGGGCCGCGGGCATAGGCCCGATCCCCGGGCGAGAGCATGATGCGTTCGTTGTCGCCGGCGATGATGCGGGGTGCACGTTGCAGCGTATCGGTGTCGACGACCAGAGGCTCGCTCAGGAACGGCTCGATCAGGTGCATCTGCAGTGTGGGCAGAGCCAGGTCGGACAGGCTCTCGCTGCGCACCCGGGGGGTCAGCTTCACGGTGGGGGTGCCGGTGCCGCGCGTGCTGCTCAGGCGGGCGTAGCCCCCGGATTTCTCCAGGTACAGCACCTGGCCGGGGTAGATCAGGTGCGGGTTGGCAATCGCCTGCAGGTTCATGCCCCACAGCTCCGGCCAGCGCCAGGGCTGGCGCAGGTACAGCCCGGCAATGCGCCACAGCGTGTCGCCGGACTGCACGGTGTAGCTGTCGGGGGCATTCGGGTTCAGCGCGGCCAGGGGCACGCCTTGCTGCGCCACTTGCTGGGCGGTGGCGCGCTGCGCCGCGGTGACCGGAAAGGAGGGCTGGGCCTGTGCCGCAGTCGTGGCACCGCAAAGCAGGGTCCCAATGGCCCAGACCCACGTGGTGGCAGTTCCCTTCATGTTTCTTCCCTCTCCTTGGTGTAGGCTTTTGGCTGCTGTGCAACGAATCATCCTGGCAGATTCTCATTCCAAGGCCTTGATTGGGCAATGCATATCGGTGCCAGGGGCTGCGTCATTTCGTGAAAGTGGCGAAAATAGCGACAAATTTTCTGAACTTGCCATGGCCTTACTTCCGATTCTTTGCTTCCCCGATCCCCGCCTGCACAAGGTCGCCCAACCTGTGAAGCAGGTGGACGCGCGCATCCGCAAGCAGATCGAGGACATGTTTGAGACCATGTATGACGCCAACGGCATCGGTCTGGCGGCCACGCAGGTGGATTTCCACGAGCGCCTGATCGTCATCGATGTCTCGCAGGACCGCGACCAGCCCCTGGTGCTGATCAATCCGGAGCTGGTCTGGGCCAGCGACGACAAGCAGGTGGGCGAGGAAGGCTGCCTGTCCGTGCCCGGCATTTACGACGGTGTGGAGCGCTCCACGGCCGTCAAGGTGCGGGCCCTGGACGAAAACGGCAACAGCCGCGAGATCGAGGCCGAAGGCCTGCTGGCCATCTGCATCCAGCACGAGATGGACCACCTGATGGGCAAGGTGTTCGTGGAATACCTGTCGCCCCTCAAGCGCAACCGCATCAAGACCAAGCTGGTCAAGATGCAGAAGCAGGCGGCCCACTGATGACGGCGCGCCCAGGGCAGGCCCAAGGGTGGCGCTGGGCGTGGGTGGTGGCCGGCTGCATGGCCTTGTCCGCGTGCATGGTGCCGCAGTGGCAAAAGCCCGGCACCCCGGCCGCGCAGATTGCGCAGGGCATGGGGGCGCCGCAGATCCAGGTGCCCCTGGCCGATGGCGGCGAGCGCTGGGTCTACAGCTTCCAGCCTGCGGGCCAGCAGGTCTACCACATGGTGATGGATGGGCAGCAGCGCCTGCTGCGCGTGGAGCAGGTGCTGCAGGAGGCCTATTTCCAGCGTTTGCGCGTGGGGGTGGACGACCGCCAGAGCGTGCGGGATTTCTTTGGACGCCCTGCGCTGGTCGAGGGCGTCGCCAACTTCAAAGGCGATATCTGGACCTACCGGATTCGCGAAAATGGCATTGACCGCCAGGCGCACGTGTTCCTCGATCCGCAGGGTGTGGTGCGCCGCGTCATGTTCACCGACGAGCGGCGCCTGGACGACGATACGCGCCCTTGAAGACTCCGCCTGCGGCACCGGTGGTCGGCCCGGCAGCGCGGCAACTGGCAGTTTTGCCTTGGATGGAACGCATGAGAGTGATTTTTGCTGGCACGCCCGATTTTGCGCGGGTGGCGCTGGAACGCCTGCTGCAGGCAGGTTTTGAGGTCCCGCTGGTGCTGACCCAGCCCGACCGCCCCGCAGGCCGCGGCATGAAGCTGCAGGCCTCGCCCGTCAAGCAGTGCGCCCAGGCGCACGGCATTCCCGTGGCACAGCCCCTGAGCCTGCGCCTGGACGGCAAATACCCCGAGGACGCCGCCGCCGCGCGCCAGGCCCTGCTGGAGGCCCGCGCCGATGTGATGGTGGTGGCCGCGTACGGCCTGATCTTGCCGCAGTGGGTGCTGGACCTGCCCCCCCGCGGCTGCCTGAACATCCACGCCTCGCTGCTGCCGCGCTGGCGCGGGGCGGCGCCCATCCACCGCGCCATTGAGGCCGGTGATGCCGAGACCGGTGTGACCATCATGCAGATGGACATCGGCCTGGACACCGGTGACATGTGCCTGATCGAGCGCCTGCCGATCACCGCCAGCGACACCACGGCCAGCCTGCACGACAAGCTGGCCGACCTGGGGGGGCGCATGATCGTCGAGGCGCTGGAGATGAGCGCCTGCGGCGGCCTGCCGCGCACCCCCCAGCCGGCCGAGGGCGTGACCTATGCCCACAAGATCGAGAAAGCCGAAAGCTGGATGGACTGGCGCCTGTCGGCCGACGCACTGGGCCGCCGCCTGCGCGCCTTCAACCCCTTCCCGGGGGGCGCCACGCAAGCGGGCGACGAGGTCATCAAGCTGTGGGCGGCCGTGCCCCAGGCCTATGCCGGATCGGCCCTGCCGGGCACCGTGCTGGCCGCGGACGCCGACGGCGTGGTGGTCGCCTGCGGCCAGGGGGCCCTGTGCCTGACGCAACTGCAGCGCGCGGGCGGCAAGCGCTTGCCGGCGGCGGATTTCCTGCGCGGCTTTGAGCTGCCCGTGGGCGCGGTGCTGACCCAGCCTGCCGACGCCTGAACATGTCGGTGCATTCCATGAGACAGCGCGTGCAGGGGATTGCGCGCGATCCGGCCTATCGCCAGGGTGTGCAGGCCGTGCTGGCCACCATGCTGGGGATTGCCGCCTGGGGCCTGGTGACGGGCGTGGCCATGGTCAAGAGCGGCATGTCGGTGCCGCTGGCGATCTTCATGTCGCTGATCGTCTACGCCGGCAGCGCCCAGCTGGCGGTGCTGCCGCTGATGGTGGTGGGCGCGCCGCTGTGGGTGGTGTGGTTCACGGCCATCTGCGTGAACCTGCGCTTCGTCATCCTGAGCAGCATGTGGCGCCACTATTTCAGCCACCTGCGCCGCGCGCACCGCTTGGCGCTGGGCTACTTCAGCGGGGACGTGATCTTCGTGGCCTTCAGCCAGCGGTTCAGCACCCCGGAGAAAACGCCGGAGCAGCTGCCCTTCTTCTGGGGCGCGGCCACGGTCAACTGGCTGTCGTGGCAGATCGCCTCGATTGCCGGCATCCTGCTGGCGCATGCCATCCCGCTGGAGTGGGGCCTGGGCTTTGCCGGCGTGCTGGCGCTGCTGGGCGTGCTGTACTCCATGCTCAAGGACGCGGCCACCTGGATGGCCTGCGTGGTGGCCTGCGGCGCGGCCGTGGCGGCGTTTGCGCTGCCGCTGAAGCTCAACATCCTGGTGGCGATTGCCGCGGCCGTGACGGCCGGGCTGTTGATGGAGGCGGCCGAGCGCCGCGCCCAGCGCCTGCGCCTGCGCCCGCAGCCGGCCATCCGCCCGCCCGACCCCGCACGGGGCGAAAAGCACCCGGTGATGCCCTTGCACGGGCATGCCGACACCAAGGAGCCGCGATGAGCACCGCTGTGATGACGGGCTGGGAGCCTTGGCTGGCCTCCGTCGGCCTGGCGCTGGTGACCCTGGTCACGCGCGCCTTCTTCATGATTCCCGAGCGCGAAGTGCCCATGCCCGAATGGTTCAAGCGCGGGCTCAAGTACGCGCCGCTGGCGGCGCTGGCGGCGGTGATCGCGCCCGAGTTGGTGATGCAGCAGGGCGCCCTCATCACCAGCCTGGCCGATGCCCGCCTGCCGGCCGCACTGTGCGCCACCGCCTACTTCTGGTGGCAGCGCGGCATCCTGGGCACCATCGTGATCGGCATGGCCGTGTACCTGCCGCTGCACATTGGCTGGGGCTGGTAGCTGTTGCTTTAGAAAAAAGAGCTGCCAGCGCGCGTCCATCCAACGTTTCGATGTTGAAAGCCTTGCAAATGACTGCAGGGCGCGCGCAGGCAGCTATACCTTTTAAGTCCGCCCATCGACGGCACGCTCGGCATAGCGCGTGAAGCGCCAGGCCTGGCCTTCGACGGTGATGCGCCGCCACACGGCACGTTTGGCGTACGGGCTCAGCCCGGGCCACAGCTGCACCTCGGCAAAGCTGCGGCCACAGCCCTTGCACTGGTCATCGCCCTGGCTGGTCGAGCAGATCGCGATGCAGGGCGTGTCCGGCTGCGTGTCGTACCAGGCCAGCCAAGCCTGCAGCGCGGCGTCGGGCAGGTCCTCAATGGCAATCGCTGTGGTTTTGGCGCAAATCATGCCGGCATACACCTCGGCGAGGTGGGTGGTGGCCGGCGCCAGTGCCGAGCCGGTGCCCGCAGGGCTGCGATCGCGCCAGTAATTGATGGCGGCTTCCAGGTCCGTGATGTGAATGCTTTCCATGACGGCGACAGCGTACGCCAGGCACAGGCCGCCCGCTGGCGGCATCCGCAAAATCCACATGCACATTTGTGCCCACAGGACTTTGACTTGTGTTTAAATTGCGGGCTTCAAAGGGGAGTAGCTCCCTGCTGGGAAGCGCAATTCTGCCGCTCCCCGGCAGATTGACAGGTCGTCAGTACGAAGCCCATGGCTTCCGGCTTGTCAGGCAAGGTTCTGCGGGAACTTGCGGGCAAGACCTTTGGGCGACTGACTACATATGGTCTCCCAAGAAGCTCCCACAGTGCCCGGGCATTCCGCCGGGGTGACTCCCGCTTCTCTTTGGTGAGCCATGCGTAACAACTGCCGCATGGCGCTTGCGCTCGTGCGGTCTTCTACAGAGGTTTTATATGGATTTGGATTTCCTGACCCATGCCCCTTTCTGGATTGCGCTGGGGCAAATCATCATCATCGACATCCTGCTGGGTGGCGACAACGCGGTCGTGATCGCGCTGGCCTGCCGCAAGCTGCCCCCTGAGCAGCGCCGCAAGGGCATCATCTACGGCACGGCCGGTGCCATCGTGCTGCGCGTCATCCTGATCGCGTTCGCCATGGTGCTGCTGCAGCTGCCGTTCCTGAAGGTGGTGGGTGCGCTGCTGCTGGTGTGGATCGGCATGAAGCTGATTGCCCCCGAAGAGGAAAGCCACGACAACATCGAAGGCAGCGACAAGCTGTTCGCCGCCATCAAGACCATCATCGTGGCCGACCTGGTGATGTCCGTGGACAACGTGATCGCCATCGCCGGCGCGGCCCAGAGCTCGGGCGAGCACCAGCTGCTGCTGATCATCCTGGGCCTGCTGATCTCGATCCCGATCATCGTGTGGGGTTCGCAGCTGGTCATCAAGCTGATGGAGCGTTACCCGCTGATCATCGTCGCCGGCGGCATGCTGCTGGGCTGGATTGCCGGCGGCATGCTGGTGACCGACCCGCTGTTCGTGAACCCCGACCAGTGGACCTGGGCGCCCAAGCTGCTGGACTACAACGCTGAAACCAAGATGGCCGTGTTCAACGCGTCCATGCCCATCTACTGGGTGGCCCACGTGGGTGGCGCACTGCTGGTGCTGGCCATCGGCAAGATGGTGGCGGCCAAGCAGAAGAAGTCTGAAGCGGCCCACTAAGCCCTGTGATCGGCCGGCAGCCCCCGTGTGCGGGCTGCTGGGCAGATCCCCGCAGCCCTGCTGGTGGCGGCAAATGGAACCTCAGGCCCATTTGTGAGTCCCAGCAGGGTTGTTTTTTCTTTACGAAGTCACCAAGGAGGGGTGCATGGACACCATCATCGTCTACGTAGATGACGCAGAGTACGCCAAACCATTGCTGCAGGCCATGGCCCAGGCACCGGGTGCTGACCGCCGCCACTGCGTGCTGGTGGCATGCGCGCCCCGCATCACGCACCGCGTCAGCCGCTTTGTCAGCAACCGCGCGCGCGAGAACTGGCGCAACAAGTGGGCCGACAAGCTGTTCGAAGCCTGTGCGCCCGCGCTGGCCCAGGGCAGTGGCCTGCAGGTCAGCACGATGCTGGCGCGTGGACCGCTGCCGGACGTGCTGGCCCAGCTGCAAGCCGAGCATGGCACGGCCGCACAGGTGGTGGACCTGCGCCGTCCCAAGCTGGAAGTGGCCGCCCCCAAGGCCGAGGCGCCGATGCTGCGCAAACTGGCCGGCACCCTGGCCGGCATTGGCGCGCTGTGGAGCGTGCTGATCGGCGAGACACTGGCGGCTTAAGCCCGCTGCGCCCAGGTGCTAGCCCGGGATGCCGTGATGGCATCGCCGGGCTTTTTTGTCGCCGGGCCGAGCCCCGTCAAAGCGGCTGCTTGGGGCCTGGGATCGCGCGCCAACAGCTGCACGGGGCGGCTGGCGCATGCCCAGGGTCCAGGCCTTGGGCGCGCACCATGCTGCTATGCTGTGGCGCATGAAACTCTTGCTCAAATGGTTGTTGAATGCCGGGGCCCTGCTCCTGGTGGCGGCGGTGTTCAGTGGCGTGCAAGTGGAAAGCTATGCCTCTGCCCTGTGGGCCGTGGTGGTGATCAGCCTGCTGAACACCCTGGTGCGGCCCTTGTTGGTGTTGCTGACCTTGCCGGTGACCTTGCTGACCGTGGGCCTGTTCCTTTTTGTCATCAACGGGCTGATGCTGTGGGCGGCCTCGGGCTTGCTGGGCGGGCTGCACGTGGCGGGCTTCTGGGCTGCCGTGTGGGGGGCGATTCTCTACTCCCTGCTGGGCATGGCCATCGACTCACTTCTCGCGCGCCTGTTCCCGCAATAAGGCCTCCACGGCACGCAGGCGCGTGTCGATGATCGAGACCTCGATGTAGTCGGCGGCGCCCTGGCTGCGTCGTGCGACATCCTGGCCGGCTTTGAAGCGGTCCACGGCCGCCGCGTAGTCGTAATGCGCCGCATGGGCTTCGGCTTCCGCACGGATGGCACGCAGCGTCTGGTGCTGCGCCTGCCAGGCCTGCGACAGCAGGCGCCAGGCGGCAGCATCGTGCGGGTGTGTGACCACCCAGGTCTGCAGGCGTTCCGCCACGGGCTGGGCCTGCCCGGTGGCCAGCAAGGCCTGGCCGGCCAGCAGCAGTTGAGGGCGTGGCACATCGCCCCGCAGGTTGGTATCACCCAGGGCGCGCATGGCCGCCTGGGGCTGCTGTGCAGCCAGCTCCAGCTCAGCACCCAGCCATCGCACCTGTTGCTGCGCCGCACGGTCACCCTGGGCTTGCGCATGGCGGCCCAACTGGGCCCAGGCCTGGCGCGCGGCTTCCCAGTCTTTGAGCTGGATCTGGCTCAGGGCCGCCGCGTACAGCTGTCCGGCTTGGTCAATCGCCGACAGTTGGGCGAATTCCGGCATCTGGGGCTGGCGGCTCCATTGGCGCAGCTTGTCTGTGCCTGGGCGGCTGAGCACCCGTGCGCGCGCCGCCATCATCGCGTGTTCCATGGTCGGCTGTGCCGCCTGCTGCTGGCCGTGCGGGATGCGCGCCTGCATGTCGGCAATGCGCTCGGTGGTCAGGGGGTGGCTGCGCAGATAGGGCCAGCTGCCGTTGTCGTTCAGGCGGCTGGCGTACTGCAGCTTCTCAAACATGCTGACAGCCCCCTGGGGGGCAAATCCGGCGGGTGCCAGCAGGCTGGAGCCAATGCGGTCGGCCTCGCGCTCCATGTCGCGGGAGAAGCCCAGCTGGTTCTGGATGGCGGCCGCCTGACCACCGACGATCATCGCATTGGCCGCGTCGGGGCTTTTGCTGGCGGCCAGGGCGCCCAGGATCATGCCGGCAATCAACAGCGGGGTGCTCTTCTTTTCCTCGCCGATCATGCGTGCAATGTGGCGCTGGGTGACGTGCGTCAGCTCGTGGGCCATGACCGAGGCCAGCTCATCGCGGCTGGTGACGGCGCCAATCAAGCCCAGGTGCACCCCAAGGTAGCCGCCGGGCAGCGCAAAGGCGTTGATGCTTTTGTCCCGGCCCAGCAGAACCTGCCAGGCAAAGCGCTCCTGTAGCTCCTGCGACATGTCGCCGCGGTCTTTGGAGGCCTGTACCAGGGGCAGCCAGATGTCCATCACATAGGCGTGCAGCTGGAGGTCGTCGATGTAGTCCGGGTCACGGTACAGCGAGCGGATGATGCGATCGCCCAGGCGGCGCTCCTCGCTGGTGGTGATGTCAGCGCCATCGCCCATGTTGGGGAGTGCCAATTGGGCTGACGCCGTGGGAAGGTGCAGCAAAGGGGTGGCGAGGGCCAGCACCAGCAGGGCATGGCGCAGGGCAGGCGTTGCCCGGCGAGAAAACGGAAATGTCATTGGCGATGTAAAGGCACAAGGCCGTCTGAGGCGGGGACAGACTCTTATGATGCCTGCATTGCGCCACCGTTCCCAGCTTTACCTGCCAATCTGGCAGCGGAGCGCGTGGACTTCGTGCGCGGTGCAGGCCTTGCGAGGCGCGGCACCCAAGATCCATCCCCTCTTCAGCGTCTGCCTGTATGCGCTGTTTCCGCTGAGGATGGTTTTTATGAACCCTGGACCCCTCCGAGCTATGAACCCCGACCAGCACCCCAACCAAGGCCTGACCCACTTTGATGCCCATGGCCAGGCGCACATGGTGGACGTAGGTGGAAAAAGCACAACCCACCGCATTGCCGTGGCCGAAGGGCGCATCGTGATGCAGCCCGCCACCTTGGCCATCATCCAGAGCGGCACGGCCAAGAAGGGGGACGTGCTGGGCATTGCCCGGGTTGCCAGCATCATGGCGGCCAAGCAGACCAGCCACCTCATTCCCCTGTGCCACCCCCTGGCACTGACCCGTGTGGCGGTGGATTTTGAGGTTTTGTCCGATCTGAACACCGTGCGCTGCACTGCCACTGTGGAAACCCACGGCCAAACCGGCGTGGAGATGGAAGCCTTGACAGCCGTCCAAATCGCCCTGCTCACGATTTACGACATGTGCAAGGCGGTGGACAAGGGCATGGTGATGGAGGGTGTCAAAGTGCTGGAGAAGCGGGGGGGGAAGTCCAGTGACTTTGGAGTACGTTGATAAACGTCTCTGCTTTAATCGGTGCCTGCTTGGTGCTATTGAGGAGTTGGGTGCATACGCGGCATTAATAAGTAATGCCCCCTATAGGGGGCATTACTCTGGTCGCCGAAATAGCCTTCGTAAAAAATTAGCGGCAGCTTGCGGGCTTGTATTTAGAGTTTAGTGTGCCTCCGCAAGACCAAACAATTGCAGAGGTCGGAACCGTGCCGGCTGCGAGGGGGGAAGCAGGGACAGCTGCTACAGCTCCAGAGCCACCATTACAACCAGGGGAGCCAGCAGCACAATCCGTTGTGCCATCAGCAAGCTTTCCAGGGACTGCGGCAACCGCATCAGAGCCCCCAGAAGCCGGCGTCAGGGTGAGTGTATTTGCGTTCGCGGTTCCGCCTGCTTTGTCTTTCAGGACTGCGGTGACTACGCCTGTGGTCGCGTTAATTGTCACTGATTGAATGGCTGCGGTAGGATTTGGTGCAGCCCAGCCTGCCCCGAGATCCGATGCGCCGTTTACTGCGTTTTCGGCCACGGTGACCTTTGCGCCTGACATTAGGCTCAAAGCTTCGCTGGCGCGGGCACGAACCATGTAATCTTGATAAGCAGGCAACGCGACTGCGGCCAGGATACCGACGATCGCCACCACGATCATCAGTTCGATCAGGGTGAAACCCTGTTGCATCGTACGCTTCATGAAAAGCTCCTTGGAGTGAAGAAAAATGAAATCCGCAGGACTTGGTGCAATTGGCGTGCCAGCAAGCGATGGTCGGGAAATGGGGCGGTAGCCCGTGCTTTTGAAAAATTTGCTTGCAATTTGGCGTGAAATGTCACTTCTTTGGGGTGGTCTGCGTCTGGAGGGTGACGTTTTTGTCATGCAGTTATGTGTCTATTGAAAAGATAGCTGTCTGCGCACATCGAGCAAGCTTTTAAAGCACCCATCGCGTTGCATTCCTTTTGCAAATTGAGGAGCCTGCTCTACTTTTTAATTCAATCGGATGCTGTTGGCCGGGTCGTTGCGCCAACTACTCTGTAGCGCGCACCCATGAAAAAAGCGCCCGAAGGCGCTTGGTGGGACTGAGGGGGCTGGTGGCCACTCAGGCGGCTTGGCTGCTTTGGCGGGTTTGCATCCACTTGCCCACGGCGACCACCAGCAGGGCGCCGGCGGCGGCTGCGGCGTAGTGCAGCCAGGGGTGGGCCAGGGTGTAGCCGTGCAGCAGGTTGTCGTTGACGATGGTCTCGCCGCCGACCCAGCCGATCAGGGCGGCGCCCAGGGTGATGATCACGGGGAAGCGTTCCATCAGCTTGATCATCAGGGTGGAGCCGAAGATCACCAGCGGGATGGAAATGGCCAGGCCGAGGACCAGCAGCACCATGTTGCCCTGGGCGGTGGCGGCGACGGCGATCACGTTGTCCAGGCTCATGACCAAGTCGGCGATCAGGATGGTGCGGATGGCGGCCACCATGGATCCATGGCCCTTGGCTTCGCCTTCTTCGTCTTCACCACCGCTGAGCAGCTGGTAGCCGATCCACAGCAGCAGCACGCCGCCGATGACCTGCAGGAACGACAGTTCCAGCAGCTTGGCGGCCACGATGGTCAGCACGATGCGCAGCACCACGGCGGCGCCGGAGCCGAACATGATGGCTTTTTTCTGTTGGGCGGGAGGCAGCGAGCGGGCGGCCAGGGCGATGACGACGGCGTTGTCGCCGGAGAGGATGATGTTGATCCAGACGATCTTCACCAGGCCGATCCAGAAGTCGGCGCTATTGAGAAACTCCATTTTTACTCCACTGTTATGAATTGAAAACGCCAGCCTGCGTGCGCAGACCGGCGTTTCTTGTTGGAAGTGGGCAGTTTACGCCCGGGTGGGGGGCGTGGCGTGCGTAGTTTTGCGTAACCACAGGCGCGGGGGCATCGCCAAATCCATGGGGGCATCACGCGCCTTCCGCACGCTCTGGGCGTGCAGCCAGGCCAGTGTGTGCCGGTCGCGGCCAGCCTTTCCTGCAGGGCAAGGGACAACCAGAGCACCTCGGTGGCCTGCGCACCGCACAAAAAAAGCCGCCCCGACAGGATCGGGGCGGCTGGGGGGCAGCAGGGCGCTGGGGCTTACTTCTTCAGCAGGCCTTGCAGCAGGCGGCCCATTTCGGAAGGATTGCGGGTGATGGTGAAACCGCACTCCTCCATGATGGCCAGCTTGGCGTCGGCCGTGTCGGCACCGCCAGAGATCAGCGCACCAGCGTGGCCCATGCGCTTGCCGGGAGGGGCGGTCACGCCAGCGATGAAGCCGACCACGGGCTTCTTCATATTGGCCTTGCACCACATGGCGGCTTCGGCTTCGTCGGGACCGCCGATTTCGCCGATCATGATCACGGCGTCGGTGTCAGGATCGTCGTTGAAGGCGCGCATCACGTCGATGTGCTTCAGGCCGTTGATGGGGTCGCCACCGATGCCGACGGCCGACGACTGGCCAATGCCCAGTTCGGTCAGCTGGGCCACGGCTTCGTAGGTCAGCGTGCCGGAGCGCGAGACCACGCCGATGCGGCCCTTCTTGTGGATGTGACCGGGCATGATGCCGATCTTGATTTCGTCGGGCGTGATCAGGCCGGGGCAGTTGGGGCCCAGCAGCAGGGTCTTCTTGCCGCCGGCGGCTTCCTTGGCCTTCATCTTGTTGCGCACTTCCAGCATGTCGCGCACAGGGATGCCTTCGGTGATGCAGATGGCCAGGTCCAGGTCGGCTTCTACGGCTTCCCAGATGGCAGCGGCAGCGCCTGCTGGGGGCACGTAGATCACGGACACGGTGGCGCCGGTTTCCTTGGCAGCGTCCTTGACGGAGCCGAAGATCGGGATGTCAAAAATGCGCTCGCCGGCCTTCTTGGGATTCACACCGGCCACGAAGCAGTTCTTGCCGTTCGCGTATTCCTGGCACTTTTCGGTGTGGAACTGACCGGTCTTGCCGGTAATGCCCTGGGTGATGACCTTGGTGTCTTTGTTGATAAAGATCGACATGTTTTTATCTCCGGGGGCGTATTACTTGACGGCAGCAACGATCTTGGTGGCGGCTTCGGCCATGGTGTCGGCCGAGATGATGGGCAGACCGGAATCAGCCAGGATCTGCTTGCCCAGCTGTTCGTTGGTGCCCTTCATGCGCACGACCAGTGGCACGCTCAGGTTCACGGCCTTGCAGGCGGTGACCACGCCGTTGGCGATGGTGTCGCACTTCATGATGCCGCCGAAGATGTTGACCAAGATGCCCTTGACTTCAGGGTTCTTGAGCATGATCTTGAAGGCTTCGGTGACCTTCTCGGCCGTGGCGCCACCGCCCACGTCCAGGAAGTTGGCGGGCTCGCCGCCGAACAGCTTGATGGTGTCCATGGTGGCCATGGCCAAACCGGCGCCGTTCACCAGGCAGCCGATGTTGCCTTCCAGGGAGATGTAGGCCAGGTCGAACTTGGAAGCTTCGATTTCGGCAGCGTCTTCTTCGTCCAGATCGCGGAAGGCCACGATTTCAGGGTGACGGAACAGCGCGTTGGGGTCGAAGTTGAACTTGGCGTCCAGGGCCATCAGGTCGCCCTTGGAGTCGCAGTTCAGGGGGTTGATTTCCACCAGCGACGCGTCGGTGTCCATGTAGCACTTGTAGATCTTGGCGAAGATGTCTACGGCTTGGTCGATGGACTTGCCTTCCAGACCGATGGCAGCTGCCACCTTGCGCGATTGCGCTTCGGTGATGCCGGTCAGGGGGTCGATCATCTCGGTGATGATCTTTTCGGGGGTGGAGTGGGCCACTTCCTCGATGTCCATGCCGCCTTCGCTGGAAGCGATCAGGGCCACCTTCTGGGTCGCGCGGTCGGTGACCAGCGACACATACAGTTCGTTCTTGATGTCGGCGCCGTCTTCGATGTACAGGCGACGGACCTTCTGGCCTTCGGGGCCGGTCTGGTGCGTGATCAGCTGCATGCCGAGGATTTGCTCGGCCAGCTTTTGCACATCTTCGATGGACTTGGCCACCTTGACGCCGCCGCCTTTACCGCGGCCGCCGGCATGGATCTGCGCCTTCACCACCCACACGGGGCCGCCAAGCTTTTGCGCTGCCTCTACAGCTTCCTGGACGGTGAATGCCGGAATGCCACGGGGGACTGGCACGCCGAATTGACGCAAGATTTCCTTGCCTTGGTATTCATGAATCTTCATGAGTTTTGTCTCTCTGAAACGGAGGGGAAATGCCCGTTTTCCTGCTGCCTAAACATGCGGAGCCGGGCTCGTATGACATGGCAATCGAAGAATGTACCATGGTGCAGTGCAACCAAAAAGTGCTTTGTCAAGCGTGATCTACGTATTTATGTACGTAGGTTAATACGTAGAAAACCTGTGCGGCTAGCGCAATTGCGCGCCATTTGCCGATGAGTGCGCGCACACCGCGAATGCAGTGGACAATCGGCGTTTTTGAGCAGATGGCGCCGCGGCATGTGGCCCAGACACAGATATGCGCCAGAGGGCGCGGGAGCGTTGAGATGTCCAAAGTCTTTATTGATGGCGAAGCCGGCACCACGGGTCTGCAGATTCGTGACCGCTTGCAGGGTATGGCTGGCGTGGAGCTGGTCAGCATTGCGCCCGAGCTGCGCAAGGACCCTGCCGCCAAGCGCGCGCTGATCGCCGGCGTGGATCTGGTGATCCTGTGCCTGCACGACGATGCCGCGCGCGAGACGGCGGCCATGGTGGACGGCATCACCGCCGAGACCGGCCGCGCCATCAAGATCATCGATGCCTCGACCGCGCACCGCGTGGCCCCGGGCTGGGTCTACGGCTTCCCCGAGCTGTGCGCTGGCCAGCTGGACGCCGTGAAGACCGCCACCCGCGTGTCCAACCCCGGCTGCTACGCCACGGGCGCGATCGCACTGCTGCGCCCGCTGGTGGATGCAGGCCTGATCCCGGCGGACTACGGCCTGAGCCTGCCCTCCGTGTCCGGCTACAGCGGCGGTGGCCGCAGCATGATCGAGGCCTATGAGGCGGGCGGCGCCGCGCCCTACGAAGCCTACGCGCTGGGCCTGTCGCACAAGCACATCCCCGAAATCCTGCAGTACACCGGCCTGACCCGCCGCCCCGTGTTCATCCCCGCCGTGGGCAACTACGCGCAGGGCATGCTGGTGCAGCTGCCCCTGCACCTGGACCTGCTGCCCGGCGCGCCCAAGGCCGCCGACCTGCACGATGCCCTGGCCAGCCACTACGCCCAGACCAATGCGCCCGCGCAGTGGGTCAAGGTGCTGCCGCCCACGGAGGACCACAAGCTGGCCGCCGACACGCTGGCCGGCACCAACCAGTTGGAGTTGCGCGTGTTCGCCAACGAGCAGTACCGCCAGGCCGTGCTGATCGCCCGCCTGGACAACCTGGGCAAGGGCGCCAGCGGCGCGGCCGTGCAGAACCTGCAGCTGATGCTGGGGCTCTGAACGGGTCGTTGGACCCTGCACACCAGCGGCCTGCGGGCCGCTTTTTTGCACCCGGTGCCTTGGCATCTGTATAGCGGCTGGCGTAGCACTGGCGAGGGTTTTGGGTGGTTATCAGCCTGAAGCCCTTGTTAGACCAGCGCAAACCGCTCCTTTTCTTGATTCATCCATGTCTGCACCGTCTGCCCGTTCTGCCGAAATCCGCCGTGCCACCCTGATTGGCCTGGTGGCCGTGTTGTGCTGGAGCGGCACCGTCGGCCTGATGCGCTCGGTGTCCGAAGCCCTGGGCGCCCTGGGCGGCGCGGCCGTGCTGTTCAGCGTCAGCACCGCCTTCGTGCTGCTGGTTCGCGGCCTGCCCACGCGCACCCAGTTGCGCAGCGTCTCGCGCGTGTACCTGGTGGCCTGCGGCCTGCTGTTCGCCTGCTACGAGATCAGCCTGTCCGTGGCCATCGGCCTGGCCCACGGCCGCCAGCAGGCCATGGAGCTGGGCATGATCAACTACCTCTGGCCCAGCCTGACCATCGTGCTGGCCGTGCTGTGCCGCCAGCAGGCCGCCCGCTGGTGGCTGTGGCCCGGCGCCGCGCTGTGCCTGTGGGGCCTGGGCCTGGTGATGGGCGATGGCGCCCCGGCGGGCGGTGCCCCCGGCTGGCAGAGCCTGGTGGCGCACATGGCGGCCAACCCCCTGGCCTATGCCCTGGCCTTTGGCGCGGCGCTGATGTGGCCCGCGTACTCGGTGCTGTCGCGCGTGCATGGTGGCGGCTTCAACGGGGTCGGGCTGTTCCTGCTGTTCACCTCCGGCCTGCTGTGGGCGCAGTGGCTGGCCCTGCCGACCGTGCCCATGCAGTGGAGCTGGGGCGTCGCCGCCCAGGTACTGGCCGTGGGCGGCTGCACGGCCCTGGCCTACAGCTGCTGGGAGCATGGCATCCAGCGCGGCAACCTGGCGGTGCTGGCCGCGGGCTCGTACTTCACGCCGGTGCTGTCGGCGCTGTGGGCCAGCGTCTGGCTGGCGGTGCGGCCTGGGCTGCCGTTCTGGCAGGGCGTGGTGCTGGTCACGCTGGGCTCCCTGGTCTGCTGGGGCGCCACGCGCGGGCGTTGATCCAGCGCAGCCCGGTCGTTTGCCCGGCGGCCTGCACTGCTCTAAGCTGCGGGCTCCTTCTTCCCTTGCTTTGGACCCCCTGGTTTATGGATTGGAATGCCACCAGCCTGGCCCTGCTGACCGCCCTGGGCGTCGGGCTCATGATCGGTGTGGTGCGCGAGCGCACCCAGCCCCCCCACCTGCTGCCGGCCGGCACGCGCACGCACGCGCTGGTGGCCTTGCTGGGCTGCATCACCTGGCTGCTGGGGCCCTGGGTGTTCATCGCGGCGCTGCTGGCGCTGGCGGCGCTGACCCTGGCCGCCTACCTGCAGTCGGCCCATGAGGACCCCGGGCTCACCGGCGAGGTGGCCCTGCTGCTGGCGGCCGTGCTGGGCGCCCTGGCTGCGCACGAGGCGGCGCTGTCCGGCGCCCTGGGGGTGCTGGTGGCCATCCTGCTGCAGGCCAAGGCGCCGCTGCAAAAGATCAGCCGCGAATGGATCAGCGAGCGGGAAATCCAGGATGCCCTGCTGCTGGGCGCGGCGGCCCTGGTGGTGATGCCGCTGCTGCCGCGCGAGCCGATTGACCCCTGGGGTGCCATCCGCCCCATGCTGGTCTGGCGCATCGTGGTGCTGGTGATGGCGGTGGGGGTGTTCGGCCACTTCGCGCAGCGCATCCTGGGGGCGCGCTGGGGGCTGGCCATCGCCGGCTTCTTCTCGGGCTTTGCCTCGTCCACCGCCGCGGTCAGCAGCCTGGGGCAGCAGGCGCGTGCCGATGCCGCCCTGGTCGTGCCCAGTGCGGCGGCGGCGCTGCTGGCCAACCTGGCCTCGCTGCTGCTGTTCGTGGCGGTGGTGGCGGCGGTGTCGCCCAGCCTGCTGCAGGCCACGCTGTGGAGCTGGGTGGCGGCCGTGCTGGGCTTGCTGGCGGCGATTGCCGCGCTGTGGTGGCTGGGCGGGGTGACGGCGCCGGCGGTGCAGGCCCCGCAGGAAGACCGGGCCTTCAAGCTCTCGCATGCCTTGCTGATTGCCGGCTTGATCGCCGGTGTCTCCTTGCTGGCGGCGTGGCTGGAGCAACTGTTCGGCCATACCGGGGCCCTGGCTGCGGCGGCCATGGTGGCGCTGGCGGAGGTGCAGGCCGCGGCCGCGGGCGTGGCCCAGCTGGTGGCCAAGGGCGGCATGCCGCTGGAGGTGGGGCGCTGGGGCACGCTGGCCGTGCTGGGCGCCAGCTGCGTCAGCAAGGGCGCGCTGGCGTTCGCGGTCGGTGGGGTGCGCTACGGGGTGCTGGTGGCGCTGGGCCTGCTGGCCATGCTGGCCGGGGGTGTGTTGGGCCTGTGGGCCAGCGGCGCGGGCGCCTAGGCCCCGCTGCCGGTGGAAGGGCCGTGGTGCATGGCCACGGCGCCTGTGGCTGGCACTGGCTCAGCCTTCCTCGCCGTCCGGGGACTGGCCGCGCAAGACCTTGTTGACCACGTCACCGCCAAAGCCGCGGCTGGCCAGAAAGCGCATCTGCTTCATGCGCTCCTGCGGCGTGGCGGCCACGGTGCCGAACTTGCGCTGCCAGACGTCCCAGGCGCGGGCGTGTTCCGTGTCCTTGAGCTGCTCGGCCGCCGCGCGCACGGTGGCATCGTCCAGGCCTTTGCTGCGCAGCTCGTGCAGCACGCGGGCATTGCCCAGCTTGCCGCTGCGCCGGTACAGCACGGACTGGGCCACGCGCTCGGGGCTGATGAAGCCTTTGGCCTCCAGCGCATCCAGCACGGCGGCCAGGTCGTCGCCGTCTTCCACGTGCGGGGCCAGCTTGCGTTCCAGCTCCAGGCGCGCATGTTCACGCTGACCCAGCAGCTTCAGGGCGCGACCGGTGAGCGAGAGTTTGTCGAATCCCATGGTGCGAAATTCTCAAAAAAATAGCTGCCCGCGCTTGCTAGGTCAGCGCTGGCAGCCATTTTGTTGACCTATGTGATCAGCCGATCACGCCGTCTTCATCGGCCACGGCCTTGTCGGCCTTCTTGCCCTTGGCGGGCTTGGCGGCGGCTTCGCCTTCGGCCACGGGGATCAGGCTGATGCCCAGGCTCTCGCGCACCTTGTTCTCGATTTCCACGGCCAGCGCGGGGTTTTCCTTCAGGAACTCGCGGGCGTTGTCACGGCCCTGGCCGATCTTCTCGCCGTTGTAGGCATACCAGGCGCCGGACTTTTCCAGCAGCTTGGCTTCCACGGCCATGTCCAGGATCTCGCCCTCGCGGCTGATGCCTTCGCCGAACAGGATGTCGAACTCGGCCGTCTTGAACGGGGGCGACACCTTGTTCTTCACCACCTTGACCTTGGTCTCGTTGCCGATGGCGTTGTCGCCCTTCTTGATGGTGCCGGTGCGGCGGATGTCCAGGCGCACCGAGGCGTAGAACTTCAGCGCATTGCCGCCGGTGGTGGTTTCGGGCGAGCCGAACATCACGCCGATCTTCATGCGGATCTGGTTGATGAAGATGACCGTGCAGTTGGTCTTCTTGATGGTCGCGGTCAGCTTGCGCAGCGCCTGGCTCATCAGGCGGGCCTGCAGGCCGGGCAGCTGGTCGCCCATTTCGCCTTCGATTTCGGCCTTGGGCACCAGGGCGGCCACCGAGTCGACGACGATCAGGTCCACGGCGCCGGAGCGCACCAGGCTGTCGACGATTTCCAGGGCCTGCTCGCCGGTGTCGGGCTGGCTGATCAGCACCTCGTTCAGGTTCACGCCCAGCTTCTGGGCATAGCTGGTGTCCAGCGCGTGCTCGGCGTCGATGAAGGCGCAGGTGCCGCCCAGCTTCTGCATCTCGGCCACGACCTGCAGGGTCAGCGTGGTCTTGCCGGACGACTCGGGGCCGTAGATCTCGATCACACGACCGCGGGGCAGGCCGCCCACGCCCAGAGCCACGTCCAGGCCCAGCGAGCCGGTGGACACAACCTGGATGTCCTCCACGGCCTCGCCCTCGCCCAGCTTCATGATGGTGCCCTTGCCAAACTGCTTTTCGATCTGGGCCAGGGCGGCGGCCAGGGCCTTGGCTTTTTCGCTGTTGGCGTCGGTGTTGCGGGCGATGGCGTTCATGGCGGTTTCCTTGCAAAAAGACAGAGAGGGGTGGGAGTTGGCACCCCTGTGCATGTTCACAGGCTGGATGCTTGAACAGTAGTGTAGGTGCTTTCTGAAAAATATATAGTCAGTTTGTTTGACGTTTATGAAAACTGACCATGTCGAAGAATGTGACTCCCTCGCTGCCCGATGAAGCCTGGCGCCACCTGCACCTGGGGCGCTTGCTGGGCCATGCCCAGCGCAAGTTCGATGCGCGCGTGCGCAGCCTGATGGCGCAGGACGACGAGACGCCGCTGGCCCTGTCCAACCTGGCGGCGCGCGACAAGGTGGGCGCGGCGCACATCCACATCACGCGGCACTTGTCGCTGCAGGGTGACCGCATCACCGACTTGGCCGAGCGTGCCGGCATGAGCAAGCAGGCCATGCTGGACCTGGTGGACCAGTGCGAGGCCTGGGGCCTGGTCACGCGCCAGGCCGATCCGCACGACCGCCGGGCCAAGCGCGTGGTCTACACCGAGGCCGGGCGCGAGTGGCACTGGGCCTTCCAGCGCGCCGTGCAGCAGGCCGAGGCGGAGTTCGTCGAGTCCGTCGGTCAGGAGGTGGCCACCGTGGTGCGCCTGGGGCTGGACGCCTATGGCAGCGAGGCCGGCGACCTGGCCTAGCGTGCGCGGCTTGACGTGGGTCAAGACGGCCGGGCTGCTGCACTGCAGCACCCGCGTAAACACCTGTAGGGCGCCTGCAGTGCGGCTCCTAGAATGGCCCGATGGACGGCGCAGGGAGTGCCGTTGGTGACAAGGCAGGCACGACGCCGCAGCCCGTGGCAGCAGATCGCGGCGCGGCAAGGAGACGAAGCGATGCGCATCCTGATAGCAGAAGATGACCAAGTGCTGGCCGACGGCCTGCTGCGCAGCCTGCGCGGCGCCGGGGCGGTGGTGGACCACGTGGCCAGCGGGACCGAGGCGGACACGGCCCTGGTCACCAACCACCATTTTGATTTGCTGATCCTGGACTTGGGCCTGCCGCGCATGCACGGGCTGGAAGTGCTCAAGCGCATGCGCGGGCGCGGTGATGCGCTGCCGGTGCTGATCCTCACCGCCGCCGACAGCGTGGAGGAGCGCGTGCAGGGCCTGGACTTCGGGGCCGATGACTACATGGCCAAGCCCTTTGCGCTGTCCGAGCTGGAGGCGCGCGTGCGTGCGCTGACGCGCCGTGGCATGGGCGGGGCCAGCAGCACCATCAAGCACGGGCCGCTGGTCTACGACCAGTCCGGGCGGGTGGCCACCATCGACGGCAAGATGGTGGAGCTGAGCGCGCGCGAGCTGGGCCTGCTGGAGGTGCTGCTGCAGCGCGCCGGGCGCCTGGTCAGCAAGGACCAACTGGTCGAGCGCCTGTGCGAGTGGGGCGAGGAGGTGAGCAACAATGCCATCGAGGTCTACATCCACCGCCTGCGCAAGAAGATCGAACGCGGGCCGATCCGCATCGCCACGGTGCGCGGCCTGGGCTATTGCCTGGAGAAAATCACCGAATAGTTGATAGCTGTCGGCGCTTGCTGCATCGGCGCTGGAGGCTGAAAACACCCACATTCCAGGTCGCAGCCCGTGAAAATCTTCCAGCGCGAGCAGCGCTCCCTGTTTGGTGAAATCCTGGACTGGATGCTCACCCCCTTGCTGCTGCTGTGGCCGGTGAGCCTGGTGCTGACCTGGCTGGTGGCGCAGTCGCTGGCCAACAAGCCCTTTGACCGCGCGCTCGAGTACAACGTCCACGCCCTGGCCCAGCTGATCATGGTCGAGGACGACGGGCGCATCCAGTTCAACCTGCCGCTGCCGGCCACCGAAATCCTGCGCGCCGACGAGTCGGACATGGTGTTCTACCAGGTGCTGAACAACAAGGGTGAGCACCTGTCGGGCGACCGCGACTTCCCCGCCGCGCACCCGCGCTACGAGGTGCCGGCCGGCGAGGTCGTGCTGCGCGACGACGAGCTGCGCGGCGTGGACATCCGCGTGGCCGCCATGTGGGTGCGCCTCCCCCTGGTGGGCGAAGACGAACTGGCTCTGGTGCAGGTGGCCGAGACCCGCGAAAAGCGCAGCGTGCTGGCGGCCGAAATCATCAAGGGCGTGATGCTGCCGCAGTTCGTCATCCTGCCGCTGGCTGTGCTGTTGGTGTGGTTGGCGCTGGCGCGCGGCATCAAGCCGCTGCACCGGCTGGAAGAGCGCATCCGTGCGCGCAAGCCCGAGGACCTGTCGCCCCTGAACCACCGTGGCGTACCCATGGAGGTGGTGCCGCTGGTGGACGCGGTGAACGACCTGCTGCGCCGCCTCAACGAATCGCTGGCCACGCAAAAACGTTTCCTGGCCGATGCGGCGCACCAGCTCAAGACGCCGCTGGCCGGCCTGCGCATGCAGGCCGACCTGGCACAGCGCGATGGCAACAGCACCGAGGAGCTCAAGCGCTCGCTGGAGCAGATCGGCCGCTCCAGCATCCGCGCCACCCACACCGTGAACCAGTTGCTGTCACTGGCGCGGGCCGAGGCCGCCGGGGCCGGCCTGCAGCGTGCGCCCTGCGACCTGGCGCAGCTGGTGATCGAGGTGGTGCAGGAGTTGCTGCCCCTGGCCATGGACCGGCATGTGGACATGGGCTACGAGGGCGCCGATCCGGGCAGCGCCGGCGTCTGGCTGCATGGCAATGCCACCTTGCTCAAGGAGCTGGTGCGCAACCTGCTGACGAATGCCATCCACTACAGTCCGTCCAGCGCCGAGCAGCCGGCGGTGGTGACGGCGCGCGTGCTGCCCGACCCGCTGGCGCGCATGGTGCTGCTGCAGGTGGAGGACACCGGGCCGGGCGTGCCGCCCGAGGAGCGCGAGCTGGTGTTCCAGCCGTTTTACCGCGCCCTGGGCACGGGCGCCGACGGCTCGGGCCTGGGCCTGCCCATCGTGCAGGAGATCGCCCGCCAGCATGGCGCCGAGGTGGTGCTGGACGATGCCCAGCCACAGCGCCAGCCGTGCGGCGCCTTGTTCAGCGTGCGCTTTCCGGCATTGCGCAAAGCGCCTGTTTTCGAAGCTGAAAACGATTGACTGGAAAGGGCTGGGGCCTGTTTTACGTGAAGTCCGAGCCGCTGCCGCGCAGCTTGGTGCGGCTTTTCTGCTGGGCGGCCAGGCTGGTGGTGGTCGGCTCCCTGTACGGGCGCGCCTGGGTCAGCAGCCAGTTGCGGAAGGCCACCAGCGGCGCGATGTTGGCGCGCGATTCGGGATAGCACAGCCAGTAGCCCAGGTTGCTGACCAGCCCGTGTTCGGGTAGGGGCTCGCTGACCAGGCCGGCGGCAATCTTGTCTTCCACCAGGCAGCGCGGCACCAGGGCCACGCCCATGCCGGCCATGACGGCCTGGATGATGGTCTGAAACTGGTCGAACTGCAGCCCGGCCAGCGGGTCCAGGTTCTCCACGTCCCAGGCGTGGGTCCAGGTCAGCCAGGCGTGCGGAATCGTCAGGTGGCGCAGGCGCGTGTACTGGGCCACGTCGTGCGGGCTGCGGATGGGCGGGCCGCCAAAGCTGGCCGGCGGCGCGATCAGGGCCACATCCTGGCCGTCGAGGTAGTGCGCACGGGCGCCAGGCCAGTGGCCTTCACCGAACAGGATGGAGCAGTCCAGGTTGGGGCTTTCCAGGTCGTAGCTGTAGGGCACGAAGTGCAGTGTCACCTGGGGGTGCTGCTGCTGGAACTGCGGCAGGCGCGGGATCAGCCAGGTGGCGCCGAACGTGGGTAGGCTGGACAGGTGCAGGGCGCCGCCGCCGTCGGTGCTGGTGATCAACTCCAGCGTGGCCGATTCCAGTTGCGACAGCAGCGCGCGCACGGCTTTTTCATAGCGCTCGCCCGCCGGCGTCAGCGTCAGGCGTTTGCGGCTGCGCTCGAACAGGTCCACGCCCACCCATTTCTCCAGCTCCTGGATCTGTTTGCTGACGGCGCTCTGCGTCAGGTGCAGGGCCTCGGCCGCGCGCGAGACGCCGCCGAACCGCGCGACCGTGGAGAAGGCGCGCAGCAGGTGGATGGGGGGCGTGAGCCGGCGAAGGGGGAGCAAGCTGGTGGACATGTTGATTCATTCCTTGCGGGAATAATAGCAATAGGAGTATTTGTTTGGTTGCAACCCGGATTTACCCTAACCTTATGTGCTGGTCTTATAGATAACCCGCTTTCTCGACATAGGAGCCCACACGATGCAACGTCGTCACTTCATCTCCGCTGTTGCCGCCGCTGCAGCAGTGTCTGTCTCCGGCATGGCTGTGGCCCAGGATACGCGCCCTCTGCGCATCATCGTGCCTTTCCCTGCCGGTGGCTCGACCGACATGGTGCCCCGTAACCTGCAGGACGTCCTGGGCAAGCTGCTGGGCCAGCCCGTGATCGTGGAAAACAAGGCCGGCGCCGGCGGCTCCATCGGCATGGCCGAAGTGGCCCGTGCCACCGACGGCCTGACCTTCGGCATCGCCACCTTGTCGACCCACGGCGTCAACCCCGCCGTCTACACCAAGCTGCCCTACAACGCAACCGAAGACTTCGTCGGTGTGACCGAGATCGTGAAGGCCCCGGGCGTCATCGTGATCAACCCCAAGCTGATTCCTGCCAAGAATTTTGCCGAACTGGTGGCCTACCTGAAGGCCAACCCCGGCAAGGTGAGCTACGCCACCCCCGGCAACGGCACCATCGGCCACATGTGGGGCGCGCAGTTCATCAAGGCCACGGGCGTGGACATGCTGCACATCCCCTACCGCGGTGCGGGCCCTGCCATCAACGACGTGCTGGGCGGCCAGGTGCCGGTGTACTTCGACCAGGTGGCATCGTCGCTGCCCCACATCCAGGGCGGCAAGCTGCGCGCGATCGCCGTGTCCTGGAACGAACGTCTGGCCGTGCTGCCCGATGTACCCACCTACAAGGAAGCCGGCCACCCCGAGCTGAACGATCCTTCGTGGTTCGGTCTGGTCGCCCCCAAGAGCACCCCGGCCGAGACCGTGGCCCGCGTGCAGAAGGCCGTGGCCGAAGCCCTGAAGGACCCCGCCGTGAAGAAGCGTATGGATGCCCAGGGCATGTACATCTCGGGCACGTCCAGCGCCGATTTCACCAAGCAGATCGCCAGCGAAGTCGCCAAGATGAAGAGCGTGGCCGCCTCGGCCAACATCAGCGTGAACTGATCCGGTCCGCCGGTCTCCCGCCCACCCGCAGCGCCCAGCGCCTGCGGGTTTTTTCATGCCCGGCGCAGCCGTGGGGCATGGCACGCGGCTTGCATACCAGCAGACCTCCAAGGCGCGCCGTCGCGCCGGTTTTGATGGTTTGAAAGGTCTGTCTGATGCAACGACGCACATGGTTTGCTTCCCTCTCCGCCGCGGTGCTGGCCGCCAGCCTGCCCCTGGGCGCGACCGCCCAGGAATCGGGCGCGCTGCGCATTGTGGTGCCCTTCCCACCGGGCGGGGCCACCGACATGGTGCCGCGCAACATGCAGGATGTGCTGTCCCGCCTGCTGGGCCAGCCCGTGGTGATCGAAAACAAGGCCGGCGCCGGCGGCTCCATCGGCATGACCGAGGTGGCGCGCGCCACCGATGGCCTGACCTTTGGTGTGGCCACCCTGTCCACGCACGGGGTGAACCCCGCCGTCTACAAGAAGCTGCCCTACGACGCGGTCAAGGACTTCGTCGGGGTGACGGAAGTGGTCAAGGCGCCGGGCGTCATCGTGATCAACCCGTCCATCATTCCGGTCAAGAACTTTGCCGAGTTGGTGGCCTACCTCAAGGCCCACCCCGGCAAGGTCAGCTATGCCACCCCCGGCAACGGCACCATCGGCCACATGTGGGGTGCGCAGTTCATCAAGGCCACCGGCGTGGACATGGTCCACATCCCCTACCGCGGTGCGGGCCCTGCCATCAACGACGTGCTGGGCGGCCAGGTGCCGGTGTACTTCGACCAGGTGGCATCCTCGCTGCCCCACGTCAAGGCGGGCAAGCTGCGCGCGATCGCCGTGTCCTGGAGCGAGCGCCTGGCCGTGCTGCCCGATGTACCGACCTACAAGGAGGTCGGCCACTCCGAGCTGAACGATCCTTCGTGGTTCGGTCTGGTTGCACCCAAGAGCACGCCGCCCGAGCAGGTGGAGCGCGTGCAGAAGGCCGTGGCCGAAGCCCTGAAGGACCCCGCCGTAAAGCAGCGCATGGATGCCCAGGGCCTGTTCGTGTCTGGTACGTCCAGTGCCGATTTCACCAAGCAGATCGCCAGCGAAGTCGCCAAGATGAAGGGCGTGGCGGCGGCGGCCGGCATCAGCATCGACTGAGCGCGAACCGCGCCCAACCCACCGCCACACGGCCCCGGCAACGGGGCCGTTTTTTGCAGGGCGCGGGCCTGTGGCGGGCGCTCAGTCGCCGCAGGGGCGCAGCGGCTTGGCCGCGAAGGCCGGGCGCAAGGCCTGCAGGCTGCTGCGCTGCGCGGGCGTCAGCTGGGCCAGGCGTAGGGTGTACAGCGTCTGTGCGGCGCGCTCCTGCACCACGCGGGCGCCACGCACGCCCTGGTTCAGCATGTTGGTCAGCTCGCGCGTGGCGGCTTCCTCGGTCGAGAAGCGGCCCAGGGACAGGCCGGGCTCCAGGCTGCCGCCCGCCCGGTCAAAACCGATCTTGCGCGCGCGCAACTCGGCCCGGCGCTTTTCCAGCGCCGTCTCGTTGGCGAACTTGCCGACGTAGACCATCCAGCGGCCCGCCACGGCGCTGGTCTGCCATTCCCAGCTGCTGGCGGGCAGCTCGCTCTGGCGCAGGGCCTGGCGCAGCCGGTTGGCCTGGGCTTCGTCCATGCTCTCGGTCTGCAGGCAGACCAGGGGTTCGGGCGCCGCGGCGGCTGCTGCCACTGGCGCGGTGGGGGCCGGCAGCGCCACGTCGTGCGCAGGGACGGCCGGTGTTGGGGCTGCGGGGGCGGTCTGAGGTGCAGGCGCAGGGGGCGCCGTGACGGTGGGCTCGCGCACCACGCTGAGCACGTCGGGCCGCACCTGGCGCGCCAGACGCTGGGGTTCGGACTGCACGGCCGGGGCCCAGCCCAAGGTCGCCATCCAGCCCTGGGTCCAGGCCAGGTAACCCGCATTGGCCAGCAGCAAGACAAGCAAGGCAAAACGCAACATGGCAGCAGCTCCGGGGGTTAGGGGCGGGCGGTGGGCAAGGCCATGTCGATCGGGCGCACGCTGACATCGCCGCTGATGACGGGGCGCAGTCCCTGGGGGGTGCGCAGCAACAGGCTGCCGTCGGCGGCAATGCCTTCGGCCACGCCCTGGCTGCCATCACTGAGGTGCACGCCCCGACCGCGCAGCACGTCGCGGTGTGCAAAGCGGTCCACGAATGGCGCCAGACCGTGGTCGGCGAACAGCAGCACGTCCTCCACCAGCCGTGGCAGCAATCGCTGCAGCGCCAGCGGGGCGCTCCAGCGCGGGTCCAGGTCCTGCAGGCAGGCGACCGGGGTGGGCAGGGCGTCGCTGCGGGACGGTGGCGGGCAGACGTTGATGCCGGTGCCGAGGATGACAAAGCGTGCCGGCCCGGGGCCGCTGCCATGGGCCGGGGCCAGTACGTCGACGGGCACGTTGGCGGTTTCGATCAGGGTGCCGGCCAGCTTGCGCCCGTCCCACAGCCACAGGTCGTTGGGCCACTTGACGCCGAGGCGCGGGGCGCTGGCGTCGGGCGCGGCCTGCAGCGACTCGGCAATGCTCAGTCCCACCACCAGGGACAGGCCGGACCAGTCGGCGGGCTGCAGCATCAGGCCCAGCGAATACATCAGGCAATCCCCGGGCTGGTTGATCCACTGGCGCCCCAGGCGTCCGCGGCCGGCGGTCTGCGATTCGGCGACCAGCACGATGGGATCGACCTGGCCGCTGCGCGCGCGGCGCATCAGCTCGGTGTTGGTGGAGTCGATCTCGGGCAGGACTTCGACCGTGAAGCCCGGCAGCCGCGGGGCGATCTCCAGCCACAGGTCTTCCGCGGGCCAGCGGGTCGGGGTGGTGCTCACGGGGTGGTTCCTTGCGCGGCGAAGTCCTCAGGCATGGGCGGGCGCCAGCCGCGCTTGGGCGCCAGCATGGTGCCGCGGCAGGTGGGGGCGCCGCACCAGCAGGCGTACTCGGCCTTGAGCTTGGGCGTGTAGCGCTCCTCGATGATCAGGCCGTAGTCGTAGTTCAGCTCTTCCCCGGCGGCAATGTTGCGCAGCGCCACGATGAAGATGCGCCCCCCGCGTTCGTCGGTGTAGCAGTTGGGCGCGCAGCTGTGGTTGATCCAGCGTGCCGAATTGCCGCCATGTGCCGCATCGATCACCACATCCTCGTCCACGTGGAAGTAGAAGGTGTGGTTGGGCTGGCTGGGGTCGTGCGGGTGGCGGCGCTGTGCCTCGTCCCAGCTGATGACCTCGCCCCGGTACTCGATGATGGTTTCGCCGGCCGCAATGTCCTGCACGGCGAACACGCCCTTGCCATGGACGCCGGAGCGGCGCGCCTGGATGCGCTTGCCGTGAGATGGGGGATTGGCAGTGCTGGGCATTGGAATCTCTGATAACTTAAATAGGCACACATGCGCACATGCGCGCACATATGCATGCGCACGCACGCGTGCGTGAAGATGGATTGTAGAAGCGGTGGCTGCCCGGCGTGGCGGCCAGCGCTGCAAAAAGACGAGAGCACTCAATGACAAAGACCTTGGTGATAGCGGAAAAACCGTCGGTGGCACAAGACATCGTGCGGGCCCTCACGCCCGCCTACGGCAAGTTTGACAAGCACGAGGACCATTTCGAGAACGAGCAATTCGTGGTCACCAGTGCCGTGGGCCACCTGGTGGAGATCCAGGCGCCCGAGGAGTTCGACGTCAAACGCGGCAAATGGAGTTTTGCCAACCTGCCGGTGATCCCCCCGCGCTTCGACCTCAAGCCCGTGGACAAGACCAAGAGCCGCCTGAATGCCGTGGTCAAGCAGGCCAAGCGCAAGGATGTGACGCAGCTGATCAACGCCTGTGACGCGGGCCGCGAAGGGGAGCTGATCTTCCGCCTGATCGAGCAGTACGCCGGCGGCGCCAAGGGCGGGCTGGGCAAGCCCATCCAGCGCCTGTGGCTGCAGTCGATGACTCCGCAGGCCATCCGCGAAGGCTTCGAGAAGCTGCGCAGCGAGCAGCAGATGCAGGGCCTGGCCGATGCGGCGCGCAGCCGCTCTGAGGCCGACTGGCTGGTGGGCATCAACGGCACGCGCGCCATGACGGCCTTCAACTCGCGCGATGGCGGCTTCTTCCTGACCACCGTGGGCCGCGTGCAGACGCCGACGCTGTCGCTGGTGGTGGACCGCGAGGACAAGATCCGCAAGTTCGTCAGCCGTGACTACTGGGAAGTGCACGGTACCTTCGATGCGCAGGCCGGCCAGTACCTGGGCAAGTGGTTCAACCCCCAGTGGAAGAAAACCGAAGACGCGGAAGCCAAGGCCGATCGCGTGTGGAGCGCTGCCGAAGCGCAAGCGATTGCCGCAGCGGTCAAAGGCAAGCCCGCCACTGTCACGGAAGAGAGCAAGCCCACCACCCAGGCCTCGCCCCTGTTGTTCGACCTCACCAGCCTGCAGCGCGAGGCCAACGGCAAGTTCGGCTTCTCGGCCAAGACCACGCTGGCGCTGGCGCAAAGCCTGTACGAGCGCCACAAGGCCCTGACCTACCCGCGTACCGATTCGCGCGCCCTGCCCGAGGACTATGTGCCCGTGGCCAAGCAGACCTTCGAGATGCTGGCCCACAGCGGCATGCGCCACCTGGAGCCATTTGCCCAGCAGGCCATCGGTGCGGGCTATGTGCGCCCCAGCAAGCGCATCTTCGACAACAGCAAGGTCTCGGACCACTTTGCCATCATCCCGACCACCCAGGCCCCATCGGGCCTGAGCGAGGCCGAACAGAAGCTCTACGACCTGGTCGTGCGCCGCTTCATGGCCGTGTTCTTCCCCAGCGCCGAATACCAGGTCACCACGCGCATCAGCAAGGTCGAGCAGCACCACTTCAAGACCGAGGGCAAGGTGCTGGTCAAACCGGGCTGGCTGGCCATCTACGGCAAGGAAGCCGCCAACGAGGTGGAAGATGCCAAGGAAGGCGACAAGGGCCAGCCCCTGGTGGCGGTGCAGCCCGGCGAGCAGCCGCGCACCAGCGATGCCCAGCCCAAGGGCCTGAAGACCAAGCCGCCCGCGCGCTACTCCGAAGCGACGCTGCTGGGCGCCATGGAAAGCGCCGGCAAGCAGATCGACGACGAAGAGCTGCGCAGCGCCATGCAGGAAAAGGGCCTGGGCACGCCTGCCACGCGCGCGGCCATCATCGAAGGCCTGCTGACGGAAAAGTACATGCTGCGCGAAGGCCGCGAGCTGATCCCCACGGCCAAAGCCTTCCAGCTGATGACGCTGTTGCGCGGTCTGGAGGTGGACGAACTGTGCCGCGCCGACCTGACCGGCGAGTGGGAGTACAAGCTGTCGCAGATGGAAAAGGGCGCGCTGTCGCGCGCCGCCTTCATGCAGGAAATTGCCGCCATGACCGAGCGCATGGTGAAGAAGGCCAAGGAATACGACCGCGACACCATCCCCGGGGACTACGCGACGCTGGCCACGCCCTGCCCGAACTGCGGCGGCATCGTCAAGGAAAACTACCGCCGCTACGCCTGCACCGGCGTGCACGGCACCAGCGAGGGCTGTGGCTTCTCCTTCACCAAGTCGCCCGCGGGCCGTACCTTCGAGACCGCCGAGGCCGAGCAGCTGCTGCGCGACCGCCGCATCGGCCCGCTGGAGGGCTTCCGCTCCAAGGCCGGCTGGCCCTTCGTGGCCGAGGTCGGCATCGTGCGCGATGAGGAGGCCGGCAACTTCAAGCTGGAGTTCGACTTCGGCGACGACAAGGACGAGGAGTCCGGCGAGATCGTCGACTTCAGCCACCAGCACAGCCTGGGCGCCTGCCCCAAGTGCGGCGCACCCGTGTTCGAGCATGGCGCCAACTACGTCTGCGCCAAGGCCGTGCCCACACCGCAGCAGACCGTGCCCAGCTGCGACTTCAAGAGCGGCCAGATCATCCTGCAGCAGCCCATCGAGCGCGAGCAGATGGGCAAGCTGCTGGCCACCGGCAAGACCGACCTGCTGGAGAAGTTCGTCTCCAACCGCACGCGCCGTGCCTTCAAGGCCTTCCTGGTCTGGGACAAGGACGCGGGCAAGGTGAACTTCGAGTTTGAGCAGCGCGAGTCCAAGTACCCGGCGCGCAAGACGGCGGCAGCAAAAACAGGAGCTGCTGGCGCAGCCAGGACGAGCGCTGCAGCCAAAAAAGCACCCGCTGCTAAGAAGGCCCCTGCGGCCAAGAAGACCGCGGCGCGCAAGCCCGCGGCCGCCAACTACCGTCCCGATGCCGCGCTGGCCGCCGTGATCGGTGACGGCGCCGTGGCGCGCACCGAGGTGGTCAAGAAGGTCTGGGACTACGTCAAGGCCCACAACCTGCAAGACCCCAAGGACAAGCGTGTCATCGTCGCCGATGCCAAGCTGTTGCCCGTGTTCGGCAAGGACCGGATCAACATGTTCGAGCTGACCGGCATCGTCGGCCAGCACCTGCACAGCCAGGGCGAGGCCTGAGCGCCGGCGCCAGCGCAGGACCCGGGCGCACAGGCTGTCGCCCGGGTGCATGCGCCGGACCCGGAATGCCGGCAGCATGCCGGTGTGCGTGGCCGCCTGGCGGCCTGTCTTGAACGTTCGCCCGAAGGAGTGGTTCGCATGGAACTGGCCCCCCTGACCCCCGTGTCGCTGCCGCGCAGCATCGCCCTGGACGGCACGACCAATTTCCGCGACCTGGGTGGCTACGCGGGGGCCGACGGGCGCACCGTGCGCTGGCGCAAGCTGTTCCGCTCGGACCACCTGGCGGGCCTGAGCCCCGCCGACCTGCAGGCCTTGCAGGCCCTGGGTGTGGCGCGGGCCGTGGACTTCCGCGGGGTGCAGGAGCGGGCCAGCCAGGGCTATGCCTGGCCATTCCTGGAACAGCAGGTGCTGGGCATTGAGCCCACCGTGGTGCAGCGGGCCCTGGCCCTGGTGCAGCAGGGCCACCGCCTGACCGCCGACGAAACCGTGGGCCTGATGCAAGACACCTACCGCAGCTTCGTCATCGACAACGCCGACCGCTTTGCCCGCCTGTTCCGCCTGCTGCAGGACAGCGACCAGCCGCTGGTGTTCCACTGCACGGCCGGCAAGGACCGCACCGGCTGGGCCGCCGCGCTGATCCTGCTGGCGCTGGGCGTGTCGCGCGAGGCGGTGCGCGAGGACTACCTGCTGACCAACCAGCTCTACCGCCGCCCGGCCGAGCTGGCGGCCAAGGCCGCGCAGTCCGTGCCGCAGGACATCCTGGACGTGCTGTGGCGCGTGCAGATGCCGTTTCTGGACAGCGCCTTCGTGCTGGCCGAGCAGCACGCCGGCAGCATGGACCGCTACCTGGCCGAGGTGCTGGGCGTGGACGCCGCAGCCCGCCAGCGCCTGGCCCAGCGTTACCTGGAAGGCTGAGCGGCGCGCGACAGCACCCCGCTGCGGCTTGCGCTAAACTTCACAAAATTAAGAGCGCCAAGCGCAGGATGGATCAGCGTTTACTGCTGTTTTGATACAAATTGAGGCTGCGGCTGCCCGCGCTGTCCGGGCTGGCTGCGGTCTTGCAACCGAGCCCGCCATGTCCCGCCGCCGTTTTTTGTTGGCCGTTGCCGCCGCCACGACTTTGACCCTCAGCGCCTGCTCCCAGGCCGTGCCCACCAAGATCAGCGTCAGCCAGGCCCAGCTCGAGCAGGGCCTGCTGCAGCAATTCCCCAAGCGCTTCCCCGTCGCCGGCCTGCTGCAGCTGGAAATGCAGCGCCCCGCCCTGCAGCTGCTGCCGGCCAGCAACCAGTTGCAGACGCACCTGCCCGTGCAACTGTCCGGCCCCGCGCTGCGCCAAAGCTATGCCGGCCGCATGGAGGTGCGCTTTGCCCTGCGCTATGAACCCCAGGACCGCACCGTGCGCGCGCACCGCGTGGAGGTGCTGAGCCTGCAGTTCGAAGGCGCCGATCCCGCCGTGGCCGACATGGTCTCCACCTATGGCCCGCGCCTGGCCTCGCAGGCGCTGGAGGCCTTTGCGCTGTACCACGTCAAGCCCGAGGAGCTGCAGCTGGCCGACAGCCTGGGCCTACAGCCCGGCGCCATCACCGTGACCCCGCAGGGGCTGGACGTGGCCATCGTCGCCAAGGACGCGGCGGCCAAGCCCTGAGGCCCTTGCCCGCAGGCGCCGCGGTGTTGTTGCCGGCGCCGCTACCATCGGACGACTCGGGCCGCCATGGTGGCCGGCCCATGGACGGAGGTACGACTTGATGCAGCAATCCCACGCACACCCCATCGGCGGCAAGTGGCCGGCCCAGTTCCCGCAGCGCCTGCAGCTGTATTCGCTGCCCACACCGAATGGCATCAAGGTCTCGGTGATGCTGGAAGAGGTGGGTCTGCCCTACGAAGCCCACCGCGTGGACATCCAGGCCGGCGACCAGTTCACACCCGAATTCCTGGCGCTCAACCCCAACAACAAGATTCCCGCCATCTGGGACCCGAACGGTCCGGGCGGCCAGCCGCTGGGCCTGTTCGAATCCGGCGCCATCCTGGTCTATCTGGCCGAAAAAACCGGTCAGCTCCTGCCCCAGGACCCTGCGCGGCGCTATGAAGCCCTGCAGTGGCTGATGTGGCAGATGGGCGGTGCCGGCCCCATGTTCGGCCAGGTGGGCTTCTTCTGGCGCTATGGCGGCAAGGATTTCGAGGACAAGCGCCCGCTGCAGCGCTATGTGACCGAGGCCAAGCGCCTGCTGGGCGTGCTGGATGCGCGCCTGCAGGGCCGCGACTGGATCCTGGGCGCTGACTACACGATCGCCGACATCGCCGTGCTGCCCTGGGTGCGCTGCCTGTCGGTGAACTACGAGGCCGATGCCCTGTTGGGCCTGGCCGACTACGCCAACGTGCAGCGCGTGCTGCAGGCCTGGCTGGCGCGCCCCGCCGTGCAGCGCGGCCTGGGCGTGCCTGCTGCCGCGGCGGCCTGAGCACGGCGCGCAAGGGCCCGCTGCGCTCGGGTTGGGGTGAGGCTGCGCAGTCCGCGCACCCGCTGCGGGCCGTGGCCCTGCGCTTGCCGGCTGGGACGTTGGCGGTGCCCGTGCTGCCACCGTCTTGCTGCTGGAACGCTCTGTTGCAGTGGCAGGGCTTGGAGCGGGCGGCCCGCGCCCTTATCTTCGAAGCATGTGCAACGCCGCAGTGTTGCCCGTCCGCAGGGGACGGGGATGGCGGCACCCAGCAGGAGCGACGGCCATGTCCGCATCCCCCATCCTTCAACGCCTGCCTCTGGGCAACCAGTGGCCGTGCATCGACCCCTTTCTGTTCTGCGCCCACCACAACGACGCCTACCCCGCCGGGGACGGCGCGCTGGGCGTGCAGGCCGTCGAGCTGGAAGACCGCCCCATGGGCAGCGACTTCAGCGGCAAGGACGGCTTTTCCATGTACCACGGCGACCATGTACCGGGCTTCCCGGGCCACCCCCACCGCGGCTTTGAAACCGTGACCCTGGTGCGCGAGGGCCTGATCGACCACGCCGATTCGCTGGGTGCGGCCGCGCGCTTTGGCGGCGGCGACGTGCAGTGGGTGACGGCTGGCGCCGGCATCATGCACTCGGAGATGTTTCCGCTGCTGCACACCGACCGCTCCAACCCGCTGGAGCTGTTCCAGATCTGGCTGAACCTGCCGGCCAGCCAGAAGATGGTGCCGCCCCACTTCACCATGCTGTGGAACGAGCGCATCCCGCGCCTGCAGCACACCGATGCCGCCGGGCGCCAGACCACGGTGACCGTGGTCGCCGGCGCCCTGGCAGGGGCGGGGGCCCCGCTGCCTCCGCCGCCCGAATCCTGGGCCTCCCAGGCCGAGGCCGACGTCGCCATCTGGACCCTCCGCCTGCAGCCCGGCGCCCGCTGGACCCTGCCCCGGGCCACAGGGGCGGCCACCCGTCGCATGCTGTACTGGTTTGTGGGCGACGCCCTGCAACTGGAGGGCGAGGACTTGGGCGCGCACGCCGCGCTGCAGGTGGAGGCCGGGCGCGACCTGGCCCTGGTCAACACCGGGGGCGAGGTGGCCGAGCTGCTGCTGCTGCAGGGCCGCCCGCTGGGCGAACCCGTGGTGCAGTACGGCCCCTTCGTGATGAACACGCAGCAGCAGATCATGCAGGCCATGCAGGACTTCCGCCGCACGCAGTTCGGGGGCTGGCCCTGGGACAGCCAGGCGCCGGTGCATGGCGCCACGCCGCGCCGTTTTGCGCGCCATCCGGGGCAGGCCGCGGACGAAGTGCCCGCATCCGCCTGACGTGATGCCCACCGAGTGCCTGCAGGGCAGGCGGGCGATGGTGGACAATGCAGCGCATTCCAACCGTGGCGGCCTGGCCGCCACTTTTTTGTGGCAACGCACATGAACATCACCCAAGACACGGCGGTCACGCTGAACTACAAGATCCACGAACTGCTGCAGGGCGGCATCGCCGGCGCTGTGCTGGACAAGGGCGACGTGGCCTACCTGCACGGTGGCTACGACAACCTGTTTGCCAAGGTCGAGGCCGCGCTGGACGGCAAGGCCGTGGGCGAGTCGCTGACCGTGGACCTGAGCGTGGACGAGGCCTTCGGCCCCCACGACCCCAGCCTGCAGCGCACCATCCCCAAGGGCGAATTCCCCGCCGGCGTGAAGGTGGGCGGCCAGCTGCGCGGCACCAACGACCAGGGCCTGCCCCAGATCTACAACGTGGTGAAGATCAAGGGCCCCGTGGTCCAGCTGGACGGCAACCACCCCCTGGCCGGCAAGGCGCTGCGCTTCAGCTGCAAGATCACCGAAGTGCGTGCCGCCTCGGAAGAGGAAGTGGCGCACCGCCACGTGCACGGCGGCCACGGTCACCACCATTGAGCCCGCTGCGCCCCGCAGGAAGAACCGCCGTCAGGCGGTTTTTTTATGGTGTTTTTTCGAAAAAAAGGAGCGTTTAACGCAGGTAGGGAAAGGGCTGGATGCCGAAAAGGCTTGAAAAGTATGGATCCCGCCGTGCAGGGGGCTGGCTGGGGCCTGGGAGAGTTGGTGGTGGGCAGGCCACAGGGCGGTGCGCACGGACCGGGCCAGCGCATTTGGCTAGGGCACCCTTGATCCCAGGGGCGCGCACTGCCATGCCGGCGCGGTGCCATGGGTGAGCGCGTGTGTTAGTCCCCACTGCGAATGGGGCTCCTGCCGGCAGCAGGAGGACTTGGAGTGGTATAAATAAAAATAGTTCTCAATAATATTTGAGTTCATGCATTCTCCTGCCTTCCCCCTGCGACCGGTTGCGGTCGCTTTGTCGTTCTGGGCCCTGGGTTCGGCTGCATCCGCGCAGAACCAGGCTGCCGCCACCCTGGAGACCGTCACGGTCGAAGCCAGTGCCGATGCCTCGGCCGAAGGCCTGTCCAAGCCGTTTGCCGGCGGCCAGGTGGCGCGCGGTGCGCGTGCCGGTATTCTCGGTACGCGCGACAACATGGAAGCACCGTTTTCCATCACCAGCTACACGAATGAGTTGATCCAGAACCAGCAGGCTCGTAGCGTGGCCGATGTGCTGCAAAACGACCCGGCCGTGCGTGTGGCGCGGGGTTATGGCAACTTCCAGGAAGCGTATTTCCTGCGCGGCTTTGTGCTGAGTTCGGACGATATTGCCTACAACGGTTTGTACGGCCTGATGCCCCGCCAGTACACCTCGGCCGAGTTGTTCGAGCGTGTGGAAGTGCTGCGCGGTGCCAGCGCCTTCCTCAACGGTGCCACGCCTTCGGGCGGAGGCATTGGCGGCAATATCAACCTGCTGCCCAAGCGTGCGCCGAATGAGCCGCTGAACCGTGTGACCGTGGGCGCCGCCAGTGGCGGTCAGTTGTATGTCGCGGCCGATGTCGCCCGCCGCTTTGGCCCGGGCGGCAGCACCGGCATCCGCGTCAACATGGCGCACCGCAAGGGCGACACCGCGGTGGACGGTGAAAGCGTGGGCCTGAATGTGGCCTCGGTCGGTGTGGATTGGCGCAGCAGCCGTGCGCGCCTGTCGGCGGACATCGGCTATCAAAACTACAAGCTGGACGGCACACGCCCCAGCGTGACTTTGGGCAGCGGCGTGAGCGTGGTGCCTACCGCACCCGACAACACCACCAACTACGCCCAGCCTTGGACGCATTCTTATGAACGCGACCTGTACAGCACCGTGCGTGGCGAATACGACTTCAGCGACAACCTGACCGGCTGGCTGGCAGCAGGCGCACGCACGGGCCATGAAGACAACCGTCTGGCGGGCGTGACGGTTACCAATGGCAGTACGGGCGATGCCACCACCTACCGTTTTGACAACCGTCGTGAGAACACGGTGAAGACGGCGGAGATGGGCTTGCGCGGCAAGTTCAACACTGGGAGCGTGGGGCACACCGTGGTGGGTGCTTTCTCGTACTACGGACTGCAAGAGAAAAACGCCTACGTGATGGATTACTTCAACACGTTGGCCACCAATATTTACCAGCCAACTTCCTGGGCCATGCCTGCCACATCCGGCTCGGCGTTCGTGGGTGGCGATTTGGCCAACCCTGGGAAGCTGAATACGGTGCGCATGACCAGCTTTGCGCTCGGCGACACCCTGTCCCTGCTGAATGACCGATGGCTGCTGACGCTGGGTCTGCGTCACCAGCAGCTGTCGAGCACCGATTACGCCTACAGCGATGTCATGAGCGGGACACCGTACAACGAAAGCCGCACTAGTCCCGTGGCGGGCGTGGTGTTCAAGCTGCGCCCCGAGGTGTCGCTGTACGCGAACTACGTGGAAGGCCTGTCCAAGGGCGAAAACATCACCGGCAACTATGCCAACGCGGGTACCTCGCTGGCACCCTATGTGTCCAAACAAAAGGAAGTCGGGATCAAGTACGACGGCGGCCGCATCGGCGGCGGGTTGGCCTTTTTCTCGACGGACAAGCCGGGCAAGCTGGTGGAAAACAACTATGTGACAGCCCATGGTGAAGACCGCCACCAGGGTCTGGAGCTGACCGCCTACGGTGAGCCTGCGAAAGGCTTGCGCGTGCTGGGTGGCGTGACCTGGCTGGATGCAGAGCAGCGCAATACCGGCAATGCCGCCACCCAAGGCCAGCGCGTCATTGGCGTGCCACGCCAGCAGGGCAACCTGGGGGTGGAGTGGGATGTGCCCATGCTGCGCGGTCTGACGCTGGATGCCCGTGCCGTGATGACCGGCAGTAGCTATGCCGACAGCGCTAACACGCTGCGCGTGGCGGGTTGGGCCCGTCTGGACCTGGGCGTGCGTTACCTGACCGAAGTGCAGGGCAAGCTGCTGACGCTGCGTGCCCGCGTGGACAACGTGGCAGACCGCGACTACTGGGCCTCGGTCGGTGGTTACCCAGGCAGAGGCTACCTGGTCCAGGGCGCGCCGCGCACCTTCACGCTCAGCGCCAGCGTGGACTTCTGAGGCTAGGCTCGCATGCGTGAATTCTGGACCGTGGTCCACCGCTGGCTGGGCCTGACGGTGGCGCTGTTCCTCATCGTCGCCGGGGCCACCGGCGCCGTGATTTCCTGGGACCATGAGATCGATGAGTGGCTGAACGCCGACATCATGCACACGCCCGGCCGGGGCGCGCTGCAGGACCCGCTGGCGCTGGCCGCGGCCGTGGAGGCGCACGATCCGCGCGCCGAGGTGTCGTACATGACCCTGGGGCTGGAGGAAGGCCATGCCGCCTCGTTCCTGGTGCGTCCGCGCAAGGATCCGGCGACCGGTGCGCCCTATGTCCTGGGCTACAACAACGTGTTCGTCGACCCCGTGACCGCCCAGGTGACGGGCCAGCGCAACTCCAAGAGCCTGGTGCTGAGTCAGCGCAACCTCATGCCCTGGCTGCGCCACCTGCACGAAAGCCTGCACATGCCGGCCTTCTGGGGCAGCGACCGCTGGGGCTTTTGGCTGATGGGGGGCGTGGCGCTGATGTGGCTGATCGACAGCTTCGTGGCCCTGTACCTGACGCTGCCGCGCCGCCTGGCGGCCGTGCGCAGTGCGCGCGCGACACCCGCACCGGCGCGCTCGTGGTGGGCCCGCTGGCAGCCCGCATGGGTGGTGCGCTGGCGTGCCGGCGGCTACAAGCTCCACTTCGACCTGCACCGGGCCGGGGGGCTGTGGGTCTGGCTGGTCATCATCGTGGTGTCCTTCACCTCGTTCTCGCTGAACCTGTACCGCGAGGTGTTCTACCCGGTGATGCGCCAGATCTCGACCACCACGCCAGGTCCCTACGAGACGCTGACGCCCGCACCGTTCGGCAGCTTCATCGAGCCCAAGATCTCGTTCGCCCAGGCGATCGACATCGCGCGCGCCGAAGGCGAGCGCCAGGGCTTCGAGCACCCGCCCGGGGGCATCTGGTATGGCGGCGACTTCCCGTTCTACAACGTCTCCTTCTTCGACCCCAGCAACGAGCTGGGCGCGCAGGGCATGGGGCTCTCGAACATCTACGTCAGCGCCGAGGACGGTGCGGTACTGGGCCAGCACCGTCCCTGGCATGGCACGGCGGCCGATGTCTTCGTGCAGCTGCAGCTGCCCCTGCACTCTGGCCGCATCCTGGGCCTGCCCGGGCGCATCCTGATGTCGGTCATTGGGCTGGTGGTGGTGATGCTGTCTGTCACCGGCATCGTCATCTGGGAGCGCAAGCGCCGCGCCCGCCGCGCGGCGGCGCGTGCCCCGCAGGCCCTGGTGGGCGACAGCGCCTGAGCGACGGGTTGGCGGCCCCGCTGCGGTGGGACTGGTGAAAAAGTGAGCGGTTAGCGCGCGTGTTTACTGGTTTTTGCTGCGTTTTGCATGCTAAATCACCGCATGACGCGCGCGGGCTGCTCCTTTTTTTAGCGCCTGCGCAGCAGTGCCCGGCGCAGCAGGCGCGCGGCGCGGTCGCGGATGCGGAACGGGCTGTGGCCCACCGCGGGCTGGAACTTGGCGCGCTGGCAGGCGCTCAGAAAGTCGCCCAGCAGCACGCTGCTGTCGATGATGGGGCTGTCCGGGTGGTGGAATTCCGGGTGCCACTGCGTGGCGGCGATGTAGCTCTGGCCCGGCGCCCGGCGGTAGATGGCCTCGGGGATGTGGTCGGGCACGCTCCAGGCCTCCACCTCGAAGCCGGGCGCCACGTCCTTGATGCCCTGGTGGTGGATGCTGTTGACCCGCGCCATGTAGGTGTTGGGGTAGAGCTGGGCCAGGCGCGAGCCCTTGACGATGTGGATGTCGTGCTGGTGCCGGTCGTAGGTGGTGGCGTTGCGGTGCATCTGCGCGCCCGGCACCTGGGTCAGGATGTCCTGGTACAGCGTGCCGCCAAAGGCCACGTTGATCAGCTGCAGCCCGCGGCACACCCCGAAGATGGGCTTGCCCGCCTGGCTGAAGGCCTCGACCACGGCCAGGTCGTACAGGTCGCGCACGCGGTCGCCCAGCCATTCGGGGCGCAGCGGCTCCTCGCCATAGCTGCCGGGCCAGACATCGGCACCGCCGTGCATGACCACGCCGTCCAGCCATTGCGCGTAATGCGCCAGGGTCACATCGCCCCTGGCGGTCTCGCCCATGGGGCAGGGCACCATCACCACCATCGCGCCCGAGGACATGATCCAGTGCGCGATCGACTGCTCCACGTACTGCAGGGTCTTGCCGGTGAACAGCGGGCGGCTGGCGTCGGCGTGGGAGAAGCAGGCGGACAGCCCGATCTTGAGGCGGCGTGAGGCAGGAGGGGACATGGCGACAGGCACGGCAGGGATGGCGATGCTTGGGTTTGTAACCGCGTCCCCGGGTTTTGTCATGTAGGAGAGCTGCCGCAACTGCCGCAGAACGTCGCCCGGTGGCGGCCATCCAGGCTGGCTGGCGTGCTATGTATTTTGAGTGTATCCAAGCCAGCGGCCCGGCCGGGGTGTGGCGACCGGCCGACGCCGCGGCGGCGGTGGTCGGGTTGATCCGGGTCAATCAGACGCCCTGGACTGACTTGCGGCGGCAGTTTTTGACCCCACACTGTGGTTGTCGGGCGGCAGGTGGCTGCAGCGCTGCTAGGATGTGTGCAGCAACCTGATTTCCGCTGGCCTCAGCAAAACCCGCCGTGCGATCAACGGCACGGCATTTGGTGACAAGGAGAGATGCATGCAAGTACAAGTCCATACCGACGCAACCATCCAGGGTGGCGATTCGCTGGAGACATGGGCCCATGAGGAAATCAACACCAAACTGGCCCGGCTCAAGGAGCATGTGGTGCGCGTCGAGGTGTTCCTGACCGGGGTGGATGCCCTGAAAGCCACGGGCGGCCCGGGCAAGAAGTGCGTGCTGGAAACCCGGGCCAACGGCCGCCCCCCCGTGGCCGTGAATGCCGAGGCAGAAAAGGTCAAGGACGCATTCAATGCCGCGCTGGAAAAGCTGCGCCGCACCGTGGAAGCCGATCTGGACAAGCTGCGCGACAAGAACGGCCGTGAAAGCGTGCGCGGGGTGGACGACGCGGCCACCGGCACCAACGGCTGATTCCCACGCCTCCACCGACAGTTTCTGTACCCCAAAGCCATGGCCGAGAGGCCATGGCTTTTTTCATGGGCCGGGCCCGCGCAGGGCCGGCCTGCGGGGCCGTCTGGTTCAGGCCAGTGCTGCTGTCAGCGCGCCGGGCGTGGTCAGCTTGTCGGCCACCAGCAGCGCGCGCATCTGCGCCTGGTCCATGATGCCCAGCTCCTCGGCCACCAGGGCGATGGGCTTGCCCGAGGCCATGGCCGTCTTGGCGATCTGGGCGGCCTTTTCGTAGCCGATCAGGGGGTTGAGGGCGGTCACCAGCGTCACCGACTCGTGGATGCGCGCGTCCAGCAGGGCGGTGTTGGCCTCGATGCCCTCGACGCAGTTGCGCTGCAGGGTGTTGCAGGCGCGGCCCAGGTGGCTCAGGCTCTGGTGCAGGGCCCAGGCCATCAGTGGCTCGAAGGCGTTGAGCTGCAGTTGCCCGCCTTCCACGGCCATGGTGATGGCCGCGTCATTGCCGATGACCTCGAAGCAGACCTGGTTCACCACCTCCGGGATCACCGGGTTGACCTTGCCCGGCATGATGGACGAGCCGGCCTGGCGTGCGGGCAGGCGGATGTCGCCCACGCCGGCCTGCGGGCCGGAGGACAGCAGGCGCAGGTCGTTGCTGATCTTGGACAGCTTGACGGCGATGCGCTTGAGGATGCCGGAGATGTCGGCAAATGCGCCGGTGTCGCCGGTGGCGGCGATCAGGTCGCGGGCCTTGACCACGGGCACGCCGGACAGCGCGGCCAGCGTGGGCACCACCACGTCCACATAGCCCACGGGGGCGTTGATGCCGGTGCCGATGGCGGTGCCGCCGAGGTTGATCTCGCACATCAGGGTGGCCGATTCGCGCAGGCGCTGTTCATCGTCGGCAATCATCTGGGCAAAGGCCGTGAACTCCTGGCCCAGCGTCATGGGCACGGCGTCCTGCAGCTGCGTGCGGCCGATCTTGAGGATGTGGGCGAACTCCCCGGCCTTGACCTGGAAGGCGCCGCGCAGCGCAGCCAGTGCCGCCAGCAGGTCCTGGATGCCGAAGTAGGTGGCCAGCTTGACCGCCGTGGGGTAGGCATCGTTGGTGGACTGCGAGGCATTGACGTGGTCGTTGGGGTGGATCACGTCGTAGCGGCCCTTGGGCAGGCCCAGGATTTCCAGCGCCAGGTTGGCGATCACCTCGTTGGCGTTCATGTTGGTTGAGGTGCCGGCCCCGCCCTGGATCACGTCCACCACGAACTGCTCATGGTGCTGGCCGGCGATCAGGCGCTGGCAGGCCTGGGCAATTGCATCCGCCTGGGTCTGGCTGATCACGCCCAGGCGCAGGTTGGCGGCGGCCGCGGCCTGCTTCACATGCGCCAGGGCGCGCACCAGGGCTGGCATCTGTGCCACGGTGTGGCCGGTGATGGGGAAGTTCTCCACCGCCCGGGCGGAGTGCACGCCCCAGTAGGCGTGGTCGGGGATGTCCTTGGGACCCAAAAAGTCGTGTTCCTGGCGCATGGCGGTGTGGCTCTCTCGTTGAATGGCGTGCCGACCCGCCAGACGTGCAAACGCCGCCCGGACAGGCGGCGTGCAGGGCCCGGATGGCGGGGCCGTGTGCCCGGTCGCAGGGCCGGGGGCGCCGCGGGGCATTGCCAGGGATTATGAAAGCCGTGCGCATGGGTTGCACCGCATTTGTGCATAGATGCCGTGCAATTGCACTTTCAAGGTGCTTTTTGCGTGTATTTGCCTAAATAAATCGCATGAAGATGAATAAATTGCATAGATCAGTGGTTTTTATCGCATATCGCACTGAAACAGTGCGAAAACATGGATACGAAACGGTGCGTCTGTGGGCATGGGTTCCTGCGGTCGGGGCGGTGATACGGCCCCCTGGCTGACAGACAGGGCGCGCGCGGCATGTTCAGATGGCAGGCCAAGCGCCGCCCACGGCCGCGCCCCGCAAACTAGGAGGAACCTATGACAACAATCCCAGACACCGACGCCATCACCCAGTTGCCCGAACGCTTTCAGGCACGCATCGAAGGCCGGGTCCAGCACCGCGTGGGCGATGGCCCGCTGGACGATATCCCCAAAGGGCAGGAAGTGCAGGTGGACGTGGCCCTGGCCAGCATGGTGGTGTCCTGGACCAGCGAGGGCCAGCCGGTCACGGTGACGCTGGCGCGCGAGGAGTTCATGTACTACGTGGACGAGGGCAGCATTGCCATCCTGCGCTGAGGCGCCGCCACCGGCCCGGGGGGCCATGGCACAAAAAAAGCCAAGTCGATGACTTGGCTTTTTTCATAGCTGACAGCGCTGGATGGGCAAGCGCTGGAGCCTGTTTTGGCAGGTAATCCGGAAGATTACTTGGCCACCACGCGCACCATTTCCAGGCACTTGTTGGAGTAGCCCCATTCGTTGTCGTACCAGGCCACGACCTTCACGAAGGTCTTGTCCAGGGCGATGCCGGCTTCGGCATCGAACACGGAGGTGCAGGTCTCGCCGCGGAAGTCGGTGGCTACCACCTTGTCTTCGGTGTAACCCAGCACGCCCTTCAGCGCGCCTTGGGACTGGGCCTTCATTTCGGCGCAGATTTCTTCGTAGGACGCTTCGGTGTTCAGTTCCACGGTCAGGTCGACCACGGACACATCGGAGGTGGGCACGCGGAAGGACATGCCGGTCAGCTTCTTGTTCAGCTCAGGAATCACCACGCCCACGGCCTTGGCAGCGCCGGTGCTGGAGGGGATGATGTTTTCCAGGATGCCGCGGCCGCCGCGCCAGTCCTTGTTGGACGGGCCGTCCACGGTCTTCTGTGTGGCGGTGGCAGCGTGCACGGTGGTCATCAGGCCGCGCTTGATGCCCCACTTGTCGTTCAGCACCTTGGCCACGGGGGCCAGGCAGTTGGTGGTGCACGAGGCGTTGGAGATTACGTCCTGGCCGGCATAGGTCTTGTCGTTCACGCCGAACACGAACATGGGGGTGGCGTCCTTGGAAGGGGCCGACATGATGACCTTCTTGGCACCGGCCGCGATGTGCTTGCGGGCGGTTTCGTCGGTCAGGAACAGGCCGGTGGACTCGATCACGATGTCGGCGCCGACTTCGTTCCACTTCAGGGCGGCGGGATCGCGTTCCTGGGTCAGGCGGATCTTCTTGCCGTTGACGATCAGGGTGTTGCCTTCCACGGCGACTTCACCGTCGAAACGGCCGTGCACGCTGTCGTACTTCAGCATGTAGGCCAGGTAGTCGGGCTCCAGCAAGTCGTTGATGCCAACGATCTCGATGTCGGAGAAGTTTTGCACTGCAGAGCGCAGCACGTTGCGGCCGATGCGGCCAAAACCGTTGATGCCAACCTTGATAGTCATAGTTGCCTCGTTGCTATGGAATGTGAAAACAAAACCGGGTCACTGTACGTAAAACACCCGCCTCGGCCAAGGCGTGGGCGGGTGTTTCAGTCGTGATTACTTGTTGCGCTGGATCGCCTCGATCACGGTGGCGGCCACGTTCTCGGCGGTGAAGCCGAAGTGCTTGAACAGCACGGGCGCGGGGGCCGATTCACCGTAGGTGTCGATGCCCACCACGGCGGCGCAGCCGTACTTCCACCAGAAGTCGGTCACGCCCATTTCGACGGCGATGCGGGGCAGGCCGGCGGGCAGCACGCTGGTCTTGTACGCCACGTCCTGCTTGTCGAAGGTGGTGGTGCTGGGCATGGAGACCACGCGCACGGCAATCTTCTGGGCGGCCAGCTGCTTTTGCGCGGCCAGGGCCAGCTGCACTTCGGAGCCGGTGGCGATGATCACGGCCTGGGCCTTGCCCTTCAGGCCCACATCCTTGGGCTCGGACAGCACGTAGGCGCCGTTGGCGATGTGGTCCAGCGCGTCTTCGCTCTTGGGTGCGTAGGCCAGGTTCTGGCGGCTCAGCAGCAGGGCCGTGGGCTTGTGCTTCTGGCTCAGGGCCACGGTCCAGGCCACGGCGGTTTCCGTGGTGTCGGCGGGGCGCCACACGTCCAGGCCGGGGATCAGGCGCAGCGAGGCGGCGTGCTCGATGGACTGGTGGGTGGGGCCGTCTTCGCCCAGGCCGATGGAGTCGTGCGTGAACACGTGCACCACGCGCTGCTTCATCAGCGCCGCCATGCGGATGGCGTTGCGGCTGTAGTCGGAGAAGGTCAGGAAGGTGCCGGCGTAGGGGATGAAGCCACCGTGCAGCGCAATGCCGTTCATGATGGCGGCCATGCCGAATTCGCGCACACCGTAGTTGATGTGGCGGCCAATCTGGCCGGCTTCGGTCTTGACCACGGCGCCCTTGGCATCCACGCGGAAGGCGGGGGTGGACTTGGTGTTGGTCAGGTTGGAGCCGGTCAGGTCGGCCGAGCCGCCCAGCAGTTCGGGCAGGGCGGCGGTCAGGCCTTCCAGGGCCAGCTGGCTGGCCTTGCGGCTGGCCACGGTGGCGGCCTGGTCGTGCGCGTCGGAGGCGATCTGGGCGGCCACTTGCAGGAAGTTGGCGGGCAGCTCACCGGCCATGCGGCGGGTGAATTCGGCGGCCTGGGCGGGGAAGGCCTTGGCGTAGGCCGCGAACTTCTTGTTCCAGGCGGCTTCGGCCTTCTGGCCAGCGGCCTTGGCGTCCCAGTCGGCGTAGACCTCGGCGGGGATCTCGAAGGGCGCGTGCGTCCAGCCCAGGGCGGCGCGGGTCAGGGCGATTTCGTCGGCACCCAGGGGTTCGCCGTGGGCCTTGGCGGTGTTGGCGCGGTTGGGCGAGCCCTTGCCGATGCTGGTCTTGCAGCAGATCAGTGTGGGCTTGTCCTTGCTCTTCTTGGCCAGGGCGATGGCGGCGTCCACGGCGTCCACGTTGTGGCCGTCCACGGCGCGGATCACGTTCCAGCCGTAGGCTTCAAAGCGCGCGGGGGTGTCGTCACCGAACCAGGGCGTGACCTGGCCGTCGATGGAGATGCCGTTGTCGTCCCACAGGGCGATCAGCTTGTTCAGCTTCCAGGCGCCGGCCAGGGCGGCGGCTTCGTGGCTGATGCCTTCCATCAGGCAGCCGTCACCCATGAACACGAAGGTGTGGTGGTCGACGATGGCGTGCTTGGGCTGGTTGAACTCGGCGGCCAGCAGCTTTTCGGCCAGGGCGAAGCCCACGGCATTGGTGATGCCCTGACCCAGGGGGCCGGTGGTGGTTTCCACGCCGGGGGTGATGCCCACTTCGGGGTGGCCGGCGGTCTTGCTGTGCAGCTGGCGGAAGTTCTTCAGCTCTTGCAGGGGCAGGTCGTAGCCGCTCAGGTGCAGCAGCGCGTAGATCAGCATCGAACCGTGGCCGTTCGACAGGATGAAGCGGTCACGGTTGGCCCACAGGGGGTTGGCGGGGTTGTGCTGCAGGTGGCGGCTCCACAGCGCCACGGCCATGTCGGCCATGCCCATGGGGGCGCCGGGGTGACCGGAGTTGGCTTGTTGAACGGCGTCCATTGCCAGCGCACGGATTGCGTTGGCCATCATCGGGGTGTTTGCCATGGGAGATTGGCTCCGGGGTTGGTGTTGGTGCAAAGAATTGCGGGATTTTACCGGTGTGGGCTGGCGGCGGTTTCCAGTCGATTACATAGCCCCCTGCATCGCCTACAGTGTGGGCTGCTGCGTGCCTGCGCACGCCAGAGAAAACTGCTACGCCATGACTTTTGCCTCCCTTCCCGCCATGCTGCTGGCCGCCGGCCGCGGCGAGCGCATGCGCCCCTTGACCGACACCACCCCCAAACCCTTGCTGACGGTGCAAGGCCGTGCCCTGCTGGACTGGCACCTGGGGGCCCTGCTGCGCGATGGCGTGCGCCAGGTGCTGGTCAACACTGCCTGGCTGGGCGCCCAGATCCCCGCGCACCTGGATGCCGTCTGGCCCGCGCAGGGCCTGCAGCTGCAGTACTCGCACGAGCAGGACGACTTCGGCCAGGCCCTGGAAACCGCTGGCGGCATCGCACGCGCCGTGCCCTGGCTGGGCGCTGCGTTCTGGCTGGCCGCGGGCGATGTGTACGCGCCGGACTTCGTCTTCGACGCGGCCCAGGCGCAGGCCTTTGCCGCGTCCGACGATCTGGCCCATGTGTGGCTGGTGCCCAACCCGGCGCACCACCCGAACGGCGATTTTGGCCTGCAAGAAAGCACGCCCGGCAGCGGCACAGGCCGCGCGCTGAACCTGCCGCCCGCACCGGCCGGCCAGGCCGGTGCGGCGCCGCGCTACACCTACAGCACCATCGCCCTGCTCAAGGCCGCGCTGTTTGCCGCGCCCTGGTGCGACATCGCCGCCGGCAACCCGCAGGGCGTGGCCGCGCCGCTGGCACCGTTGCTGCGCCAGGCCATGGATGCGGGGCGCTGCGGGGCCTCGCTGTACACCGGCCGCTGGACCGATGTGGGCACGCCCGAGCGCCTGGCGGCCTTGAACCAGGCTGCATAAAAAAGAGCAGGTGGCGCGCGCTGCGCCGAGGTTTTCAAGGCTTAGGGCTTTGAAACCCAGGTGGGACGCGCGCGTGCAGCTCCTTTTTTCGTTGGATGCGGCGCATGCCGCCGCGGCAGGGCCCGGGGGCGCCGCATGGGAGACCCGAGATGGTGGTGTGGGAATACGCGCAATTGTTCGTGGTGGTGGCCCTGGCGTCGGTGTGCCAGAACCTCACGGGCTTTGCCTTTGGACTGATCTTTGTGGGCGTGGCCGGGGCCTTGCAGCTGATGCCGATCGCCGACGCCGCCAACGTGGCCTGCCTGCTGTCGCTGGTCAACGGTGCGGTCTACCTGCGCAGCCACCCGTTCGAGCCGCGCTGGGACGTGCTCCAGCCGCTGGCCATTACCAGCCTGCTGGGCACGCTGCTGGGGCTGGCGCTGCTGCACTGGCTCAGCGGCAGCGCCCTGGGCGTGCTGCGCATGATCCTGGGCGCGGCCATCGTGCTGTGCGCCGTGGTCCTGCTGCTGCAGAAGGCGCAGCGCACGGCCCCCTCGCCCTGGCCGTCGACGTGGCTGGCCGGGGGCCTGGCGGGCGTGCTGGGCGGCCTGTTTTCCACGTCCGGCCCGCCCCTGGTCTACCACCTGTACCGCCAGCCGCTGTCGCCGCTGGTGGTGCGCCAGAGCCTGCTGGCCCTGTTCCTGATGGGCAATGTGCTGCGCCTGGGGGGTCATCGCCATGGGCGAGCTGGCCTGGTCCTCGGTGCTGGTCAGTGCGGTGGCCCTGCCCGTGGTGGCCGCCGTGACCTGGCTGGTGGCCCGGCATCCGCCGCCGCTGCCGCAGCGGGCCCTGCAGTGGCTGGTGTGCGCCTTGCTGATGCTGGCCGGTGTCAGCCTGCTGTGGGCCTGAACCCTGGCGCGCAGGGGCATTCGGGCGCAGTACCATCTGTGGCATGACTTCTGTTTACGCACAACGCCGCGCCCGCCTGGCCGCCCAATTGGGCGATGGCGGCATCGCCATCATTCCCACGGCACCGGAGCGCGGTCGCAACCGCGACAACAGCTATCTGTACCGGCATGACAGCTACTTCTACTACCTGACGGGCTTCACCGAACCCGGCGCCTGCTTGGTGCTGCGGGCCGATGGCAGCAGCACCCTGTTCTGCCAGCCCAAGGACCTGGAGCGCGAGATCTGGGACGGCTACCGCCTGGGCCCGCAGGCCGCGGTGCAGACCCTGGGCGTGAGCGAGGCCCTGTCCATCGACGACATCGACACGCGCCTGCCGCGCCTGCTGGAGAACCAGGCCACCGTCTGGTGGCCGTTTGCCACCCACGAGGGGCTGGCCGCGCGCGTCGAAGGCTGGCTGGGCCAGGTGCGCGCCCGCACCCGCGCCGGGGCACTGTGCCCGGCGGCGCAGGGCGATGTCTGCACGCTGCTGGACGAGATGCGCCTGGTCAAGGACGCGCACGAGCTGGACCTCATGCGCCGCGCCGGCCAGATCAGCGCCCGCGCCCACATCCGTGCCATGCAGCGCTCGGCCCGCATGCTGCGCGCCGGCGAGGCCGTGTGCGAATACCACCTGGACGCCGAGCTGCTGCACGAATTCCGCCAGGGCGGTGCCAATGGCGTGGCCTATGAGTCCATCGTCGCCGCCGGCGCCAACGCCTGCGTGCTGCACTACCGCGCCGACAAGGCGCCCGTGCGCGCCGGCGAGCTGGTGCTGATCGACGCCGGCTGCGAGCTGGACGGCTATGCCAGCGACATCACCCGCACCTTCCCGGCCAACGGTCGGTTCAGCGGCCCGCAGCGCGATCTGTACCAGCTGGTGCTGGCCAGCCAGAAGGCCGCGGTGGCGGTGACCAAGGCCGGCAACCGCTTCAGCGATGCGCACGATGCCGCCGTGGCCGTGCTGGCGCAGGGCATGCTGGACGTCGGGCTGCTGGACCGCAACGTGTATGGCACGGCCCAGGACGTGATCGCGCAGCGCGCCTACTTCCAGTTCTACATGCACCGCACCGGCCACTGGCTGGGCATGGACGTGCACGACTGCGGCAGCTACGTGGAGCCGAGCGAGATTGACCAGAGCACGCAGCACACCGATGCGCTCAGCGGTCAGTTGGTGACCACCCGGCCCAGCCGCATCCTGCGCCCCGGCATGGTCACCACCATCGAGCCCGGCATCTACGTGCGCCCAGCGCCCGGCGTGCCGCAAGCCTTCCATCACATCGGCATCCGCATCGAAGACGATGCCGTGGTGACCGACACGGGCTGCGAGCTGATCACCCGCGGCGTGCCCGTGGAGGTGGCCGAGATCGAAGCCCTGATGCGCGATTAACCCCCCAAGAGAGACCTGTTTGATGAGCCTGCAAGACCTGTACATCCGCCGTGCCACCAAGATCGTGGCCACCCTGGGCCCCGCCTCGAGCGAGGTGGATCTGCTCGCCAAGATGATTGCCACGGGCGTGAACGTGGTGCGCCTGAACTTCAGCCACGGCACCGCCCAGGACCACATCGACCGCGCCAAGGCCGTGCGCGAGGCGGCCGTGCTGGCCGGGCGCGAAGTGGCCATCATGGCCGACCTGCAAGGCCCCAAGATCCGCGTCGGCAAGTTCGCCGATGGCAAGGTGCAATTGGTAGCAGGGGCCAGTTTCGTGCTGGACGCCAGCCGCAAGGAGCCGGGTGACCTGCAGGGCGTGGGCCTGGACTACAAGGAACTGCCACGCGATGTGAAGGCAGGCGACGTACTGCTGCTCAACGACGGCCTGATCGTGCTGACCGTGGAGCGCGTGCTGGGCGATGCCGTGCACACCACGGTGACCATCGGCGGCGAGCTGTCCAACAACAAGGGCATCAACAAGCAGGGCGGCGGCCTGACGGCGCCGGCGCTGACGGCCAAGGACATGGAGGACATCAAGACCGCCATGGCCCTGGGCGCCGACTACGTGGCGGTCAGCTTTCCCAAGAACGCCACCGACATGGAAATGGCGCGCCAGCTGTGCACCGTGGCCTGCGCCGGCAGCGGCCACCGCCCCGGCCTGATCGCCAAGATCGAGCGTGCCGAGGCCATCCCGCTGCTGGAGGAAATCCTCAAGGCCTCGGACGGCATCATGGTGGCGCGTGGCGACCTGGCCGTGGAGGTGGGCAACGCCGCCGTGCCGGCACTGCAAAAGAAGATGATCCGCATGGCGCGCGACATGGACAAGGTGGTGATCACCGCGACCCAGATGATGGAGAGCATGATCACCAACCCCGTGCCCACGCGCGCCGAGGTCAGTGACGTGGCCAACGCCGTGCTCGACGGCACGGACGCCGTGATGCTCAGCGCCGAGACCGCGGCCGGCAAGTACCCGCTGGAGACCGTGCGCGAGATGGCCCACATCTGCGCCGCCGCCGAGGCGGCCGAGGACCGCAGCCAAGACGCCCAGTTCGGCGAGCGCGAATTCACCCGCATCGACCAGGCCATCGCCCTGGGCGCGCTGTTCACGGCCCACAAACTGGGGGCCAAGGCCATCGTGGCGATGACGGACAGCGGCTCGACCGCGCTGTGGATGAGCCGCCACCGCATCCACACGCCCATCTACGCGCTGACCCCCAAGGTCAGCACCCAGCGCAAGATGGCGCTGTACCGCAACGTGCGCCCGCTGCTGATGGACACCAGCGCCGAGCGTGACACCGCCCTGGTGCAGGCCGAAAGCCACCTGCGCATGCGCGGCATCGTGCAGTCCGGCGATGTCTACGCCATCACCTGCGGCGAGCCCATGGGCCAGCCCGGCGGCACCAACATGCTGCAGATCTGCCGCGTGCCCTGAGGGCGGCATGCGCGCCCACCCCAGCGGGCTGGCGGGCGATTGCGCCACGCCATGGTCAGCCGGGGTGGAGGCGGTTAAAATCGGCGGTTACGACGCGGTTACGGCCGCGCTACATTCCAACTTTTTTGACCGGACCACGACCATGCCTCTGATCTCGATGCGTGAAATGCTCGACCATGCCGCCGAAAACGGCTATGGCATCCCCGCCTTCAACGTGAACAACCTGGAGCAGGTCCAGGCCGTGATGGCTGCGGCTGACGAAGTCGGCGCACCCGTGATCCTGCAGGCCAGCGCCGGTGCCCGCAAGTACGCTGGCGAGCCCTTCATCAAGCACCTGATCCAGGCCGCGGCTGAGATGTACCCCCACATCCCCCTGGTGATGCACCAGGACCACGGCACCACCCCCGAGGTGTGCCAGGGCGCGCTGAACCTGGGCTTCGGCTCGGTGATGATGGACGGCTCGCTGATGAGCGACGGCAAGACGCCTTCGTCCTTCGACTACAACGTGGACGTGACCAAGCAGGTCGTGGCCATGGCCCACCGCATCGGCGCCACCGTCGAAGGCGAACTGGGCTGCTTGGGCAACCTGGAAACCGGTGAAGCCGGCGAGGAAGACGGCATCGGCGCCGAAGGCAAGCTGGACCACAGCCAGATGCTGACCGACCCCGAGGAAGCCGCCCAGTTCGTGCAGGCCACGCAGCTGGACGCCCTGGCGATCGCCATCGGCACCAGCCACGGTGCTTACAAGTTCAGCCGCCCCCCCACGGGCGACATCCTGGCGATTTCCCGCGTCAAGGAAATCCACGCCCGCATCCCCAACACCCACCTGGTGATGCACGGCTCCTCCTCCGTGCCCCAGGAACTGCTGGCCATCATCAACCAGTACGGCGGCAAGATGAAGGAAACCTACGGCGTGCCCGTCAAGGAAATCCAGGAAGCCATCAAGTACGGCGTGCGCAAGGTGAACATCGACACCGACATCCGCCTGGCGATGACCGGCGCGGTGCGCAAGTTCCTGGCCGAGAACCCCGACAAGTTCGATGCCCGCGAATGGCTCAAGCCCGCGCGCGAAGCCGCCAAGCAGGTCTGCAAGGCGCGTTACCTAGAATTCGGTTGCGAAGGCCAGGGTGGCAAGATCAAGGGCTACAGCCTGGAGCAGATGGCCAAGAAGTACGCTGCGGGCGAACTGGCCCAGGTTGTGAACTGAGCGCACTGGCGCTGGCGGCGCCCAGCGCCTGACAGACCCCGGCCCGCAGGCACCGCCTGCGGGCTTTTTTCATGGGCGCGTGGCGGCTTCGCTGCGGGTGCCATCTTGGTGCGGGGTGCACCCCGCACGGGACGGACGCCCTGTTTCGGGTCGCCGGTCTTGCGCATGTGGCATGTCAACATTGCATATATTCATGCAAACATTGTGAAAAGTTGTTCACAATCCGGGCAACAAGGACCTTTTATGACCACAACCATTCTTCGTCGCACCCTGATTGCCTGCGGTGCTGCCATGCTGGCAGCCGGCCCCGCGTTTGCGGATGACGCCGCTTCCTTCCCCAACAAGCCCGTGACCATCGTCGTGGGTTACCCCGCGGGCGGTTCGACCGACCTGGTGGGCCGTCTGGTGGCCAACGAAATCGAAAAGCACCTGGGCCAGACCGTGGTGGTCGAGAACCTGGGCGGCGCCGGTGGCGCCATTGGGGCACAGAAGGTGGCCAGCGCCAAGCCCGACGGCTACACGCTGCTGGTGGGCGCGAACAACGAAATCGCCATCGCCAACCAGATCAACAAGGCCGTGAAGTACAAGATCAGCGACTTCACGCCCATCGGCATGGTGGCATCGCAGCCCATGGTGCTGGTGGCTTCCAAGAAGGCCGGCGTGAAGAATGCCGCCGAGTTCGTCAAGGCCGTCAAGGCCAACCCCGGCAAGTTCAGCTACGGTTCGTCGGGCGTGGGCACGGCCCTGCACCTGGCCGGTGAAATGATGAAGGACCAGGGCAAGATCGACATGCAGCACGTGCCTTACCGCGGCGTGCCTGCGCTGACGAACGACGTGCTGGGCGACAACATCGAGTACGGCGTGTTCGTGCTGTCCTCGGGCCTGCCGCTGATCAAGGCCGGCAAGGTGACCCCCATCGGCACCACCGAAGCCAAGCGCTACGCTGCCACCCCCGACATTCCTGCCCTGGCGGAAACGCCCGAGTTCAAGAATGTAGACATCAACTCGTGGTTCGCCATGATGGCCCCCGCCAACCTGCCCGCGCCCATCGCGGCCAAGCTGAAGGCGGCGCTGGACAAGACCATGGCCTCGCCCGAGTTCCGCAAGAAGATGGAAGACGCCGGCGCGTCCGTGATGGACAGCAAGCTGGATGCTGGCAAGTACATCAACGGCGAAATCGCCAAGTACAAGAAGATCATCGACGTCGCGAAGATCGAACTGTAAGCCGGCTGCGCAGGCCTGCCCTGAGCCCACCCCAAAGCCCGTCCGGTTAGCGCCGGACGGGCTTTTTTTATGGTGGTTTATAAAAAAATGAGCGTATAGCGCTTGTCTGGCAAGGGTTGCAGGCTTGAAAGTGCCTGAAAGGCTTGCAGAGCCTGCGCTGCCTGCTCTGCTTTGTGGATCAACGCCCGCGCTGCAGGCGCGCCGGCTCCAGCGCGGCCTGGTCCACGCCCTCGTCCATCAGGCTGGGGTCGATGGGCTCGTCCAGCAGCAGGTTGCGCGCCAGCAGACTGTAGGCGGCGGCGCTCTGGATGCCGTAGCCGCCCTGGGCGGCCACCCAGAACAGGCCGGGGACCTCGTCGTCCCAGCCGATCACCATCTCGCCATCGGCGACGAAGGAGCGCAGCCCCGCCCAGGTGTGCGAGGGGCGGCGGATGCGCAGCGTGGTGGCCTGCTCGATGTTCCAGATGCCGGTGGCGATGTCCTCCTCCTCGGGCTGCACATCGTGGGGGTAGGTGGCGTCGGCATTCGCGGGGGAGCCCAGCAGCTGCCCGGCATCGGGCTTGAAGTAGAAGCTCTCGTCCGCGCTGATGACGGCCGGCCAGTGCGCGGCCTCCACCCCTTCGGGCGCGGGGAAGGTGAAGGCGCTGCGGCGCGCCGGCACCAGGCCGATGGCGCGGGCCCCGGCCAGCTCGCCCAGGCCGTCGGCCCAGGCGCCGGCGGCATTCACCAGCGCGTGGGTCTGCAGCTGGCGCCCGTCGGCCAGCGTGACCGTCCAGCGGCTGGCGAACACATCGTGTTGCAGGCCGGTGACCTCGGCCTGGCACCAGACCTGGCCGCCCTGCTGGCGCAGGCCGCGCAGAAAGCCCTGGTGCAGTGCGTGGACCTCGATGTCGCGCGCACCATCGTCCACAAAGCCATCGACGATGCTAGCGTTCAGCACCGGCACCAGGGCGCGTAGCGCATCGCCGTCCAGGCGCTGGGCGCCCGGGGAGTGGCGCACCGCCTCGGCATAGGCGCTATCGATCAGCGGTTTTTGCGCGGCCGTGGCCACGTACATCACGCCACGCGGGTGCAGCAGCGGCACATCGGTGAAGCCGGGGGGCGGATTTTCATAGAAGGCGCGGCTGGCGCGCGTCAGCGCCTGCACCTGGGGGGGGCCGTAATGCTCCTCGAACAAGGCCGCCGAGCGGCCCGTGGTGTGGTAGCCGGGCTGGGTTTCGCGCTCCAGTACCAGCACGCGCTGGCCCGCCTGTGCCAGCTGCCAGGCCGTGCTGGCCCCGGCCATGCCGGCGCCAATCACCACGATGTCCCATTGCTGGGCCTGCATATTGCTAGTTGCTTCACTCATGCCAGCAACGATACGCGGGTTCTGGCCCTTGTGAAGGGGTGGTGGCGACGGCCCAGGGGTTTCCCGGGCGGTGTTTTGCTTGATCTGCGTCAATTTTGGATGCAAGCCGCCACTTTTTTGCCCGCCGGATCGCTGCGCTGACAGGCTTACTGCGGATACTTGCTTCACCAACTTTTTTCGAGCCGGTGTGGGCACTGACTGTGCGGACAGCAGTGGCTGTATCGCAATTTGCTATGACCTCTGTGCTGCATCGCATGCGCTTGTCCCACAAGCTGCTGATTCTGGGTTTGGTGGCGCTGGTGATGGTGGCGCTGCCGCTGTCGCTGTATGTGACCGATGTGCTGGGCAATCTGCGCCACGCGCGCAGCGAGGCCACCGGCATGCCGCCCATGATGGCCGTCAATGCCGCCGTGCAGCAGCTGCAGGTGCACCGCGGCACGGCCGCAGGTATGCTGGGCGGCGACGCCACCATGGCCGCCCGCCGCGATGCGGTGCGCGAGACGGTCCACCAGCGCCTGGCGCAGGCCCAGCAGGCCCTGGCACAGGCCGAGGCGCCGCCCGAGCTGCGCCAGCAACTGGACCAGCTGGTGCAGCGCTGGAAGACGCTGGAGCAGGCGGTGGCCAGCCGCAGCATCCGCGGTCCCGACAGCATGGCGCAGCACACCCAGCTGGTGGTGCAGCTGTTGCTGCTCAACGAAGCGCTGCTGCACACCTATGCCCTGAACACCACGGCCCGCGATGACAGCCAGGCCATGATCCAGGCGCTGCTGACCCAGGCCCCGCTGCTCAGTGAAAGCCTGGGGCTGCTGCGCGGGCAGGGCGCCGGCTTCCTGGCCCAGGGTACGCTGCCACCGGAAAACCGCGGCAGTCTGCGCGCCCTGCACCAGCGGGTGGCGGACCTGCAGGCGTCCGTGGGCCGCTCGCTGGAGCGCGCCATGCAGCTCAACCCCCGCTACCGCCAGGTGCTGGAGGCGCCGTGGGGCCAGGCCCAGCAGCTGGGCAGCGACAGCCTGAAGATGGCGGCCGACCAGTTGATCAATGCGCCGCAGCTGTCCCTGGCCGCGCCGACCTTTTTTGACGCGCTGACGCGCAGCATCGAGGCCGTGAATGGGCTGGCCGTGGGCGGCACCGAGGCCTTGACCGAAGCCCTGCGCGCCGAGGAGCGCCGCTTGCGCCAGCAACTGACCGCGATGCTGGCGCTGATGGCGGCGGGCCTGGCGGGCGGGCTGTGGCTGGCCGTGGTGTTCGTGCGCTCCATCACCCAGCCGCTGCACCAGGCGGTGGCCATGGCCCAGGCCGTGGCCCAGGGGGACCTGAGTGGTGAAGACCACGCCGTGGGCAGCAACGAAGTGGGTGAATTGCTGCAGGCGCAGCAGGCCATGCGCGCGCACCTGCGTCCCATGGTGGCCCAGGTGCGCCGGGGGGCGGACAGCGTGGCCCTGGCCAGTGCCGAAATCGCCCAGGGCAACCTGGACCTGTCCAGCCGCACCGAAAGCCAGGCCAGCGCGCTGGAGGAAACCGCCGCCTCAATGGAACAGCTCAGCGCCACCGTGCGCCACAACGCCGACAACGCGCGCGAGGCCAGCCACCTGGCGCATTCGGCCCGCGATGTGGCGGTGCAGGGCGGCGCGGTGGTGGGCCAGGTGGTGCAGACCATGCAGGGCATCCACGACAGCAGTCGCCAGATTGCCGACATCATCGGCGTGATCGACGGCATCGCCTTCCAGACCAACATCCTGGCGCTGAACGCGGCGGTGGAAGCCGCACGCGCGGGCGAGCAGGGCCGTGGTTTTGCCGTGGTGGCCAGCGAAGTGCGCAGCCTGGCGCAGCGCAGCGCCGATGCGGCCAAGCAGATCAAGCAGCTGATCGAGGCCAGCGTGGCGCGCGTGGGCGAGGGCAATGTGCTGGTGCAAAAAGCCGGGGACACCATGGACGATGTGGTGGCCGCCATCCAGAAGGTGAACGACATCGTCGCCGCCATCAGCAGCGCCAGCCAGCAGCAGGCCAGCGGCGTGGCCCAGGTGGGCGAAGCGGTGCAGCAGATGGACCAGGCCACGCAGCAAAATGCCGCCCTGGTCGAGCAGATGGCAGCCGCTGCCAACAGCCTGAACCAGCAAGGCCAGGAACTGGTGCAGGCTGTGTCCCTGTTCCGCTGGGACGGCACCCACACTGCCGAGCCGGTGGCCGCGCCGCGCAGTCACGCCGTGCAGCACCAGCCGCGGGCGCTCGCCTAGCGCTCCGCCTCGGCGATGAATCCCTAAGGAGCTGCGGCTCCTTTTTTAATTTGCATAGCGGTAAACGCTTGCATTGCCTGGGTTTGTGCCCGCATTAGGCCTAACAACTGGGGCAAGTGATGCAGCCTGCCATGTGATGCTCATCAGGGCGTGAGGTGGGCCTGCAGATAGCGGCCGGTGTGGCTGTCGGCATGCTGCGCCACCTGCTCGGGCGTGCCCGTGGCCACCACCTGGCCGCCGCCGGTGCCGCCTTCGGGGCCCATGTCGATGATCCAGTCCGCGGTCTTGATCACGTCCAGGTTGTGCTCAATCACCACGATGGTGTTGCCCGCATCGCGCAGCTGGTGCAGCACGTTGAGCAGCAGCTGCACATCGGCGAAGTGCAGGCCGGTGGTGGGTTCGTCCAGGATGTAGAGCGTGCGCCCCGTGTCGCGCTTGGACAGCTCCAGCGCCAGCTTGACGCGCTGGGCCTCGCCGCCCGACAGGGTGGTGGCGCTCTGCCCGATGCGGATGTAGCCCAGGCCCACGTCCAGCAGGGTCTGCAGCTTGCGCGCGATGCTGGGCACGTCCTGGAAGAAGCTGCGCGCCTCTTCCACCGTCATGCCCAGCACGTCGGCGATGTGCTTGCCCTTCCATTGCACTTCGAGGGTTTCGCGGTTGTAGCGCTGGCCGTGGCAGACGTCGCAGGGCACGTAGACATCGGGCAGAAAGTGCATTTCCACCTTGATCATGCCGTCGCCCTGGCAGGCTTCGCAGCGCCCGCCGGCCACGTTGAAGGAAAAGCGCCCCGGGCCATAGCCGCGTTCGCGCGCCGTGGCGGTCTCGGCAAACAGGTCGCGGATCGGGGCGAACAGCCCGGTGTAGGTGGCCGGGTTGCTGCGCGGCGTGCGGCCGATGGGGGCCTGGTCCACGTTGATGACCTTGTCCAGGTGCTCCAGGCCTTCCAGCGCCTGGTGGGCGCCGGGTTCGGTGCCAGCGCGGTGCAGCTGGCGCGCCACTTCGGCGTACAGCGTGTCGTTGACCAGGGTGCTCTTGCCGGAGCCGGAGACCCCCGTCACGCAGGTGAACAGCCCGATCGGGAAGTCCACCGTCACGTCCTGCAGGTTGTGGCTGCGGGCACCCACCACGCGCAGGCTTTGCAGGGCGTGGTGATCGGGGGCGCTGCCGCTGCCGGGGATGGCCGGAAAGCCGCTGGCGGCAGGCGCCGCCGCCGTGTCGGCTGCCTTCACGGGCAGCCAGGGCGTGCGGCGCGGCGGCACGGCAATGCGTTTGGCGCCACTCAGGTACTGGCCGGTCGGGGACTGGGGCGTGGCCTTGACCTCGTCGAACGTGCCCTGGGCCATGATCTGGCCGCCGTGCACGCCGGCGCCCGGGCCCATGTCGATGATGCAGTCGGCCGCACGCATCATGTCTTCGTCGTGCTCCACCACGATCACGCTGTTGCCGATGTTGCGCAGGTGCTGCAGCGTGGCGATCAGGCGGTCGTTGTCGCGCTGGTGCAGGCCGATGCTGGGCTCGTCCAGCACGTACATCACGCCGGTCAGGCCGCTGCCGATCTGGCTGGCCAGGCGGATGCGCTGGGATTCGCCGCCGGACAGGGTGTCGGCGCTGCGCTCCAGGCTCAGGTAGTTCAGGCCCACGTCCAGCAGAAAGCGCAGGCGCGAGGAGATTTCCTTGACGATCTTCTCGCCGATTTCGGCCTTGTTGCCCTGCAGCTGCAAGGTGCTGAACCACTGGTGGGCTTGGGCCAGGGTGGCGGCGTTGACCTCGTAGATGGCACGGGCCTGATCGCCGTCGCCCACGCGCACATGGCGTGCCTCGCGGCGCAGGCGGCTGCCGTGGCAGTCGGGGCAGCTGCGCAGGCTGCGCAGGCGGGCCAGGTCGTCGCGCACGATCTGCGAATCGCTTTCGCGCAGGCGCCGTGCCATGTTGGGGATGACGCCTTCGAACACATGCTCCACCACGGTGGGCTTGCCGTCGCCGTCGTAGGTGAAGGCCAGCTTCTCGGTGCCGGAGCCCCACAGCACGACCTGGCGCACGGCGGCTGGCCAGCTGTCGAACGGCGCCTCCACATCCTGGCCATAGTGCTGCGCAATGCTTTGCAGCAGGCTGAAGTAGGTGCTGTTGCGCCGGTCCCAGCCGTGGATGGCGCCATTGGCCAGGCTGATGGAGGGAAAGGGCACGACCTTGTCCGGGTCGAAGTCCTCGCTGATGCCCAGGCCGTCGCAGGTGGGGCAGGCGCCCATCGGGGAGTTGAAGGAGAACAGGCGCGGCTCCAGCTCCTCCAGCGCATAGGTGCACAGCGGACAGGCAAAGCGGCTGCTGAAGACGTGCTCCTGGCCACTGTCCATGTCCACGGCCAGCACGCGGCCGCTGGCGGCATCGCCGCCGATGCGCAGCGCCGCCTCCAGGCTTTCGGCCAGGCGCTGCTGCAGGTCGGGGCGTACCTTGACGCGGTCCACCACCACGTCGATGTCGTGCTTGGCGTGCTTGTCCAGCACCGGCAGGTCGCTGGCCTCGCGCACGCTGCCGTTGATGCGAAAGCGGATGTAGCCCTGGGCCTGCATCTGCGTGAACAGCTCGGCGAATTCGCCCTTGCGCGCGCGTGCCACCGGGGCCAGCACCATCAGCCGGGTGCCTTCGGGCAGGGCCAGGATGGCGTCCACCATCTGGCTGATGGTCTGGGCCTGCAGGGGCAGATCGTGCTCAGGGCAGTAGGGCGTGCCGGCGCGGGCGAACAGCAGGCGCAGGTAGTCGTTGATCTCGGTGACCGTGCCCACGGTAGAGCGCGGGTTGTGGCTGGCGGCCTTCTGCTCGATGGCAATCGCCGGCGACAGGCCTTCGATCAGGTCCACGTCCGGCTTGTCGAGCTGCCCCAGGAACTGGCGCGCATAGGCCGACAGGCTTTCCACGTAGCGGCGCTGGCCCTCGGCGTACAAGGTGTCGAAGGCCAGGCTGGACTTGCCCGAGCCCGACAGACCGGTCACCACCACCAACTGGTTGCGTGGGATGTCCAGGTCGATGTTCTTGAGGTTGTGCGTGCGTGCACCGCGGATGCTGATGCGCGTATGCCCAAGGGCCTGGCCTAGGTAGCGGCCGTCAGGGTCGGGCGCATCGGCAGGCGGGAAGGGAGTCAAGGCGGCAGTCACGTCAGGGCTGGGGTCCGAAGGGAAATCATCCATCATAGAGATTTGGCCCGCCCGGTGTGTGGCGGTCATCTGCCCAATCGCAGACAATAAGGACTTGTTGGAGCCGCTGTACCGGGGCTCCGTGCGCCGCGGATTGCGGCTTTTTTGTGCCGTTCCACCTTGGTTTTGTTGCGTGTCCCAGCCCCACACCGATACCCCCTCCACCTCGCCTGACACCGCCGTCGGCAGCACGATGACCCCGCTGGAGCGCCGCGCCAGCGCCAGCCTGGCGCTGATTTTTGCGCTGCGCATGCTGGGGCTGTTCCTGGTGCTGCCGGTGTTCGCGCTGGAGGCGGCCAAATACCCGGGCGGCCAGGACGCGGCCCTGGTGGGCCTGGCCATGGGCCTGTATGGGCTGACGCAGGCCGTGTTCCAGCTGCCGCTGGGTCTGGCCTCGGACCGCTGGGGCCGCAAGCGCGTCATCGTGGCCGGGCTGGCCGTGTTCGCGCTGGGCAGCCTGGTGGCCGCCCTGGCCGATTCCCTGCTCGGACTGATGGTCGGGCGGGCGCTGCAGGGCGCGGGCGCGGTGTCGGCCGCCGTGACGGCGCTGATGGCCGACCTGACGCGCGACAGCGTGCGCACCAAGGCCATGGCCCTGGTGGGCGGCTCCATCGGCCTGATGTTTGCGCTGGCCCTGGTGCTCAGCCCGCTGCTGGCGGCCTGGGGCGGGCTGCCCGGCATCTTCGGTCTGACCTTTGCGCTCACGCTGGCCGGCATTGCCGTGGTGCTGTGGGTGGTGCCGCCTGAGCCGGTCCGGCACGCGGACGCACCGCGCGGCAAGGCGTCCGAACTGTGGCAGCACCCCGATCTGCTGCGCCTGAACGCCGGCGTGTTCCTGCTGCACACCGTGCAGATGGCGATGTGGGTGGCCGTGCCGGCGCTGCTGGTGTCGGCCGGGCTGGCCAAGGACGTGCACTGGAAGCTGTACCTGCCGGCCGTGGTGCTGTCCTTCGTCGCCATGGGCGGCTTGTTTGCCCTGGAGCGGCGCGGCCGCCTGCGCGCCGCCCTGCTGGGCTCCATCTGCCTGATCCTGGTGGTGCAGATCGGCCTGGGGGCCGTGGCCCAGGCGGTGCTGCCGGCCTCGCTGGCGCTGCTGGGCGGGCTGATGTTCCTGTTCTTTGTGGGCTTCAACGCGCTGGAGGCCAGCCAGCCCAGCCTGGTCTCGCGCATGGCGCCTGCGGCGCTGCGTGGCGCGGCCCTGGGGGCGTACAACACCCTGCAGTCGTTGGGGCTGTTTGCCGGGGGCTTCCTGGGCGGGGTGCTGGCCAAGTGGGGCGGCATGCCGGCCCTGTTCGCGGCCACGGCAGCGCTGATGCTGCTGTGGCTGGTGATCACCTGGCCGCTGCAGCCGATTGGGCGTGCGCCGCGTCATTAAAAAACAGAGCATCTAGCGCTGGCTGATCAATGGCTTCCATGCAGAAATGCGTGGAAGTCTTTTTTACGTCAGCGCGGCCTGCTCTGATTTTTGAAACGTCCTGCGCCGCATGTCCGGCAGGCGCACAGGTGTTGTTGTGCCGGGCTGCACGGCGCGCGGCAGGTGCGGTATGCTGCCAGCCTGCAGTCATACCGGGGGGTGCTGCACTCACTGATCTGGCGCGGGAACCTCCCCACTTTTTGCCCGCGCTACTTGCACAAAGGTATTCACCATGGCATCCGTCAACAAGGTCATCATCGTCGGCAACTTGGGGCGCGACCCCGAAATGCGCACCTTCCCCAGCGGGGACCAGGTCGCCAACGTCACCATCGCCACCACCGACCGCTGGCGCGACAAAAACACCGGCGAGAACAAGGAATCCACCGAGTGGCACCGCGTGGTCTTCAACGGCCGCCTGGCCGAGATCGTCGGCCAGTACCTGCGCAAGGGCTCGCAGGTCTATGTGGAAGGCAGCCTGCGCACGCGCAAGTGGACCGACCAGGCCACCGGCCAGGAGCGCTACGCCACCGAAATCCGTGCCGACAGCATGCAGATGCTGGGCAGCCGCCAGGGCATGGGCGGTGGCAACCAGAACCAGGGCTATGGCGATGACGCCGGCTATGGCGACAACGGTGGCTATGAGGCCCAGGCCCCACGCCGCGCGCCAGCGTCCGCACCGCGCCAGGCCGCACCCCAGCAGCGCATGGCACCGCCCGCGGCGGCTCCCGCGCCCATGGCCCCACCGCCCCAGCGCGCGGCTTCCGGCTTTGACGACATGGACGACGACATTCCGTTCTGACCGGCCACAGCCTGATCGCACCACCCGCACGGTTCGCCCGCTGCGGGTTTTTTATGCCCGCAAGCCGGGCTGAGAACTCGGATGCGGGTGCGGGGTTTGTGGGCCCCAGGCGCAGGTTTGGGCAGTTCTGGGCAGACTGCAAGGTTTTGGCTTTGTCTGCCTGTCCCATGCCTTCTTTCTATGCCAAGCAATGGCGTCGCCTGTTGTCGAGTTTTTCCCCGCAGATCCGGTGCTTGGTGGCGGAGATGGCGCAGGCCCACAACCAGGCGCTGGCCGAGCACTTTTATAGCGCCATGCTGGAGGACGAGGCCGCGGCGGGCCTGCTGTCGCACGAACAGGTGCATGCCCGCTTGATGGGGTCCATGCGCCAGTGGATCGCCCAGGTGCTGAGCGCGCAGCCGGAGGATGACCTGGAGCCCCTGGTGCAGCACCAGGTCAAGATCGGTGAAATCCATGCGCGCGTGGACGTGCCCGTGCACCTGGTGCTGCGCGGCGCGCGCCGGCTCAAGGACGGCTGGCACCACCTGCTGGCGCAGCACCATCCCGAGCAGCAGACGCTGGCCAGCCAGATGGTGGCCGCCGTGATCGACCATGCCATGGAGGCGATGTCGCAAGGCTATGCGGTGTCGCGCGACAGCAATTCGCGCACCAAGGAGGCGTACCGCCTGTTCTCCGTGACGCAGAACCTCACGACCGTGCGCGAGCAGCGGCGCGCCGAGTTGCTGGCCTGGGAGAACCAGTGCCTGTACCTGCACGCGCTGGGCGCTGAAAGCCAGCCGTTGAGCAACCTGGCCTCGTCCAATTTCGGGCTTTGGTTCCGCCACAAAGGCGCCGACATCTTCCAGGGCGCCCCGGCCGCGCAGAGCATTCTGGACGCCATCGAACGCATCGACCAGGAGCTGCTGCCGGCCCTGATGCGTGCCAAGGGCGGCGAGGTGGCGCAGCCGCTGCTGCAGCTGCACGAACAGGTCCGCCACATGGCCATGAACCTGGAGGCCTTGTTCACGCAGAACAGCGAACTGGATGCCGGGCGCGACGTGCTGACGCAACTGCTCAACCGCAAGTTCCTGCCCGTGGTGCTGTCCAAGGAAGTGTCCTATGCGCGCAAGAGTGCTGCGGCGTTCAGCGTGCTGACCATCGACATCGACTTCTTCAAGCAGATCAACGACCAGCATGGCCACGAGGGGGGCGACATGGTGCTGCAGCAAATGGCGGCCCTGCTGAGCCACAACATCCGCGGGGGGACTACCTGTTCCGCCTGGGGGGCGAGGAGTTCCTGATGGTGCTGGTCGATACCGGCAGCGAAGGGGCCCAGCGCGTGGCCGAGAAGCTGCGCAAGCAGGTGGAGCAGGCGCGCTTCCAGCTGCCGCGCAACCAGACCCAGGCCGTCACCATCAGCGTGGGGGTGGCGACCTTCGACGGCCATCCCGACTACCAGCGCATCCTGCGCCAAAGCGATGCGGCGCTGTACCGCGCCAAGACCGCCGGCCGCAACCGGGTGCAGGTGGCCGAGCTGGAAGGCTGAGCCCGCCCGCGCAGCCCGGTGCCTGTGGGCCGGGCTGCGGCGGCGGTGTTCAGGCGCGCAGGTTCAGCACGTCGAACATGTCGAACTGGCCCTGCGCTTGGGTGGCCAGGAAGCGCACGGCGCGCAGGCTGCCTTCGGCATAGGTAGCGCGGCTGCTGGATTTGTGCGTGATCTCGATGCGCTCGCCCGTGCCGGCAAACAGCACGGTGTGGTCGCCCACGATGTCCCCGCCACGCACGGTCGCAAACCCGATGGTGTTTTCCTTGCGCTCCCCGGTGTGGCCAAAGCGCTCGTAGACAGCGCGGTCTTCCAGCTTGGTGCCCTGGGCTTCGGCAATCACTTCACCCATCTTGATGGCGGTGCCCGAGGGTGCATCCACCTTGTGCTTGTGGTGGGCTTCGACGATCTCGATGTCGTAGCCGGTATCCAGTGCCTTGGCGGCCATCTCCAGCAGCTTCAGGGTGACGTTGACGCCCACGCTCATGTTGGGCGCCAGCATGATGGCGGTCTTTTGCGCGTAGGCAGCAATCTGGGCCTTTTGCGCATCGCTGAAACCGGTGGTGCCAATCACCACCTTGACGCCCAGCTCGGCGCACACGGCCAGGTGCTCCAGGGTCCCTTCGGGGCGGGTGAAGTCGATCAGGAAATCGGCCTTGGACAGTGCACTGCGCAGGTCGCTTTCGATCAGCGCACCGCTGCTCTGGCCCAGAAAGGCGGCGGCATCGCTGCCCAGGGCCGGGCTGCCGGGCAGGTCCAGGGCCGCAGTCAGCATGCAGTCTTTGCTGTTCTGGATGGCCTCTACCAGCATGCGGCCCATGCGGCCAGATGCGCCTGCGACGGCGATGCGCAGGCGAGGGGTCGAAGAGGTGGCGGTCATAGCAATCCTGTCAGTGTGTCGAACGTGCAAAGCCGCTCCAGCGCCTGAGGCACCGAGCGGCCCGTGTGCAGCATGCCAAGGCGCATGTGCAGAGAAATTCAGTTGGCTTCCAGCGGGGGGTAGCTGCGCTGGGGTTGCGCGGTGTCGCGGGCGACAGCGTCCGTAGCCTTGGGCTTGGCGGCCGGGAACTTGGCCAGCTGCTCTTCGGAAGCCTGCAGGTTGGGCACCTTCAGTTTGCCGGTGGGCTTGCCCAGGGTGGCCACGAATTCGGATTCCGAGGGCATTTCATCGCCTTCGGCCCGCACGAAGCGCTCGCCTTCGAAGAAGACGTTCAGCTTGCGGTTCTGGGCTTCCACCCCCTGGCGCTGGATGGTGAACACATAGTCCCAGCGGTCGGCGTGAAAAACGCTAGTGACCAGGGGCGTGCCCAGGATTTCACGCACCTGCTGGCGGCTCATGCCAGGCTGCAGGGCCTGCACCTGTTCGCGCGAGACGAAATTGCCTTGCACCACTTCCACCTTATAGGGGGTGATGGAGCTCATGGCATTGCGGGTGGTTTCACTCACGCTGCTACATGCGGCCAGCAGCGAGACGAGAGACAGGGTCAGCGCCACCCGGAGGCGACAACGGGCGTGTACATGCATGGGTAATAAGCCAAGGATATGATCTGGCCCATTGTAGCGGCAGGTGCTGTCGGGGCTGGCGCGCAATTGCGCACCCGGTTTTGGGCCGTTTTGTTGTCAGGGGCAAGCTGTCGTAAGCTTGTGCCGCAACCCACTTTCAATTACGCCATGAAGAACATCGACGACCTCAAAAGCACAGGCCTGAAAGCGACGCTGCCGCGCCTGAAGATCTTGGAGATTTTCCAGGGTGGCAAGCAACGCCATATGACGGCCGAAGACGTGTTTCGCGTCCTGCTCGATGAGCGTTCGGACATTGGTCTGGCGACGGTCTACCGCGTGCTGACCCAGTTCGAGCAGGCCGGCATTTTGCTGCGCAGCAATTTCGAAAGTGGCAAGGCGGTGTACGAGCTCAACGAGGGCCAGCACCACGACCATTTCGTCTGCACGGCGTGCGGCAAGGTGGAGGAGTTCTATGACCCCGAGATCGAGAAGCGCCAGCAGATGATCGCCGACCGCATGGGCTGGAGCATCCAGGATCACTCCATGTCGCTGTACGGCCAGTGTGCCGACTGCACGACCAAGGTGGGCAAGCGCTGAGCGCCGGCACGGCGAGCGTGCCCTGCTGCTGACCAGGCATCCTCGGGATGCCTTTTTTTATGCCGCCTTACTGGGCGCCGCGGCCCATGTCGCGCTCCATCGCCTTGCGGTGACGCTCGACAAATTCCTGGTAGGTGTCGATGCCCCGCAGCTGCAGGATGCTGTTGCGCACGGCGGCTTCCACCAGCACCGCAATGTTGCGACCCGCGGTCACGGGAATCACCACCTTGCGCACCGGGATACCCAGCACGTCCTGGGTCAGGGGCTCCTGGGGCAGGCGTTCGTACTCGCGCTCCATGGTTTCCTTGCGCACCAGGTGCACGATGAGCTTGAGGCGCATCTTGCGGCGCACGGCGGTCTCGCCAAAGATGGCGCGGATGTCCAGCAGGCCGATGCCGCGCACTTCCAGCAGGTTCTGCAGCAGCTCGGGGCACTTGCCCTCGATGGTCGTCTGGTTGATGCGGTACAGGTCGACGGCATCGTCGGCGACCAGGCCGTTGCCCCGGGTGATCAGCTCCAGGCCCAGCTCGCTCTTGCCCAGGCCGGACTCGCCGGTGATCATCACACCCATGCCCAGGATGTCCATGAACACGCCGTGCATGGTGGTGCGGTCGGCAAAGTGCTTGGACAGGTAGGCGCGCAGCACGTCGATGACGAAGGCTGAGGCTTCGCGCGTGGCGAACATGGGGATTTGTGCCTGTTCGCACATGGTCAGCAGGGCGGGGGGCGCTGCTTGCCCGTCGGCCAGCACCAGCACCGGGGGCTCCAGCTTGACGATGCGCGCAATCCGCCGGGCACAGTCTTCGGGGGTGGCGTTCTGCAGGTAGGCCACTTCGCGTTCCCCCAGCACCTGCAGGCGGTAGGGGTGGATGTAGTTCAGGTAGCCGACCAGATCGGCGCCGGAGCGCGCGGAGCGCACGGCCATCTCATCGAAGCGGCGTTCCGAGGCGCCCAGGCCGGCCAGCCATTCCCAACGCAGCGTGGTACGAAAAGCTTCGAAGAGCCGGTTGGCGTTGATGGCTTTGTGGCGCATGGCGGGGGCAGTGAAACCTTGCCGGCCCTCGCAGCAGGCAAGGTGGGGTTAGTTGGCAGCGGCGGATTGCCAGGTGGCAATCAGTTCGTGCAGGACCAGGGCGTCGTTGGCGCTCTTGAGCGACTCGCGCAGGCCGCTGTCGCTCAGCAGCTCGGCAATTTCCGACAGGATTTCCAGGTGCTGCTGGGTGGCGGCTTCGGGCACCAGCAGAAAGATCAGCAGCTGTACCGGTTGCTCATCGGGGGCGTCGAAGCCGATGGCGCGGGCCAACTGGAACACCGCGGCCATCGGGGCCTTCAGGCCCTTGATGCGGCCGTGGGGGATGGCGACGCCATGGCCCAGTCCGGTGGAGCCCAGACGCTCCCGGGCGAACAGGCTGTCCGTGATCAGCGCGCGCGACAGGCCGTGCAGTCCTTCAAACAAAAGACCGGCTTCTTCAAAAGCGCGTTTTTTGCTGGTGGCATCAACGCTCACAAGCACTTGAGCGGGCGACAGGATGGAAGCTAGACGGTTCATGTTGGGAGGAATTATGCATCGCCCGGACCCAGAATGCTGGCTGGTGCGCCGGAGCAAAAAGGCCGCCAGCTGGCGGCCTGTCAGGGCAGACTTTACCCAAATCTGCGTTCAAGCAAAAGACAAGGTGCTTTAAGGGGCCGCGAAGGCCGCCACGGCGTGTTTGGTCGGGGTGCAGCGCCAGCCCTTGGTGCGGGTCTTGTGGCTGAGAACCAGTCGGTCCAGCTTGTCGGCCAGTTCGTCGATCGCGGCGTACAGGTCAAAGTGCTTGCTGCCGGCGTGCAGGGCGTTGCCCTTGACGAGGATGCTGCACTCGGCGCGCTGGCGCCCGTCCTTTTGCGCTTCGTTGTGCGTGGACAGCAGCACCTTCACGTGGATCACCTGGTCCACGTGGCGCAGCACGCGGTCCAGTTTAGCGAGAACATAAGCCCGCAAGGCGGGGCTGACATCCAGATGGTGGCCGCTGATGGTCAAGTTCATAAATCAACCTCCTGTGCTTTCAGGGTGGCAAAGCTGGGGGCCGCACACCAGGGGTGCGGCTGGGGGCGGTTGAATGCGCATTCGTCGCTTGCGAACCACTATGCGCCTGTTGACCGGGGTGTGCAAGCGCATGCTGGGGTGGCACGCGGGGAAATGGCCGCCCGGCAGACGGGGGGCGCAAATGAGCGCAAAATGGGGCGTTTTTGCTGAGGTCTGCTGGGCGTGTGCGCCGCTGCGCAGGATCGGCATCGACATTGACGCAACCAGGTGCGCTGCGTGCGCCAGCGTCTGGCCCCGCCCTAAAATCCTGGCCTGCAGCACGGCCTGCCCGGCACGGCGACTTTGCCTAGTTTCGAATTCCTTTTGTCTGCCTTCTCCATGACACAGCCCACGACTTCTGCCCTGCACACTTCCAACATCACGTCCCTGCCGCTGCTGGCGCGCGGCAAGGTGCGTGACAACTACGCCGTGGGGGATGACCGCATCCTGATGGTGGCTTCGGACCGTCTGTCGGCCTTCGACGTGATCATGGGCGAACCCATCCCCGGCAAGGGCGTGCTGCTGACGCAGATGGCACTGTTCTGGTTCGACAAGCTGGGCCACATCTGCCCCAACCACCTGACCGGCGAAGCGCCCGAGTCCGTGGTCAAGCCCGAGGAAGTCAAGCAGGTCGAAGGCCGCTCCATGCTGGTGAAGCGCCTCAAGCCGGTGCTGATCGAGGCCGTGGTGCGCGGCTATCTGGCCGGCAGCGGCTGGCAGGAATACAAGGCGTCGCAGTCGGTCTGTGGCGTGCCCCTGCCCGCCGGCCTGACCAACGCTGCCAAGCTGCCCGAGCCCATCTACACCCCGGCCGCCAAGGCCGAGATGGGTGACCACGACGAAAACATCACCTACGAGCGCACCGTGGAAATGGTGGGCGAGCAGCTGGCCGCCCAGATCCGCGACACCGCCATCCGCATTTACAAGGAAGCGGCCGAGATCGCGCTGACCAAGGGCATGATCATTGCCGACACCAAGTTCGAATTCGGCCTGACCGAAGACGGCACCCTGGTGCTGATGGACGAGGTGCTGACCCCCGACAGCTCGCGCTACTGGCCCGTGGAAGGCTACGAGGACGCGCTGGCCCAGGGCGAGAACCCACCCAGCTACGACAAGCAGTTTGTGCGCGACTGGCTGGAGCAGGCCAAGGTCAACGGCAAGCTGTGGGACAAGACGGCCCCCGCGCCGCGTCTGCCCCAGGAGGTGATCGAGAAGACCGCCGCCAAGTACCGTGAAGCCCTGCAGCGCCTGATGGCCTGAGCAGGCGCCGCACGCCGCTGAAAAGAGAGCGGTTGGCGCTCGTCAGTAGTGGTTTAGAGGCTGAAAAACCTCTGAAAGGCTTGCTGGGCTTGCGCAGGCAGCTCCTGGTTGGTGCAACCCTGCGCAGTCCGCAGTCCGCAGTCCGCAGTCCGCAGTCCGCAGTCCGCAGTCCGCAGTCCGCAGTCCTAAGCTCTCAGCGGCGTGCGGGGGCGGCCTGCAGGGCGCTGGCCATGTCCATGGCCAGCTTGCGCAGGGCCTGCCAGCTGTCGCGTGGCCAGCCGTCGGCGGGCAGGCCCTTGACGATGCCGTCGACCAGGTGGGCCGAGTGCAGCAGGCGCACAGCGGCATTGGGCGTGAGGCGGGGCACCACGCGCTCGAACAGCTTTTCCTTGGCGCCCCAGATGCGCAGGCCGCGCAGCACCATGGGCAGGGGCTGGCCGCCGGCCAGCGCGTCCTTGGCGCGCTTGAGGTTGCGGATGTCCTCGGCCAGCGTCCAGTGCACCAGCACCTCGGCCGTGCCCTCGGCCTGTAGGCCGTCCAGCATGCGCATGGCGCGCGGCAGGTTGCCGGACAGCACGGCCTCGGACAGCTTGAAGACGTCGTAGCGCGCCACGTTCAGCACGGCCTGTTCGACCACCTCGTAGCTCAGCTCACCCTCAGGCTGCAGCAGGCCCAGCTTCTGGATCTCCTGGTGCGCGGCCAGCAGGTTGCCTTCCACGCGGTCGGCGAAGAACTGCAGGGTGCGCTGGCCCGCCTCGCCCGAGGCCACGCGTTGGCCCTGCTGGGCCAGGCGCTGCGCAATCCAGGTGGGCAGGGCGGCGCGCTCGATGGGGTCGATGGCCACGGTCACGCCGTTGGCCTCCAGCGCGGCGAACCAGGCGCCCTTCTTGGTCTGGGCGTCCAGGCGCGGCAGGGTGACCAGGGTCAGCGTGTGCTCGTCCTGGGCGGCGTGGGCGGCCAGCTGCTGCAGGGCGGCGCCGCCGTCCTTGCCGGGCTTGCCCGAGGGGATGCGCAGCTCCACCAGCTGCTTGTCGGCAAACAGGCTCAGCGATCCACCGGCGGCCAGCACCGCACTCCAGTCGAAATGCGCCCCCTGCACGGTGTGCACGCTGCGTTCGGTGTGGCCGGCTGCGCGCGCGGCGGCACGGATGGCGTCGGCCGCCTCCTGCTGCTGCAGCGGTTCGTCGCCGTACAGGGTGTACAAAGGCCGCAGACCCTTGTGCAGGTGTGCGGCCAGCTGGTTCAGTGCCAGTTGCATGGGGGCTTATTCCGCCGGGGGGTGGGCGGCGGCCAGGCGGCGCAGCAGCTGCTGCGCCATGTCGGCGTACATGTTGCGGTACAGGGCGGCTTCTTCCTCGTCCTTGGCCAGGGCCAGGGATTCGCTGTAGCTCATGTCGCGCTTCTGGTGGATTTCCGCGTCCTCGATCCAGACGCGGCCGTCGCGGTCGACCAGCTTGAAGCGGCCGGTCAGGCGCAGCTCCACCTCGCGCACCTGGCCGGACACGGTCTTGGCCAGCACCACGCGCTGGCGGGTCTCGCCCAGCAGGTGCAGGGTGGCCTCGGCCGTGTCGGGCTTGGCGGGCGGCAGCACCACGGTCAGGTTGCCACCGGCCGTGGCCAGGTTGCGCAGCACTTCACGGGTGAAGGGCGAGCCCGCCGGGGCCTGCACATACAGCGATTTGAAGGGGAAGGACGGCGCGCCACGCAGGCGAAAGCCGCAGGCGCTGACCACAGGGGCCAGCACCATCAGGGAAAGCAGCGTACGTTTGCGCATGGCGTGCATCCTCAGGCGTCGTCAGACGACGATGTTGACCAGACGGCCGGGCACCACGATCACCTTCTTGGGGGTGGCACCGTTGATGAACTTCTGGGCTTCTTCGTGGGCCAGGGCGGTGGCTTCGATCAGGGCCTTGTCGGCGGCGGCGGGCACGCGGATCGCGCCGCGCAGCTTGCCGTTGACCTGCAGCACCAGCTCCAGCTCGTCCTGCACCAGGGCCGAGGCATCCACCTGGGGCCAGGCCGCGTCCAGCAGGTCGCCCTGCTTGTTGGCGTAGCCCAGCTCGTTCCACAGCACATGGGTGATGTGCGGTGTGGCGGGGTAGAGCACGCGCAGCAGGATGCCAAAGCCTTCGATGGCAGCGATCTGGCCGTCGGCGCTGTCCAGGCCCTTGAAGCCTTCCAGCGCGTTGATCATCTTCATCGCGCCCGAGACCACGGTGTTGTACTGCATGCGCTGGTAGTCGTAGTCGACCTGCTTGAGCACGGTGTGCATTTCCAGGCGCAGCGCCTTGGCGTCCTTGCCGAACTGCACCTGGGACAGGTCGGACAGACCGTCGGTGGCGGCTTCGGCGGCGGCGTAGTTGCCGGCCAGCAGCTTGGCGCCGAAGTTGTAGACGCGGCGCAGGAAGCGGTAGCTGCCTTCCACGGCGGCGTCGTTCCACTCCAGCGTCAGCTCGGGCGGTGCGGTGAACATGGTGTACAGGCGCGCGGTGTCGGCGCCGTACTTCTCGATCAGCTCCTGCGGGTCGATGCCGTTGTTCTTGGACTTGGACATGGTGCCCACGCCCTCGTAGGCGATGGCCGTGCCCACGGGCAGCAGGCCGTCGGCGCTGTCGACTTCGGTCTTCAGCTTGGCACCGATGATCTTGCCGGTCTCGTCGTGGACATGCTCGACGTCCTTGGGCCAGAAGTATTCCTTGGCGCCCTTGGCCGTGCGGCGGCTGTAGATGTGGTTCAGCACCATGCCCTGGGTCAGCAGCTTGGTGAAGGGCTCATCAATCTTGACCAGGCCCAGGTCGCGCATGACCTTGGTCCAGAAGCGTGCGTACAGCAGGTGCAGGATGGCGTGCTCCACGCCGCCGATGTACTGGTCCATGCCGCTGCCGCCGGTAGCGGCATTCTGGTCGCGCATCCAGTATTCGGCGCCGGCGCCAACCATAGCTTCGCCGTTCTTGGCGTCGCAATAGCGCATGAAGTACCACGAGCTATCCACGAAGGTGTCCATGGTGTCGGTTTCACGGCGCGCTGGCTTGCCGCAGCAGGGGCAGACCACGCCAGCATGGAAGGCTTCGCTCTTGACCAGCGGATTGCCCGAGCCATCGGGTACTAGGTCTTCGGGCAGCACCACGGGCAGGTCCTTCTCGGGCACGGGCTGGGCGCCGCAGTCGGCACAGTGGATGATGGGGATGGGCGTGCCCCAGTAGCGCTGGCGGCTGATGCCCCAGTCGCGCAGGCGCCAGGTGGTCTTCTTCTCGCCCAGGCCCTTGGCGGCGACCAGCTCGGCCACCTGGTCCACGGCCTGGGTGTGGGCCAGGCCATCCAGCACGCCGGAGTTCACGCAGACGCACTTTTGCTTGTCGCCGTACCACTCCTGCCAGGCGTCGGTGGAGAAGGTTTCACCGTCCACCGCCACCACCTGCTGGATGGGTAGGTCGTATTTCTTGGCGAACGCAAAGTCGCGTTCGTCATGGGCAGGCACGCCCATCACGGCGCCGTCGCCATAGCTCATCAGCACATAGTTGCCGACCCACACTTCCACTTGCGCGCCGGTCAGCGGGTGCGTGACGAACAGGCCCGTGGGCATGCCTTCTTTTTCCTTGACCGCCAGCTCGGCTTCGGTCGTGCCGCCCTTTTTGCATTCTTCGATGAAGGCAGCCAGTTCGGGCTTGTCGGCGGCGGCGTGCAGGGCCAGCGGGTGCTCGGGCGCCACGGCGCAGAAGGTCACGCCCATGATGGTGTCGGCGCGCGTGGTGAAGACGTACAGCTTGCCGCCCTGGATGGGCTGGCCGTCGGCGCCCTGGATGTCGTGCGTGAACGCAAAGCGCACGCCGGCCGACTTGCCGATCCAGTTTTCCTGCATCAGGCGCACCTTGTCGGGCCAGCCTGTCAGCGTGGCCTTGTCGTTGCCGACCTGCACGTGGTCCAGCAGCTCTTGTGCATAGTCGGTGATGGCCAGGTAGTAGCCGGGGATCTCGCGCTTTTCCACCAGGGCGCCGGTGCGCCAGCCGCGGCCGTCGATGACCTGCTCGTTGGCCAACACGGTCTGGTCCACCGGGTCCCAGTTCACCACCTGGGTCTTGCGGTAGGCGATGCCCTTGTCCAGCATCTTCAGGAACAGCCACTGGTTCCACTTGTAGTACTCGGGGTCGCAGGTGGCGATCTCGCGGCTCCAGTCGATGGCCAGGCCCATGGACTGCATCTGCTTCTTCATGTACGCGATGTTGTCGTACGTCCACTGGGCCGGTGGCACCTTGTTCTTTAGCGCGGCGTTCTCAGCGGGCAGACCGAAGGCATCCCAGCCCATGGGCATCAAGACGTTGTAGCCCTGCATGCGCAGCTGGCGCGTGAGCATGTCGTTGATGGTGTAGTTGCGCACGTGGCCCATGTGCAGCTTGCCGCTGGGGTAGGGCAGCATGGAGCAGGCATAGAACTTTTTCTTGTTGCTGTCCTCTACGACACGGTAGGCATCGCGGGCGGCCCAATGGTCGTGCGCCGCGCGTTCGACCTCGGTGTGGTTGTATTTGTCTTGCATGAGCTGGTAGATCGGTTGTGCAGTCAAAATACTGCTTTCTCTGGATTTTAGGCGCTAGGACGGTTCCCTTGGCGCGCGAACGGGCGACCCTTTCGGTGCGGTTTGCCTGCAGATCCCCTTCTCTGACTGACTTTTTCTGACATTCGTTTGGACTGGTGCCAAACGCAGGTGTGTGCCGTGGATTTGACTGCTGTTGCTTTGTATGCCGGGATGGAGCCGTGGGCCCAGGCCTGTACCGGCCTGGTGTTGCTGGCCCTGCTGGCCCTGGTGTCGCGTTTCGTGGTGCAGGGCGTGCTGCTGCATTTCGTGCGTCTGTGGCGCCGGGCGATGCCGGCCATGGGCTGGGCGCCGATCCTGCTGCACGACCATGTGCTGGTGCGCCTGGCCAAGATCGTGCCCTCCGTGGTGGTGCAGCTGGGCATCCACTGGGTGCAGCACCTGCCGCCCAACGCGACCAAGGCGATCGGCAACCTGGCGACGGCGCTGACCGTGTACCACGTGGTGCGCGTGGTGGCCACGCTGCTGGGCGAGATCAACGATGCCCACGACCGCCACGACGGCCCCAAGGCCACGCAGACCCATTCCATCAAGAGCTATGTGCAGCTGGCCAAGCTGGTGGCCTACATCGTGGGCGCGCTGCTGATCGCGGCGGCCATCATGGACCGCTCGCCGCTGCTGCTGCTGTCGGGCCTGGGCGCCATGTCGGCGGTGCTGATGCTGGTGTTCAAGGACACCATCCTGTCCTTCGTGGCCGGGGTGCAGATCGCCTCCAACGACATGATGCGCGTGGGCGACTGGATCGAGATGCCCCAGGCCGGTGCCGACGGCTTCGTGGTGGACATCGCGCTGAACACCGTCAAGGTGCAGAACTGGGACAAGACCATCACCACCATCCCCACCTGGCGGCTGATGACCGAGAGCTTCAAGAACTGGCGCGGCATGTTCCAGTCCGGCGGGCGCCGCATCATGCGTTCGCTGCTGGTGGATGCTGCCACCGTGCACCTGCTGACCCCGGCCGAGCGCCAGAACCTGGCGCGCATCCGCCTGCTGGATGGTTTCTGGAGCGAGCGCGAGGGCCTGCTGGCGCAGGACGGCCAGGGCGGGGTGCTGCCCCCGCAGGCCGCCGTGGCGCCGGACATGGTGACCAACCTGGCCGCCTTCAAGGCCTATGCCTACGCCTACCTGCAGGCCCACCCCGGCATCTCCAAGGCGCCCGGCATGTTCATGCTGGTGCGCACGCTGGAGCCCACGGCCACCGGCGTGCCGCTGCAGCTGTTTTGCTACACCGCCACCACCGTGTGGGTGGAGTACGAGGGCATCCAGGGCGATGTCATCGACCACCTGATCGGCGTGCTGCCGCAGTTTGGCCTGGCCCTGTACCAGCGCTCGTCCGACCAGGGCAGCCGCCAGATCGCCCAGGCGCTGGCCCACGGCGAGCATGCCTAAGCCCGCGCGCGCCAGCGCCGCCGCCCACCTCCGGGGATAATTTCGCTATGACTAAGCACAGAGTGGTCGTCGGCCTGTCCGGCGGCGTGGATTCGGCGGTGACCGCCTATTTGCTCAAGCAGCAGGGCCATGACGTGGTCGGCATCTTCATGAAGAACTGGGAAGATGACGACGACAGCGAGTTCTGCTCCAGCCGCCAGGACTTCCTGGACGCGGCCAGCGTGGCCGATGTGATCGGCATCGAGATCGAGCACGTCAACTTCGCCGCCGAGTACAAGGACCGCGTGTTCGCCGAGTTCCTGCGCGAGTACGAATCCGGCCGCACGCCCAACCCCGATGTGCTGTGCAACGCCGAGATCAAGTTCAAGGCCTTCCTGGACCACGCCATGCGCCTGGGGGCGGAGAAGATCGCCACCGGCCACTACGCCCGCGTGCGCCAGAACGCCACGACCGGCCTGTTCGAGCTGCTCAAGGGCCTGGATCCGTCCAAGGACCAGAGCTACTTCCTGCACCGCCTCAACCAGGCCCAGCTGTCCAAGACGCTGTTCCCCGTGGGCGAGCTGCACAAGACCGAGGTGCGCCGCATCGCCGAGGAAATCGGCCTGCCCAACGCCAAGAAGAAGGATTCCACCGGCATCTGCTTCATCGGCGAGCGGCCGTTCCGCGACTTCCTGAACCGCTACATCAGCAAGGAACCCGGTCCCATCCTGGACGACCGCAACCGCAAGCTGGGCAAGCACGTGGGCCTGAGCTTCTACACCCTGGGCCAGCGCTCGGGCCTGGGCATCGGCGGCGTCAAGGACAAGGGCGCGGCGCGCGGCGCGGGCGACCATGCCCCCTGGTTCGTGGCCGCCAAGGAGGTGGAGAAGAACATCCTGCGCGTGGTGCAAGGCCATGACCACCCGCTGCTGCTGTCGCACCGTCTGGACGCGGACAACGCCAGCTGGGTGGCGGGCCATGCCCCCGCGCCCGGCACCTATGGCTCCAAGACCCGCTATCGCCAGCCCGATTCGCCGGCCGTCCTGGGGGCTTGCCCCAGCGCCACGCAGTTCCGCCTGGACTTTCCCGAGGCGCAATGGGCGGTCACGCCCGGTCAGTCGGCCGTGCTGTACGACGGCGAGGTCTGCCTGGGTGGCGGCATGATCGCCGCCGTCGATCCCCAGGACTGAGGCCGGCGCCACGGCGGGCCGCAGAACCGGCCACGCCCCCAGCCCAGGCCAACACCAGGCACGCTTGCGTGCCTTTTTTGTGCGCAAAATTTGGGTCAAATCATGCGCTAGCGCTTATCCATCCTGCGCAGGATGCTATGGAATCAGTCGATCAGTTGGGCGCGGGCCTTGGCCATCCAGCCGTGCAGGTGGGTGTGCAGGTCGCTCTGGCTGAAGGAGCAGCTTTCCTCGGTGAACAGGGCGCTGGACTCCAGCCGGTCCAGCAGTTGCAGCAGCACCGGGCCGTAGCGCTCGGGCAGGGCCGCCAGCAGGGCATGGGCGGCGCGCGCCTGGTCGTTGAGCTGCGCGGCGCTGAGGCTGCCGTCCTCCAGGCGCAGCAGGGCGTCGTCCAGGGCCTGCAGCTGCAGCAGGGCGTCGGTGTGGGCGGTCATGGCCGTTCTCCTCGGTGGCGGGGTGTTGGCATGCAGTGTAGGGCGCGGCAGACAGCCCTGTCACCGCACAGACCTCGCTTCTCGGCGAGAATCTGGGCATGAACGCGCTGAACATTGCCGAAACCATGCAGACCATGGGTTTGCAAGCAAAAGTGGCTGCAGCCCAGATGGCACGGGCGAATGCTGCTACCAAAAGCAAGGCCTTGCTGGCCTTGGCACGCCTGCTGCGCGACAACGTCGCGGCGCTGCAGGTGGACAACGCCCGGGACCTGGAGCGGGCCGTGGCGAATGGCTTGTCCGACCCGATGGTCGACCGCCTGCGCCTGACGCCCAAGGTGCTGGAGACCTGCGCCCAGGGGTGCGAGCAGCTGGCCCACATGCCGGATGTGATCGGCGAGATCTCGGGCATGAAGCAGCAGCCCAGCGGCATCCGCGTCGGCCAGATGCGCGTGCCCATCGGCGTGTTCGGCATGATTTACGAAAGCCGCCCGAACGTGACCATCGAGGCCGCCAGCCTGTCCATCAAGAGCGGCAATGCCTGCATCCTGCGTGGCGGCTCCGAGGCCATCGACTCCAACAAGGCCCTGGCTCGCCTGGTGGCCCAGGCCATGGCCGAAGCCGGCCTGCCCGAGCACGGCGTGCAACTGGTGCAGACCACGGACCGCGAGGCCGTGGGCCAGTTGATCGCCATGCCCGCCTATGTGGACGTCATCATTCCGCGTGGCGGCAAGGGCCTGATCGAGCGCATCAGCCGCGACGCCAAGGTGCCGGTGATCAAGCACCTGGACGGCAACTGCCACACCTATGTGGACGACCCCTGCGACATCGAGCTGGCCGTCAAGGTGACCGACAACGCCAAGACCCAGAAGTACAGCCCCTGCAACGCCACCGAAAGCCTGCTGGTGGCGCGCGGCGTGGCGCAGGAGTTTTTGCCCAAGATCGGCGCCATCTTTGCCGCCAAGGGCGTGGAGATGCGCGGCTGCCCCGAAGCCCTGGCCATCCTGCGCCAGGTCGCCGGCGCCCAGCTGGCCGAGGCCACCGAGGCCGACTGGAGCGAGGAATACCTGGCCCCCATCATCAGCGTGAAGGTGGTGGACGGCCTGGACGCCGCCATCGCCCACATCAACCGCTACTCCAGCGGCCACACCGAGGCCATCCTGACGCGCGACCACGTGCACGCCCAGCGCTTTTTGCGCGAGGTCGACTCGGCCAGCGTCATGGTCAATGCCAGCACCCGCTTTGCCGACGGCTTCGAGTACGGCCTGGGCGCGGAAATTGGCATCAGCACCGACAAGTTCCATGCGCGCGGTCCGGTGGGCATCGAGGGTCTGACCTCGCTCAAATACATCGTGCTGGGCGAAGGCGACGTGCGCAGCTGAAGCCCGCAGGCCGGACGGCGGCAATCGGCCGCGCGGCCTGGGCAGGTGCCTGCATCACAAGGACAGGGCATGAAGATCATCATCTTGGGGGCGGGCCGGGTCGGCTACAGCGTGGCGGAGAGCCTGGTCTCCGAGCGCAATGACATCACCGTCATCGACACCGATGCCCAGCGCCTGCAGGAGCTGCAGGACCGGTTCGACCTGCGCGGGGTCATGGGCAACGGCATCGACGTGCAGGTGCTGGCCGAGGCCGGCGCCGCCGACACCGACCTGCTGATTGCCTGTGCGGCCCAGGACGAAACCAACCTGGTCTGCTGCAAGATCGCCCACATGGTGTTCGGCGTGCGCACCCGCGTGGCGCGCGTGCGGGCGGCGGGCTTCGATGTGTCGCAGCCGCTGCTGGGCCCCGAGGGCTTTGCGGTGGACACCATCATCTGCCCCGAAACCTCGGTGATGCGCTACATCCTGAAGCTCATCGAGTACCCCGATGCCCTGCAGGTGCGCGAGTTCGCCGGCGGGCGCGCCTGCCTGTCCTCGGTGCGCGCGCGGCTGGGGGCGCCGGGCGTTGGCATGCGCATCGGCGACGTGCGCATGCACCACCCGGAGCTGGCGATGCGCATCGTGGCCATCTACCGGCGCTTTGCCGACGAGCCCGACCGTTTCGTGCGCTGCGACGGCAGCACCCGCATCGAGCCGGGCGACGAAGTCTTCGTGCTGGCCGCCAGCGAGCATCTGCAGCAGATGCTGAATGTCTTTCACCGCCCCAGCGGTCAGCCGGCGCGGGCAGTGCGTCGCATTTTGATAGCAGGCGGCGATCCGGTCAGCCTGCACCTGGCCCAGGCCCTGGCGACCGAGCCGGGGCGCTTCATCGTCAAGATCATCGAAAGCGATCCGCGCCGCTGCGAGGTGCTGGCGGCGGCCCTGCCCAGCGAGGTGCTGGTGCTGCAGGGCAACCCCACGGACGAGGACCTGTTCGCCGACGAGAGCGTGGAGGAGACGGACCTGTTCCTGGCGCTCACCGAGGACGACGAGAACAACATCATGGCCAGCCTGCTGGCCAAGCGCATGGGTGCCAGCCGCGTGCTGGCGCTGATCAACCGGCGCAGCTATGCCGACCTGATGCACGGCACGCAGATCGACATCGCGCTGTCGCCCGCGCAGGCCATGCTGGGCGAGTTCCTGGCCCATGTGCGCAAGGGCGACGTGCAGGCCGTGCACAGCCTGCGCCGCGGCGTGGCCGAGGCACTGGAGATCGTGGCGCGCGGCGACCGCAAGAGCTCCAAGGTGGTGGGGCGCCCGGTGGAGGCGCTGAAGCTGCCGCCCGAGGTGCACATCGGCCTGATCATCCGCGGCCTGCCGGACACCGAGGACATCCAGGCCCAGGCCGAAGGGGTGGAGCCCGAGGTCATCATCCCGCACAGCCACACCGTGATCGAGAGCAACGACCACGTGGTCTTCTTCCTGCCCAACAAGCGTTTGGTGCAGGAGGTGGAGCGGCTGTTCCGCGTCAGCGCCACGTTCTTCTAACGCGCAGGAGCGCTGCATGCAAGACCTGTTTCCCGTACTGCGCGTGTTGGGCGTGCTGCTGGTGTTCTTCGCCCTCGGCATGACGGTGCCGCTGGCGGCCTCCTGGTGGCTGCAGGATGGGGTCTGGCCCGCCTGGCCGGCCGCCATGGCGACCACGGCGCTGGCCGGGCTGCTGCTGTGGTTCTGCATGCGCCACCACAAGCGCGAGCTGCAGCCGCGCCACGGCGTGATCCTGGTGACCCTGGTGTGGGTCTGCCTGCCGCTGTCGGCGGCCCTGCCGATGATGGCGGTCTACCACCTGTTGGGGCGCGAGCTGCCTTTCACCTATGCCTATTTCGAGGCCGTGTCCGGGCTGACCACGGCGGGCTCGTCCGTGCTGTCCAACCTGGACGAGCTGCCGGTGTCGCTCAACATCTGGCGCACCTTCCTGCAGTGGGTCGGTGGTATGGGGATCCTGATTCTGGCTGTGGCCATCATGCCGCTGCTGGGCGTGGGCGGCAGCCAGATGTTCCGCGCTGAGGCGGCCGGCCCGGTCAAGGACACCAAGCTGACACCCCGCATCACCGGCACGGCCAAAGGCCTGTGGGGGGTGTATGCGGTGTTTTCCGTGTCCTGCATGCTGGCCTACTGGCTGGGGGGGATGGAGCCGCTGGACGCGCTGATGCACATGTTCACCACGGTGAGCCTGGGCGGGCTGTCGTCCCATGACGCCAGCTTCGGCCACTTCCAGTCACCGCTGCTGGAGGCCATCGCCTTCGTCTTCATGGTGGCGGCCAGCTGCAATTTCGCGCTGTACTTCGTGGCCATGCGCAAGGGCAACTGGCAGGGCTTCTGGCGCGACCCCGAGATGCGCGCCACGGTCGGCGTGCTGCTGGGCAGCAGCGTGCTGGTGTCGCTGCTGCTGTGGGGCAAGGGCGTGTACGGCCCGCTGGAGGCCTTCCGCTACGGCATGTTCAACACCGTCTCGGTGGCCACCACCACGGGGTTTGCCACGGTCGACTACCTGGGCTGGCCGGTGTTCGCCCCGTTCTTCATGCTGTTCCTGTCGGGCATGGCCACCAGCGCTGGCTCGACCGGCGGGGGCATCAAGATGATGCGCATGCTGATTCTGTTCAGCCAGGCGCGGCGTGAGCTGACACGGCTGGTGCACCCGCGCGCCGTACAACCGGTGGTGCTCGGTGGGCGTGTCGTGGATAACCGCATGATTTTTGCCGTTCTGGCGTTTATGCTGGTGTATGGCGGCACGATTGTGCTGCTGAGCATGGTGATGATGCTGACGGACCTGGACCCCATCACGGCGTTTTCGGCCGTGGTGGCCAGCGTGCACTGCCTGGGACCGGGGTTGGGCAGCATCGGGCCGGCCTCTTCGTACGCGGGGCTGACGGACTTTCAGATCTGGGTCTGCACGCTCGGTATGTTGTTGGGGCGCTTGGAGATTTTGAGCTTTCTCGCACTGCTGACCCCTGCATTCTGGCGCCGGTGAGTGAGCACCTGCGTATGATTCAGGGCATAAGGGTAAACACTTAAGTTTGCAGCGATTACCTACAATTACATAACCACCGTCGTTCGAGGACATACATGGTTCCACATCTCATCACCGCTTTGACCGGGCCGATCAACGAGCTTGAGCAGCGCATCATCGACTCCATGCCAGCCATTGAACGCTGGTTCCGCCTGGAGTGGATGGAGCACACGCCGCCCTTCTACAGCTCGGTGGACATCCGCAATTCCGGTTTCAAGCTGGCCCCTGTGGACACCAACCTGTTTCCCGGCAACTGGAACAATCTGACCGACCAGATGCTGCCCCTGGCGGTGCAGGCCACCATGGCGGCGATCGAGAAGATCTGCCCCGAGGCGCGCAACCTCCTGATCATTCCGGAGAACCACAATCGCAACCCCTCCTACCTGATGAACCTGGCGCAGCTGCAGCGCATCTTCAAGATGGCGGGGCTGAATGCGCGCCTGGGCTCCATCAGCCCGGACATCAAGAAACCCACCGAGCTGAGGCTACCCAACGGCGAGACCGTGCTGCTGGAGCCGGTGATCCGCAGCAAGCGCCGCATCGGCCTGAAGTACTTCGACCCCTGCACCATCCTGCTGAACAATGACCTGTCGGCCGGCGCGCCGGGCATCCTGGAAGAGCTGTACGAGCAGTACCTGCTGCCCCCGTTGCACGCGGGCTGGAGCGTGCGCCGCAAGAGCCGCCATTTCCAGAGCTACGAAGAGGTGGCCAAGCGCTTCGGCAAGCTGCTGGGGATTGACCACTGGCTGATCAATCCCCTGTTCGCCAAGGTGGAGCAGCTGGACTTCAACGAAGGCACGGGCCTGGACAACCTGGCCACCCAGGTGGATGCGTTGCTGACCAAGGTGCGCCGCAAGTACAAGGAATACGGCATCAAGGAAAAACCCTTCGCCATCGTCAAGGCCGACAACGGCACCTATGGCATGGGCGTGATGACGGTGCGCGACGCCAAGGAGCTGGACGACCTGACCAAGAAGGCACGCAACAAGATGGGCATCATCAAGGATGGCCTGTCGGTGCAGGACTTCATCATCCAGGAAGGCGTGCAGACCTCGGAGCGCATGAACGACGCCGTGGCCGAGCCCGTGGTCTACACCCTGGACCGTTATGTGGTTGGCGGCTTCTACCGCATGCACCCCGAGCGCGGCATCGACGAGAACCTGAACGCCCCCGGCTCCAGCTACGTGCCGCTGGCGTTCGCGCACAGCACCCACATGCCCCAGCCCGGCATGCACCCCGGTGCCAGCGCGCCCAACCGCTTCTACATGTACGGCGTCATCGCGCGCCTGGCCATGCTGGCCGCCAGCTATGAGCTGGAAGCCACCAACCCCGACGCCGAGGTCTACGACTGAGGCCCTGGGCAGGACACGACCGTGGTGTAAAAAGAAGAGCTGCCAGCGCTGGTTTTTCAAGGAATGCAGATGGAAATCTATTGAAAATCCTTGTAAAGCAAGCGCAATCAGCTTCTGTTTTCTAAGCGCAGCCCCCGGGTCTGCGCTTTTTTTATGCCGTCGTCCCCGGCGTGCCAGAACCGGGTGGCGCTGCGCGGTGGCTGTGCGCACAATGTGCGCCATGCAATTTTTCAGAGACTTCAGCCTGTCGGCGCTGAGTGCCGGTTTTGTGGCGGTGTTGGTGGGCGTGACCAGCTCGGTGGCCCTGGTGTTCCAGGCGGCCCAGGCCTTCGGTGCCACGCCGGCACAGATCAGCTCGTGGATGTGGGCCCTGGGCTGGGGCATCGGTCTGTGCTGCGCCGTGCCCTCGCTGCTGCTGCGCAAGCCGGTGATGGTGGCCTGGTCCACGCCCGGGGCCGCAGTGCTGGCGGCCGCCGGGGTGGCGGGCGGCTTCAGCATGGCCGAGGCCGTGGGCGCCTTCATCGTCAGCGCGGCGCTGATTGCGCTGTGTGGCTTCAGCGGCTGGTTCGAGCGGGTGATGGACCGCATCCCCGCCGCGATTGCGGCGGCGCTGCTGGCCGGGGTGCTGGCCCGCTTTGGCCTGCAGGTGTTCGAGTCGGCGCAGACGGCCCTGCCCCTGGTGCTCAGCATGCTGCTGACCTATGTGCTGTCGCGGCGCCTGTGGCCCCGCTATGCCGTCATGCTGACCCTGATGGCCGGCATCGCCTGTGCGGCCTGGCAGGGGCAGATGCAGTGGTCGCAGGTGGAGTGGCGCCTGGCCCTGCCGGTGTTCACCACGCCCAGCTTCACCTGGCAGGCCTGCATCAGCGTGGCGCTGCCGCTGTTTGTGGTCACCATGGCGTCGCAGAACCTGCCGGGGGTGGCGGTCATCCGCACCGCCGGCTATGCGCTGCCCGTGTCCCGGTTGGTGGGCACCACCGGCGTCGTCACCTTGCTGCTGGCACCGTTCGGGGCCTTCGGTATTAACCTGGCGGCCATTACGGCGGCCATCTGCATGGGCACCGAAGCCCACGCCGACCCGGCCAAACGCTACACCGCGGCGGTCTGGTGCGGTCTGTTCTATGTGCTGCTGGGCATCTTCGGGGCCGTGGTGGCCGGGCTGCTGGCGGCCTTCCCCAAGGAGCTGGTCATGGCGATTGCCGGCTTGGCGCTGCTCGGCAGCATTGGCGGGGGGCTGGTGGCTGCGTTGCAGCAGGACAGCAGCCGTGAGGCCGCACTCATCACCTTTCTGGTCACGCTCAGCGGTGTGGTGATTGCCGGCATCGGTTCGGCCTTCTGGGGTGTGGTCGCCGGGGGCTTGACCCTGTTCGTGCAACAGTACCAACCTTGGCGTACAAAAGCGCGCTGAACCTTTTCTTCTTTCTTGATCGGGGCGCTGCCCCAGCCCACCATGCAATTTCTGTTTGTCGCCGATCCCCTGGAATCTTTCAACACCAAGAAGGACAGCACCTTCGCCATGATGCGCGAGGCCCAGCGCCGTGGGCATACGGTGTTCGCGACCGAGCCCCGGGACATCAGCTGGCAGGTGGGGGGTAAGGTGGTGGCCCAGGTGCGGGCCCTGCGCCTGACCGGCGATCTGCACGACTGGTACGAAGAAGTGGGTGTGGCACAGCAGGCGTTGGCCGACTTTGATGCCGTGCTGATGCGCAAGGACCCGCCGTTCGACAGCGAATTCTTCTATGCCACGCACATGCTCAGCCAGGCCGAGCGGGAGGGCGCCAAGGTCTTCAACAAGCCGGCGGCGCTGCGTGACCACCCCGAGAAAATGGCGGTGATGGAATTCCCCGAGGTGCTGGGCCCCACCCTCATCACCCGCAACCCCCAGGACATCCGCGCCTTCCATGCCCTGCACCAGGACATCATCCTCAAGCCGCTGGACGGTATGGGTGGCATGGGCATCTTCCGTGTTGGCCCTGATGGCATGAACCTGGGCTCCATCATTGAAACCCTGAACCAGCAGGGCGCCACCAGCGTGATGGTGCAGAAGTTCCTGCCTGCCATCACCCAGGGCGACAAGCGCATCCTCATCATTGGCGGCAAGCCCGTGCCGTATTGCCTGGCCCGCATTCCGCAGGGCAACGAAGTGCGCGGCAACCTGGCTGCGGGTGGCAAGGGTGTGGCCCAGCCGCTCAGCGACAGCGACCGCGCCATCGCTGACAAACTGGGGCCCATCCTGGTCGCACGCGGCCTGCTGCTGGTGGGCCTGGATGTGATCGGCGACAAGGTCACCGAAATCAACGTCACCAGCCCCACCTGCTTCCAGGAGATCCAGCAGCAGACCGGCTGCGACGTACCGGCGCTGTTTGTGGATGCGCTGGAGCAGGCGGTCCAGGCCGCTGCCTGAGTGCGGCATCAGGCACCCGCTGCAAGCGGGTGCAGGAAATCCAAGGGATTTCCCTCGGAGTGCCAAAAATAGGTATAGAATTGCGGTCTTCGCTGCCCACGACAACTGGCGGCGAGCAAGGAGAAAAAATTCTTCTTGAAAGCGCAAAAAGTTGTGCTACAATACAAGGCTTCGCTGATCACGGCGAAGCAAGAAATCTGAAGTAATTCAGGTTTGCATCTTTAAAAAGATACAGCCGATAAGCGTGGGCGTTTGAAGGCGAATTGCCAAGTTCTTTGGAACTAAAAACAAACGCTCATGGAAATAGAGAAGTGAAGTTCACTTCAATTCCGTTTTTATGAGTGAGTCGCAAGACTTTAAATTCAAGATCGAACTGTAGAGTTTGATCCTGGCTCAGATTGAACGCTGGCGGCATGCCTTACACATGCAAGTCGAACGGTAACAGGTCTTCGGATGCTGACGAGTGGCGAACGGGTGAGTAATACATCGGAACGTGCCTAGTAGTGGGGGATAACTACTCGAAAGAGTGGCTAATACCGCATGAGATCTACGGATGAAAGCAGGGGATCGCAAGACCTTGTGCTACTAGAGCGGCCGATGGCAGATTAGGTAGTTGGTGGGATAAAAGCTTACCAAGCCGACGATCTGTAGCTGGTCTGAGAGGACGATCAGCCACACTGGGACTGAGACACGGCCCAGACTCCTACGGGAGGCAGCAGTGGGGAATTTTGGACAATGGGCGCAAGCCTGATCCAGCAATGCCGCGTGCAGGATGAAGGCCTTCGGGTTGTAAACTGCTTTTGTACGGAACGAAAAGCCCTGGGTTAATACCCTGGGGTCATGACGGTACCGTAAGAATAAGCACCGGCTAACTACGTGCCAGCAGCCGCGGTAATACGTAGGGTGCAAGCGTTAATCGGAATTACTGGGCGTAAAGCGTGCGCAGGCGGTTTTGTAAGACAGAGGTGAAATCCCCGGGCTCAACCTGGGAACTGCCTTTGTGACTGCAAGGCTAGAGTACGGCAGAGGGGGATGGAATTCCGCGTGTAGCAGTGAAATGCGTAGATATGCGGAGGAACACCGATGGCGAAGGCAATCCCCTGGGCCTGTACTGACGCTCATGCACGAAAGCGTGGGGAGCAAACAGGATTAGATACCCTGGTAGTCCACGCCCTAAACGATGTCAACTGGTTGTTGGGTCTTAACTGACTCAGTAACGAAGCTAACGCGTGAAGTTGACCGCCTGGGGAGTACGGCCGCAAGGTTGAAACTCAAAGGAATTGACGGGGACCCGCACAAGCGGTGGATGATGTGGTTTAATTCGATGCAACGCGAAAAACCTTACCCACCTTTGACATGTACGGAATCCTTTAGAGATAGAGGAGTGCTCGAAAGAGAGCCGTAACACAGGTGCTGCATGGCTGTCGTCAGCTCGTGTCGTGAGATGTTGGGTTAAGTCCCGCAACGAGCGCAACCCTTGCCATTAGTTGCTACGAAAGGGCACTCTAATGGGACTGCCGGTGACAAACCGGAGGAAGGTGGGGATGACGTCAAGTCCTCATGGCCCTTATAGGTGGGGCTACACACGTCATACAATGGCTGGTACAAAGGGTTGCCAACCCGCGAGGGGGAGCTAATCCCATAAAGCCAGTCGTAGTCCGGATCGCAGTCTGCAACTCGACTGCGTGAAGTCGGAATCGCTAGTAATCGTGGATCAGAATGTCACGGTGAATACGTTCCCGGGTCTTGTACACACCGCCCGTCACACCATGGGAGCGGGTCTCGCCAGAAGTAGGTAGCCTAACCGCAAGGAGGGCGCTTACCACGGCGGGGTTCGTGACTGGGGTGAAGTCGTAACAAGGTAGCCGTATCGGAAGGTGCGGCTGGATCACCTCCTTTCTGGAAAATGAAGCAGTTCAAGTTTGAACGCCCACACTTATCGGTTGTTGGATGGCAACTGTTAGAGCGCAAGTTCTGATGGATTGGGTCTGTAGCTCAGCTGGTTAGAGCACTGTGTTGATAACGCAGGGGTCGTTGGTTCGAGCCCAACTAGACCCACCAAACTTCCAATGCGAAAAACCCGATGGGGGATTAGCTCAGCTGGGAGAGCACCTGCTTTGCAAGCAGGGGGTCGTCGGTTCGATCCCGTCATCCTCCACCAAGGATTGGTTAGAAAATGATAGCGCCAAGTGGTGCTATAATCGTTGGCTCACCTCAATACAAAAGCAGTCTTGCAAAGACTGCTTTTGTATTGATCGATCCGATCAATAGGCTGTTCTTTAAAAATTCATAGAGTCGAAATCAGCGTTGCTGGCGGAAAGCATGAAACATTGCACCGTGCCGCCAGCAACTATTTGATTGCGTCACACGAATTCAACTAATGAATTCGATGTAATGACGAATCATTCTCTAGGCTGCGTCTGAAAGGATGCAACCGAAGAATCATTCACATTACGGCATAACGCGTGAGGTGCAAGACCTCACCAGTCTTTGAACTCGAAATGGCGAGCTCTGGCAACAGAGATCAAAGTTATAGGGTCAAGTGACTAAGAGCATATGGTGGATGCCTTGGCGATTACAGGCGAAGAAAGACGTGATAGCCTGCGATAAGCTTCGGGGAGCTGGCAAATAAGCTTTGATCCGGAGATTTCTGAATGGGGAAACCCACCCGCAAGGGTATCGTTAGCTGAATACATAGGCTAACGAGGCGAACCTGGAGAACTGAAACATCTAAGTACCCAGAGGAAAAGACATCAACCGAGATTCCGATAGTAGTGGCGAGCGAATTCGGAGGAGCCTTCTAGTGATAGCACGACGGTTAACAAAACGGAATGGAAAGTCCGGCCATAGTAGGTGATAGCCCTGTATGTGAAAACTGACGTGTGGTACTGAGCTAGAGAAAAGTAGGGCGGGACACGTGTAATCCTGTCTGAATATGGGGGGACCATCCTCCAAGGCTAAATACTCGTAATCGACCGATAGTGAACCAGTACCGTGAGGGAAAGGCGAAAAGAACCCCGGGAGGGGAGTGAAATAGATCCTGAAACCGTATGCTTACAAAAAGTCGGAGCCTCGAAAGGGGTGACGGCGTACCTTTTGTATAATGGGTCAGCGACTTACATTCAGTGGCAAGCTTAACCGAATAGGGAAGGCGTAGAGAAATCGAGTCCGAATAGGGCGTTCAGTCGCTGGGTGTAGACCCGAAACCAAGTGATCTAACCATGGCCAGGATGAAGGTGCCGTAACAGGTACTGGAGGTCCGAACCGACTGATGTTGCAAAATCAGCGGATGAGCTGTGGTTAGGGGTGAAAGGCTAAACAAACTTGGAAATAGCTGGTTCTCTCCGAAAACTATTTAGGTAGTGCCTCAAGTATTACCTGCGGGGGTAGAGCACTGTTTTGGCTAGGGGGTCATGGCGACTTACCAAACCAAGGCAAACTCCGAATACCGCAGAGTACAGCTTGGGAGACAGAGCACCGGGTGCTAACGTCCGGACTCAAGAGGGAAACAACCCAGACCGCCAGCTAAGGTCCCTAAAATTGGCTAAGTGGGAAACGAAGTGGGAAGGCTAAAACAGTCAGGATGTT